>DATHIB010000166.1:0-3470 GCA_035490055.1 Candidatus Limnocylindria bacterium | reverse complement strand
CACGGCTGCAGAGAAAGACCACACTCTCACGGATCGAGTGTGCGCGTTCAAAACAAGTTGGGCTGAATGCCGAGACCAAAAAAGGTGTCGGCATCGAGCCAACGGGGGAGATTTTTCTCTTGACATTCACTCTTATAGGACGGTTCTGCGATGCGCAATCTGGTCGTTCTTTTCATCCACTTCCTCGCCACCGTGGCCCGCTTGCTTGGACCTGGCGGCGCCCGCTCCATAGTTGCGGAGTCGCTTCTCCTCAAGCACCAACTCCTGATCTTGAATCGCTCCCGGCAACGATCGCCGAATCTATCCGCGTGGGACCGCATCCTTGCCGGCTTGATGGCGCTCTTGATGCGTCCAACTCGTCTGCTCCGTTCCGCAATTGTACTGAAGCCCTCGACACTGCTAGGCCTTCACAAAGCCATAAGCAAGCGAAAGTACCGGATGCTATTGTCAACGAAACGCCGTCGGAAGCCCGGCCCGAAAGGACCGAGCGCAGAACTCATTCATGCGGTCGTCGAAATGAAGCAACGCAATTCCAACTGGGGCTGTCCGCGAATCGCGCAACAGATCGCCTTGGCGTTCCACATCCAAATCGACAAAGACGTTGTTCGAAGGATTCTCGCCCATCACTACCTGCCGGGACAGGACTCCGGTGGTCGCTCTTGGCTGACTTTCCTGGGCCACATGAAAGACAGCCTCTGGAGTATGGATCTGTTCAGGTGCGAGTCGGCAACGTTGCGGACCCACTGGGTCCTGGTCGTCATGGATCAATACTCGCGCCGGATCATCGGGTTCGGCGTCCATGCGGGAACGGTCGGTGGTGTCGCACTCTGTACGATGTTCAACCGCGCCATTCGATGGCAACTCTGGATGCCGAAGTACCTCAGCTCCGACAACGATCCACTCTACAGGTTCCACCAGTGGCAAGCCAATCTGCGGATACTGGAGGTGACAGAAATCAAGACCATCCCCTACGTTCCCCTGTCCCATCCATTCGTGGAAAGGCTAATCGGCACTTTTGTTATGGACAACAAGAGTCCCGATCAAGCGCTCGACATAGGCATTCTGCCAGGGCGATTGCGGAGCAGTGAGAAGTTCCCGGACACCCAACCAGTCCGCTGCTTCACGAAACTTCTCTCCGTAACTTCCGTCCCTGTCGCGTAGCAAATAGCGCGGTGCGCTGTCCCAGGGAAAGGCTTCCAACAGTTGCCGAGCCGCCCATTCGGCCGTCGCGTATGCAGTCACACCGAAGTGAACCACGTGGCGCCGGTCGTGCGACAGAATCACGAAGACAAACAGCAGGTCGAAGAAAACCGTTGGAACCACGAAGAAGTCGGCAGCGACCAAATCCTTCACATGGTTCTGGAGAAATGTCCGCCATGTCTGAGAAGGCGGCCTTCGATGGCGCACCATGTACTTGGCAACCGTGGCTTGCGATAGCTCAAGTCCGAGCTTCAACAGTTCCCCGTGGATTCGGGGTGCGCCCCATCGAGGATTGGCCAAGCTCATCTTGCAGATTAGATCAATGACCTCGCGCGATATAGAAGGTCGGCCCAACGAATGGCGGCTCTTCCACTTCCAGTACAGGCGGAATCCTTGCCGGTGCCAGGCGATCACAGTTTCGGGCTTGACGATCGCCAGAGCGAATCGCCAGCCGCTCCAAAAACGCGAGAGCCAGACCCACAGCAGTCGATCCGCGCGCCCCAAACGGAGGCGATGAACACGTCTGGATCTTTGGAGAACCAGGTCGGCGGGCATCGATATGCGGCGGATGGTAAGTGCCCCCCGGCAACACAATAGCGTGAACTCCCTAAAACGAAGTGGGGAGAAACCCTAAATGCGCATCAGGAGAACGCCCGATCCGTAGCAGGAAGATCTTGTGGTTCAGTCACGCATATCAGAAAGAAAGGTGGGTGTAGATTCTTGTAGCTCAACTCAATCAGCACGCTAAGGAGCCGCGCAACCTCTCGCAAAGCTGTGCCTTTGGGGAAAAAGGGCGTTGCCTCCCGCCCGGTTTGTGCTGTGGAATTGGCTCAGGAGTAGAAGTCAGGACTTGACTCAGTTTGCCAAACGATGTTTTTTCATGATGCCTGCCTAGGGAGGGCATCTTGCCATGCAACGCGCGTAAGTTCATCCGGTTTGGCGTGTCCCCTCGATCCGCTCAGAAAACCTGAGTGAAAAACGGGTTCGGGAGCCCCTAGCCCGTGGCGCATAAGCGCCGGACGCGAGACTGTTCATTCCTGTCGCCTTAGACAAATCCAGAAACGCGGCGCGCGGTGGCCCTTTGCGGTAAGCTGGGGGGAGGAATCGAGTTCGATGCACCTCGGTCGAGAATCTGCGCGGGGTGTGCTGTCCCTAGGGAGGTCCGATGTGGGGTAACAAGAAACCGGATAGGCCGCAAGGTGCGGACCCGGAACCGAAAAATTTGCAAACGAATCAGCCGCTAAAGCCCGCTCCGCCGTCTTGGGAGGGAACACCCAAGAAGCGCTCAGATGCCATGCGTCCAACGGGAGCGACAGCGGACGCCGCAATGTCTTGGCTGGGGTCGAGCCTGCACGTGAAAGGTGAAATCGCCGGCAACGAGGATCTGCATATTGACGGAACGGTCGAAGGACTGGTCCAGCTCGGTGAGCGGAAACTGACGGTCGGTACGACGGCGAAGCTGACGGCTGACATCATCGCCGGTGAGGTGGTGGTGTACGGCAACGTGAAGGGGAACGTACGCGCGAAGGGCCGGACTGAGATCAGGAAGGACGGTTCGGTGAACGGGGATTTGACGACGGCACAGATCATGATCGAAGACGGCGCGTACTTCAAAGGTTCGATCGAGATCGACAGGAGCGCGGAGAAGGAAGCCGACAAGAACGTCTCCTCGCTGACGGCGTCTACACCAACTACATCGACGGCGGCGGGCGCGGGGCCGAAGAGCATTTAATCACGACGGAATGTTTACGCTTGGTGCAGACCGCGAATTCGCGCCGCCTTTTTCCCCGCTGCTCACTCCTATGTTCCTCGATTTGATAACCATGCGTCGCCAAAATTCGATGAGCGCCGAAAGTAGCACACTTTACCCTTACGGCTAACCGGCAAGAAATCCGTGAGTGCAAGACTCACATTTGTAGTTTTTTTGAGTTCTGATCGCGCGGCTTCCCCAACGCAAAACGGCTCGGCCTAGCAAACACGGCTCGGCCCGAATCTTTGGTTGGGCAACTTGATCATGGCAGTGGTGCAGATCTTCTAATCTCGCATGAGAAATGACGCGACCATGATCGGCCAAACGGACTCTGCCGTTTGGTGTTTCTTTGCTCAGCCCGAGATGCGTGCGGTCTTCATGGTACGAGTCGACAACGCAACACCCATAATATTGAATCGCGAGAAGTCCGTTACCCCTGGCATCCTTGGCATGCTCGCGCTGTGGCGGTCCACGGAGCTTTGACCAAGAATGGTCGCGGTGTGTTCCGGTGCGGCATCGA
>DATHIB010000165.1:0-249987 GCA_035490055.1 Candidatus Limnocylindria bacterium | reverse complement strand
CCAACATTGAATTTGCATAGAGCCCGCGTCTGCCGCAACCACGGGCGGCCACGTTCAAACGGCTTAATCGAACGCGCGAAGAGCCCCGCGTCTGAGTTCGGTTCTTTCGTGGCAACGCGCGTCCGATTAAGCACTAACGTTTATCGGGCGTTAGCAAGGCCGCTCGGCTACCGCGGAGTCCAGTGGCTTTGCTTTTTCGTGCGCTTGCCAGCGCCTGAACAGCCCCTGGCAATAGCGCGGTTCACAGAAATGAACTGGCGTAGGTGGCCAAGGCCGCCAGGCCGGTGGCTGCTGCCAGGACGATGAACAAGATCGCGATTGCGATCGTCCAGGATCTTGCAACCCGCCCGAACAGAAGCCGGCGGCGCAGGAAGAGCGTGAACGAATAAAGAATAATAAGCAGTGATCCGAACATCAACCAGGGCGTATGAATTTCGGCGGTACGGCGCATTCCATAGAACTCGTGCATCGCTTCCGTCCACGGCGCGCGGTCTGGCCCAAAAAGATAGATCCAAAAGCTGGCAAACACGAGGAACCAGGGGACGAAAACGAACCAATCCGCGCGCCCCCACCAGGTGCTTCGCGGAGTAGGATTTTTGTCCATCGGAACCGGGATCTCCTTTTGCCTTCAAAAAACGAGCGCATTGTACACCCTTCTCTTGCTGCATCCCGCCTTGCCCTAGGCCAAAATGAAGCAGGCTTGCAAATCGCGTCGATTCGTTTGGGGGTAGTATGCTAGTGGAAAAATAATCCCATGGAATCGCCCGAGTTAATACCACCGCAGGAGGAAACTGCAAAGCGCTTCGCGCAGGTCCGCAAGCTGGTCATCGGTTTGCTTACGACTTGGAAGACGACGCTGCTCCTAATCTTCTTGGTGTCCTACTGGTGGCACGAACGCTTCTGGAGAGATCCCGTCATGGGGTTCACGTGTCCGCTGCTGCTCTTTGCCTTGAGCTTGCCGATTCTGGGCTATTACAACTTTTCCTTCACTCAGCTTTTTCGCAAACGCAAGGAATCGCTCCGACACTAGTGTGCGTGGCCCGGTAAATAGGAGAAGTCGCTCACAGTGCCCACTTCTCCGATACAGCGTTAACCGGGACTTGACCCTGATTCGTGGTCGGGCGGTCGAACTCACTTAGGAAAATCTTCAGACGGTGGGCCAGCCTTCGGGGTAAACATGAGGCCAATCAAGATGAAAACCACAAACATTTCAGGGATGCCAATCACTAAAATCAGCCAGAAATAACTTCCTTTCTGCCACTGCAGACGCTCCAGGATGATGAAGTGAGCAGAGAGGAGCACACATAACTCTACCCAAAATGTCCATCTCTTGCGGTGTTGCCAAAATTTCTTTACGGTGACTCCGAATACGAACAGAGCTGTCGTACTAATATTCATCCATTTTACGGCCAGCAATTCAGGGATTCTTCGGTAATCAGCGTAGACGTAAAATCCACCGAACACACCAAGCAGGAGCAACGCACTGGGGATATAGACCAGCCATCGTTTGGCTGTAGCCCATGAAAGGCCTTGCGACCGTATTCTCCAAGCGCAAAAGCCAAGGAGCACAAGGAAAACGACCAGGAACCCAATCAGAACGTTCATATGCTCAAAGCATCATACAGATTTGGACGAAATCTGAGCATTACTTGGATGTGTAGTGGGGTTCGCGGAGAAGTGACCGACCTCACGGTTCAGAAGCCCGACAGCTCCTGGCTGTATTTTGCCGGGCATTTCAAATTGACGGGATCGCTGTTAATCAGGACCTAGTCTTTGAACTGTCATTGACAGCAAGGCCCCCCGCGACGTCAGGCCTGCGAGCAACCCGCGCTGGCAAGCGCCGCATCAATGATGGAAGAACGCGTGTGTGGTAATTTCAGACTATATTAGATTGAAGCCCCTTGAGTTGCTGAGGCGTTGCCTCGATTGGACCTAGCCAAACGGAACCTCTAGGGGCTTACAGGCGCGGGGCGGTGTTCGATGCGAAGAGATTCCGTACTTCTAAGCGTGGTGCTAACCTCTGCCATTCCTCTATTGCTTTCCGGCTGCGGCGGGAATTCCATGACCTCTACTACACCGCCTCCGCAGACAGTACAGCCAACTATCGCCGCTATTTCTCCCACCAATGTGCCGGCGGGCAGCGGGAATTTCATCTTGACCATCATGGGCACCGGTCTGGGAATGACGTCCCAAGTGAAATTTGGCAGAGCGGTTCTCATGCCGAGTTCAGCGACGCCCACGAACTGTCCGGCGGGCGGCTCTTGCGTGGCCCTGGCGGTGAATGTTCCGACGCAAGATGTGGCCAGCGCCACGACCATTACGGTTTCGGTCGCAAACGCTTCGCTGGCTTCGAACGCAGTTGCCTTTGCAGTGACGCCGCAATCCGGAAGTGTCACTGGGGCGCCGCAACTGCTCGTAGTCTCCCCGATGGTGGCTCCGGCCGGCGGGGCATCGTTCGAATTGGTGGTTGAGGCTCAAAACGTCGCTCAGGACGCCACGTTGAACTTTGGTTCGCTCTCGCTTTCACCCACATCGTCCGGGGTGACGTTTTATCCCTCATCGGCTGCCCTTTGGACGCTCGGGGTTCAAGTGCCTGCATCTGCGCTGACGGCATCCGGAGCGGTTTCAGTCTCGGTAACGAACCCGGGATCGACCGGAGGCACATCGAATCAAGAGAATTTTTTCGTCGTCAATAAGGGCAGCTTTCCTATAGAGGAGTCTGTGAACAGCGCAACTCCGCCCGTGCCGGGCAATGCGCCAAGCACTCATTCTTCGGCAGCTATTGATGGATTTCTTGTGGCCTTTGATTCGACAGCAACTAATCTCGTGGCTGGAGCGACGAGCGGGCTTTCGCAAATCTATTTGAGACAAAACTGCTTTGCTGCAGCCCCGAACTGCACGCCACAAACGACACTTGTTTCCGTTGCGCCGGACGGTTCGCCCGGCGCGGGCGGCGCCAAGGGCAGCGACGAGCCGGCGATCTCACCGGAAGGCCGTTTTGTTGTGTTTGAGTCCGACGACACGAATCTGGTACCGGGCATTACCCAGGCTGTCGAGCAGATTTATCTGCGGGACACCTGTGAGAGCATTTTGGGTCCGGTTCAAAACTGCAGGCCCCAGACGGTTCTCGTGTCCGCATCTGCTTCGGGGGCTCCGGGTAACGCGCCCAGCTCGAATCCCATGGCTGGGGCTTTCGGGCTGTTCGTGGCATTCCAATCCTCGGCAACGAATTTGGTCAGCCAGTCCGTTCCTTCGGGGGTACAACAGATTTATCTTTGGCGTGGATGTAATACCTTGTTGGGCGCATTGCCGGATTGCTCGCCGGGCATAGCTTTGGAATCCGTTGATGCCAGCGGAAACGCTGGGGACAAAGATTCCACAAACCCCTCGTTGGACGCGGGGCTCGTCGTTGTCTTCCAATCTCTGGCCGACAACATCGTTGCCAATACGCCAGGGAACGGATTTCAACAAATTTATCTGCGCAACACCTGCCTAGCGCTGGCATCCCCTCTTCCGGGTGACATATGCGGGAATAAAGCTCTGGCCGTTTCCGTGGATGCAAGCGGGCACCTAGGTACCGGCGACAGCGTGACGCCCGCGGTGGGGTTGTTTGGAATCACGACCGTGTTTGCGACACGCGCGCCCAATCTTCTCCCGGCGGGCACCGCCAATGAGCAAATCGTCGCGTTCAACACCTGCTTCGCTGTTCCGCCGATCCCTTGCGTCGCAACGCCGAGTGGTGGAGTGATCTCCGTGGATCAGAACCGCATGCCGGGGCAGGGCGACAGCTTCCACCCCACACTGAGAGCAGGGGCCTTTACCGGTAACGTGGCCTTCACTTCGCAGGCGAGCTTGATTTCCGGCGTTGCGGGCCAGCAGGTCTATGCCGTGACGGTTTGCTTGCCTTGTGCGCGACCTGAGCCTACCTTTACGGTTCCGGTGCTCGTCTCTGCCGATTCCAGCGGCCATCCCATCGGCGGCGATAACGCCGCGGTGGATCTCACGGGCCAATTCGCAACGTTCTCCAGTCTTGGACCTGGTTCCTCTTCTGGTCCAACGCAAATCTTTCTGACTGCGCCATTCTTCTGAGGATCCGGGATTAAAGACCATGCCCGTCCGCCAAGCTCAGCCCTGACTAGGACTTTCAATTCTCAGCCGAATTCATGTTAAGGACCAAATCGCCGTAAATCTGTCAGACGACCCGACTCTTACCGCCAACTCCCGATTGGTGGGGTTCACGTCCATTTGAAAGGCTCCCGTTCGCGGCTGATTCCATGTTGTGGACGCGAACAGCGTTAATCAGATATATTAGCATCTAGACAACGCGGCGGAATCGGACCAACGCGGGAACAATAGACTGATTTAACCTGTCTAATAGATGGGTCCAATGATGGACAGGCCACGCATTTCTGATGAATGGGTGATGGGCGCAACCGTGGGCGCCTACGTTGTCTTGACTTTTGTGCTTCACTTTTGGGGCTCTGCATTCATTCATTATTGGTGCGGAAATTCTCCGTATCCTCCCACCACACGTGACGGAAGATTCCCTGGCTTTTTGGTCTTTCTTGTTCCGGGAGTGATTGTCGGCGTGTTGAACTGGGCTCAAGTGAAGCTCGCTCAATCTCGCACTGGGCTATTGAATCATCGCGCTGTGCGAGTTGCACTTTGGATGAATCTATTTGGCATATTGGGTGTTCTTGTCATTGTGGCCTCGAACTACGGATCAGCCAATGACATTGGGTTCTTTGCGATAGTCCCCTTGCTAGCAATAGCGTTGTGGCCTCTGGGACTAGTGGTCTCTCTGTGGAATTTGGTCTGGGGATGCGTCGGGTTGGCTAAGTCCCCCCAGTCTTGAACACCTAACTCCTGATTTGTGGCGTACTCGGAAAAGTGGCAGTCACGGGCCAAACGGCGTTCCGGGAAACCACTCTCGTTGCGCCGTTAACGTTGGGTCTTGACGTGATGATTTCCCGAAATGCGAGATCGCCGGAATTGAAAGCGAGCTGAGTGCGGGACATCCAATTCCGGCGTGGTTGAGTACAGATTGAGTACAAGAAAGGGCGTTTCGGAGGGCCTGATTTTGGACCTAAGTAGCGCCGAATCAACAACAGCCGTTAAAGCTACAGGCCCAAACCGAAGAACAACTTTAAAATTCTAGCAGGCGAACGAGGCCCGGCACAACTGCAACCTCTCCCAACCTCTCTAGTTTACTTGCACGCGATTTCCAGCCATGCGAAAATCATTTTCTACCTGAATGGCAATGGCGATATCGTCTAAGGGTTAGGACGTAGCCCTCTCAAGGCTAAAATCCGGGTTCAAATCCCGGTATCGCTACCAGTTTTGCCTGATGTTTTCATTCACCTTTGGTCGGGTTGGGACAGCTACAAGCGCCCAGAGGATTGAGATTCACTGGCCAAGTGGAATCTTTCAGACCCTCGAACAGGTTCGCGGCGATCAAATCTTGCAGGTGGAGGAGCCGTCCGCGCCCGCACTGGAGAAAGCACGCCCGAAATAGCGCCGCCTTTGCGCAAGCTGGAGCGTTGCAATTCAAGCGCAACCGCTCCGATCCAGGCGGGATGCAATTTCTTTGATTCTATGTATCGGGTCTTTTCATTGACGCTCGGAAGTGCTGCGCGATACCCTATGGCCGGGTTGGCCAGCCTTTGCCGCCCAAGAGTTTACCCCAGAGCTTGAGTCTTATCCCACTTTGAGGAGATTTATGTCGAACGAACTGCGTAATTTTCTAGCCCTTTCCTATGACGAGCTGGAACAGTTGAATTTGAAAGCCAAGGAGCAGCGTCAGAAGCGAGTTGCTGCGCACAAAATTCAGGAAGAGCGCATTAAATATTTGACGGACGAAAAGCGGGTCAAGGCCGTGACGGTGCTGTTCAGCGACCTGGAAGGCCGCCTGCACATGCTCGATTACGACAAGAAATTTCTAATCAAGAGCTGGGACAACCTGACGTTCGACGGCTCCTCGATCCGCGGATTCACCGCGCAGCGCGAGAGCGACCTGCGGCTGGCGATGGATTGGGGCTCATTTTATTGGGCGCCCGCGGATGTGTTTGGATCCGGCAAGGTGCTGATCTTCGGTCACGTGATCGACAAAGACGGTTCACCTTACTCCGCCGACATTCGGGGAGTCCTGAAGGGTTATGCCGACAATCTCCACGAGAAAAAGGGCTACACGCTCAACGCCGCGAACGAAATCGAAGGATTCCTTTTCAAAGGTCAAAATGCGGAGCGGAGTTACAACGAAACTGGCAAATTCGAATACGTCAATACCGGCGGCTACTACCACTCTCTCCCCGGCGATCCGCTCCGCACGTTTATCGATACCACCGCCGAAGTCCAGCGAGCCATGGGCTTCCAGAATGAAAAGGATCACCCGGAAGTCGCGCCGTCACAGTTTGAAATCAATTACGGCTACGGCGAGGTGGTTCAGGCCGCGGACCAGATTCAGCTTTACAAACTCATCTGTCGTCAGGTCGCCACCAACATGGGCTTCACCGCCTGTTTCCTGCCCAAGCCCGTCGTCGGGGTCAACGGCAACGGCATGCACACCAACGTTTCTGTCAGCAAGGACGACAAGAACGTCTTCTGGGACCCTAAGGGCGAGGAAAAACTCAGCAAGTTCGGTTGGGAGTTCGTGGATCGCATTCTTAGCCATGGCAACGATATCTGTTTGCTGATCAATTCCAGCGTCAATGCGTACCGCCGACTCGACCCGCACTTCGAGGCGCCCAACCAGCTCAATGCTTCGGCGGTCAACCGCGGCGCCATGGTGCGCATCCCCATCGGCAACGAGAAGAGCATGCGCACGGAAGTACGCGCGGTTGCTCCCGACGCGAATCCCTATTTGGTGATGTATTCGGTCTTCAAGACGGGACTCGACGGTGAGACCGCGAAAATCAAGAATCTACGCTCGGCCGAGCGCTACCTTCCGGACAACATCTACACGGCGCTCGATAATTTCGAGAAGGCTGACTGGACCACCAAGCTCTTCGGCGCCGACGTCAAGGCTCGCTATGCGGACCTGAAGCGCGCCGCTGCCGACCGCTGCCCGCGGGCTCTTGGCACAGTCGTCAAAGCGCCAGAGGTCCAGTTTCACCACGAGGTGTACAACCAGTTCCTCTGGAACTTGTTCTAGAATTCTTTCAGCAACACGGAACGTCACGCCTCCAGTTTTGCCGGGGGCGTTCGTCTTGTTTTGCCGGGAAATTGGCTATTCCTCAAACGACATGTGGGGCAAGTCGGAACGCAGGCGGTCTGATTCCCCTCAATTCTTCTTTCCAAAAGCGCGGGTTGCGGTGATCCCTTTTCCTTCGGTCACCGTCACGGTTTGACCTGCGTTCGCGTTCGAAAGCCGGTCGATTTGACCGCTGGGCCAGCGAATCTCGATGGTGTCGGCTTTGTCGTTGTGCGCAAGGCCGAACGTAAGAATCAATTCGCTGGCGGAGAGGTAGCTGGAGCCGCTGCGGAGCATTTGCGTCTGCGTTTCTCGCCCGGAAGTTAGCCTCACAGTTGTCCCGATGCCATCGCGGTTGGATTTTGTGCCGGTCAACTTGATGCGCAGACTCTTGTTCGATGCCGCAAAGCCCTGCGCTTCATTTCGAAACAAATGCACTGGGCCGCCGTTGGTGGAGAGAAGAAGGTCCAGCCGGCCGTCGTCATTGAAATCGGCGTAGGCGGCGCCGCGCCCCACTCGGGGAGTGGCGAAGGATTGCCCGAGTGACTGGGTGACCTCTTCGAATTTCCCCTTGCCGATATTGCGGAACAGATGCGGTGGCATGGCGTATTTCACGTTCGCCTGCACACGCTGGATATCGGCATCGATATGGCCGTTCGCGACCAGAACGTCAGGCCAGCCGTCGAGGTCATAATCGAAGAAGAAGCAGCCGAAGCCGAGAGTGAGCAGGGAAGCACGGCCGATCTCCGAGCGCGGAGCTTCATCGACGAAGAGTCCCCTCCCTTCATTGTGATAGAGCGAGAGCATCTGGTTCGCAAAATTAGTGATCAAGAGGCTGGGGAAGCCCGAGTGGTCGTAATCGGCCGCATCCACGCCCATGCCTGCGCGGGCAACGCCGTCTTCGCTGAAGGCGATTCCGGCGACGACCGCTTTTTCGGCAAAGGTGCCGTTGCCGTTGTTGCGATATAGCTTGTTCGGCTGGGTATCATTCGAAAACAAGAGATCGGGCCAGCCGTCATTGTCGTAATCGAGAACGGCGATGCCGAGAGTTTTCGATGTTGGGTCGCCAAGTCCGGCTTTTTGCGTCACATCTTCAAACGTGCCGTTGCCGCAGTTGTGCCAGAGCCGCACGGAAGTTCCCCTGTAGGATTCCGGCGTACAATACGATTTGCTTTTGCCATCGAGCGTGCAGTAGAGGTCCGTCTCCGGCGTCCACTGGACATAATTGCCGACCACCAGGTCCAGATGCCCGTCCTTGTCATAGTCGACCCACGCGGCGCTGGTGCTGAATTCCTTTGGGCCCAGCAGGCCCGCTTTTTGGGTGAAGTCCGTGAAGGTGCCGTTGCCGTTGTTGTGAAAAAGGTGGCTCTGGCCGTAGGCGGTAACAAAGAGATCGTCGTAGCCGTCGTTGTCGAAGTCGCCGACGGCCACACCCATGCCAAACATTTCCACGTCCAGGCCCGCTTTGTGAGTCACGTCCGTGAACGTGCCGTCATGATTGTTGTGATAGAGCTTGGGCGTCGAGTGTTTCTGAACGTGGCCGGGCCAGTCCGTGCCGTTCACGAGAAAAATGTCTGGCCAGCCGTCATTGTCGTAGTCAATGACGGCCACACCCGGTCCCATGGTTTCGGGAAGAAATTTCTTCCCGAAGGCGCCATTGTTGTGGACGAAGTGGATTCCCGCCTGCTGCGTGACATCCCGGAACTGAACCGTTGAGGCTTCCGGCGTTGCTCCGATTCCTGTTTGTTCGACGAGAAGTATTGCCAGGGCAAAAACTAAAATTGTTGCGAGCGAACGCTTCACCATTCCCCCAAGTTTCAGTCGCGGCCCACGCCGAGTGCATCGGCGGCGCGATTGATGTAGTTAAACCAGGACGCGATCAGCGTGATCTGCAGAATGCCGCGATCGTCGAACCCAACGGCGCGCAGCTTGACGTGATCTTCCGGGGCGCATTTCGTCGCGTCTTTCGTCAGCTTCACCACATAGTCCAGCATCGTGCGATCCTGCTCGCTGATTGAGGCAGTCCTATAGTCATTGCGCAGCGCATTGACCATCGTTTCATCCAGCGTGACCCGACGCAGAAACTCTGCGTGAGACTCGATTCAATAGTGGCAGCGATTCGTCACCGAAACCATGGTGGCGATCATTTCGTGCTGATGCCGCTTGAGAGGCAAGGCCGGCGACATGAGCGCGCCAAAGGTGCTGAAGGCATGGAAGAGCACGTCGGGGAGAAGGGTATGGCTCGCTACGATGACGGACATTTGGCCGTCATTCACGGGATGGACGGGGCTAGCGTATTCGACCGGATAGAGCTTGCGCTGCGCTTCCATCGCGCTTTTGACGCGATCGTCTTCATCCATTCGAACAGTCTTGATCCAGGTCATTTTTCGCAACTCCCTGTGGGGGATATCATCCTGAAAATTATTTCGAACCGCCGGGGCGGGTACGCTCCGGGTTTACACTTTGCGTCGAGGCCTCGCCGTAATCGCCTTTTTGGTCCGCGCCGGTGTAAGGACGACGCTGACGTGTTCGTGGATCGCCTGCCGCTCGTTGTTGTCCTCGGGATGAGTTTGGCGGTACGGCCCGGTGATGGCCTGGGCCGATTCATCGGCCTTGAACCGCAGATACCGCGCCTTGTGTTCGTTCGCTCTGGCGTCATCGCCGAGGCCGTTGTAGCACAGCATCAGGTTGTAATGCGCCTGCAGGTCTTCGGGATCGATCGAAAGTGTCTGTTCGAATTCCTTCACCGCATCGGCGTAACGCTTCTGAAGAAAAAGAACGCGGCCAAACTCGTTGTGCACGACGCGGTCGCGCGGGAACTGCGCGAGCACGATTTGCAAGTGAGCGATAGCGCCGTCGTATTCGCCATCTTCCTTGAGGGCGCGCGCGTAAAAGAAATTCGTCCGCGCCAGCCGCGGGTCGATCGCCAAAGATTTCTCGAGCACTTTTCGCGCGCCCGCGGTATCGCCTTCCTGCACCAGCACACGGCCGATGTTGGTCCAGCCGTCGGGATTCTGCGGGTCGGCTTCGGTGATTTTTTCGAAAGCAGCGGCGGCCATTTTCAGATCGCCTTGCAAGAATAGGCCAATTCCGTAGTCGTTCCAGCGAGTCCAGTCTTCCTTGCTAGTGACCGTTTTGGGCTGCGGAACAGCTGCGTTATGACCAAGAACGCGTAACGTTTTGGTGTCCTCAGCGATGACAGTGATCGGGAGATCAGGGATCGCCTTAGTGTTGCCGGATACTGTTGAGGTGTCGCCATCAAATCTCCATTTGCGATCGTCGTAATCCGGCGTAGTGCCAGCGATCGTGCCGAGCATAAAGGCATTTGGCCGTGCTTCGACGCCCGCGAAAGAGAAATGCGTATTGAACCAGGTGAACTTGCGATAGTTCAGCTTGGCGTGGAGGTTGATTTTGTCGCCTGCATTCTCCGGAACGTGAACACGGAAGTGCGCGGTGTCCGCCGCGCCCGGAGGAATCAGATGGACGTAAACGACCGAGCGCGTCGCCCAGGCGTTTCGTTTGTTGATGGGATTGCCGTGGCCATCGATCTGCAGCGAACGATAGAAGTGCGCCCCCGGCTCGACCGGGCCTTTGCCATCGTCCTCCACTTTCCCGCTCCAGAAAATCACTTGGCCTTTTTCATCGGTGGCTTGCAGCTCAAGCCACACATCGAAAGCGTCAACCGTGCCACCGGGGAAGAAATGTCCGACCTTGCGCGTGCGCACGACCACATCCACGCGAGCGTCATCGCCCCGCCGCACCGCCGCATCGGTGCGATCGATGGGAGCGGTGATAGGGCGGACTTCACCGGATGGGCCTTTCGGCAGTGAAATATCAGATTCTTCGCCGACGGCGAAAGTCGTTGAAAGCTCCGACCTTCCAATTTCGCTCCGTACGGGCGCGTTCGCTTCTTTCTCCGCGGGCGAGATCGCGAAAATATCGACGGTCAGTTGATTGTCCTGAAGAAACTTTTTGGCGAACTCAAATTGTGCCTGGTCCTGGTTCGCGATGGGCACTGCGGTGTTCGCGCCGGGGAAGCGATGCGAATGCACGAGGCCATCAACGTTGCCGTCATCGTTCGAGGGAACTTGCGGCATGTGGCAATCCGCGCAATTCATCGGCGACTTCGGATAGTAGAAGGCGCGCGCGCCTTGCCCGGAAACGCCGCTTGCCTGCCAGTTGTCATATTCATTGAAGCCGCGAATCCAGCGGTAGTGATTCACCGGGACGTCCAGATGGACCTTGTGACACGAAGAGCAGAACTCCGCGGTGTCCGCGCGCATGAATGGCTTCAGAAAAGTGCGGCGGTGCGGCTCGGGGTTCAGGCGAACCACAAAGTCGTGCAACCTGCGCACCAACGGATTCTCGCTGGCCGCCAGCTCGTGGAGCTTCGGGTATTCCAGGAAAAAGTCGCCCTGGCCCATGGTGCTTTTCACTTCCACAATGCTGTGGCACATCAGGCAGCCGAGGCCGGCGCGAGCTTCCGGGCGATCAACAATTTGCTTGACGGGCGTATCGAACAAACCGCTGTAGAGCAGCGCAGGATCGTGGCAGCCCGCGCACCACTTGGACGAACGCACGCCGGCGACTTCCTGCATGTACTCGATGCTCTTGCGGTACCACTGGTTGTTGAAGGAGGAGAAATGGTGCATCGAGCTGTCCCACTGCCTATAAATATCCGCATGGCAGCGCTGGCAGGCGTCCGATTTCATGAAGTACTTGGAGGGAATGTTACCGCCATGTTTGGTCTGCGCCGAGCTGGGGAAGAACTTCCCCTCGGGGCCGTCACCTTCGCTGTCCATTGTTCCCGGAGGCATCAGCGGATTGGAGATGCGATTCGCGTTCTTCCAGGCGACCTCGCGCGTCCACCATGTGCCTGCCGCGAGGCCCGCCGACAGTAGCATCAGCGCGGCAAATCCCAAGCCGCGCTGGAGGACCCCGTCACCCAGCCATCCTTTTGAAAAGAGCCACGACGTCGCCAGAAAAAGCGTGCCAACAACGCACAACGTAATATGCGCATACAACCACGACTTCAGCCGAAGGGGCGTACCAATCTTGATCAACACGATTCCGAGGAGCGCTCCCGCAGCCAGCGAGATCCAGCCCAGCCGGGCCAGAAGCGTTTCGCGGGGGAGCAAGCGTACAACGTAAAAAATGAGGAGAATCGTTAAGACGATTCCGATCGCGATGTGAAACAAATCCGCAACAAAGTAAGAAATCGTGGCCGAGGGATATCCGTACAGGTAAACCGCGCTGACCGTCAGCGCAACCAGGATTCCTGATGACCACCGCTTTACAAAATCAATTTGCATCATCTCCACCTGGATGCGCGGTTTGCGGCTATCAAAACACCGGCCGGATGTGTGAGTAACATCCGGCCGCAATTCAGTTTGGGGTGCCCCGAAGCGAGCCAGGATCTGGCGGAGCCGGAGGCGATGTTGCTTGTGGGCACAGTTATATTTTCTAGCGCGGAGGCTGGCAATAATGCAAAAGCATTAGAAGTCAGGCTCGGCATCTATCCCCTGTGTTTCTAGGCAGTTGTATGCTTTTCCGGCACGCAGATCTTTGTACTCTTCTGTGCGCCCGCTGGGCCAATCGATCACCACCCGATCGATTTTTTCACGCAAGCCGAGACCAAATGTTACCGGCAATTCCGATTGAGAAAGATAGCTAGAGCCCCCCCGGACCATCCTCGATTGCGTGTGCCCCTCGTAGTAAATGCGGATCGACGAGCCGATCGCATCGCGATTCGACCTCGTACCCTTCAGGCGAAATCGAATGCTCCGAGGATGCCCCTCTTGATCGTTCCGGTATAAGTACGCTGGCCCATTGTTGGTGGTCATCAAGATATCCAGGTCACCGTCGCGGTCGAAATCGCCGTAGGCTAGTCCCCGTCCAACTTTCGGAGTCTCAAATCCTCGTCCGGCCCCGTCCGCCACATCACGAAACTTTCCGCCGCCCTGGTTCAGGAAGAGCTGCGGCGGTTGCGCGTATCCGGTGTTGCCGCGGATATTTCTGACGGTTTCGTCGATGTGGCCATTGGCCACCGCCAGGTCCAGAGCGCCATCAAGATCCACATCGAGGAACATGCAGCCAAATCCGAGAGTGTTCCTAGACGCTGCCCCGATGCCGGATGGAATAGACAGGTCGTCGAAAACTCCCGGAGCGGTGGCGCGATACAGGCCGATCATTTCATTGTCGAAGTTGGTGATGGCCACGCCGGGCTTGCCCGAACCATCGAAATCTCCGGTGTCGACGCCCATGCCGGCGCGGGCCTTTCCTTCTGTGCTAAACGCCAGGCCAGCCTCTACCGCGACATCCTTGAATTTTCCGTTCCGCAAATTGCGGTACAACTTATTCGGTTGGGTGTCGTTGGCTACCAATAGGTCCGGCCAGCCGTCCTGGTCGTAGTCGAGCATCGCCACTCCGAGAGACTTTGAGCTGCTGTCAAAAATGCCACTGGTGGCGGTCACGTCTTCGAAGGTTCCGTTGCCGCGATTGTGGAAGAGCCAGCAAGTATCCCCGCGATACGCTTCCGGAGTGCAGTACGATTTGTGCGAACCATCGAGGCTGCAGAAGACATCGTGCTCGGGAGTCCAGCGCACGTAATTGCACACGAAAAGATCAAGCAAGCCATCCCGATCATAATCAAACCACAGCGCGGAGGTGCTGAAGCCCTGACGCCCGAAGAGGCCGCTCGCACGCGTTGCATCAACGAAAGTTCCTTTGCCGGTGTTGCGAAAAAGCCGGCTCTGCCCCACGCAAGTGATGAAAATGTCCGGAGAACCATCATTGTTGTAGTCGCCGACGGCCACTCCCATTCCATACATTTCGACATCGAGGCCTGCGCTTCGCGTCACCTCCGTAAAGGTCCCGTTGCGGTTGTTGCGGTAGAGCCGCAGCGTGGATCGCTGGCGCTTGTGTCCGGGCCAGTCCATGCCGTTCACCAGCAGAATGTCTTGCCAGCCATCGTCGTCGTAATCGAGGAACGCGCAACCTGCGCCCAGCGTCTCCGGGAGCAATTTGCCGCCATAAGCGCCGCTGTTGTGCCGGAACTGGATGCCCGCCGCGTTCGTAACATCGGTCAGACGGAATCCTAGGGAAGAGGCTGGATTAGCGAATGTCCAAGGTGGCGCCGCCGTGGTTAGTCCTGCGCTGATCGTTTTGAAAAGGAAGTCTCGCCGGTTCAAGGCAAGTTCACCAGACCATTTCGAATCGCGTAGACCACTAGCTCCGCCGTTTTGTGAATTCCCAGCGTCTCCATGATATTGGCGCGGTGGACCGCAACGGTATTCACACTGAGATTCAAATTCGCCGCGATTTCCTTGTTCGACTTGCCGGCCACGATGTGTTTCAGGATTTCCAGTTCGCGCGGCGTCAATCCTCCGCCGCGCTCTCCTTTCAGAGTGTCTGGGCGGGATACTTGCGGGTCGAGCACGGTCATGCCTGCCGCGATACTCTTGACGGCGCTGACCAGGTCGAGGTTCATGGCATTTTTCAGCACGTAGCCGCGCGCGCCCGCTTCGAGCGCCTGGTTCACCAGCGTTTCCTCGGAATGCATGCTTAACATCAAGATTCCCGCTTGCGGGAATTTTTCCAGGATTTTTCGTGCCGCTTCGATGCCGCTCAGTTCCGGCATCGCGCAGTCCATCACGATTACTCTGGGCCGCAGCTCGCAGGCCAGGTGCACGGCTTCTTTACCGTCGCTGGCTTCTCCAACGACGGAGATTTCCGGGTCATCTTCCAGCATGCGACGGAATCCGCGGCGTACCAGAGTGTGATCGTCGGCCAGCAGAACCGTTATCTTAGGCGCCATTGGCATCCACTTTGATTCGGGGAATCTGGAGACACACCCTGGTCCCGCCTTGCGGCCTCGGTGAGATTGCCAGCGTGCCGCCAATCAATTCGGCGCGTTCCCGCATCGCCACCAACCCGATCCCGCGCTGCATCTTTTCTGCGACGAAACCCGTGCCGTGATCTTCCACTTCGAGCTCCAGCGAATCCGGCGAGAATCTCAGCCAGATCCAGGCGTCAGTGGCCCCGGAATGCCGGCTCACGTTATTCAGCGCTTCTTGCAGCACGCGATAGATATGCACGCCGGCGCTCGTCTCTACGGGAAATGGCTGCCCCGTCTTCTCGTAATGCAACACTAGGTCCGTTTGCCGTCCCACCGTGGGAATATACCAGTCGAGAGTGCTTTCTAACCCGGCCTCTTCGAGTAGAACGGGATGAAGCGCCTGGGAGAGCGTCCTGATATTGTTTAGTGTCGATTGCGCGATCTCCTGCACCTCCTTCAGGTCTTCGCCGAGGGGCGATCCTTCCGGGGCATGATTGCCCGCGTGGCCCAGTATCGATCCGATCGCTGTCAAAACCTGCCCGAATTCATCGTGGAGTTCGCGCGAAATGTGCCGCAGTGTCGATTCCTGTGTCGAGATCAATTTCTGCGCCAAATCACTGCGCTGCTCGGAAAGCTCTGCCAGGCGCGCAAAAATCTGGCGGTTACTGCGAATCAGGTACAAGCTTGTCAGAACAATGGCGATGAGCGTTGCGGCCAGGAAAATATAGAGCTGCCGCTGCACACCATCGTAAATCTGAGCGATGCGCGCGGCGCCCTGCTCCTCGCCTTCGTTATTTCCCACCAGCAGCCGTGAAACGGCCGTGCTGAGGGCTTGCTGCCGCGCCTGAAGCGACAGTCGAATTTGTTCCCGCGCCTCCGCATCCTTGCCGTTCTGCGCCAGCCCGAACATCCGGTTCACGGCGTCCCAGAACTGCGCTACCGCTTGAGAAAGAAACAGCCGCTGCTCCGGAGTGCGGTTCGCTCCGGCCAAGCTCTCTTCCAGTTTCAACCCGGTGTCCAGGTCCTGGTGGATGCGTTCGAACTGCGCGGTCCATGCCGTCAGCGGATAGGGTTCCATGGCGTCCAGCATGTCCCGCATGGCCAGCGCGATGGAATTGAGGTCGTTCTGGACGCGCAACAGTTGCAGCGAGTCTTTCCGGTTTCGATCCACCATCTCGCTCTGGAGTTTTCGCAGGCCGGCGAGCTGAACCGTAATGTAGGAAGCGTAAGCCAGCACTGCGGCCAGCGTGATCACCAGCCCCAGCAGCAGTCCGTTCGTGGGGGAGCGTTGCGAGGATGCGGCATTCTGCACGGGCTAAGAATACCTCAGGCCGTTGTTTGCCGTCGCAGCAGAAGCGTCAGAAAAATCAGAATCGCCGCGCAGGACAGCGGCACGAGGAATCCTGCGCGCAAACTACCGGAAAATTTAGAGACCACTCCGATCGACTCGGAGCCTGCCGATCCCCCGAGAGAAGCGAGTGCAAAGAGGATGCCCCCGATTTTTTTCGCTCTTGCTCCATACCATCGCGAGAGCCAGGCAATAAAAATGGGGTAGACACTCGCGCATCCGAGGCCTGCCAGGAAAACGGCCGTAGTGGCAACCGGTAGCGTTCTGGATGTAATTAGCAATACGGACGCCGCTGCTTCCAAGTTTAGGGCGCCCAGCACTAATTTTCTTTCGTGCAGGATTTTTAGAACCAGCGGTGCAGCGGCGCGGCCGGAGGTGAGCCCGGCATAGAAAAACATTGGCGCCAGCGTGGTCATATAAGTGATGCCATTTGCTACTCGTTTGGCGTATTCTGCGGACCAAAAACCGATGCCATTTTCCATCGCTACATAAATAAAGAACATGGCGGCCATGGCAATCGTGATTCCCAATCCGATCGCCGGCGATACTGCTCCCGTTGCATTCACATCCTTTTCGTGCTTCTGCACGCCAAAAGAGGTGAACGACAGGCCAACAACGAGAATTCCACCGAAGATGGCGGTAGCCGCGAGCAGGATTGAGATTGTGTTGTGCTTCAGCGCGAAAGCGATCAATACGGAACAAATCATTGCTCCCACTCCCCACGCAAAATTGAGCTGGTTCAATAGTGACGCGCTCTTTGCCCCTCCCAATTCCGCAACAAACAAATTTGTTCCCGGAGTGATCAATCCATAGCCCAAACCGAAAACTGCCGTAGCCGTCAGCACAACGCTGTGCGTGTTTGCGTTCAGACACGCAAGACCTCCTCCCATTAGCGCATAACCCAAAACCAAAGCTGGCTTATATCCGCGCCACGCGGCAATCGCGCTGGATGCTAGTGTGCCTCCCAATGCCGCCAGGAATTGAATCGTCGAGAAAAGACCAGCTTGTCCGTCATCAAGAGACCATCTGCGGATAAAAATCGGCAACATCGGACCGATGATCGTCGTAGCTATTCCGCTGAGCACGAAGCCTGCGAAGAGCAGGACGAGCAGGTTGCGGTGCCCTTGCATCTCTGTGATGGCTGAATTCTGTTCGCTCATGGGCAACCTGCCATTCTGAAGGACGCCGCCCTTTCAAGCAACTTCGCGTTTCTGGAAAATCCTTCTGCTTGGAATTCTAAAGTTCGATACTCTTTAGCATTCACTTCTTCGGAATGATGGTTCTCCATGATTGAAGTCGGCCTCATAGGATTCGGTCTCGCCGGCCGCGCGTTCCACGCGCCGGTGATCCGCGCTGTGCCTGGTTTGCATCTCGCCGCTATCGTGCAGCGTAGCGGCACGGAGGCAGCGGAGAAATATCCCGACGTTCGAATCGCGCGGAGCCTGGGCGAACTGCTCTCGATTACAGATATTCGCCTCGTCGTCATCGCCACACCGAACGACACGCACTTTGCGTTCGCGCGGCAGTGCCTTGAGGCAGGCCGCGACGTGGTCGTCGATAAACCGTTTACAACAACTCTCGAAGAGGCTGTTTCGCTCGTGCAGTTTGCGAAGGACGCCAATCGCCTGCTCACCGTCTATCAGAACCGTCGCTACGACGGCGATTTTCAGGCCGTCCGGCAGCTCGTGGAGGCCGGCACGCTTGGACGCATCGTCCGCTTCGAAACGAGCTACGACCGCTTCCGTCCGCAACTCAAGCCGAACGCCTGGCGTGAGGCCGCGTGCCCCGGCAGCGGAATCCTATTCGACATCGCGCCACATCTGATCGATCATGCGTTGGTTCTTTTTGGCCTGCCGGAAGCCGTAACCGCCGAGGTTCGAGCGGAACGTGAAAACGCAGCCGCCGATGATGCCTTTGATATTACGCTTCACTATTCGGACGGCATGCGCGCGGTTCTGCGTTCCAGCATTCTTGCTGCCGCGCCGCGCCCCCGGTTCGTCCTTTTCGGCACGCAAGCCAGTTTCGTGAAACAAACCTTCGATCCACAAGAGGCCAACCTGCGGCGCGGATTTATTCCCGCGGACACGGCATGGGGTGCCGAGCCGGAAGAAAATTGGGGCGTACTTACCGTTCCCTCAGGAGATTCGCTCGAACGGCGGCGCATTCCCCCGGTCATCTGCGACTACCGGGATTATTATTCGAATGTACGCGATGTGATTCTGGGGCGAGCGGCGCTGGCGGTCACGCCGGAGTGGGCGCTGGATGTGATGCGGCTACTTGAGCTCGCACGCGCGAGCAGCCAGAAACGCCGTACGATTCCGTGGTGATGAGCGGATTCTCTTTCGAGTCACACTTTTCAGCAAGCATCGAAGAACTTCCGCGTATAATCTGTTTTCTCCGAGGAAGGGAAGGAGCAGCTCGCTGCCCATGACCATCGAACTGGCACCCTCGATTCTTTCCGCAAACTTCGCGCGGCTTGGCGAGGAGGCGAAAGCGGCGCTGGACGGCGGCGGCACGGTGCTCCATTGCGATGTGATGGACGGTCACTTTGTGCCGAATATCACCATTGGGCCGTTGGTCGTGGCCTCGCTGAGGAAAGCTCTTCCCAACACCATCCTCGATTGCCACCTAATGATCGAACACCCTGACGAATTCATTCCCGCTTTTGCGGAAGCCGGCGCCAGCTGGATCTCCGTGCACCAGGAAGCCTGCGTTCATCTTCATCGCACGCTGCAACAGATTGAGTTACACGGATGCAAATCAGGCGTTGTGCTGAATCCCGCCACGCCGGTGCACATGGTGGAAGAAGTGCTGGATATGGTTCATCATGTTCTGGTGATGTCTGTGAATCCGGGATTCGGGGCACAAAAATTCATTCCTGGCGCTCTCCACAAGATTAAGACCCTCGCCGAAGTCCGCGAAGAGCTTGGCCTTTCGTTCCGCATCGAAGTGGATGGCGGGGTGGCACTCGATACGGTCGGTGATGTGGTGCGTGCGGGGGCGGAGCTGCTGGTCGCGGGTAATGCGGTTTTCGGGAAAGGCAACGTTCGCGAAAACGCGAAAAAACTTCTGGAAGCGGCGCGTGCCGCAACGCTCATTCGTGCTTGAGCGAGATAGCACCGGCAAAAATATCAAAGACCGCTTGAAGGCCTGTTTCTTTTCTACTGCTCCTGATAATTCCAGGTCAGCCCGCCATCAACGAAAAACGTCGTTCCAGTCGCGTAGTTGGATTCCGAACTCGCCAGGAATGCCGCCATTGAGGCTACATCTTCTGGTCTGCCCAGCCGCTTCAGCGGAATGTTTCCGAGTAACGCTTTCAGCTTGACCGGGTCGTTCAACAGCTTCGTGTTGATGGGTGTTTCGATGGCTCCCGGGGCGATGTTGTTGATGGTGATGCCGAGCGGGGCGAGTTCGATCGAGAGGTTGCGCGTCAGCATTTTGACGCCGCCCTTGCTTGCGCAATACGAAGTGAAATGCGGGAAGGGAAGCTCTTCATGCACCGAGCTGATGTTGATGACTTTGCCGCCGGCCTTCGCCCGCATGCGGTGTTTCACGAATTCCTGCGTGATGAAGAAAAGGCCTTTTAGATTGACGTTCAGGACCGCGTCGTAATCTTGTTCAGTGGCGTCCCAGAAATCGGCGCGGCGTTCTAGTCCTGCGTTGTTGACGAGGATGTCGATCTTTCCAAACTGCGCCACAGTATCTGCGATGAATTTCTGCCCATCCGCAACGCGGCCTACATCGCATTGGAATCCAACGGATTTTCGCCCCAGCTTCTGAATTTCCGCTGCTACTTCCTTCGCCCCCGCCTTGTTCGAGCGGTAGCAAAAGGCCACGTCCGCACCTTCCTGCGCGAACCGCTTCGCGATGGCCAGCCCGATTCCCTGGCTTCCGCCCGTAATTGCCGCTACCTTTCCCTCCAGCCTGTTTGCCACGATTTTCTCCTTACGCCATGTTCAGAAGTGTGATGCGCGAGGCTGGCTTTTGTTTCAAGGATCGGCTTACCCTGCTGCGCTTCAGGCGCCGGGCAGAAATCCTCCACGGTCTACTTAGCATGATTGAGACCGGGAAGCATCACGAAATGCATGCTTTCTGCGAGTCCGTAAACTGCTCTACCATCCCCGCTCAATTCCCTTCGCCAACCGGTTGATCGGAGCACCCGCCAGCTCCACAGGGTGTGACGGACCCTGTCCGAGAGGCCAGTTAATCTTCTGTGTGCGCGGTCAATTGGCCGCCCCGGGGACTCCACAGCAAGCTATCCTGTGAGGAGGAGAATTGCGATGAAATACATACCGTTTGCAGTTGTTCTTGTGGCGCTAATTCCCTCGCCGACTTATGCGCAGAATACGCAATTCTCGGATTGCCGGACTCTTGAGGCCGCGGGTAATAATATAGGGTCGGACGAAGCTCTCGTTAATGGAATGGTTTGCAAGGCCGCTAAAGTCAAAGCAAATTCGTCAGTCTCCACAACAGCTTCCGGAAAAACCTCAGAAGCCGAGAAACGCATGGCCCTCCTGGGAATTATCGAGCCCGAGACGCTGCGATCCAAGGTGAAAGCCGATGCAATCCCGCCAGAGGTTGTACGGACGCCTGCACCAGCTTCCGGAAAAACCCCCCAGACGGAGAAACGCATGGCCCTCCTGGGAATTATCGAGCCCGAAACGTTGCGGTCAAAGTCAAAAGCAGAAGCAAACGCGGCAGTGGACGCGGCGACACCTCGAACAGGCACTGAGCCTGAGCCTGAGCCCGAAACGGAGCCAGGAGCAAATGTAACGCCGCAGTCTGTACGGTTTGAGATGAAACACAATGCCAGCCTGGGAGATATTGCGCGGGCATATCAAAGAAATTCGCAAGCTCAAGCAGCCGCGGCGCGGGAAGACATCGTGGAGCTAAAGAAGCTACCCACTGAAGTGAAACTCACGGCAGCACCGACGGTTCCTGCGCCTGAAACGCCAACGACTACGCCGCTTCAGCCTGGCCAGAAGGCTAACGCCTTG
This sequence comes from Candidatus Limnocylindria bacterium, assembly GCA_035490055.1. Lineage (GTDB taxonomy): Bacteria > Acidobacteriota > Terriglobia > Acidiferrales > UBA7541 > Acidiferrum. The sequence goes on along the minus strand of DATHIB010000165.1, from coordinate 228,616 downwards.
ACAGCGGCACAAGCGCCGGCGTCTGAGTTGACGCGGGAAGAAACCCCGGCAGCAATTACGCCAGCTTCTGTGACACTCACCGGGCCTCAGCCCGCAGCGAAGATTGAAGTTTTTGCAGCGCCACAAACGCCAGTGCCTACTGTGAAAGCCGAAACCAATTTGCCAACGGTTATGACGACACCGGTCATAACTCCCGAACCTCGGTCAGACGGGAAGACGGAAGTATTTGCATCGTCAGGAGCACCGCCGTCACAAGTGATGCCCGAAGCGAGTCCGGTGGCAGCTCCGGGGGCAGAAGAAGTCGCAGCAAGTGAGCCACAAAAAAGCGTCAAGCTAGGAGTGTTTGTCGAACCCCAGACGTCATCGCCGGAGATAAATCGCCCGCCAGAAGTAGTTTCTTACGATAGCGCTCAGGAAGATGGATTCAATGATGGGCAACGAGCGGGGTGCACAAAAAACGTGTCCTTAGGAAGCCTGGATAAGGAGAAACTATTTCTGGCTATTCCGGAATGGGCAGCGAACTGGTACGAAAAGAATCAGAAGAGGTTTCCAGGGATGTGTTTCTCTGACTCGCCCATGCCCGGAGCGCAAAATTACCTGGTTGTCTTTTACGCCTCCGCGCCGGCCGTTTCTGGAATCGACCCGCTGAAGAACATATCTGCTTCGGGCGACATGTCGCCCCTCTCGGGAGTCGGAACTTTCACGACGAGCTACGGCTCAACGTGGCACTACACCTATGACCGAACAGCGACGACGACGGTCACTACCGTCTTGACGGAAAAAGTGCCCCACAACCTGCAACCAAATGTTCTCTATGCCATTGCGTACTCCGAGCAAGGCATTCCGATTTCTCAGCACTGGCCCACGGCCATGACGAAGGGCAGGGAAATATCCGGGAAGCCCGGAAAGAACCGGGATGCGTCGCCCCCAGCAATTCATATGATGGGCGAATTGCTGAACGAAATGGCGGAAGACATCGCGAAGCACTAGCCCTTCCAGACGTACTTACCGCAGGTGCAGGGGACTGTCTCGGCGGGAAGTTTCTTTTCCATCAGTTGCCGACAAACTGGACACTTTTTCTGCCACATATCGATACCCGTCTTTTCTTCTGGCTGGGCCAGCTAACAAATAAAGTTTACTATACAGTTATTTAGAAGTATGGTTTAATTGGCGCGAAGGCGAATTTAGGACGAGGCGCATTCTGCATGCGAGAATGGATGCCGGCTTCGAATGGAAATGCTCACTCGACAAATTCTTGCGATCGTAGCACCTACGGTAGTCCGAAGCGTGCGGCGCTGGATCTTCCATCTCGGCGGATTGGGTTTTATGCCTCTGGGACTCCTGGACAGCTCCGTGATTCCACTCCCAGGAAGCATGGATGTGCTGACGATCGTCTTGTCTGCAGGCAATCAAGGGTTATGGCTTTATTACGCCTTGATGGCGACGTTTGGTCCGTGATCGGAGGCTTCGTCACCTACCGGCTTGCTCGCAAAGGAGGGAAGGAGACGCTCGAACGCAAGTTCCCGGCCAGGAGGCTCGAGAAGGTTATTACGGCGGTAATGGCGGCTCTCAGTTTCATTCTCGTAAGTAAACGCAAAAAACAAGCACACCGCTAGCCAACTTTTGGGCTACTGAGAGCAATTGGACACGTTTCGCGCCTACGACGCTGGGGAAGTGCCTTCTATTAGAACGAGCACGATGTTTCGTGCCCCTACAAGAGCCGAGCTGGGCGCTAGGCGATGGTGACTTCGGGACTAAGGTAGACGTCCTGAATGGTGTTGAGGAGCTGGACGCCTTCCTTCATGGGGCGCTGGAAGGCCTTGCGCCCGGAGATGAGGCCGGTGCCGCCGGCGCGCTTGTTGATCACGGCGGTGGCTACAGCTTCTTCGAAGTCGTTTGCGCCGGAGGCGCCGCCGCTATTGATCAAGCCTGCCCGGCCCATGTAGCAGTTGGCCACCTGGTAGCGCGTCAAGTCGATGGGATGGTCGCTGCAGAGATCGGTGTAGATGCGCTTGTCGAATTTGCCGTAGCTGGAATCGCCGATGTTGAGCGCCGCATAGCCGCCGTTATTTTCCGGGAGCTTTTGCTTGATGATGTCCGCCTCGATGGTTACGCCGAGATGGTTGGCCTGGCCGGTGAGATCGGCGGAGACGTGATAGTCCTTGTCCTTCTTAAAGGCGTTGTTGCGCAAATAGCACCAGAGGACCGTGGCCATGCCTAGTTCGTGGGCCTTCGCGAAGGCCTGGCTGATCTCCACGATCTGTCGGCCGCTCTGGTCGGAGCCGAAATAGATGGTGGCGCCGACGGCTGACGCGCCCATGTCGTAGGCCTGCTGCACGGTGCCGAAGAGAATTTGATCGGCCTTGTTCGGGAACGTTAGCAGCTCATTGTGATTGATCTTTACGATGAAAGGGATCTTGTGGGCGTACTTGCGCGCGACGGAGCCGAGCACACCGAAGGTGGAAGCCACGGCGCTGCAGCCGCCGTCGATGGCCAGCGTGACGATGTTCCCGCCATCAAAGTAATCGGGATTCTTGGCGAAGCTCGCGCCGCCGGAGTGCTCGATGCCCTGGTCGACGGGCAGGATCGAGAGATAGCCCGTGCCGCTAAGGCGGCCGTGGCCAAACATGCGCTGCAGATTTGCCAGTACGCGAAGATTGCGGTCCGTCGAGGCGTAGATGCGGTCGACAAAGTCCGGGCCGGGAAGATGCAGGCGCTCCTTGGCGATTTTCGGCGACTTGAATCCCAGCAGGGAATCTGCCTTCGCGCCGAGATAGGTTTCAATTTTTCCCTGGATCGTGCTGGTTGCCATTTCTTTCTCCTCATTTCAGGTGCGACCGTCAAGCGGTCGATTTAAGTGTGACTGCCGTGCAGTCAAATCAAACGTGACCGTAAACCGGTCAACTATTCTCGAATTCCTATCGAAAGCATGCTGCCGGCGGCAGCGTCCACCAGCCAGAGTAGTTTTCCGTTTTTCGGCTGGAGCAGTTGCGCGGGCAATTGTTCCGGCTCAAACGGCCCTTCCAGCACGGCCTTCAGTGCGGGGGCTTTGTCCGCGCCTGTCACCATGAAGATGACTTGCACGGCGTTGCTGGCGGCCGGCGCGGTGAGCGTGATGCGCTCCGCGTACAATTTGCCCACCCAGTTTCTCACGGCGATGCGGCCATCTGCATGCAAAGCTTTTGTTCCCGGGAAAAGCGAGAGAGTGTGACCCTCGTTGCCCATTCCCACCAGCACGAGATCAAAGCGCGGATACTCTCCATCCTTCAGCTTGAAATATTCGCGCAGGGCCTTTTCGTATTCTAGCGCGGCCTGGCCCGCATCCGGATATTCGCCTTTGATCCGCGTGACCTGTCCCGGTTTCATCGGCGACTTTGAAATCATCGCTTCCGTCGCCATGCGAAAATTGCTGTCGGGATGGTCCGGTGGGACGTGGCGCTCGTCGCCAAAGAACAGTTGTATTTTATCCCAAGGGACCTGCGAACGGAGCGCCGGATCAGTGACGAGGAGGCTATAGAGTGCTTTGGGCGTCTTGCCTCCGGCAAGGGAGACGCTGAAAGCGCCTTTCTCGCGCGCGGCGACCGTGGCGGCTTGAATGAATTCCTGCGCGGCGCGTTTTGCGATGGCCGCTCCGTCCGCCAGGATTCGAATCTCACGCTCCACACGCGCTCCTCTCAGGTGATGATTCCCGCTTTATCGGGAGCGGCGATCCGGCCGCGCTTGTCAATTTCTTCTTCCCCGATGCGCCGCCACGACCGGCCGTCGCGTTCCAGCAATTCGTCTGCCTCGATAGGACCCCACGAACCTGCCGCATAGTTCGGGAAACCACGGGCGGGCAAAGCGTGCCAGACGTCCAGGATGGGCTGAATCACATTCCATCCGGCTTCGACCATATCCGAGCGCTGGAAGAGCGTGGCATCGCCCGCCATGCAATCACGCAGCAGCCGCTCGTAGCCGGTGCTGTGCTCCAATCCGAAATAGGTGCAGTAATCGAAATCCATATTCACGAGGCCGAGCTTCATGACCGATCCGGGAACCTTTGCGCCGAAGCTCAACGAAATGCCTTCCTCGGGTTGAATATGGATGACGAGGCGGTTGGTTTCCAGATTTCTTACCGTGGTGTTGCGGAACAGGACGAAGGGTGTCCTGCGGAACTGGATCACGATCTCCGTCGTGCGTTGCGCTAGCCGTTTTCCCGTGCGCAGGTAGAACGGCACGCCCGCCCAGCGCCAGTTGTCGATCTGCAATTTCAGCGCGACAAACGTTTCCGTATTCGAATCCGGCGCGACATCCGGTTCGCTGCGGTAGCCAACGACGCGCTGGCCGTCCACCGTGCCCGGGCCGTACTGGCCGCGGACCATGTTTTTCAAGACATCTTCGGGGCTGAGCGGCTGGATGGCGTGCAGGACTTCGGCTTGTTTATTGCGGACTTGATCGGCATCGAACGAAATCGGCGGCTCCATGGCCGTCATGGTCAATAGCTGGAACAGGTGGTTCGGCACCATGTCGCGCAAAGCGCCTGCGGTTTCATAGAAACCGCCGCGATGCTCCACGCCGACGGTTTCCGCCGCGGTAATCTGCACGTGGTCGACGTAATTGCGGTTCCACAACGGTTCGATGATGTTGTTCGAAAAGCGAAAGACCATCACGTTTTGGACGGTCTCTTTGCCGAGATAGTGGTCGATGCGGTAGATCTGGTTCTCCGTCAGAACCTGCTTCAATTCCTGGTTGAGCTGCTTGGCGGATTCCAGGTCATGGCCAAAGGGCTTTTCGACGATCACGCGCGCCCAGCGGTCGTTTTCTTCCTTGGTCAGTCCGCATTCGCCCAGCTTTTTGACGATGGGGGAGAAGAACCTTGGCGCGACCGCCAAATAGAAGAACCTGTTACCGAGCGTGTTATGCAGCTTGTCGGCCTGTTCAACTTGCTCTTTCAGTCGCTGGTAGGCTTGGGTGTCCTGAAAATCGCCACGAACGTAATAGATGCGCTTGGCGATCCCTTCCCAGAACTTCAGGTCGACCGGGGCAGGAGCGTACTTGGGAATCTCTTCGCCGAGCATCTTGCGAAAGCTCTCGGTGGTGTAATCGTTGGTGGCGAAGCCGACGATGGCAAACTGCTGGGGAAGAAGATTGTCCTGAGCGAGATTGCAAATCGCGAGGAGCAATTTGCGTTTGGTCAGGTCGCCAGTCGCGCCGAAGATAACCATCACACACGGCGCGGCGGTGGGATTCGAATCTGGGTGGTTCGGGATCATCGCTGGAACTCTCTGTCTTCGGAGCCTAAACGCTTTGCGTAATTTCTAATGGCCGGACTTCTTTTCGACGTGCCCGCCGAATTGGAAACGCATCGCAGACAACACTTTCGCCGCGAAGTCGTCTTCGCCGCGCGAGGTAAACCTCTGAAACAGAGAGGCGGTCAGAACAGGCGCGGGCGCGGTGGATTCGATGGCGGCGAGGATGGTCCAGCGGCCTTCGCCGGAATCGGAGACGCGGCCCGAGAAGCGTTCGAGCGTCGGCTGATCGAGCAGGGAAATGGCGGTCAGATCGAGCAGCCAGGATGCCACGACGCTGCCCCGGCGCCACACTTCCGTGACGTCCGCGAGATTGAAATCGTATTGATAGTGTTCGGGATTCCGCAGGGGCGTAGTTTCCGCGTCTGCCTCGCGGTGAGATTTGCCCGCGTTAGCGTGCTTGAGAATGTTCAAGCCCTCGGCGTATGCGGCCATCAAGCCGTACTCGATGCCGTTGTGGACCATCTTGACGAAGTGGCCGGCGCCGGAAGGGCCGCAGTGAAGATAGCCTTCCTCGGCGGTGCCAGGCACCTTGTGGCGGCCGGGTGTGCGATCAACGTTGCCGCGTCCGGGTGCGAGCGTTTTGAAAATCGGATCAAGGCCCTTCACGACGTCTGTCTCGCCGCCAATCATCTGGCAATAGCCGCGTTCGAGGCCCCAGACGCCTCCGCTGGTGCCCACGTCACAATAGTGGATTCCCTTGGCGGAGAGTTCTTTCGCGCGGCGGATGTCATCGATGTAGTAGGAATTTCCACCATCGATCACGGTGTCGCCGGCTTCGAGTTTGTCCACCAAATCGTGTAGCGAGGCGTCGACCACCGCGGCTGGCACCATGAGCCAGATCGCGCGCGGCTGTTGCAGTTTTTTGACGAATTCATCGAGCGACGTTGCTCCAGTTGCGCCTTCACCTTCCAGTTGTTTGACGGATTCCGCGCTGCGGTCATACACGACGCACTTGTGACCGTTTTTTTGCAGGCGCCGAACCATGTTGGCGCCCATCCTTCCCAATCCGATCATCCCAAGCTGCATCGTCTGCGCTCCTCGTTCTGTGTGAAAGAAATGGTTCAGCGTATTATGCGATTGCTTTTTGCACGGCCCTGGCCAGCGTTGCGAGCCCTGATTTCAGGTTCTTTCCCAAGTGGACGCGCAAGGCGCGGCGGCCACGTTCGGCAAGAACCGCGAAGTCACCGCGGGCTTGCGCAGCTTTCACGATCCCGAAAGTGTATTTCTGCCCGGGCACCCGAAGATCCTTTGCATCGTCGCAGGTGATCTGTAGAAAAACGCCGCTGTTAGGACCACCTTTGTAGGCTTGTCCGGTGGAGTGCAGGAAGCGCGGGCCAAAGCCTAGAACCGTGGCCACCTTTTTCTTGTCGTGCACAGCGTGCCGGATAACCTGCAGCGTTTTTTCATTCGCGGGATTCATCGTTATGTAGCCGAGGACTGCAAAATAGTCACCCGCGCCAAGGCGTGAGAGATGCGTTCTCAAAACGTCGGCAAGTTTCGTGCCGCTTTTCAACGCGGCGGCATTCTTTTCATCCGCGAAAAGTTTGATGCCTTTCTTCTCGAAGAAAGGCGATTCCGGCGGAAGGCTTCCGGTCGTTTCGTACTGGCTCGTCAATTTCTTGGTTTCGATCTTGCTGGCTTCGACGTCCGGCTGATTGAAGGCGTTGATCCCGATGATAGAACCAGCGACGGCTGTGGCGATTTCCCAACGAAAAAATTCCTGCCCGAGATTGTAAGTATTCGGCAGCGTGATGCGCACGACGGGGTGCCCGGCTTTTTCGAGCGCGGCAACGGCGGCATCTTGCGCCTTGTTGGGTTTCGATGCCAGGCGCAGGTAGGCGAAGACCCGATCGTTGCCATAGGTAGCTGGCTTGGCGAGGCGTTCGCGATCCACTGGAATAATGCCTTTGCCGATTTTTCCGGTGGATTCGGCAATCAATTGTTCGAGCCACGCGCCAAGATCGAAGATTCCCGGCGAAGTGACGATCGTAATCTTGTCCCGGCCATGATTCGCCGCGACGCCGAGTATGGTTCCCAGGATGACGCCTGGATTGGAATCGGCGGCAGAAGAAGCGCCACACGCTTTGACCATCTCTTCGGTGTTTTTCAGGAATTTTGCAACATCCAGCCCCATCAAGGCGGCGGGCACCATGCCGAAGTTGGAGAGCGCCGAATAGCGTCCACCGATGCTCGGCACACCCATGAAGATCTTGCGGAACCTATCGGCTTCGGCGACCTGCTGCAACTTGGATCCCGGATCGGTGATGGCAATGAAGCGATTGCCGGCTTCTTTTTCGCCCACCTTGGCTTTTACGCGCTCGAAAAAGTATTGCTTGTAAATGTTGGGCTCGAGCGTGCTTCCCGATTTACTCGAGACGATGCAAATCGTGCTCTTCAGGTCCACTTTCGCTTCGATGGCCTTGATTTGCGCAGGATCGGTGGAATCGAGAACGTGCAGCTCAGGATAGCTTTTGATCTTTCCAAAGGTCATGCGCAGAACTTCGGGACAGAGGCTGGAGCCGCCCATGCCCAGTAAGAGCGCATGTTTGAATCGCGCCTTCTTCGCGTCCTCGGCGATCTGCTTGAGCGCGTCAATGTGGGCGAGCTGTTCTTCGGTGATGGTGAGCCAGCCGAGCCAATTACTCTCGTCCGTGCCACTCCAGAGCGAAGCATCCTTCTGCCAGAGGCGCGCTACTTTATTATTCCTTTTCCACTCTTCGAGCGATGGAGCAACCGCCCCTGCAAGCGGACCGGGCAACTTGTAGGTCTGGTAGTTTAGGCTCACGCACGCACCCCTGCGTTTTTGCCCACGGCATCCAGCAGGGTCTTGAAGGCGTCGGCAAATAGCTTGACGCCGTCCACCAAAAGTTTGTCGGTCACTTCCTTCATCGAAATGCCTGCTTTGGCAAGGTCCGCCATCGTCTTCGCGGCTCCTTCGACATTTTCAGTAAGGCTGGGGCGCAGCTTGCCGTGATCGCGGAAGGCATCAAAGGTGGCCGGGGGAATCGTGTCCACAGTGTCTGCGCCGATCAGTTCTTCGACGTACATCACATCGCGATACTTTGGATTCTTGGTGCTGGTGCTAGCCCAGAGGAGGCGCTGAGTCTGCGCGCCTTTGGCCGCCAGGGCCTTCCAACGCGGCCCGCCAAAAAGTTCCTGATACTTCTTGTAAGTGAGCCTGGCATTGGCAATCGCCACCTTGCCGCGGAGGCTTTCGAACAGAGCTTTCTGGCCGGCATCCGTCGCAGTCTTGAGTTCCTCATCGATCTTGCTATCAATTAGGGTATCGATGCGGCTGACGAAAAAGCTGGCGACGCTGGCGATTTGGCTGATGTCCAGGCCCTTTGCAGCGCGAGCTTCGAGGGCGGATAGGAACGCTTCGGCGACTTTCTCGTAAGCGGACTGTGCGAAGAGGAGAGTGATATTGATGTTGATACCTTCTTCGAGCGCCTGGCGTATGGCGGGGAGGCCTTCGGGCGTGCCGGGAATCTTGATCATGACGTTGGGGCGATCCACGGCCTTCCACAGGCGGCGGGCTTCCGCGAGCGAGGCTTTCGTGTCGAAGCCAAGAAACGGTGAGACTTCCAGGCTCACGTAACCGTCGCGCCGCTTCGTTTCCGCATACACCGGCTTGAAAATGTCGCAAGCGTCCTGCACGTCGCGAATCGCGACTTTCTCGAAGAGGCCATTGGCATCGAGCTTCTTCGCGTCGGGCGAGGTCAGGATGTCGGTATACAGATTGCTTCCCGTGATGGCTTTTTCAAAGATCGCCGGATTCGAGGTCATGCCCCGCAGGCCGTCGTTTTCAATATACTTTTTCAACTGTCCGCTGGTGAGCAGGTCTCTGCGGATGTAATCCATCCAGGGGGATTGTCCGTAGGCGAGCAGCCCCTTCAGTGGGTTCGCTCCCTGGCCGGTGCCTATGCTTGGGATCGTCGTGGTAGTCGTCATACCCGTTCTCCTTCACATCGAATAAGTTTCGAAATCCTATTGTACGCCTCAGCTGCCTGGGCGCGCTTCTCGCTTCGAATACCACTCGTTTTTCTTACTGTTTCAAGCCTGCCGCAAACTTTGCTTCCAGTGCTTTCACTTTTCCAAGCCGCCGCACGTGCCGTTCTTCGTTCGTAAATTTTGTGGCCAGGAACGCCTTCACCAAGTCCTCTGCGAGCTTCGAGCCGATGATGCGCGAACCGAGCACGAGCACGTTCATATCGTCGTGCTCCACGCCCTGATGCGCGGAATAGGAATCGTGGCACACCGCCGCCCGGATCCCCGGCAGCTTATTTGCTGCCACGCTCGCTCCGACGCCGCTGCCGCAGATGAGCACACCGCGTTCGGCCTTGCGGTCCAGGACCGCCCGGCCCACGGCTTCGGCAAAGTCCGGATAGTCGGATGGGTTTTCATTGAACGCACCGACATCCAGCACATCGTGTCCCAGCGAGCGCAGCAAATCGCCCATGGCTGCCTTCATCTGAAATCCAGCGTGGTCCGAGCCAATCACGATCTTCATTGCCGTTTCACTTTCCGAGGGCTTCCCTCGCCGCCGCCACGACCTTGTCTGCTTCGATGCCGAACTTTTTCAACAGGTCCTTCAGCGGTGCCGATGCGCCGAAGCTGCGCATCCCGATGATTTTGCCCTTGAGGCCAACGTAGCGCTCCCATCCAAACGTGGAAGCCATCTCCACGGAAACCCGCGAGCTCACACTCGCAGGGAGGACACTCTCCCTATACGCGGCCTCCTGGCGTTCGAACAGCTCCCATGAGGGCATGCTGACGACCCGCGCCTTGATGCCGGCCGCATTCAATTTTTCGCCGGCTTCCACGCAAAGAGATACTTCGCTGCCGCTGCCCATGAGGATCACATCGGGCTTCCCGCCCGGAGCATCTGCGAGAACATAAGCGCCCTTCGCGACGCCTGAGGCGGGCGCATATTTCGTACGATCGAACGTGGGCATGGCCTGGCGCGTCAGCACGAGGGTCGAGGGCCCATGAGAATGTTGCAGGATGATTTTGTAAGCTTCCACCACTTCATTGGCATCGCCCGGCCGCAGAACCAGCATGTTTGGCATCGCGCGCAAGGACGCCAGTTGTTCGATGGGCTGATGCGTCGGCCCGTCTTCTCCCACGCCGATCGAGTCGTGCGTGAAAATGTAAATCGCGGGGATTTCCATCAGTGCGCCGAGGCGCATGCTCGGCCGCATGTAGTCGCTGAAATTAAAGAACGTTGCGCTGAACGCGCGGAGTTTCGTCAGTGTCATGCCGTTCACGATCGCGCCCATGGCATGTTCCCGCACGCCGAAGTGGATGTTGCGCCCGCGATACTGATGCGGGTAGAAGTCTCCCGCTCCGTCAAACGTCAGGTTCGTCTTGTTGGATTTGGCCAGGTCCGCCGATCCGCCAATCAGCCACGGGATATTCTTCGCCAGCGCGTTCAGCGTTTTTCCTGAGGACTCGCGCGTCGCCATGCCCTTTGGATCGGCGGGAAAGCTCGGCAAGTCTTTGTCCCAGCCGTCAGGCAATTGGCCGCTCTGCATCCTGTTCAGTTGTTCGGCCTGTTGCGGAAACTGTTTCTTGTACTCCTCGAATTTCGCCTTCCATGCCGCGCGGGCCTCGGCTCCACGCTTCCCCACGCCATTCTTGAACCGGTCGTAGACTCCGTCGGGGACCAGAAACTTCGCATCTTCGGGCCACCCGTAGTTTTTCTTCACGAGTTTGACTTCCGCCTCGCCCAGCGGCTCGCCATGCGCTTCGTAGGAATCCTGCTTGTGCGGCGATCCGTACCCGATGTGGCTATCCACCACGATGAGCGTCGGCCGGTCTTTCGATTTGAGAAAATTTTCGTAGCCACCGGCCAGCATGTCCAAATCGTTTGCGTCCGTGACGTGCGTGACGTTCCATCCATAGCCCGCAAAACGCGCCATCACGTCCTCGCTAAAGGACCATTCGGCGGGACCGTCCAGCGTTACGTGGTTGTTGTCGTAGATCCAGCACAGATTGGACAGCTTCAGATGGCCAGCGAGGGAGGCGGCTTCCGACGCTACTCCTTCCATGAGGTCGCCATCTCCGCAGATCGCGTAGGTGTTGAAGTTGAAAATTTCAAAACTGGGGCGATTGAAATTATCCGCCAGCCATTTGCCGGCAATGGCCATCCCCACGCTATTTCCAGCCCCCTGCCCCAGCGGCCCGGTTGTCGTTTCCACTCCAGAAGTTATGTGCGACTCAGGATGTCCAGGGGTCTTGCTGTCGATTTGCCGGAAGCGCTTGATCTCCTCCATAGACACAGCAGGATCGTTTGTAACTTTTCCTTGGGTATTGACGGCGCGCACTCCGGTCAAGTGGAGCGTGGCGTAAAGGAGCATCGAAGCGTGGCCGGCGGACAGAACAAAACGGTCGCGATTTGGCCATATGGGATCCATAGGGTCGTAGCGGAGGAACCCTTGCCACAGAGCGTAGACCACTGGAGCAAGACCCATCGGGGCGCCGGGATGCCCTGAATTTGCCTGTTGGACCGCGTCGATCGCCAGGGTTCGGATGGTATTGATGCTTAGCAGGTCAAGGTCCGGCTGGCTCTTCGGCTGACTCACATTAGCTCCTGTCGCGGGCAGGAGGACACCCGCAGCTCAACGTCAGATTTTAGATGCACCGCGTTACGGATCGGGTCAAGAGATTTTACGCCAAAACGAAAAAACTCGCTCGCCTGAACACGTCCCTGGAAACTGTTTCGGAGCTGCGCACCGTCCGTCTAGTGTCCCGTCCCGTAAATACCCTGAAATGGTTTCCGCCGTTTCTTTACACTCCGTATCCTCCGTGCTCTCTGTGAACTCTGCGTTCGGCATTTCTCCGCCGGCCCAAAGAACACTCGAACCATTTGCGGTTATTTCCGGGACACCACACTGGCAACCGTAAACAGTAAGTCTGAAATACAATGGGGGAAATACAGAACAGGCAAGAGTTTCTATCGCTTACGGAAAACTCAAAACTAACAACCAGGTCCAGACGCCGGTCTGCGATTTGAATTGAGCGCAGTCCCCGCGCATGTTACTTTTTCTTATCTGCCCTGCCCGGGTGGCGGAATGGCAGACGCTGAGGACTTAAAATCCTCCGGGGATTTTTCCTCATGTGGGTTCGACTCCCACCCCGGGCACCAGTCTTTCTTATTGAAGATGAATGAGTTATTCGGCCCGTCCCTTTCCGTGTACCTCTGGTGTACACACATTTCCCGTTGCCGCAGTAACCGTTTTGACGAACACCGGAGGACCGGCAAGATGATCAGAGCAATCCAAATCCTCGGCTTTCTGCTTATGGGGCCCTTACTGGCTCCCGCCCAGATGTCCTTTCCTGGCGACAAAGAACGTGAAAGAATCTGCAAAGAATTAGTTCGGCGCAGTTGTGGCAATCCCTGCGTCACAGCCAGACGAGATCGTGGACCGTGCCAAATTGAAGGCTGCGCTTGCGCCGGGCCGCGTGCCTGATGTCGCTCAACTTAACGATCAGGTTGTCGGCCGACGTTTTTACGCAAAGGTGGTCGACGTGCTTAAAGGAGAAGGGGCAGTCAAAAATAGCGAGATTGTGAAACTATTCGTCAGCGGCGGAGACATGGTTTCCTTTGATGCCCTAAATGTCGTTGAGCCGGGAAAGGAGGCTATCTTCTTTTTGTCACGGATGAGCGAATCTGATCCCAGACTCAAAGACGTCGGCCTTCTCCCCCCGCAGGCAAAAACAATGGCATTGTTGCCTTTCGATGTTTTCGGACTATATAAATTCACAGATGAAAGCTCCTGGAGCATGATGTCGTCGAGCGCGAAGACCCTCAAAATAGTCAAACGGGCCGTTCACGCTCACTCAAATCCACAACCTTAACCTTGTGAATCCGGCTCAGGGGGAGCAGGTGTGTTCCGGGAAGAAGAGGAAAAGTGTGGTTATTCGTAGCGGAGGGCCCCAAGCCCAGCTCTCTTTACTTGACAATAAGTGTCAATCCGAGTAACATCCCCCTCAGATATTCATCCGTTTTGGAGTGCGGGAGCGCTGCTCCCGCTTTTTAATTTGTAGCCGATCCCCTCGCCGCCGGTATTCCCGGGCCTTCTCCTTTAGAAGCAACATGGGGTGCGGGCGTATTATGGTTAACCAACTGCCCCAGAGAGGCCGTCTCGCCCGGACGCCCACCTCCTGGCGGACGATCATTCGGTCTACGGCAGACTCGCCCACCATTTCCGCTGTCTCCGCATGATCCGTCATGCTTGGAATATCTGAACCGAAACTTCTCCACTACCCACGGACAAGAAACTTCCGCGTTTGGCCTCCACTTCTCCTACAATTCTCCGGGAAGCGGATAGCTGGTCCATACGTGAGAACTCTGCGGAGGGATTCGTGACTTCGAGTGACACGTTCGATCTCATCGTAGTCGGCTGCGGCCCTGCTGGTGAAAAGGGTGCCGCCCAAGCCGCCTATTTCGGCAAACGCGTTGCCATCATCGAGCGCGTCGAGCATATGGGCGGCAGTTGCATCAATACCGGCACCGTTCCCAGCAAGACCCTGCGCGAATCCGCTCTCTACTTTTCCGGCCTCAAGCAGCGCGGCCTCTACGGAATTGACTACTCCCTCAAGGAGAATCTTACTGTCCACGACTTCATGCACCACGAGCGTGAAGTCGTCGACATGGAGCGCCGGCGCGTTCTGAAGAACCTCGCACTCCATAAGATCGAACTCATCCGCGGCCAGGCATCCTTTGAGGACCCTCATACCGTTACCGTCGCAAGCTCCAACGCCACACGCCATCTAAATGGTGATGTCATCCTCATTTCCACGGGGTCCAAGCCCCATCGTCCCTCGGAAATTGCCTTCGACGACATTCACACTTTTGACTCCGACACCTTTCTTCAGATGGACCGCATCCCAAAAAGCCTCGCCGTCATCGGCGGCGGCGTCATCGGCTGCGAATACGCTTCCATCTTCAAAGCCCTCAGCGTTGATGTCACTCTCGTGGACGGGCGCGATCGTCTTCTCCCCTTTCTCGACAATGAGATTTCCGATCGTCTCCGCGACCGCCTCGCCGCTCTTGGCATGCATTTCTTGTTTAACGAACGCCCGGTCAAAACCGAAAACTCCGCCAGTGGTGTGCGCCTGACCATGAAGAGCGGCAAAATCCTCGAAACCGATGCCGCCCTATTCGCCGCGGGCCGCCGCGCTGCTGTCGATGGCCTCGCCCTCGAAAAAGCCGGCCTTGCCATCAATGATCGCGGTTATATTCCCGTCGACGAACACTACCGCACGTCTGTCCCGCATATTTATGCCGCCGGCGACGTCATCGGTTTCCCCGCGCTCGCTTCTACTTCGATGGAGCAAGGCCGCGTCGCCGTCTGTCACGCTTTTGGTTTGAAGTACAAAGAGCGAGTTGCCTCTTTGCTCCCGATGGGCATTTACACGATTCCGGAAATTTCCGCCGCTGGTGAGACCGAAGAATCCTGCAAGGAAAAGAAAATCGACTGCGTCGTTGGCCGCGCGCTTTACGAAAACAACGCGCGAGGTCACATCACCGGCGATACAGCAGGAATGCTCAAGCTCATCTTCGCCCGCGTCGATAAAAAACTCCTCGGCGTAAGCATCATCGGCGAAAACGCCACCGAACTCATCCACATTGGCATGATGGTCCTCGACAACGGCCTCACCATCGACGAATTTATCGAGCAGGTCTTTAATTATCCGACGCTCAGTGAACTCTACAAGTACGCCGCCTACGACGGCCTCGGCAACCTCGCCGGCCACAAGCTCCGCGAAGGATAATTCCATGCGCACAACGGCTCTCTTATTCTTCAGCCTTTTGTTTGCGGCGCCCGCTCCTTCGCCGCAAACTTCCGCCCCGCGGGCGTACCTCGGCTTCGATCGGAACGACTACCCAGGCGACGCCGCGATGCCTATTCTGCGCAAATCCTTTTCCTTTACAGGCTACTGGCTCGGCCCTCCTCCCGGTGAAAATTCCAATTCCTGGTCCGGCAAACGCGACCTTCTTCGTTCGCAAGGATTTGGTTTTGCATTGCTGTTCGCGGGGCCAACTTCAGGTCAATTGCGTGATGATCCTTACACTCTCAAGCGCGTCGCTGAAGATACGCAGACCGCGTCTGCTGCCGCACGCCGCGAAGGTTTCCCTCCAGGCTCCATCATTTTTCTGGACGTAGAGGAGGGTGGCCGTTTGCCCAGCACCTACTTCACCTACTTAAAACTCTGGGCCTCCGGACTCTCTCGCCTCGGCTTCCGCGCGGGCATCTATTGTTCCTCCATCCCGATTGATGAAGGCGAGGGACTCACGCTCATTACCTCCGACTTCATCCGTAAGGAGCTCGCTCCCACGGTGCTCGTCTACTGGGTTTACAACGACGCCTGCGCTCCTTCGCCCGGATGCGTTGTCCCGCAAAATCCTCCGCCCCCTTCGAAGAGCGGCATTGCCTACGCGCGGATTTGGCAGTTTGTCCGTTCTCCCCGCGATAGGGAAACTGCAATTCGCTGTTTGGGCTACGCAAAAAACGGCAACTGCTACGCTCCTGGCGATACATCCCATTCATGGTTTCTGGACATCAACACTTCCTCTTCATCCGATCCGTCAGACGGGAACAAATGAGCTCACCATAAAAAAGGGCGACCACTGGCCGCCCTTCCGCATTCTGTCAACCGCTTGAGCGATTCAGATTTGTCCCATTCCGCCATCGACTTTGATCTCCACACCGGTAATGTACGACGCGTCTTGCGAAGCCAAGAACGCAACGACACCTGCCACTTCCTCGGGCTGCCCAAACCGCTTCATCGGAACTTTTGCAACTACTTCCTTCGCGAATTCATCGATGGCTTCCTTCGATAGCCCGGTTCTCCCAAAGATGGGCGTGATAATTGGTCCAGGCGCGACAGTGTTCACACGGATCCCGCGCCCTACCAATTCCGCCGCCGCAGTTCTGGCCAAAGAGCGCAACGCCGCTTTCGTCGCCGAATATGCACTCGCACCCGCCATCCCTTTGCTGCCCGCCACGCTGCTATTCAATATGATTGACGCGCCGTCATTCAGCAGCGGCAGCGCTTTCTGGATCGTGAAGTACGCCCCCTTGATGTTGATGTCAAACTGCTCGTCGTACAAGCTCTCGGATGTCTCTGCAAACGGGGCGAACTTCGCGACTCCGGCGTTCACGAACAATATATCGATTTTCCCCAGTTTCTTCGTAACCTCCGCGTACAGCTTATCGATGTCCGCCAATTTCGAGACATCTGCCTGCACCGCCAGCACGCCATTGCCGATCGTCTTCACCGTCTCGTCCAGCGTTTTCCTGCTGCGGCCCGCAATGGCGACGCGCGCTCCTTCTTCCTGCAAGCGCTTCGCCGCGGCCAGCCCGATGCCGCTGTTGCCCCCGGTTACAACCGCTACTTTTCCTTCGAGTCTCTTCATGTTGATCTCCCTTCTCTAACAGAATTTGACGGAAAGCTGCTCGACGGTGGGGGCCTGCCCCCCGCCGCTGCTGGCGCTTTCTAGATTTCGACATTTAGATGACTATCGAAGTATTTGGTTGCATCGTTCTTAGCTTTCTTTTCCGGAGTGTGGATCTTTGTGGCGGGAAGGACGCCAGGTCCGCTACACTTCGGGCACACCCATGGACCGCGCTCACGTTGAAAAAATATCGAAAGCCCTCGCCGACAAGACGCGTCTCCGGATTTTTGAAGCCATCTCCGCCAGCAGGCACATGAACTGCGGCGAAATCGTTTCGATGCGCGGCGTAACCCCTGCAACCGTTTCACACCATCTCAAGATATTGAGCGAAGCGGCCCTCATCGAATGCCGCCGCGAAGGACAGTTTGTTTATAGCCAGGCCGTTCCTGAAACCATCCGAGCGTACACACGCGCGCTCACAAAAATCACCAGTGGAAAGAAATCGGCGCGTCGCCGCTGATTTGTGGAATTTAGTTGGTGGGATTTCTCGGAAATTTGAAGTACGGCAGCCGCACGCCCTGATCCATAATTTGATCCGCTCGGATATTTGTGGGCGCTTCGAATCCTTTGGTGCCGCCGCTGGTCACATAGTCGTCTTGATCCACGCCGTCGCCGCTCACACCCAATCCACCGGCCAGAGCTCCCTTTCGAAATAAACCCGCACTCCCTGGAAAGAAAATTACTCCGCTCTTGTTCGAATTGGCCGCACCACTTTGAAATCCCTGTGTGCAGGGATTCGCCAGGTCCATCGTGTAGAGGTTGAAGAACGGTCCGGCATTCGAACCATCGATTCCCGGCGGATAGAGTGGCTGCGCCCCAAAGCCGATCGTCCGGTTTGTCACCGCCGTGCCCATCGGCACGCCGTTCAAGTCCGCGGCCGTCCGCGACGCACTGTTGAAGTACACCATGTTCCGCGCTTTGGACGCTGCCACATCGATACTGAACACCGTGGCATCCTGCATCCGCCGCAAGCCGATGATCGTTCCATCCAAGTCTGCCACCGCGATTACCATCCGCGCTTTCGAACCCAGCGGCAACCGAATCGCTGCGCGCGTGGTATTCGCCGTTGCTTCGGCGTTATCCAAAATTTGTTTCACATCCGCCGCACTCAAACCACCCAGCGGTCCCGCCGCAGGTGCAATCAAATCGCCTTCTGGCGGCTGCCCTTGACTGTTTGCCGGCGTCACGAAAAAACTTCCCGTTCCCGCAACGGGCCCCGCAGAAAAACCGGAAGGCCGCGCGGTCTGACTCACGAAGGGCAGCGCGATGCCTCCGATAAAAACTACTCCCGGAACCGTCGGCGTTGGCCCAAACGTATCCGTTGGCCCGCTGCGCGCCGCAGTCGATCCCGCGAAGGCTGCATACTCCGCAACATTCAGGTCGCCCGACGTTGTCACCACACCGATTCCGCCAACCACCACATTCTTGTAAAAAATCGGCACGCCGCCCGGATTCGCGGCCGCCGCATTCGAATCCGCGATGTCGGCCTTGCCGGTAATCACTCCGAGCCCGAATCCGCCTCCCAACGCGAGTGAAGGAGGAATCTTGCTCTGGAAGATGGGAGCGTTCACCAGCGTGCAGCCGCGATTGGTACTTTCAATGCCATAAAGATCCGCTGGCGGCTGATTCATCACACCGGGCGGGAAATGAATCCCGCTGATGAACCGCACGGTTCGCGACGAGAGAGGCGCCTGATCGTTACTGAAAAACGCGCCTGTCCTAGCCAGCGCCACGGCCACATCGTTTGCGTTCTGCGTCTGCCCAAAATTTCCAACCGCAGTGGCCGGTGCATTCTGCGTTCGAAACACACCCAACACGAATCCCGCGCGGTCCACCACCGCCACGGCCATATCGACATTCACGGAATTCACCGCTGCCTGCACGATATTCTGCACGTCGACTACCCGCAGAGCTTGCACCGCGGGAATTGGCGGCGGCGCAACCGGGGCGCTGCTTCCGCCTCCACATCCGATCAGCGGCATCGCGAGCACTCCGGCGATTCCCAACTCCAGGAAAATGCCCAGAATTAAAGTTTTCTTTCGCTGCTGTAACGCGCGCCGCGGTTCCACCAGCTTCCGCAGTGTATGAGTTGTTTCCATCACGAGAGTACTTGCGTTCGTATCACACTCGTTTGTCGCCGCTCAACGCTTTTGCCGGTCCCTTGCGGCGAACTGGTGAACGTATCATGCCTTTCGTTGTGTTATCGAATGACTCCACTCCTCCGGGAAAAGTGTTGCTCGCTGCTCGTCGATATTGTTATCTAGTACGCGAATCCTGTTTCTTTCATCGAATCCGTTCAGGCCGAACCCATGATCCTTTTCTCTCCGCGGCAAGCTCGACGCGCGTTCTGCGCGGTTTGCTGCTTTGCCTGCCTCGTTTTTGCGCCGCGCGCCGCCGCAAATCTTCCAAATCAATCTCCTCCCGCGCCTCAAGACTCCGCAAAACAATCTCGCGAATCCGGTCCGCCACTGCGCATCCCCCGCCAGCAGGCGCAGACCACCGCCGCAATCGATGGCGTCGTCCGCGACTCGGGCTTCTCCAATATCATTCTTCCGGTGCCTGCAGCGGCTCTGACCCTCCGCAACGTCCAATCCGGCGAAATCTTCAGCGCCACCACTTCAGGAGAAGGTGTCTTCCGAGTTTTCCCTCTGCCGCCGGGCCAGTACCACATCCGCGTCGAGGCCAGGGATTACGCACCGTTCGTTCTTCCCGATCTTGCCCTGCAGCCAAACGAAGTTGTGACCCTTGAAATCTCTCTCGTCACCGTCGCGGCCATGGAGGCGCGCTCGCGCCTCCCGCGTCTCCCCGAGCTTGGTCCTGCACTTTCTGCCGAATCGCAACCTCCGTTCGGAACGCATCGCGAGTTTCGACATCGCCTCGATTCCGATCCCGCTTACATCGAAAACATTTCGCCGGACACGCTTCCTCCTGTCGCGGACGTTTACAACACCATTCCAAACCGCTGGGCCCTCGAGCAGCCCGATTACCGCCGCTACTCGCAGAAAGGCGAGTACATTTACACCAAGCCCAGCTGGTTCGACCCGTTCAATCGAAATCGCTTCAAGGGCGACGAGCCCATCTGGCCCGCGCTTCTCGGCCAGCAAACCTTTTTGAAGGTTACCGCCTCTTCCGAATCCTTTGTCGATGGCCGTCGTGTTCCCTCGCCCAGCAACGTCAGCAGCGCGCACCCGGGCAGCTCCGGTTTCTTTGGCAAAGGCGAACAAGCTTTTTTCGATCAAACGCTTCGTTTCACATTTGATTTATTCCACGGCGACGCTGCCTTCAAACCCGTGGACTGGCGGATTCGAATCACCCCGGAGCTCAGCCTCAACAATTTGAGGGTCCGCGAGCTCGGCCTCGTCGGCCCTGATCCCCGCAGCGGCACCAACCGCTTCGACCATCACGTCGGCCTCCAGGAAGCCTTCGTCGAAGTGAAGCTCCATGACCTCGGTCCCAACTACGACTTCATCTCCGCGCGCGCTGGCATCCAGCAGTTCAACGCGGACTTCCGCGGCTTTCTTTTTGTCGACGAAGAACCGGCCCTGCGCATCTTCGGCGACTTCCACAGCGATCGCATCGAATACAACTTCGCCTATTTTCACTTCATTGAAAAAAACACCAACAGCGGACTCAACACTTTCGACCGCCGCCACCAGCAGGTCCTTCTCGGCAGCATTTACTTGCAAGACTTCTTTTTTCCCGGTTACACCGCGGAATTCGTCGCCGCCTGGAACAAAGACGATCCCAGCCTTCACTATGACGACGATGGCTTCTTCGTTCGCCCCGCGCCCATCGGCAATGTCATCAACCAAAATCCTGGCGCCGGCCCCATCCTTCACGGCATTCGCGTCGGCTATTTCGGCTGGCTTGGCAGCGGCCACATTCACCGGCTCAATCTCACGCACGCTTTCTACGAAGCCATCGGTGAGGACACTTTTAATCCCATCGCTGGACGCCGCGTCACCGTCAACGCGCAGATGGCCGCCGCTGAGATCTCTTACGATAAGGATTGGATCCGCTATCGCGTCTCCGCCTTCTACACTTCCGGCGACGCCAATCCTCGCGATGGCCGCGCCCGCGGCTTTGACTCCATCGTCGACCTGCCCAATTTTGCCGGCGGCCTCTTCAGCTTCTGGAATCGCGAAGCCATTCGCCTTCTCGGCTCCGGCATTCTTCTCACCACACCCGGAAGCCTCATTCCTTCTCTCCGCGCCAGCAAAGAAGAAGGGCAGGCTAATTTCGTCAACCCCGGCATCTTCCTGGCCAACGCCGGCGCCGACTTCGATATCACTCCCAAGCTGAGGGGCTTTGCGAATTTCAACTTTCTCCGTTTCGAACGCACCGAGCCGCTCGAATTTCTCCTCTTCCAATCGCCCGTTCACCACACCATCGGCGAAGACTTCGGCATCGGCGTCGAATACCGCCCGCCTCTGTCCGAAAACATCGTGCTCACCGGCGGTGCTTCCGCCCTGCAGCCTGGCCAGGGCTTCAAAGACATCTACACCAGCCGCACGCTTTTCTCTCTTTTCGGCTGCGTGAAGTTTACTTTCTGAGCTGCGCCGATCATGAACAGTGAACGCCAAACCGCCACGTCCTCTCTGCGAACTCTCAGCGTTCTCTGCGTCGCTGCGTTATCTTCTTTCTTGGCCCTTCACGCAAGCTCAAACGCTCCCCCACGCGCCCCGCAAGAGGCCGGCCCGATCCGCGGCCAATCGCAGGAAGAAGCCGATCGCAAATCATCCGGCTGTATCTCCTGCCACACCCTGACGGACGAACCCACCATGCATCCCACGAAAACCGTCCATCTCGGCTGCGCGGATTGTCATGGCGGCAACTCCTCCGTCTCGGTCAAACCCGGCGCCGCGCCGAACTCTCCCGAATACAATTCCGCCAAGGAAAAAGCCCACGTCCAACCCCGCGATCCTTCGTTCAAAAATCGCTCCGCGCTTCCCGAGCGCGCCTACACGAAGTGGCTTGCGGAATCCGCCGAGTATGTCAAATTCGTCAATCCAGGCGATCTCCGCGTCGCACCCGAAACCTGCGGCACGTCAGGCTGTCACGCCGCCGAAACCCGCGCCGTTTCCACCAGCATGATGACTCACGCCGGAATACTCTGGGGCGCAGCGCTCTACAACAACAGCGGCTATCCAGGAAAAAATACGCGCTTCGGCGAGAGCTACGATCGTTACGGCAAACCGCAAGCGATCAAGACTTCTCCGAAGCCCACGCCCGAAGAAATCCGCTCCAAGGGCGTAATTCCCGAGCTCGATCCTCTCTTCCGGTGGGAAACTTCCCAGCCCGGCAATGTGCTGCGCGTTTTCGAACGGGGCGGCCGCAAGAAGGCTGAAATTGGCAATCCCGATCGCGAAGAAGATCCCGGGAAACCTGACGACAAACTCAGCGAACGCGGTTTCGGCACCGAGCTTCGGACCGATCCCGTTTTTCTCGGTCTCCAGAAAACGCGCTTGCTCGACCCGGTCATGTCGCTTCCCGGCACGAACGATCACCCCGGCGACTATCGCGCCAGTGGCTGCACCGCGTGTCATGTCATCTATGCCAATGACCGCGACCCGTTACACTCGGGCGCGTACGCGCAATTCGGCCACTCCGGCTTCAGCTCTTCTTCCGATTCGACGATTCCCAAGAACGAATCCGGCCATCCCATCAAACACGTCTTCACGCGCTCCATCCCGTCGAGCCAATGCATGATCTGCCACATCCATCCGGGCACGAACATGGTTACCACTTATTTCGGCCTCACCTGGTGGGACAACGAAATGGACGGCGACAAGATGTATCCGAAAGAGCAGCGCAATCCGACGGAGGAGCAACGCTTTCGATCGTTCGAACGCAATCCAGAGGGCGCCGCCGTTCGCGGCCTCTGGAACGACGAAAAAGTTCTGGAAAAAGTCGGCGGCCTCGAATTTAACAAGCAATTGAAGACCACGCAGTTCGCCGATTTTCACGGCCACGGCTGGATTTTCCGCGCCGTGTTCAATCACGACCGGAAAGGGAATTGGCTGGACAAGGACGGCAAGCAGATCGCGTTCGACGATCCCGACCGTTTCGGCAAAGCCGTCCATCTCGCCGACATCCATCTAGAAAAAGGCATGCAGTGCAACGATTGCCACTTCGCGCAGGACAATCACGGCAACGGAAAAATTTACGGCGAGCCGCGCGCCGCCGTAGAAATCGACTGCATCGATTGCCACGGGACAATCCGCAAGAAAGCGACGCTCATTGCGTCGGGTCCCGCTGCACCCGAAGGCGGCCGCCACCTCGATGCGCTCCGCACGCCATGGGGCCTGCGTCGATTCGAATGGCGCGATGGAAAATTACTTCAGCGATCCATGTCCGAAGAAAACAAGGAGTGGGAGATCGTTCAGACCATCGACACCATCACCCCGGGCAACGTGCACTTCAGCGAGAAGTCTTTTCGCGCGAAGCTCATGAACAAAGATGGCCTCGTGTCTTCGCAAGTGCCGAGCGACGACGCCTCTCTGGCCCACGCCAACAGCAGCATGACCTGCTACTCCTGCCACACGTCCTGGACGCCCACCTGCTTCGGCTGCCATCTGCAGATGACCGCCAATGCCCGCAAGCCCATGCTGCACAACGAAGGCCTGCTCACGAAAAACTACACCAGCTACAACTTCCAGGTTCTTCGCGACGACATCTATATGCTCGGCGTCGACGGCACCGTCACCGGCCATCGCATTGCTCCCGCGCGGTCCTCTTGCGCCGTGCTGGTCAGTTCGCAGAATGCCAACCGCGATTGGCTCTACTACACCCAGCAAACAATTTCGTCTCCCGGTTTCTCCGGCCAGGCTTTCTCCACCTTCGTCCCGCACACGGTGCGCGCCAAAGAAACCAGGCAGTGCAACGATTGCCACGTTTCCGCAAACAACGACAACAACGCCTGGATGGCGCAATTGCTGTTGCAGGGAACGAACTTCATGAACTTCATGGGCCGCTACGTCTACGTCGCCACCGGCAAGAAAGGCTTTGAAGCCATCGCCGTTGCCGAGCACGACGAACCCGAAGCCATCTATGGAAGCGATCTCCAGCGGATCGCCTATCCCGACAATTACAAAAACTTTTTAGACCACCATCGCGAACTCAGCGCCGCCGCCGAACATCCCGGCAATGTCCTCGACATCCAGGCTCGCGGCGAATACGCCTATGCCACTCTCGGGCCTGGCGGCTTCCGCGTCTACGACATCGCCAACATCGACAACAAGAGTTTTTCCGAAAAAGTCGTTACCGCACCCGTGTCGCCCATCGGCCAGCGCTTCTATGTCCCCACGAAAAACGCCCTCGCCGTCGCCTCACCGACCACGCTTGCCGTCGATCCGCTGCGCCAGCAATTGCCCGAAAACGAAGAGCAGCCCATTCACCTGCTCTACGGCTTTCTCTACATCGCTGACAAGGAAGAAGGCCTCGTCATCATCGGCGATCCCAATCTGAAGTCGAAAAGCCCCGGCGTTGGCACGCTCCTCGACGGCAATCCCGCCAATAATTTCCTGAAGCGCGCCGTCACCTTCAATCCCAACGGTGTCCTGACGGGTGCACGCCGCATCGCCATCGCTGGCACCTTCGCTTACGTCCTCACGGACAAAGCTCTGGTCGTGGTGGACCTCGACAATCCGCTCGCCCCGCGCGTCACCGCCAACGTCGGCGCGCCCGCTCTCAACGATCCTCGCGGCATCGCCGTGCAATTCCGCTACGCCTTCATTGTCGATCGTGACGGCCTGAAGGTTCTTGACGTTACCGATCTCGCGCAACCAAAACCAATCAGCAGCGCTCTCATCCCCATCGAAGATGCCCGCAACGTATACGTTGCGCGCACTTACGCTTACGTCTCGGCAGGAAAGCAAGGTCTCGCGATCGTCGATGTTGAAAAACCGGATGCGCCCAAACTCGATCAAATTTTCACTGCGGAAGGCCAGCTCAACGATGTCAACGATGTAAAAATTGGCATGGTCGCCGCCAGCGCCTTCGCCTTCGTCGCCGACGGCAAGAACGGCCTCCGAGTTCTTCAGATCCTGTCTCCTTGGGACGACCCTGCTCATTTTTCCGGCTTCAGCCCGCGCCCCACTCCTAAACTCATCGCCACCGCCCACACCCGCGGTCCCGCGCGAGCCATTTCAAAGGGCATCGATCGAGATCGCGCGGTCGATGAATCCGGCAACCAACTCGCCGTCTTCGGTCGCCGTGGTGCCCGCCCGCTCAATCGCGCTGAGTCTCAATCCCTCTATCTGCGTGGCGGTCGGTTCTACTCGGTTGCGGATTCCTCTCCGACACACCCATAGGCCTACATCAGGCCGCTTTCTCTCTTTCTTCGCCTTCGGTATCTCTTTCAGCGCACTGAATTTGCTGGATTTGTTCCTATCTGGAACAGTCATCTCCTTTCCTTTTAACCTCTTATCGCCACTTTGCATCTAATCTAAGGTATAATGAATCGTTCACATTTTCAACGCATAGCACCCATTAAAATAATTCGTGGGGCAGTATTCGGGGAACGCAGTTAAGGTGTATCAAGCGAGGGTGAGGAAGGCTTCCCAGAGCGAGCCCACCAAGAAAGGCAGCAAAGGAGTACTAGTACATGACTAAACAATTTCTACTGGCCAGCGATTTCGACCAGACGCTCAGCTTTAACGACTCGGGCGTCGTTCTTAGCGAGCTCATCGGCTTTCACGGCTTCGACGACAAGGTCAAGGGCCTGTCGGAGATGAACCTCGTCCAGCAAGGCGCGGAGCTCAGCTATCTCATTCTCCACGATCCGGATTTCCGCAAGGTCCGCCGCGAGCACCTCGTCGAAACCGGCAAACGCATCCGCCTGAAGCACGACGTCGCACTCTTTGCGCGCGCGCTCGATAATCTCGCCGAAGGCTACAAATTTCATTTCAACGTGATCTCCGCCGCGCCGCAGGAGATCATCCAGTCGGCGCTCGAAGGCATCGTTCCGCCGGATCACATCTTCGGCACGCGCTTCCGTTACAACGAAGCGACGGGCGAGGTGGATTCCATCATTCGCGCCGCCGCCGGCTGGGGCAAGATCACGGTGCTTGAGGAGCTTCGCGCGAGCCTCGGCATCAGCCACGACCACATCATCTACATGGGCGACGGCAGCTCCGATCTGCCGGTTATGATGCACGTCAATCAGTACGACGGCCTAACCATCGCCGTGTCCGAAGCCAAGTTCATCACGCGCGTTGCCAAGCGCACCGTTCTCAGCGACAACGCCATGAGCGTCCTCGTCCCCGTGCTCGAAAAAGTTCTGCGCTGGGACTCTGCGCGCATCCGCCGCCTGTTCGCTTCCTACGGCCTGACGCTGCTCGAGTGGGACAAAATGCGCACCGACCGGCTCACCATTCAGGATTCCACGGAGCACATGTCGATAGCCACCGCGCCCCAGCTCAACGCTCAATAAGCGCTTGTACCTGTCTTTTTCGCTGAAGAGGCCAAGGAGGGCGGACTTTACCCCGAGTGCAAGCCAAGGGGCGGTCCGCCCTTTCTTTCTTTGCGCTTTCGGAGGAAAATTCCCTTCGTTCGTTTAACCTGACAAGAAGGGGAGAGCCGATGCTGCGCGCCTGTTTGAAATTCCTTTTTCCTCTGTTTGGTTGCGTCCTCAGCCAGCCTCTGTTGGCACAAACACAACTGTCTCCAAAGATCGACCTCACTCAGCAGCAGGACTATGTCCTCAAGCGTGTTTCAAGCTCAGACCCCTCCGGCGCAAACGCGGATTTTCGCCAGGTCGATCCCGGCGGTGTTCTCACGCTCATGGATGCGAATGGCCCCGGCACGCTCACGCATATCTGGATCACCGTTGCGAGTCCCGAGGCCTACCACCTCAAGAAGCTCGTGCTGCGAATCTATTGGGACCACGAAACAACGCCGAGCGTCGAAGCTCCATTGGGTGATTTTTTCGGCCTCGGCCTCGGCGAATATCATCGGTGGGAATCCGAGCTTCTCTCCGTCGGCAGCGACAAAGCCTTAAACTCCTTTTTCTTCATGCCATTTCAAAAGCATGCGCGCATCACCGTTTCCAACGAAGGCCAGCAAAAAGTGGATGCCTTCTATTTCAATCTCGACTACCGCGCGCTTTCGCAACCTCTCCCATTGGGAACTCTCTACTTTCATGCGCAGTACCGCCAGGCTCAGCCCAACCATGGGTGGACCTCCGACTGGCAGAGCAATGGCGATCCCAAGGTTGACCGGAAAACGAACCTTGACGGCAAGGAAAATTACCTCTGGCTGGACGCCACTGGTCGCGGGCATTTCGTCGGGGTCACCATGTCCGTCTTGCAGAATCAGGACGGCTGGTGGGGCGAAGGCGACGACATGTTTTTCATCGACGGTGAAGCGCGCCCCTCCATTGCCGGGACCGGTTCGGAGGATTATTTCCTCGGTGCTTGGGATTTTGGCGGCCATCCCTTTTTCTATCGGCTGTACGGCGCTCCGGTTGTCGGTGAAGAACGCACCGGAGGCAAATCGTCCGTCTATCGCTTTCACCTGGATTCGCCGATACCTTTTACAAAGTCGCTGCGCGCCACCATCGAACATGGCCACGCCAATCACCGCTCGGACAATTTCTATTCCGTGGCCTATTGGTATCAGACGGAACCGCACCCCTCCTTCCCTGTGCTTCCCTCGGTCGACCAACGGATTCCGCGTCTACAGCAAGTCGGAGGCCCCGGCAATCCGGCCGTGGTTCATCCCTAAGCAGCCGCCCGTTGGGGACAGCACCAAATTGGTGTAGCCCCAGGCTTTCACTTAGCATCCTATTTGTTGTTACACTACTGCCCTTCCGGAGGCGGCACATGTCCAAGAAATCCATTCTCATGATCGTCGGCGACTACGTTGAAGACTACGAAGTTATGGTCCCATTCCAGGCGCTTCTGATGGTCGGTCATATCGTCGACGCCGTCTGTCCCGGTAAGAAATCCGGCGACTTCGTCCCCACCTCCATTCACGATTTCGAAGGCGATCAGACCTACACCGAGAAACGCGGCCACAATTTCGCCCTCAACGCTACCTTCGACCAGATCAAGCCCGAAGACTACGACGCCCTTATCATCCCCGGGGGCCGCGCGCCGGAATACATTCGCCTGAATCCTCGCGTCCTCGAAATCGTTCGCTACTTTTCAAAGGCCAATAAACCCATCGCCGCCATCTGCCACGCCGCGCAGGTTCTCGCCGCCGCTGGAGTCCTGAAAGGAAAGAAGTGCAGCGCCTATCCGGCCACCGGCCCTGACGTTACTCTCGCTGGAGGCACGTACGTCGATCTCCCCATGACCGATGCCATCACTGACGGCAACCTCGTCACCGGCCCGGCCTGGCCCGCGCTCAACTCCTGGCTCGCCAAATTCCTCGTGGTCCTCGGCACAAAGATAGTAGCCTAGTTGTAACCCCCAAATTTTTGCATCTCATCCTTGCAAAAAACAAATCTCTGGCTTCGCTCTTCCTAAAAGCCTCTTCACAGGTGATAATTTCCTCTTGCGCATTTCACGAAAGGGCGATTCTAGATTCATGGCAAACGTCATCGCGAAGAAAGGCGTCATCGGCATCCTCACCGGAGGTGGCGACGTTCCAGGTCTAAACCCTGCCATTCGTGGCGTCACTCTTCGCGCCTTGCGCGAAGGGTATCAGGTCATCGGCATTCGCCATGGCTGGGCCGGACTCGTCGATATGGTCCGCGAGAACGATTATGACAACTCCGACAATTTCTTTTTCCTCGACGAAGAGACCGTCGATCGCGCCGGCCGCACCGGTGGCACTTTTCTCCATTCTTCCCGCACCAATCCTGGCCGCGTCGCCAAGTCCAGCGTTCCTGCGCATCTTAAGGACAAATTCACTGCCGAGAAAAACGATCTCACCCCTGAAGTCCTCAAGAACCTCGCCTGGCTCGGCGTCGACACTCTCATCCCCATCGGCGGTGACGACACGCTGAGCTATGGGGTACGCCTTCACAAAGAAGGCTTCAAGGTCATCGGCATTCCCAAGACCATGGACAACGACGTCCCCGGTACAGACTACTGCATCGGCTTCAGCACCTGCGTCACGCGCACCATTCAGATGGTCAACAGCCTCCGCACCTCCGCCGGCTCCCACGAGCGTTTCATGGTCATCGAAGTCTTCGGCCGCTACGCCGGCTTCACCGCCATGCTTCCCACCATGGCCGGCGCTGCCAATCGCTGCGTCATTCCCGAATATAAATTCAATATCGAACATCTCACCGAATTGCTCGTCGCCGACCGCCGCAAAAATCCCAGCCGCTACTCCATCGTTCTCGTCTCCGAAGGCGCCATGTTCGAAGGCGGCGAAATGGTTTTTGAAGGGGAAGCCACCGACGCCTACGGTCACAAAAAGCTTGGCGGCATCGGCGAAATCGTCGGCGAAAAAATTAAGGATGTTTCCGCTAAATTCAACAACGGCAAGAAAATCGACGTCATCAACCAGAAGCTCGGCTATCTCGTCCGCTGCGGCGATCCCGATGCCATTGACTCCATAGCCCCCATGGCCTACGGCAATCTCGCTCTCGATCTCCTTCTGAAAAACATCAGCGGCCGTCTCGTTGTCCTCAAGAACGGTCACTATGACAATATTCCCCTCGAAACCGTCACCGCTACCAAAAAAGTCGTCAACGTCAAGGAGCAGTACAACACCGACCGCCTTCGGCCGCAATATGCCAGTTTCGAAATGCGCCCCCTCTTCCTTATGACCAACGAAGTGAGATAGTCTCTCTCCCGATCTTTGCCGCAGGCCCCGGCCGCAATCGAGGGAGGCCACATCTTCGTACTTGGGATTGACGTTGGTACCGGAGGGACTCGCGCCATCGTGATCGATGGCGCTGGCCGCGTCGTCTCCTCCGCCACTGAAGAGCACCAGCCATTCGCTTCGCCGCAGATCGGCTGGGCCGAGCAGCACCCCGAAGACTGGTGGCGTGCCTCCTCGATGGCGGTTCGCAAGGCTATCGCGAATTCGAGTCTTAGCGCCGAAGATATCGCCTGCGTCGGCCTCTCCGGCCAAATGCACGGCGCGGTCCTGCTGGACGAGCAGGGAAGCGTCGTTCGTCCCGCGTTGATCTGGTGCGACGTCCGCACCGAAAGGCAGTGCCGTGATCTGACCGCCAAAATCGGCCGGGAACGGCTCATCCAGCTAACCTGCAATCCGGCTTTGGCGAATTTCACGCTCACAAAACTGCTCTGGGTCCGCGAGAACGAACCCGAAAACTGGAAGCGCGTCCGCGCCGTAATGCTTCCCAAGGATTACGTCCGCTTTCGCCTCACCGGCGAACGTGCCACCGATATGGCCGACGCTTCCGGCACGTTGCTTCTCGACGTGGCCCATCGCCGCTGGTCGCTGGAGATCTTGCAGGCCGCCGAAATCGACGAGCGCTTGCTGCCCTCCCTCCACGAATCTCCGAGTGTCTGCGGGAAAATATCTGCAAAGGGGGCCGCGGAAACGCGTTTGCGTGTTGGAACTCCGGTTGTGGCGGGCGCGGGTGACCAAGCCGCCGGCGCCACCGGCATGGGCATCGTCGCTGCTGGAACGGTCAGCGCCACCATTGGCTCCTCTGGTGTCGTTTTTGCCGCCACCGATCGCCCCGCGCTCGATCCCCGCGGTCGCGTCCACACCTTCTGCCACGCCATCCCCGGACGCTGGCACGTCATGGGCGTCACCCAGGCCGCCGGCCTCTCTCTGCGCTGGTTCCGCGACACTTTTGCGACAAACTCCAGCGGCGTCCGCGAATCCTACGACCAACTCACCACCGAAGCCGCCAAAATCCCGCCCGGCTCCGATGGTCTCTTGTGGACGCCCTATCTGATGGGCGAGCGCACGCCGCACCTCGACTCCAGCGCCCGTGGCGCGCTCGTCGGCCTAACCGCCTCACACACTCGCGCCCACGTCGTTCGCGCCATTCTCGAGGGCATTGCCTTCAGCCTCCGCGACACCTTCACCCTCTTCCGCGAAATGAATGTGCCCGTCGCGAACATTCGCCTTGGCGGTGGCGGCGCGCGCTCACCCCTGTGGCGCCAAATCCAGGCCGACGTCTATGGCCACACGGTTGAGATCGTCGAAGCCGAAGAAGGCGCCGCCTACGGCGCGGCAATCCTCGCCGGCGTTGGCGCCGGCCTGTGGCCTTCCGTCGACGCCGCCTGCCACGCCGCCGTTCGCGTCGCCTCGCGAGTCAATCCCCAACCCTCAGCCGTCGCCACCCTCAACGCCACCTACGCCGCCTTCCGCCGCGTCTATGCCGCCACTCGCGAGATTTTTCTTACTCCCAGCTAAGTTGGCGATGCGGCTGTCGCCCATCTAGGTGGATGGGTTTCTCGAACCAGGCACCAGTCACTGGTCGAAAGTCACTTGCGCGCCTGTCATCGTAACTTCGCAATTCATCGCTAGTGGAAATACCACGTGACGGAATAAAACCCCACCAGAAACACGGTCATCAGCACGACCGCCGAATTCCTTGCCCGGTTCGATTCTTTCTTCTCATCCAGCAGGTCGCCGATCGCCGAACTCAGGAAAAAAACTTGCAGCCCGGTGAGGATGCTCGCCGCAACTTCCACAAGCGCAAACTGATGAAACAGTGCGACGACGAAAACCGCCCCGCTGATCATCGCCGCCGCGAAGCTCATCAGCACCGTGAGCACGTGTCGCTTCATCGCACCTTCTCGCCGCTCCGCCGCCGCACTATGCCACTCCTCCGATCCACGGGAGCAGCGCGATCTGGCCGGCCATCTTCACCTTGCAGTTCTTGCCCGTACGCGCTCCACCACCTGCTCGCGCAGCGTATTCAGGCTATTCACAATCCGGTCCGCCTCCACGTTGACCAGCGCGTACCGCTCGATTTTCTGATCGCCCGATTGCAACAGAACGCGATGAGCCTCGCGCAGGTCCGGAAACTCGTTCAGCTGCACGTGCGCGCCGCGAAGCGCTGCCGCCAGCAAATCGAGCGTCTTCTCCACGTCCGCCGCGAACGTGCGGAACGCCGTCCGTGCCGGAACGGCAGCCGTATGCAGCCAGCCTGCCTCCAGCGCCATCACCGCATGTATGAAACGGTGCGAGCTTGCCAGCAGCGCGTTCAATTGGTTCATCTGCTCCGCCGTCGTCCCCGGCTCCGCGCCCATTCGGTCGATCGATGCTTCCAGGTTCGTGCGCGCCACGCGTGCCCTAAGCCGCGCGCGATCGAGTTCGCGAGCGCTGCTGGTTTCGTTTCGCACAAAGGATTCCGCAAGGATGTGAAAATATTCTCGGTAAGCTTCGAGCGTTTCGGCAATCCTCTCGGAAACCTGAGTTCGTTCCCAAGTCGGCCAGATCCAGTACAGAAGAAGTGCGAGCGCGCCGCCTGCCGCCGTGTTGATTCCGCGCGCCCAGATCAATTCCCTCGGCGAGACTCCGGTGATGGCGATCAGAAGAACGACGAGGGCGCTGATGGCCACCGCGAAAATCCCATAGTTTGCGGGGCCCACCGAGCGCAGTAGGAGGGTGAATACAAAGATCAAAACAATCTGGACCGTGACGGTGTCGGGAAGAAAGCGAAAGAGCGCTGTGGCCAGAAAAAGTCCTGCGATCGTTCCGCCAATCCGCAAAAGGCCGCGGCTGAAGGTAGTCGTAAATTCCGGCTTCAGCACGAGAACGATCGTCATTGGGAGCCAGTAGGAGCGGTGCCAGTAGTAGCCGCGTTCCAAGCCATTGCCGAGAGCGACGAGGGCCGCCAAACGGATGGCGTGCCGGAACACCGCAGATTGCAGGTTGAGATTTGCGCGCAGCGTAGCCATCAGGCCGCTGAAGCGAAGCCGCCAGGGCTGCTGCGTTTGCTGTTTCACGAACTCCGCTTGGCCGGTGGGCGTGGCATGTGCAGCCAGGTCAAGGGCCGCGCGGAGCTGGCCATTGAGCGCGTCCAGTTGGAAACGCGCGTCTTTCGCTGCGGCGGCGAGGAAAGAAGGCGGCAACTTATCCGTCTCTTGCCACAACTGGAGCGTGAGAGCTTCACTCGCGGCGAGTATTTCTTTGCTCGCTTCGGCAGGTATTCCGGATATCAAGGAGTCGCCGATCGCTTGCAGCGCCTGCGCTGCCTTTTTCAGGTAGTCGCTGAGAATCTGCACGCTGCGGTGCATGGGACTCTCGCGCTGCACGCGAACATGCAATCGCGAAAGCATCAGCAGGCTGAGTCGTATGCGCTCCGCCTGGCTGAGCAAAGCGCGATAACGCACGGCTTCGATGGACGATTCGCGGTCGAGGCCGGAGAGAACTTCTTGCGCTTGCGTGCTTTGGATCGTCGCAGGTGGCGCCGAGGTGGCACTCAACGGCTGTTCCGCCGCGCGTGCGAGTTCGACAAAGAATTTTGCGAGCGCTCGCCGTTCCGGTTCATAGCGCCGCACCGGCCAGAGCGCCACCGACAGCGCCGTCTGAAGAAGTCCACCGCCAAGCGCAAGCGCGGAAGAGATTAAAGCTTGACGAGTGGTCAGCAGTTGCGCGGCATAAATCAGCAGCGTGACCAGGCTGATCACTCCGAGATCGGCGGCCGTGGTGCCAACTGCGACGAACATTCCCGCTGCAAAAGCCCACAGCGTCGCGATGATTACAGCTGCGGCATTGTGGCTTCCGGAGAGTGCTCCAAGAAGAACAGCCAGCGAGCACAGCACGCTGGAAGAGAGCATGCGCCTGGCGCGCTGGGCGTACGGATCGCTCCCGTCGGAATAGGCGACGTTGAGTGCGCCGCTGGCGACGACCACGCCGCCGCGCGGCATGTTCAAGGCGAACCCAGCGGCCAGGGGCAGGACCACGCCGACTGAGTTACGCAGGGCCAGGTAGGGAGAGAGCTTTGTGGAATCGAAGCGGGTCAGCACGCGCCAGAACGCCCGTGCCGTACCTTCATGAGGGGCTGGCGCCGGCGAAGCAGGTGGAGCCAGTAGCGCAGAGGCATCTTTTGAATGGGAAGGCATCAAGAAGCCAAATGGAGCGGGGCATAGGCGCACGCCCGCTCTCATTGTAGCGAAGGATGCGACATCGTGCCGGTACCATAGTTTGTAACTGAACGCGCCAGCTTTTCATCCAACTCAATGAAGCTCAACGAGGAGAGAGGAGAAATGTATGCCGCAACGCCAACTTGGAAAGAACGGTCCCCTGGTTTCCGCCCTGGGACTTGGGTGCATGGGCATGTCCTTTGCTTATGGACCGGCTGATGAAGCAGAATCGCTCCGTGTTCTTCGCCGTTATCTGGAACTCGGCGGCAATTTTCTTGATACCGCCGAGATCTACGGGCCCTACACCAATGAAGAATTACTAGGCCGTTTTCTGCGCGAGGTACCTCGCGATCGTGTGGTCATTGCCACCAAGTTTGGGTTCCGCTTCAATCCCGATGGCCTCAGAGGCGTTGACAGTTCGCCTGAAAATGTCCGGCGCGCTTGCGACGCTAGTCTTAAGCGGCTTGGCATCGAAACGATCGATCTCTTCTATCAGCACCGTGTCGATCCGAAAGTTCCGATTGAGGACACCGTCGGCGCCATGGCCGGACTGGTTTCGGCCGGCAAAGTACGCGCGCTCGGACTATCGGAAGCCGGGCCCGAAACGTTGCGGCGCGCCGCCAAGGTTCATCCGATCGCAGCGCTGCAAAGCGAGTATTCGCTCTGGTCCCGCGACGTAGAAAGAAATGGCGTCCTGGCCACCTGCCGCGAACTCGGGATTACCTTTGTGCCCTACAGCCCGCTCGGGCGCGGCTTTTTAACAGGCGCGATCCAAAAACTCGGGGATCTTGATGCCAGTGATTGGCGCCGGACGAACCCGCGTTTCGGAGAGAAAGCGCTGCAAGCCAACCTTAGACTGGCGGACACTGTAAAAGAGCTCGCCAGCAAGAAAGGCTCGACCCCGGCACAGTTAGCCCTCGCCTGGGTTCTTGCCCAGGGCAACGACCTCGTCCCCATTCCCGGCACGAAGCGGGTTCGCTATCTCGAGGAGAACATGGGCGCACCTAACGTAAAGCTTACCGAAAGCGACTTGAAGGAGATTGAGGCCCGCTTCGCGCAGATCGAGGTCGTCGGTGAACGCTACGCGCCCGATATGATGGCGCTTGTGAATCACGCGTGAGCGTCGCGCACCAGGATTAAGTGCAGGGGCGCACCACGTTGCGCCCCTGCTCGGCCACGTCCCTTGCCTCTATTCTGTAAAGAAGGTCGATCGCGAATCACGAGTGAGGTCTAGCGGCCACCGGTGCGGAGCGCCGGCATCGTGAATTTCGGCGTGACTTCCCTGCGCTTCGACCAGTCGTGGTAGGTGTGGCACTCGAAGCAGCGCGATTCCGCGTGCTCCGCCCCCGGCGCGTGGCACGTCTTGCAAGTTTCAATTCCAGGTAGCAACACATCACTCGATTCCGTGCTCGTCAACGCTTTCGCGTGGCAGCTCACGCAAGTGAATCCGTCATGCGCCCCGTGATCGAACTTCGCATGCGGCATCCATTTCAAGGTGGTATTCGCGGGCGTTATGTCAGGCAACTCGGCCGGCGCGCTAGACAAATTGTCAGGATCACTCTTCCGTGCCGCCGAAAGCTCGATTTTTCTGTGCGATGTTCTTGCAGAAGGTGTGAGCGTGTGGCACTGCTTACAGGTTTTTCGCCAGAGCAAGTCTTTGGCCTCGGCGGTGCGCTCCGTCACCCACTGCGCGGGAGTGAGGATGCGAACCGACGGAGACAGCGGCTTACCCGTAAGGTCACGACTCGGATCTCGCTGTACACGCACTTCTGCTGGGTGCACGGCAATGTATTCACCGAATGTTCTGACTAAAAATGAGTGTATGACTTCCGGCTTGCCGTGCGGCACGCCTTGGTCGAAACGCTTGTCAAACGTCAGCAAATGACAAGCCGCGCAAGCATTCGCGAATTTCACCGGCGCCATCAACTCTCGGCCAGTGACCGCACGAGGAGCCCTCGGAGTTTCGGAGTGGAGGGACAAAGCTTCGTCGGTATCTCTGTAGATGACGCCTGCAGCGCGGTACTTCGGGTCGGCGTAGGTCAAATCCGCATCGGCAGCAGTCGCGCGGTGACAGTTGCCGCATTCGAGCTGAACGGTAGGGCCGTTCGGTCCGCGGCGGATTGGCTTCATGTGGATGGAGTGATTCAGTTTGATTGTGCCGGGATCACTCGCGGTGATGCCTGCAAAGGGACGCAGCGCGGCAAATTCAGGATGGCCGTCTTCGAAACTTCGGATGTGCGATGCATACTGCGCCGCGCTGCGACTTGCCCCTAAGTCACTGTGGCATTTCGCGCAAGCTTCATTGCTGGCAGCGGCGATGTTTATGCGCCCACGGTGTTCGGTATGACACGTCGCGCACCCTGGAGTTAGCGTTTGCGCGGCGTGATGGAGGGGGCCGTCGTGGCAGTCGAGGCAAGCGTTGTTGGCAGCCTTCGCGGAAAATGCGCCGGCAATCTGCACGTGACAGGCGGCACATTCTTTTTCAAGAATGGCATGAGGTTCGGACATGCGCCCGCTCGAGTACACGCGATGGTCTTTGGAAAAACCGTGCCACGCGATCCAGGCGGTCGCGATCGCGAGCAGCAGAACACTGAGCCAAAATTTGGCGCGCTTCAGTGGCGTCGGCCTCTTGAAATAGTTGAGATCGATGCGCTGCGCGAGTTTCTTTGTTGTGCGCGTCCGTGCCATGTTTTTCTCTTGGGCTAGTAGCGCAACGCCATAACCGCATGAATGGCGCCGAGTAAGATCAATACGAGCGAAAGCGGGATGTGCAGCAGCAGCCAGCCATGCAGCCAGCGATGCAGGCGCTCCTGGCGCGTGAGCTGCCGCGCTTCGTCGCAAATGTCTTCGAGGTCAGAAAGCGCGACGTGCGCTGTGGCGGGCAGCAACGTGCGCAATCCGGAAAACACGGCGCGCGCTTTGGCAGTGTCTGCGAGGCGCCGACCGCGTTGTTTCGGCCGCTCCAGAAACGGGCGCATCTCGTCCAGGTAAAAACGGCGGAGCGGTGCGCTTTCTTCTTCACTCAACAAAACAATTTCTGGAGCCGCAGCCACGGCGGCGCTCGCACCCGCACTAACGGCAGCTGAGGTGCGCAGAGGAACAGCGGACGCTGCGATGGTTCGCAACGCAGTAAAACCCCCCGCGCGCTGGCCTTCTTCGCCTAAGGTTTTGCTGAGACCCAGGGAACCACAGATAGATTCGACCGCGCGATCGGCCTCTTCGCCCAGGAGTGCGCGAATGCTGCCGAGTTCGTCGTAAATCGTTTCGAGCGGCACTTCCGAAGTCATCACCGGTGGGATATAGTGCTGCAGCGCCGCGCCGAAGATGCCGCTGAACACCGTAATGAGGAGCAGCCACATCAGGACGCGCGTGAGCGTGCCGCCGAAATGAAATCCCCCGTGAAAAAGAATGATTGGCAGGGCGAGAAAGCCGAGCCAGAGATGGCCTCGCATCCAGGCTCGCGCGCGGCCGACCCGCCACGTGGGGACGCGTTTCCGCGCCCCAAGGAGCGCGGCTGAAACCATGAAGCCGAAACCGACGACGCCGAAAATCAGACCGATGATGCTGCCACCACGAGGTCCTTGCGGCGATTCGAATGCATAGAAGACGTACACAACCGCAGAAATCGCGAGGATTGCCAGCGTTGCGAGAGCCCATCCGCGTTGCGTTTTGTCCATTCTCATTTCGCTGAGCCCTGGCCGAGCATTTCGGCAAAAAATGTGCGCGGATCGACGCGGTGCGCGGCGTCGTGCGGACAGGCGTAAACGCAGCTTGGTTCTTTCAAGTGCGTGCAGAGGTCACACGAAGTAGCCTTTTGCTTGATCGCCGGTTTCTTGCGGCCGGCTCGCTCCAGATCGTCAACCATCACTTCGAAAGGATGCAAATTGATGTTGCCATAAGGACAATTCTGAGCGCAGAGGCCGCAGCCGATGCACCAGTCTTCGATGATGACTTCGAGAGAATTGCGCCTGCGAATCGAGCCGACCGGGCAGCCAACCATGCAGAGCGGGTCGCGGCACTGGCGGCAGCTCGTGGCCACTAAATATTGGTCGAAGCGCAAGCCATCGCGGATGAGCCGCGTGATGCCGTCGTGAGCGTCGGCGCAAGCATTGACGCAGGCGTCGCAGCGCGTGCAGTTTTGCAAATCCAGGATCAGCAGGCTCTGCGCTTCCATCAATCCTTGCGAGAGGAATTGATCGATGGGGAGGTTGTGAACCATTTGCATGCGCTGCTGATTTGCCGCGCGGCGTTCGGCGGCAACGGCCTCGAGACTGCCCCGAACGCCGGGGAAACGCGCGACCATATCGCGGAAATCACCCCCGGAGATTCGCACGAGTTCGACGTGATCGAGAGCAGTGCAAGTCGCGGTTCGAACGCCGCCGCCGAGGAGGCCGATTTCGCCAAAGTAGTCGCCACGAGAGAGATACGCGAGAACCATCTCGCCGCCGGGATAATTCTCTGAAATCTTTACGAAACCGATGCGCACGAGATAGAAGCTGTCGGCAGGATCGCCCTGGAGGGCAATCGTCTGGCCCGGCGCAAAGCGCTGCAATTCGACGCTCTCTTTGAGGTGCTCGATAAAATCGGCTGACAGGTCCGCGAACATAGGCACGCCACGAAGGTGATTTTCAAGAGCGCGGCGGCGGTAGGTCTGGTCGAGCTGCGCGCGGAAAGTTTTGTTCTTGAGCATGATGTCGAGAACATTGCGCAGCATTTCGAAAGCGACCACATCGGATTCCGCGATTACAGTGGCGGAGCGCGGATAAAAATTCATGCAGGTCATCTCGCCGAAGAGGTCGCCGGGGCCGAGTTCGGCGACTGGATTGCCATAAGCGAGATCGACGGGGGCGTCGATGGGAATGGTTCTGTCTCGCACTTCCTCCTCGCGCTTGTCTTCTTCGCGCGCGACGAGCGTGCTGGTCAGCCGCCTGAAGAAACCTTTTGCGCCACCCTGGGTTTTGACGTGGGCGATGGGAGTGGAGATGGAGACTTTGGCCCTTCCTTCGAGAATGTAGAAAGCTGTGGAGCCAAATTCACCTTCACGGCAGATGACTTCGCCTTTGCGGAAGCGGCGCTTGACGATGGCGCCGCGATTGAGCTCCAGGAACGTGCCGGAGACCCCTTTGAAAACGGGAATCTGCAATAGATCCTCGGCTTCGAATCCTTGCGCGCCTGGACCGACAGCGATCGCGGTGCCCACGACGCTTTTGTTGGTGAGCGCGCCCGTCGGACAGGAGACCATGCACTCGCCACAGGAGATGCACGTGGAATCGCCCATCGGCGAATTGAGATCGAACGCGATGCCTGCGGAATAGCTTTTGCCCATGCGCCCCAGGACGAAATTGCTTTTGACTTCGTCGCAGCCGCGAATGCAGCGGTCGCAAAGAATGCAAGCGTCGTGGTCCACGGCGATCGCCAACGAGGAATCATCCTTGCCGCGGGCGATTGTGCGTTTTGCGAAGCGCGGCTGGGAAGCGCCCGCCGCTTTCGCGAGCGTCTCCAATTCGCAGTCGCCGGAATTCTGCTGGCGCGCGCAAGGTGAAGGATGATCGGACATCATGAGTTCAAGGAGGGTTTTGCGTGCGCCCAAAACTTTCTCGGAATTGGTGACGACTTTCATGCCGGGCTCGACCGGCCGGACGCACGAGGCGGCGAGGACGCGAGCGCCGGTGTCCACCACGCAGAGACGGCAGACGCCGACGGGGGTCTGATTTTGCAGATGGCAAAGCGTGGGAATGTTGATGCCGTTCATGCGCGCCGCATCGAAGACGGTTGTGCCGGCGGATACGCGGACCGGCTGACCGTCGATGGTGATGTCGACGAGGCCTGGAGGTGTGGTTGCGGTCGCCATACTAGGGACGGATCCCAACGCGCTGGGCATCGTCGGCGCGGGCAGCGCGCGTGAAGCAGATGCCACTGGGGCACTGGCCTTGCAAGACGTGCGCGTCCACTTCGGCGCGAAAATGTCTTAGCACGGACTGAATTGGCGCAGGCGCGATTTGACCGAGGCCGCAGATCGAGGTAAGACTCATGGCCTGCGATAGTTCATCGAGCAGGGAGAGGTCGGCGCGATATTGCAATTCGAGTACGCCGCCTTGCGTCCAGCGCGCGAGCATATCCGCCAGTTTTTGCGAGCCGACGCGGCAGGGAACACATTTGCCGCAGGATTCGTTGCGATAGAAGCGCACGGCGTTAAGGGCCATGTCCAGCATGCAGGTAGTGTCGTCGCAGACGACGATGGCGCCGGAGCCGAGCATGGAGCCGGCTTCGGCGAGGGCTTTGAAGTCCAGACGGACATCGATCATGGAAGCGGGAAGATAGCCAGAAGACGGGCCGGACGGCGCGAAGGCTTTCAATTGTTTGCCACCGCGAACGCCGCCGGCATGATTGAAGACAACGTCGCGCATGGGCACGCCCATGGGGACTTCGAAAATTCCGGGGCGGGCGACGTGGCCGCTCACGCCGACAAATTTTAGTCCGCGTGAACCGCCGGTGCCTTGAGCGACGAACCACTCGACTCCGCGGGCGAGAATCTGCGGCACGTTGATAAAGGTTTCGACGTTGTTAATGACCGTAGGTTTCTGCCAGAGGCCGATTTGACCGGGGAAGGGCGGTTTATTGCGCGGCTCGGCGCGATGGCCTTCGATGGCTTCGATGAGCGCGCTTTCTTCACCACAGATGTATCCGCCGGGGCTCACAAAAACTTCGAGATCGTAGTCGATGTCGCTGCCGAGGATCTTTTTTCCAAGAAGCCCGGAGCGATAACAGCGGCGAATCTCTTCACCGAGGATTTCCTCCTGAAGATGATATTCGTGGCGAATATAAAGGATGCCGCGCTTCGCGCCGGTGACGAGGCCCGCAATGATCATACCTTCGATGAGGAGATGAGCCAGATTGGTCATGATGAAGCGGTCCTTGATGGTGCCGGGCTCGCTTTCGTCGGCGTTGCAGACGACGTACTTCACGGGATCGGGCTGCTTGCGCACCAGCTCCCACTTCATGCTGGTGGGAAATCCGGCGCCGCCCATGCCTTTCAGCTCGGCAGCTTTGAGTTGTGCGAGGACGTCGTCCCAGGCCCTGGATTGAACGAGCTTGCGCACGACGCCGTACTTTTCGGCGTCGCTGTAGGGATCGGACGCGCACGGTACGCGCTGCTCGATATGCCGCTCATGCAGTTCTTCGCCGCGCATGGCTGCGTGCGCCAGGGATTCGACCAGATAGGGCGTCGCGTCCCCGAAAATGCCGTCGTTGATTGCGACGGCAGGAGCGTGATCGCAGCGCCCTAGACACGAGACGTCGCGAATCTGCACCTCTTCGGGGTGCGAATTGGCGAAGCGGCGCTCGAGATCGGCGCGCAACTCGCAAGCGCCATTCAGATGGCAGCTCATGTCGGCACAGACGCGAATTTCGGCTTTCGGCGGCGGTACGAGATGAAAATGGGGATAGAAACTCGCGACGCTGTGAATTTGATAGAGCGGCGTCTGGGTGCGTTGTGAAAGACCTTCGAGTTCCGCTTTGGGCAGGAAGCCGTAGCGAAGCTGGATGGCCCGAAGGTCGTCGAAGATCACGGCGCCCCGTCTCGCGCGAAGTGGCGTGCTGAATCCCCTGCATACTACTGAGAGGGAAGTCCGCTGTAAATAGCACCCGTTTGGCTTTTCGCAGCACGGCGCGAAAAAGACAACGCGGCCCGTTGACTTCGGCGCGGCGCAAACGATATAAGCAAACAGACTCACCGGCACACCGAATGTGCGACACCTCAAACTCTTGTATCCTCCGCGTGGTTTTGTGCGCATGGCTCATGACGATCCCGGCGCTGCTTTCGGCGCAGAATGAGCCCGTCAAATATATTGGCCCGGGTTCGTGTGCGGCGACGAGCTGTCACGGAAGCGTGAAGCCCATCGCGGGCAGCCGGATTTTGCAGAACGAATACTCGACGTGGATCATCAAGGATAAGCATAGCCGCGCCTACCAGGCGTTGACCGGAGACGTCGGCGAACGCATGGCGCAGATCCTGAAACTGGGCGCGAAAGCAGAAGAAGCGCCGAAGTGTCTGGCGTGCCACGCGCTGAATCCGGCGCCGGAGCAGCACGGACGCACGTTTGAAATTTCGGAAGGCGTGTCCTGTGAAAACTGCCACGGGCCGGCGTCGGCGTGGCTGGGGCCGCACACGACAAAATCGTGGCCGCATGAGAAGTCGGTGGCGCTGGGAATGCACGACACTCGAGACGTGATTCATCGCACCGGGAAATGCCTGGAATGCCATCTGGGAACGAAGAGCAAATTTGTTGATCACGAGATGATTGCAGCGGGGCATCCGGATTTGTATTTCGAGCTGGATTCGTTTTCGGCCGTGATGCCGCGCCACTGGAAGGTTCCGCGCGAATCGGAACCGGGCAAACCGGTTGAGGATGCTGCGTGGGTTGGAGTGCGCGAATGGAGCACTGGACAAGCGGTGCAGTTGCGCGCGGCGATGGAGCGATTGATATGGCGTGCGAAGAATGAACGTGCCGATAAAAAGGATGTGTGGCCGGAGTATTCGGAGCTTTCCTGTGTCGCTTGTCACCACGCGTTGGGGCCGGCGAAAGACAGTTGGCGGCAGGAACATGGCTACGTTGGGCGGCGTCCCGGCGATCCGGCATGGAACGGCTCGCGTTATGCGGTGTTCCGAGTGCTCGCGAAGCAGATCGATTCGGCGAACGCGCAGGAGCTGGACCGTCAACTGCTTGTCGTTTCGAATGAGATGAGCAAATTGAATCCGGACCGCAATGCCGTCGCGTCAGCGGCATCGGCCGCGGCGCCGCTGGCGCAGCGGATTGCCGAGCGACTGGCGACAATGCCATACGACCAGCCCGTTGCGTTGCGAATACTGCAGCGGATTTCGGATGACGCGGAGAATATTGCCCTGGCGGACGAGCGCGCGGCGGAACAAGCGGCGATGGCGCTGGATTCGCTGTACATCGCATACAGCAAGGATGCAAAACCGGCGAACGCCGCCGAAGTCCGCGACGCAATAAACGGTCTCTTCCAGCAGCTTGAGAATCCTTCATCCTACAACGCCGATCAGTTTGCTTCTTCTCTTCGTCGAATCCGTACGCTACTTCGCTAACCTGCCGCGCTTGCGGTAGAGTCGTGTCCTCATTGGGTCTTCCGAACTATCGATGAATCGATTCGAAACGTGGTTTTGTGGGTCGCCGTTCTGGCGGTATGTAACGCGTCGGCAGCTTCTGCCGTGGATTCTCGAAGGCTCGGAGCTTGGCGAGCACGTGCTGGAGTTGGGTGCGGGGCTGGGTGCGGCGACGGAGGAGCTGCGGTCGCGGGCGGCACGCGTGACTAGTCTTGAGTACGACCACGCGTTTGCGGCGAAGCTCGGTGCCCGCGTTGGTCGCGCAAGTGTGACGGTCATTCAGGGAGATGCTGTGGCACTGCCTTTTTCGGACGGCACATTTTCTTCGGCTATCGCGATCCTCATGCTTCATCACCTGCGTTCCGGCGAGCTGCAGGATCGCGCTTTTGCGGAAATTTGGCGGGTGCTTCGGCCAGGCGGAGTGTTCCTTGCGTTTGAGATTCAGGATGGGTGGCTGCACAGAGTGGGGCACACCCGGAGCACGTTTGTGCCCGTGACGCCGGCGTCGGCGTTCGCGAGATTGACGACGGCGGGATTTTCGAAGGTGACCGTCGATTTCCGTCGCGGTGGCTTTCGAATCCGGGCGCTCCGCGCGCGCGAGAGCTGAGCGCTTCACACACACGCGCCGCGTTGACGCGGTGCGGACGCAGGCATAGCATCATAAAGTGTGGCGCGCGACCCGCAAGAAATTTCCCCCTGGCCCTTCCGACGGACTCAAGCGATGGTCGCTCGGGCCTCTCAATGACAATCCGCTGGAATATTTCACAAAGATTGCCTGCGAGTACGGCGACATCGCTGGGCTGCGCGTCCTGAATTTCAAGACGATTTTCATCAACCATCCCGACTTGATCGAAGAAGTCCTGGTCACCAACGCGCGCAAGTATTCGAAAGGCAGGGTGCTGCGGGCGAACCGCCACGTCTTCGGTGAGGGATTGCTGACCAGCGAAGGTGATTTCTGGTTGCGGCAGCGGCGGCTGGCGCAACCGGCGTTTCACCGCGTTCGAATCGCTTCGTATGCGGGGACGATGGTGGAATACACGCAACGGATGCTGGACGGCTGGCGCGGCGGGGAAGAACGCGACGCACATCAAGAGATGATGCGGCTCACGCTTCAGATTGTGGGAAAGACGCTGTTCGACGCCGACGTCGAACGCGACGCGCAGGAGGTGAGGAAATCGCTGGAACTGCTGCTGGAAATCGGCGCCAATTTTCGGCGCACTATCTTTGTGCCGCATTGGCTGCCCACGCCTGCGAATCTGCGCGTGAAGCGGGAAGTGGCGCAGATCGAAAAGATTCTTTACCGCATCATTGGGGAGCGCCGCGCTTCCGGCCGCGACGCCGGCGATCTACTGTCGATGCTTCTCTCGGCGCAGGACGAGGACGGTTCGCGAATGACCGACCGGCAGCTTCGTGATGAGGCCATCACTTTGTTCCTGGCGGGCCACGAGACCACGGCAAGCACGCTTTCCTGGACGTGGTGGCTGCTGGCGCAGAATCCCGCGGTGGAAGCCAAGCTGCATGCGGAATTGGACGCCGTTCTCGGCGATCGCGCCCCTTCGCTCGATGATCTGCCAAAACTCGCTTACACGGGACATGTCATCACGGAATCGCTGCGGCTGTATCCGGCAGCGTGGGGAATGGCGAGGCTGGCCGTGGCGGACCATGAAATTGCGGGCTACCCAGTGAGAAAAGGAATGGGCGTGGCCATGGCGCAATGGGTGGTGCATCGAGACCCGCGATG
This sequence comes from Candidatus Limnocylindria bacterium, assembly GCA_035490055.1. Classification (GTDB taxonomy): domain Bacteria; phylum Acidobacteriota; class Terriglobia; order Acidiferrales; family UBA7541; genus Acidiferrum. Next base: position 184,020 of record DATHIB010000165.1, on the reverse strand, counting down.
GTATGACGCTCCGGAGGAATTCCGGCCGGAGCGTTGGGAAGGCGATCTGATGAAACGGCTGTCGCGGTTCGCTTATTTTCCGTTCGGTGGCGGGCCGCGCCAGTGCATCGGGAATGCGTTTGCGCTGATGGAAGCAACGCTGATTCTGGCGACGATCGCGCGGAAGTTTCGATTGCGGCTGGTGGCGAATCATCTGGTGGCGCCGCTGGCGTCGATCACCCTGAGGCCGCGGCATGGAGTGCGCGTCACGCTGGAGTCGCGGGGAAATAATGCGGCGGAAGCTTCATTCAGCAGGAAACAATCTGCTGTCGCGGATTGAATTCTTCCCTTCCAAGAAAAAACGACAACAAAAAGTTCGGCGCGAACTGGACCAGCTACTTGGTTGCGGCAAGCGGACCGAGTTCAGAGCGCGTCTGCATCACCCGGAGGATGGAATCGCGCGTGACGATGCCCACGATCTGGGGCGCGCCGTCACTGGAGCCGCTCACCACGGGCATCTGATTGACGTCTGCGCTTAGGAGCCGCTCGAGTAGTTTTAGGAGCGGCTCGTCGGGCGATGTCCACAAGATGTTGTCTCGCGGAATCATGGCGGCTTGTACGGAGTTGTGGGCCCACTGGTCGCGCGAAACGGAGTTGAGGGTGTGAACGTTCATCATGCCGACGAGGCGATCGTCGCTAACCACGAGATGGCAGCGGCGGCCGGTGCGGAGCACTTCGGCGCTGTACTCTTCCAGCGTGATGTGCCCGGGGGCCGTGGGCACTTCCTTGCTCATGACGTCGGCGGCGCTGAGGCCTGCGAGGGTTTCCCGGATGGCTACCTGGGCAACGCTTTCCTGCGCGGCGTTCAAAATGAACCAGCCGATGAAGGCGGTCCAGAGCCCATCTTGAACAAAACCGTGGAAGGCGCCCCACGCGCCCAAAAGAATCATCGCGTAGGCGATCAGCTTTCCGCTGGCCCCCGCGACACGAGTCGCCTTCTCAAAATTCTTGGTCACTCCCCAGACGATGGCGCGGAAAATTCTTCCTCCGTCCAAGGGAAATCCCGGCAAGAGATTGAAAACGGCGAGGGCGGCATTGGTCCGGCAGAGCCAGGTGGCCAGTGCTCCGACCGTTTGGCTAAAAGGGAAGAGAAGCGTTAAGGCAAAAAACCCGCCGGCGAGCAATCCGCTGGCCAGCGGCCCGGCAATCGCGATGTTGAATTCTTGAATCGCCTTGGAAGGTTCCCGCTCGATGCGCGCCAGGCCTCCGAAGAGAAAGAGGGTGATGGAAACGACGCGAATCTTGTAATGCTGTGCCACGACGCTGTGTGAGAGTTCGTGGAAGAGAACCGAGGCGAAAAAGAGCAGGCTGGTCAGGACACCCGCGGCCCAATGCTGCGTGTCCGTCCAAAGCGGATGTTCCTGCTTGAACTGCGAGGCGATGATGTAGGTGATGGCGGCAAAAATGAAAACCCAAGTCGAGTGGAGATAGATGGGGATTCCGAGAATTCGTCCGATGCGTAATCCTGATCCGCGAATCATGGTCTCTTTGATTAGCCTAGCACAAGACTATGGATGTTCACTGCGACCATAGGCTCCCGGTGTGGCGCGTCCCGCGCGACACGACGTGTAATTGTCCCCACAGATTGCCAGGCAATCTCTTTCCATAAGTCTTTTATTATCAATACTTTGAATTTGGTCATGACCGTGCGATTCCCTAAAATGCAGGTCGGGAGGCACTTCATGATTGCCATGTTGCAATTCGCAACTCTGGTCATAACCACGATATTCGCGGCGGCCACCGCGGTCGCGCTCCATTGGCTGTTCCTACGTGCGGCATTTTTGATGCTGAGGCCAGCCACGGCCCGAAGGATTCAAGCGAGGACAGAACTGGTGCGCGGGGCAACCCAACTGGCCCGGGCTTTCGCTTCGCGACGTTAAAGGCGAGAGCTATTACGAGCGCAGGCCCTTCGCTTCATTCAGGGCGAACTAGGCCTGTGCCACTACTGGGTTTTCCCGGCCCAACGCGAGCGGCGGGGTTGGCGGTCACCGCTCCCCCGCAGCGCTGATTTGGCCCGAGGCGAAGAACACAGACTGAAGCCTGTGCTACTGGGCTTCGGGAATGGAAAGAAAGGGATAAGACAATGCTGGCTTTGAAGTATCTGTTGATGATTCTGGGCGCCGGACTCTTCGGAAGCGCGGGCGCTCTGGTGGCTTACGACATTTTTCTCTCGGAACAACTACGGCGTTTGCTTTCGCGTGGCAAGACGGAGGAATCCGGCGCGGAGGTGGGGGCGCTGGCTCGCCGCCCTTTCCGGCCGGTGCGCTGGCGGCTGGCGCTGCAACTCACAGTGGCAGGCGCGCTGGTGCTGTTGATGACGGAAAGCTTTGTGGTGATTCCCGACGGAGCGGCGGGCGTGCGCGTCAGCGAAATCTGGGGCGCGCGCCCCGGCACGTTGTATCCCGGCGTGCACTTGGTTACGCCGCTGGTGGATACCATCGCGATCTACGGTACGCGCGAGCAGGTGTATTCGACGCTGGCGACCGAAAATCCGAAGCAAAAAGGTGATGTGCTCACGGTGCAGGCTCGCGAGGGGTTGAACATTGGCTTGGCTGTTTCCGTGCGCTACCGGCTGGAACCAAAGCGTCTCGATTCGATTCACACGCACTTGCCGCAACCGGTCGGCGAACAGGTGGTCGCTCCGGTGGTGGCCACAATTTACCGGCAACTGGCGCCGAACTTCATCACGCGCGAGATTTTCGCCACGCGACGCGAAGAACTGCGCAGCAAGGCGGCAGAATTGATCACTTCGCGACTGGCGAGCGACGGGATCGTGGTGCGGGAAGTACTGCTCCGCGACTTGCAACTGCCCGCGGAATACGCCAAGGGGCTGGAAGGACTCTTGCTGAAGGAGCAGGAGAACGAGCGGCTCGGAACCGAACAGGAGATCAAGCAAAAAGGAGTGCGGATCGCCGAATTGGAGGCCGAGGCTCAAAAGGCGCGCGACGTGAAGCAAGCGGAAGCGCAGGCTCAAGTGCGCGTGCTGCAGGCGAAGGCTGAATCCGATGCCATGCAATACACACTGCCTCTGAAACAGAAACAGATTGAACAGACCAAGCTGGAAGCACAAGCGCGCAAGGAATCCACGATACAGAACGCGGAAGCGGCCGCGCAGGCGAAGATCATCGACAGCAAAGCGGAAATCGAGCGGCAGAAAAACCTTGCCGACGCGGAGGCGAACCGCATTCGTGTAACCGCCGATGCCGAGGCCAACCGTATCCGCGTCACGGCCGCGGCCGATTCCGAACGGATGAAATTCGAAGCATCGGTCTTGAAGTCAAATCCCATGCTGATCCAAAAGATCGTCGCCGAGCGGCTGTCGGACAAGCTGCAGATCATGATGGTGCCGATCGACGGGAAGAATTTTTTCGCCAATGACGTGATGCGGTCGGCGTTTTCCGGCGTGATCGGCGGCAGGGATAGCGGATCTTTGGACGAAAATCCGGATGACCCAGCACCGAGGGCGACAGCTACGGCAGCCGCGCAACACAAGCAGCCACGTCGGCCGTGAGACAGCAGAAAAGATTTGCACAGGCTAAAACCTGTGCTACCGGGCTCCGCTAGCCAATACCCCTGTGGGTGGACGGGACGCGAAACTGGAAAAGACGAGAGACTTTGGCCTTGGTGACCGCAAAGCGGTCAACGAGCACGAAGGCAAGCACCGCCGCGCTTAGCCCTTTTAGCCAGAGATTACTCTTTCCCCGGCGACGCGTTTCGCGCCACCCGGCTAGCGGGCAACAGTCTTAGAGATGAGCTTCTATTCCTTCGCCACGGGATATTTGGGTCTTGGTGGAAGGGCCTTGTAATTCTTCAGCGCTTCCTTGGCGAGTTCGATGGCTTTTTCGAGTTGCGGGTCGTGGCCGGCGACGACGAAGTCGGGCCGCTGCGGAACAACGCAGTCGGGATCTACGCCGTGGTTTTCCACGATCCATTCGCCGCCGTTGTCCGTGGACCAAAACGCAAATTCCGGCGCGGTGACGTTGCCGCCGTCGTGCAAAGGAATCCCGCGGGAGATGCCGACGAGACCGCCCCAGGTGCGCGTGCCGACGATAGGGCCGATTTTCTGCCGATGGAAAAACCAGGGGAAGGCGTCACCACCAGAGCCGGCAAGTTCGTTGACGATCATGACCTTTGGCCCATAAATCGCCACGGGCGGCCACGGGACATCTTTCCCTTCGCGTGGGGCGAGCGCGGCGAGCAACTCTCGCTTGAGTTTCTCGGTGTAGAAGTCCGGGATCTGGCCGCCGGAGTTGTAACGCTCGTCGACGATGATGCCGTCTTTGTCGAGTTGCGCGGTGAACTGTTTGTCAAATGCGATGATGCCCGGGAAGGACGTGTCCGGCACATGCATGTAGCCGATGCGGCCGCCGGTGGCTTCCTCGACTTTGCGGCGGTTGGCCTCGGTCCAATCAAGATAACGGACGCCGTTTTCTCCGGTAGTCGGCTTTACGGTGATTTCCCAGGCGCCTTCAGGTGCGGATTTGGAATTGATTTTCAGCGTGACGAGCTTTCCGGCGAGGTCCTGGAAGTAAGCATAGATGTCCTGATTCGAATGCGTTTCCTGGCCGTCGACCGCGATCAGGTAGTCGCCCGCCTTCACCTTCAGCCCCGGTTCCGTTAGTGGCGAGCGCGTGGCATCGTTCCAGTTTTCGCCGGGATAGATTTTCGTAATCCGGAAATAGCCGCCGTCTGGCTCGAAATCCGCGCCGAGCATTCCGACGCTGACGTGCGGCTTCGCAGGCTGGTCGCCGCCGCCCACATAGGTGTGCGAAGTGCTCAGTTCGGCGATCATTTCGCCGATGATGTAATTCAGATCGCTGCGATGCGCTACCCAGGGGAGAAGCGCTTCATAGCGCTCGCCGATTTTCTTCCAATTGTGGCCCGTCATGTTGGGGTCCCAATAGAAGTCGCGCTCGACGCGCCACGCTTCGTGGAATACTTCGCGCCACTCCTCGCGCGGTTCGATCTTCACCTGCAGTTCACTGAGATTGAGCTTGCCTTCGCCGACCTTGGCTTTGCCGGGGACGGCTTCGACGATGCCATAGACCGGTCCGGCTTTGTAAATCACTTTCTTGCCTTCCTTGTCGAGGTCGTACCTGTCGATGCCTTCGAGCAGCATTTTATCTTCGCGTTTGATCACGTCGTAAACATGGAGGATGTTCTTCGGGCTGTGGTCATTGGTGCCGAACTGTCGCGCTTCCTGCGGCGTGGAGATGTAGAAAAATTTGTCCTTGCGGGCCGCGAGGCCGTTAAAAATGCCGGCGCTTATCGGCACAGGCGTTATGCGCGTGCTGATTCCATCCAGATCGATTTGGATGGGTTTAACCGGCTCTGCTTTCTTTTCATCCTTCTTTTCATCTTTCTGTTCGTCCGGTTTCTTGTCGCCTGGCTTTGCGTCGGCCGCCTTCTTCTCGTCCTTCTTCTCATCTTTCCTTTCGTCGGCGGCTTTTTCCTCGTCGCTCTGGGGTTTGAAAGGGGAAGCTTCATCCGCCTTCAGCGTGACTGCGAAAACGCCGTCGGTTGAATAATAGTTGAAGCGCTGATCGAGCTGGCCGACGCTCGGATAAAAGTAGCGCGCGGAAATGAAATAAAGATACTTCCCATTGTCGTCGAATACGGGATTGTTGTCGCTGTAGAAGTCGGCGGAAACCTTGGTGATCTTCTTTGTTCCCAGAGAATAAAGGAAAACGTCGCTGGAGCCGCGGCGGTGAGGCTTGGAATAGGTGACCCAGAGGCTGTCGGGAGACCAACTGCCGTCTGCAATGTCGCCGTAGTCAGATTTATCCACAAGAACGGGCTTCTTGTCGTCAAGGCTGATGAACCAGAGTTGGTGCTCTTTGTCCCAATAGAGAAGCTTCTTACTGTCCGGCGACCACACGGGACCGTAGCGATAGACGCCGCCATCGGTTGTGATGCGCGCTTCCTCCCCGCCCATTTGCGGGCGTGTATAAAGCTCGTACTCGCCGGTTTTGTCGGAGAGATAAGCGATCCACTTTCCGTCGGGCGACCAGGCCGGATTCAGTTCGTGAATGCCCGAATGATTCGTGGTCAGCGTTCGAATGCTGCCGTGCTCGGCCGGAATAGTGAAAATGTTGCCGCGGGCTTCCACGAGAGCGCGAGCGGCCGAAGGGGAAAGCGAATAGCTGCCGATCGATTGCGTGACGTTTTTGAATTCCTGGCGCGTTTCGATGTCTTCGGCGCGTACCACGACGGGAAGATTGCGCGTTTTTCCGCTGGCCAGATTGTATTCGTTGAGCAGGCCGCCGTTTTCATAAACGATGCCGTCGGGACCGAGGCTAGGCCACTTGATGTCGTATTCCTTGTAGTCGGTGAGCTTTTTCGTTTGCTTCGAGCCCAGATCGTAGCTGTAGAGGTTCATCACGCCTTCGCGGTCGCTGATGAAATAGATCGCGTTGCCGTGCCACATGGGGAAGAGGTCCATGCCGGTGGTCTTGGGTAACTCTTCGTAGGAATTTTTCTTGAGGTCGTAAATGGCGATGGGCAGGCTCCAGCCGCCGCGATAGCGCTTCCAGGTGCGGAATTCCTGGGAAGTTTCGAGATAGGCGATCTTGGTGCCGTCGGGCGAAAACGTGGTGAGGCTGGCGCGAGGGACCTGGAGCGGCTTTGCCGTACCGCCCTGCGGCGAGACTAGGAATAACTTGGTGTAACGGCTCGGGGGCGCGCTGAAGCGGTCGGAGCGGAAGAGGATATTTTTGCCGTCGGGAGTCCAGCCGAGGACGAAGTCGTTCGAAGGATGAAACGTCAGGCGCTTGGGCTCGCCGCCTTCGGCGGAGATGACATAGACGTCGGGATTGCCGTCATACTCACCGGTGAAAGCGATCCACTTGCCATCTGGCGAGAATTTTGGGTAGAGCTCGTCACCCACGTGCGAGGTCAGCCGCCGAGCCGAGCCGCCTTCACGCGAGGCGATCCATAGATCGCCCGCGTACGCAAAGACCACCCGATCCTTCGAAATATCTGCGAAGCGGAGGAGCCTGGTGGGCCCGTCGGGCACTTGCTCGGAGGCGCTTGTGGCTTGCGCCGGAGCCTTCGCCGGTGTTGCCACCACGCAGGCCAGTATCACTCCGCTCAGCCACAATTGTAGATTCAGACGAAAAGGCGTGGGCTCTATCACAAACGCTCCTGAAGATGGATTCTTGCCTGGGACAACGGATCCCTCAGATGGACGGCTTACCCTGGTAAATCGTTTCGCTTTTACTCCCCACTCTCTGCGGCAGGAATTTATCCCGCTGCCAGGGCTGCTGCCAGACTCCTGCGGTTTCAGCCGGTACCCGGCATACACAATCCATTTCGTGCAGCCGTGATATCATCAACCCGTAACCTTGTGTCCGCCAAGCAAAAACTGTCCCCGCTGCGCTTTCGTCTAGGGCGGAGCTGGAATCGATGACATCCACGCTCAACTTCGGCGATTCGCCCGAAGCCGCGCTGTCTTCGACCGATCCGGAACAGCTTTATACTCGCGAGAAGAAATTTCTCGACGAACGCCGCGTTCTGCCTCTGGTCGCCCTGCCGGAATATATCGGTCTCAGCCAGAATGTTCGCGACTGGAGGTCGGCGCGATCGGGCGAATGGCCTCTCGCCGACGTGTGGCTCGATCTTGTTGAACCCAGCCCTGCCGAGACCGGCAATTCGAACGCCCCGGGAACTACTGTCGCTCAGTCGCCTGTCGCGTCCCCCGGAGCCAAACCATGAGTTTCCGAACGAAATTGTTGTTAGTGGTGCTGCTCACCATCTTTGCTTCCGTCTCGGTGGTCGCTTATGCCGTGACGCATTACACGCAGGCCGCGTTCGAAGCGATGGATGCCGAGCGCACCGAAGCCTTGGTTGCCCAATTCAAGAAGGAGTTCGACCAGCGCGGGGAGGAAATCGCCCATCAAGCAAAAAACATAGCGGAAGCCAACTTTACCGAGCGCATGGCGATTGACCTGTCCCGTCCCAATGCCGACCAGTCTCTTTATGTGCGAGACGCAGTCGGCTCTGCTCAAGAGCACGGGCTGGACTATGTGGAGTTTGTGAATTACGACGGCGTACTCATCTCGTCGGCGCAGTTTCCAGCTCGTGTCGGCCATAAGAACGACTGGGTGACCTCGGTGAAGGATTGGAATGACACCCCTGCATTCTTGAAGAAAGAAGAGTTGCCCGATGGAGTCTCGCTTTCGCTGAGCGTCGTGCGTACGAACAACACTGTGGCCGACAAGAGTTTGTACATCATCGCGGGGCACCGGCTGGATAAGAATTTCCTTGCCTCACTGGTTTTGCCCACGGGGATGCGGGCGCTCATCTATACGAACCTCGAGCCTGCCTTCGTTCCTACGTCCCTGATGGCCGAGAAGATCGATGCGGAGCAAGCAGAACGGTTCGCGCCGCTCGTCGAGCAATTGCAAAAGCAGCCGCAGCCTGTGGTGCGGACGATTGATTGGACGAGAGATCCGGCGGACGCGGAGACGTTTCATGCCCTCCCCTTGACCGGCCGCAACCATGAACTTCTGGGCATCTTCTTCGTCGGCAGCTCGCGAAAAGAGCTGGTGATGTTGACCCGCCAAATCTTGAAAATTGCCGCCGCGGTTGCGGCTGCCGCTCTCTTGATTGGACTTCTCGTCGGCTTCTGGGTCTCCGCGCGGATCACCAAACCGGTCGAAGAACTTGCGGAAGGGGCCCGCGAGGTAGCCAGCGGAAGATGGGACACGCGTATCGAGGTTCACGGGCGCGATGAAATCGGCCAGCTTGCCGAAGCATTTAATCACATGACGCAAACGCTTGCTGCGCAGAAGGAGCGCCTGGTGCAAACCGAGCGCGTTGCCGCGTGGCGTGAACTGGCGCGGCGTCTCGCACACGAATTGCGCAACCCGCTCTTTCCCATGCAGATCACGGTCGAAAATTTGCAGAAAGCCCGCCAGCTCGACGCCAAGCAATTCCTGGAAGTCTTCCACGAATCGACGGCCACTTTGAAAGCAGAACTTGCCAATCTCAATACCATCGTTGGGCGGTTCAGCGATTTTTCAAAGATGCCTGCGCCGCAGTTTGTCCGCGTGAATGTGAATGAGGCGCTGCGCAACGCGGTGCGCCTCTTCGAGCCGCAATTCAACGAAGTCGGCAAACCCACGATCACGCCGGAGTTGTTCCTGACCGAACCTCTGCCCGATATCGACGCGGATCCCGACTTGCTCCACCGCGCGTTTCAGAATCTGGTACTGAATGCGCTGGACGCCATGCCTGCCGGCGGGACGCTGACCCTGCGAACCTCGGAACAGAATGGCAATGTGCGCATCGAAGTGGCCGACACAGGCAAAGGCCTGACTCCGGAAGAGTGCTCGCGGCTGTTCACCCCGTATTACACGACGAAGTTGCAAGGGACGGGGCTCGGGCTCGCCATCGTGCAGTCGGTGGTCAGCGATCATCACGGCGCCATTTCGGTGACCAGCGACGAGGGCCGCGGTACTGCTTTTCGAATCGAACTGCCGCAACGCCAAGCAGGCCATGCCGCGACACCGCGCGAGCCGGCGTCGGAGTCCAAGAGCACGCCGTCGACTCTGGCAGCGGCTTCCGACTAACCCTTCACAAAGGACCGAAGCTTGCCCCGCAAAGCTCATCTGCTCATCGTCGACGACGATCCAAATACGCTGGCATCGCTTTCCCGCGCGTTCCGGCTGGCGGGACATGAAGCGACTGTTTGCGACAACGCCGCCCGCGCCGTCGAACTCCTCCGCACGGAATCGTTCGACGTGATTCTTTCCGATGTGGTCATGCCCGGCAGGAGTGGCCTGGAATTGCTCGAGGATCTGAAGAAGGCCGGCGTGAAGACGCCGATCGTGCTCATTTCCGGTCAAGCAAATATCGAGATGGCGGTGAAAGCCACGAAGCTGGGCGCGCTCGATTTTTTGGAGAAGCCGCTTTCCACGGAGAAATTGCTTGTGACGGTTGAAAATGCGCTGCGGCTGTCGCGGCTCGAAGATGAGAACCGCGAGCTGCGCCAGCGCCTGGGGAAACACGAACTCCTGGGTTCGGGCCCGGCGATGAAGAAGTTACTTGCGCAGATCGACCGCGTCGCCGCGAGCGAGACACGTGTCTGCATCCTTGGCGAGACCGGCACAGGCAAGGAGCTGGTGGCGCGCGCGATCCATGAAAAATCGCCGCGGCGGGAGCACCCGTTCATCACTCTGAATTGTGCGGCCGTGCCAGCGGAATTGATTGAATCAGAGTTGTTTGGCCATGAGAAGGGCGCCTTCACCAGCGCCGCGGTCAGGCATGTGGGCAAATTCGAACAAGCCGACGGCGGAACGCTTTTCCTGGACGAAATCGGTGATATGCCGGTGGCGATGCAGGCGAAGCTGCTGCGCGTGCTGGAAGAAGGCGAGGTTGAACGCGTCGGCGGCGACAAGCCCATCAAGGTGAATGTGCGCGTGGTGGTCGCCACGCATCGCAACCTGGAAGATCTTGTGAAGCAGAACGCCTTTCGCCGCGATCTTTTTCACCGTATTTATGTTTTTCCGCTGACGCTGCCGCCCCTGCGCGAGCGCCCGGAGGATTTTACCGGCCTGGTTACGCATTTCGCGCGTCAGGTGGCGGCGCAAAACGGCTGGAAAGAAAAAATCTTCACGGAAGAGGCCATCGGGGAATTACGTAAATACGGCTGGCCCGGAAATGTCCGTGAACTGCGCAACGTCGTGGAACGATTGATCCTGCTTGCTTCGGATGAAAACGTCGCGGCTGCGGATGTCCGGCTCATTCTTCCCACTTCGGACGCTCTCTCTGGCGCTCCATCAGCCTCCTCCGCCGGAAATGCAACGGGCACGCTGGCCGAGCGCACCGAAGCATTCGAAAAAGAAACGATGCTCGGGGAAATTCGGCGCCACAATTTCCACATGACAAATGTGGCGCGAGCATTGGGATTGGAGCGCAGCCATCTGTATAAAAAGTGCCAGCAACTGGGAATCGATTTGCAGTCCCTGAGGAAGCCGGAATAGATTTGGTTTGCGACTCCCTAATCGCACGGCCAATTCAGTAACTCATTTAAATTGAGCGAGATACAAAAAAAGGAAGGAGGGCGCCGATTTCGCTTGACAAATTGCATATTGCAATATAGATTTTGCATATTGCTATAACCGGGAGTGACCCATGAAACTTGGCGACAAACTCCGCTCCCTCCGCGCCGTCGAAGGCTCGCTCCGTGGCTTGGGCCGTTCGATGACTCAACAGGAATTGGCCACCGCCATGAAGAGCGAGATCGGCCGCGGTTTGAGCCAGGCCTATCTCTCGCAGATCGAGAATGGCGCCCGGCCTCATCTAACGCACACGACGCGCCAGCTGCTGGCGCGATTCTTCCGCGTCTATCCTGGATTTCTGGTGGACGATCCTGAGGGCTACACGCCGGGACTTCAGTCTGAATTGCGTGCGATCGATGCGAAAATCGATTCCTGGCTTTTTGCCGGCGCCGAGCTGTTCACGGCCGATCCGGTCCTTCAGCGTGCGCTTCTCACTATCGCGGAGCACGAAGATTCACGCCGGGCCATTTTGCTCCTGGCGGAAATTCTCCGGACGCCGGATTTGGCCGAGCGCCTCGGAGAAGTTTTGCACCACGGCAATCATCAGAACGGGGGACAGAAGGGCAGCGGTCATCCGCCGCCGTCTGCTTCTCTGCGCAACGGAGTGGTGTCGACCCCGGGAGGGTCGAGGTAGCACCTAACAGGGCCCGCGTCTCGAATTCCGGCTCGCGCACGAAGTGCGCTCGAGGTGTGCCATGACCTGGTCTGATTTTTATCTTCTCTGTTTCCTTATGGGCTTTTCACTGAGCGTGCTGTCGTTCTTCGCCGGCGCCATTCACATGCACCTGCCGTTTCGTCTACACCTGCCGTCTTACGGTGGACATCACTCCGGCGGCCACGCGCATGGCGCGAGCAGCGCCAAGGGCGCATCCACGCATGCGGACGGGCATTTTTCCTGGTTCAACGCTTCGACGCTGCTGGCGTTTCTCGCATGGTTTGGCGGCACGGGCTACATTTTGACGAAATATTCGAATCTCGTGGCAATTGCTTCGCTTGGATTGGCGACGCTCGCCGGGCTCGTCTCGGGTTCAATTGTCTTCAAATTCATGGTGAAACTGATGCATTCAAACGGAACACAACTCAACGAAGCGGATTACCGCGTGGAAGGATCGCTCTGCACTGTAACCATGCCGATTCGCGCGAACGGCACCGGCGAAGTGGTTTTCTTGCTTGGCGGCGTGCGTCGCAGCGCAGGCGCACGCACCGACGACGGCAAACCCATCGAAAAGGGCGCCGAGGTAGTGATCGAGCGCCACGAGAATGGCATCGCTTACGTGAAACGTTGGGACGAATTCACAAGCTGATGGACTGACAGCGCGCGTCTTGCATGTGGCGCAAGTGAAACGAGTTTCGGACTGGCGAACGATGCAAACAGTCCGCGCAGGGCAGGAAAAGGGAGGTCTATATGTTCGGGTTTCCACTGGTTCCAGTCGTCGCCGGACTTGCCATTCTGGCGGTGATCCTGGTCATGGCTACAGTAGCGAGGATGTATCGCAAAGTAGGCCCGCACGAAGCGCTCATTATTTACGGCATGGGTGGCACACGCATCGTGAAGGGTAGCGGCGCGGTCATTTTCCCCATGATTCAAACATGCAAGGAGCTGTCGCTGGAGCTGATGTCATTTGACGTGGCTCCGCAGCAGAGCCTCTACACGCAACAGGGCGTGGCCGTCACGGTGGAGGCCGTTGCCCAGATCAAGGTGAAGTCCGATCCCGTGTCCATCCGCACCGCAGCGGAGCAGTTCCTGTCCAAGCGGCCGGAACAGCGCGAGGGCTTGATTCGGCTCGTGATGGAAGGCCATCTGCGCGGGATCATCGGCCAGCTCACCGTCGAGCAGATCGTGAAAGAGCCGGAGATGGTCGCGGACCGCATGCGCTCCACCAACGCGAGCGACATGAACAAGATGGGGCTCGAAGTCGTGAGCTTCACACTCAAAGAAGTGCGCGACAAGAACGAGTACATCACCAACATGGGCCGCCCGGACGTCGCCCGCATCAAGCGCGATGCGGAAGTGGCCGCGGCAGAAGCCGACCGCGACATTGCCATCAAGCGCGCCGAAGCGACACGTGCCTCCGCTGTTGCCAAAGCGCAAGCCGATCAAGAGCGCGTCGCAGCTGAAACGGCTTCGCTAGCCAAGCAAGCCGAAGCCGAGCGCGACCTGGACATCAAGAAGGCCAGCTATTTGGAGATGACCAAGAAGGCGCAGGCCACCGCCGACAAAGCGTATGAAATCGAAACCAACGTCATGCAGCAGAAAGTGATTGAAGAATCCGTGAGGGTGCAGCAAGTGGAGCGCGAAGCCCAGGTGAAAGTACAGGAAGCGGAAATCGAGCGCCGCGAACGCGAGCTCATCGCTACCGTTTTGAAGCCGGCGGAAATCGAGCGGCAGCGCATCGAAACGCTGGCCAACGCCGAACGCCAGCGCTTGATGAGCGAGGCGGAAGGCCGCGCCTCTTCGATTCGTGCGCAGGGCGAAGCCGAAGCGGAAATCATCTTCAAGAAGGGCGAAGCTGAAGCCAAGGCTATGAACGTCAAGGCAGAGGCCTTCCAGGAATACAACCAGGCCGCCGTGCTCGACAAACTCATCTCTGGACTGCCGGAAGTGGTGCGCGCTCTCGCCGAGCCGCTCGGCAAGGTGGACAAGGTGACCATCGTTTCGACAGGCAATGGCGATGCCGCCGGCGCTTACAAACTGACCGGGGACATCACCAAAATTGCCGCGCAGGTACCGGCGCTCTTCGAAGCGCTCTCCGGAATGCAAATGTCGGAACTGCTCAGCAAAGTGCGGCTGATCGGCGACAAAGCGCCGAAGCCGGAGCCGCCTCAAGCGCCGGTCAAGAAGGCGTAACGATTGCTTCCGTCCCGGTGGGTCTTGAATTGCCACCGGAGCGCCAAATGGTCCTGGGGGATGGCCATGAGTATGAAAGAAAAACTTCTCTTCGTTTGGCTTCTCGTGGTGGTGGCATTCAGTTTTGTATTCCGCCACTTTTGGGCGAGCGCAGTCTACGCGCTTGGCAGGGCCGTCGCGCTGAACCTAGTTTCTTTGCCGGGCCTTGCGAAACTTGCGGCAGGAATTTGCGGTGTCGGCTTCCTGCCCTGAGTAAGTCCGATGGCGCGCCGGCGGTTTGGTTTTTCTGAAGGTTTGAGTGGTTCGCATCATTTGGAATTCGAAAGGAGATTCATCATGGGACTTTTAGAACGAGTAAGCACTTTGATTCGCGCGAACATCAATGACATGGTCGATCGCGCGGAGGATCCTGAAAAAATGATCAAGCAGGTGATTCTCGACATGGAGAACCAGTATCTCCAGGTCAAGACCCAGGTGGCGGTTTCCATCGCCGACCAGCACATGCTGGAAAAAAAGTGGCGCGAAAACGAAGACTCTGGGAAGGATTGGATGCGCAAGGCAGAGACCGCCGTGGACAAGAGCAAGGATGATTTGGCCCGCGCCGCGCTCGACCGCTTCCAGACCTCGCAGCGGCTGGCAGAAAGCTATCGCGAACAAGTGGACGATCAGAAGGCGCAGGTCGAAACGCTAAAGGGGGCGCTCGTGAAACTCGAACAAAAGCTCGACGAAGCAAAGTCCAAGCGCGATCTGCTTCTCGCTCGCCATCGGCGCGGCATTGCCCTCGGCAAAGCGGCGCGGGCGCAAACCGTCATGGGCGACAACTCCAAGAGCGCCGCGTTCGACCGGCTCAAGGACCGCGTGCATCACACCGAATCGGTCGCCACCGCCGAAGTCGAGCTCCTGACCGACGATGTCGGCGAGAAGCTAACGCGCCTGGATCGCGACGCCGAAGTCGACCGCCTCCTCGCGGATCTGAAGGTCCGCCGCGGCCTGCTGCAGGCGTGATGGCAGCAGCCGTCGATCAGAGATGCCGCGTTACGGGTGTCATCATCTGCTGTAGTACGAAGAAGCAGACGTTAATGCCAGCGGAAATGCCAAACGCTTGAAGCCGGCTGATACCTTCGACTTCTTCAAAGACCATCATCAGGACAGCGGTCCAGCCGATTGCCGCGGCGAGCGTTCCAGCGACGGGAATAAGAACGAGGCAGTTTACAAACCAACCGAGCAGCAAAGGTCGCATCACGCCCAAATAGCTTCCGGTGCCGCCGAAGAACCACTTGGCAATGAGATGGCACAAGCCAAGCTGGATAAATGTGAGTATGGCCACAACCGCGAGGCCAACACTCATGCCTACAATCACACCAATAACCATTGCAGGCCCGGAGACGTGAATAGCGGCCAACATTTGTGGAAGAGCTGTGCCAATCAGGACGATGGTCGCGGCGACGATCCAAAGGAAGGCGCCGTAATAGATCGCGCCAGAATCGCGCGAAGCGCGGCGGATAGCGATGTCATCCCAGCGCACAATGTTGAAGGCCAGACGCAGATAGTAGCCTGGTGAAAAACCAACGGGCGGGGGAGCCGTTTCTTCGTCCGTCGGAAGTGGCGCAATTCCCGAACAATTGTGGGATAAACCGTAATCCATGCCGCACACGGCGCATCTCATGGCCCACCTCGGAGAAAGAATCCGCTGACTGTATCACATCCACTAAGTGGAAGATAAGAAAGCGCACCCTTCCGGATCAGCAGCAAATGTCGCGCTGTCGGAGAATGGGCGGGCAAGTCCGGTACCTGTTCTTGTTCGAACTTGTTGAGAAATCCGGACTAGGCTCGCTTCACCTTGGCGTCTGCCACGCGAATGATGAGGCGCTTGCCCAGAGCCCGCGCTGCCCGAGCAATGGTATCGAGCGTCACAGAGACGTTTTGAGGGTCCAGCAGGCGATCTAACTGTGACCGGCTGGTGTGAAGTTGCTTGGCCATTGCCTGTTTGGTCTTCTGCCGTTCCCGCATGGCTTGTTCAAGTTGCCACGCCAGTACCCGCTTGATGGCGACAGCCTCTACTTCTTCCCGGATTCCTTCTTTATCGAGAAAGCTGTCAAAGGTCGAACCGCTGTGGTCCATTTTCTTGCGATTTTTTCTTGCGTTCATGGGAGTCCCCTTTTATGTTTGCGCTGGTTGTTCCTCGCCAGCTCTAAATCCTCGTCCATTGTTTTCTGCGTCTTCTTGATGAATCCATGCAGCAAGACCATCCGGCCCATGTTGTCGATATAGAAGAGCACCCGCGCGATGCGGTTCTGCTTCAAGTTCGTCCGCACTTCATAGATGCCGTCCCCCAAGTGAACTGCAAGCCGGCATCCCGACGGGCCAGCCGAACTTCACTGTCTTGATGTCCTCGCCGATGCGCTTGCGGTCCTCCGGTGATGGCAGACTCTTCAATCAATCGCGCAACGGCTCTCCGCCTGCCTCGGTGCGGAAGAAAATCGCGGAAAGTTGCTTTCCCTGTCTTTCGAGCGCGTGGGACTGCTGGTCTTTGTTCGCGGGGGAGGACTTGAGCTTTTTGCCCACCCGAGTAGTGTACCATGTACGGTACATTCGAGCAAGCAAGAGCGAGATGCCATTCGCCGCGCGCGGTGCGGCGTGCTATGGGACCTGGGCCGACTCGAGCCCCTTGCGCTTCAAGGGTTTCCACTCCACGTCTCCGCGCAGGTATTCCCAGAGTCCCCGCAGCCGCCAGATCATGTGCAATTGCCGGTAAGGAAAATGTTCGAGGAAGCAATAGCTGACAAGCCGGATTACGTCTTGCCAGTCGTTATACCGCTTGTAGGTAATTTCTTCTTGCAAGACGGAACCGATGGAGATCACCGTCGCAAACGCATACCCGAATATGAGGAATTGCAGGAAAAATTCCCGGCTCAACACACCCAAACAAGCTGCAAGAACGATTGTTATGATCCCCACGATCTCGACGACAGGCGCGAACAATTCAAACAGCCACAGATAGGGGAAAGCAAAGCAACCAATCCTACCGTAACGCGGCCGGAAGAGCATATCCCTGTTCGGCCAGAGCACGTCCAATAAACCCTTCTGCCAGCGCGCTCGCTGCCTTCCCAGCGATTGGAGGTCGGAGGGTACTTCCGTCCAGCACATGGGATCAGGAACAAAGTGGATGTGGTAGTCCACGCCTTTTTCCAGCAAGTGCCGGTGCAAGCGCGCCACCAGGTCGAAATCCTCACCAATCGCGCGCGACCGATAGCCGCCAACGGCGCGCACCAGATCCGTTCGAAATACACCGAACGCCCCGGAAATGATCGTCAGCATGTTTCCCTGCCCCCAGGCTTCTCTGCCGATCAAGAAGGCGCGCAGATACTCGATAACCTGGATCACTTCAATGCTCTTGCGCGGCAAACGCACGCGCCTCAGATGCCCTCCTTCAATCTCCGATCCATTCAAGACGCGGATGATTCCACCAACCGCCACGACGCGTTTCGGGTCCGCCATGATGGGCAACATGATTCGCAACAGCGCGTCGCGCTCGAGGACCGAATCGGCATCCACAATGCACACGTAGGGGGAGGTTGCCGCATTCAAACCCGCGTTCACCGCATCCGCTTTGCTGCCTCCGGATTCTTTGTCAACGACCAACAGACTTGCGTTGACCTCGCTGCGGTACAAGCCCCGCACCGGCGCGCTCTCCGCTTGTGGTATGTATACCGCCCGGACCGGCCGAAGCCGGAACTCTTCCCGCATCTCATCCAGCGTGCGGTCCTCCGATCCATCGTTGACAACGATAACCTCGAGTTGCGGGTAATCCAGCTCCAGGAGGTTTCGCACCGCCACTCGAATGGATTTCTCTTCGTTGTGCGCGGGGACGATGATCGTGATGGGCGGCGCCAGCGGTGATTCTTTGAACCACGACAGGCGATGGCTTTTCAGGCTACGTTGGTGCGCCGCACTCGTCTTCAGCGCGACAATCAGCATGGTCAGGTAAGCTAAATTGCTGGCCAGGTAATACCAGAAGAGCGTGTGATTCGAAATCTCCAGGAGACGAATCATGATAGGAACACTGATTTCGCCGGGCCAAACTCCGCCACCACAGTTTCTTCTGCGAGCAGCACTCCCCTCTGAAGAATTTTCCACAGCCTGGTTTTCTCGTCGTTGTTTCCTGCCGTGCCGACTAGCAGTTCCTCCTCCAGCTTGCCTCGCAAGCTGGCATTTTCGAGTGCGGTCAAGTAGGCCTGCAGCCCATAGCGATCTTGCGTCGCTATCACTTGTTGGAAAATGGGAGCCATTTCCGTCTTGAGTTTTACGAGGGCCTCCGCCGCGCGCAAGCGCACCAAGCGGTTCGAATCCGTCAGTCCACGCATCAGATCTGGAATCGCGCGGGGTTCAGAGAGTTCGCCCAGACTTATGATCGCGCGCAGCCGCACAAACCATATGGGATCTCCCACCAGCTCGCTGAGAACGTCGAAGGCCAAGCCCCGTTCCGCGTGAGCCATCGCCCGGGCCGCCGCGGCGCGCAACTCATCGAGTTCATCTCCCACAAACTGCAGCAGGTCGACGCTGAGCGACGGAGTGGCCACTTCGCCCAGAACACGGCCAAGCACTTCACGCAGCGACCCTTCCGCATGTTGCACGCAGGGAATCAGCAGTTGCGGACGCTCCGCGCAACATTGGATGAGTGCGTTTTGCAGCGGCATCGCCGGCACGCTCAATCCTCTCTCGCTCACCCAAGCAAGGATCTCCTCCGCCGCTTGTGGAGAGGCCGTCCGCCCCAAGCCTCGCAGCGCCGCCAGTCGTATTTCCGGATCGCGATCACGCAATCCTTCCGCCATCGCTGAGATGCCTTCTAGCGCGCGCGTTTGTCCCAGCGCCACCAGCGCCCGCATGCGCCGCCAGCCGGTGAGCGTCCGAGCTTCAAATATTCGTTTTTCGATGAGCCCGCTTTCCCGCAGAAATTTAAGCAATCGCGCCGATTCTTCTGCTCCCGCCGCTTCGAGTGCGTCCAACGCAATGCTCTCGACGATCCGCCGGTCGAAGGATTTCTGACGCCACGTCTCGTACGGAATTTCACCGGAAATCAGCCGGTCCCAATCCTGGCGCAATTCGAAGACGCG
This sequence comes from Candidatus Limnocylindria bacterium, assembly GCA_035490055.1. Classification (GTDB taxonomy): domain Bacteria; phylum Acidobacteriota; class Terriglobia; order Acidiferrales; family UBA7541; genus Acidiferrum. The sequence continues at coordinate 164,956 of DATHIB010000165.1, read as the reverse complement.
GGCGTCGCGCTTCGCGAAATACCATTTTCGGTATGTCCGCCGAAGCAAAATAAACCCCAGCAAAAGCCCATTCGCCACGATCGCCGCGACGATGGCCTTCAGCACCAATGCCGCCGGCCCTAGCCTCCAGAGTTTTTCAAAAATGGATTCCATAGCCCAATCCGAAACTTGTGTCCGTTCTGTCCTGGGTGCGTTTCTGATACGAGGCGTAGCCCGTTACGTCCTGCCGGGCGTTTATCTGGAAGCGCAATCCGCCACCGTAAGTTTGTGAGGCGAATCTCCCAATCTGATCTATTTGCGCGAACTCTTCCGTGCCGGCAGCGAAGAATATGCTTCCGGAGAGCCGCTTCTCGCCCCAATTCGCCAGAGGAAATCCTAACCGTGTCATTCCGGAAGGCCGCCACTCCGCGCCGGTTCCTGAAAACGTGCTGCGCACGCCCGTGGCTCCCAGCGATAGTGTGAAATCCCGCGGGAGGTAGATAATGGTCGTGCCATTCAGCGTCAGGATCCGAGACATCTGATACCAGTACCAATGTTGCCCATAGTCAAATTCCACGCCGCGCAGAAAATTCGTTTCGCTGGCCTTCCATCCATGGTTGACGTCAAAAAAAGCCTCGCTCTTCGGGATCACCGCATTGTCATGCCCGGCTGCACCACCGACTGTCAGAGCTCCCCATCGGGACATTCGCCCTGTGATGGCGCCTGAAAATTTCCCTGCGCGGATTCCCGCTCGCTCGTAGAAACTTCCCGCGAAGCTTGAGAACCAGTGCGGCGTCCACTGTGATAACAGGCTCACCCATCCGTCGTGATTGGCACTCGTGAAATTAAAGAGGTCGTTGTCCTGGCCGAAGCGCATTTCGTGTCTTGGTTCGCCGCGGACGGAAATCAGCCCGGCCCGCGCTTCCATGCTGGTGGCGTCCAGATTCAGCGCCTTCTGAAATTCCATTCGAGCTTCGTTTTGTTCGCCCATGGCGCGCAGCGCCCGCGCTCGGGCCGCGCGCAGGTCCGCGCGTTTGGGATCAAGTTCCACGGCGCGATCCAGTGCTCGCAAGCCATCTGCTACTTTTCCTTCGCGCAAATACGCGCTCGCCAGCCCCATCCAGTTATCTGCATCGTTCCGAGAAACCTTCAAGATTTCCAGGTACTCTTTTTCTGCTTCCGCCGGGTGTCCGGACCAGTTCAGAACACGCGCGCGCCACGCACGCACGTCCATGTCTTGCGGAGCCCGGGCAAGTTCGCGTTCGACGATGCGCATCGCTGAATCCCAGTTTTTCGTCTCTGCAAACTTGCGGACTTCTGTTTGCCATTCAGATGGCTGGTCCTGTGCAAAAGCCGGGAAAACTAAGAGCATGATTCCGAGCATCAGTCCCAGAGAGGAGAGCCACCGAGAATCCAAAGCTCTGCGAGTCGGAAAACTCTCTCGATGAAGACCGCTCGATAGTGCGCACACGAACACGGTAGAGTTCATTGCAATAGCTACACCATTGGCGACAGAGAAATCGCCCGAATTGCCATGGTAAAGCATTTACAATCTATAGTTTACACATGGTTCAGATGGGGAAATCCGAGCGGCATTGCCCTTTGTCCCAAATCCACAAAGCCGTCTCACTCTGAGACAGGTGGCGTCTCAAACAGCCATTTGCCCTGCAGGATGCTGTATTCTTGGGTCATCGGCAGTGGGGAATTTCGGGACGGTTCTCAGCATGAATCCGTTGCTCATCACCGGGTCTGGGGCGCTGGCGGCTGCGGGGGCCATCGCATACGGTGCCGTTCATCCGCGCTCGCAGGCTTTTGGGCGCACGATCTGGCGGACCAATTCGCGGCGCAAGCTGGCGATTACCTTTGATGATGGGCCGAATCCCGCGATCACGCCAAAGCTGCTCGATCTTCTCGACCGCTACAACGCAAAGGCGACATTTTTCTTAATTGGGCAATACGTGCGCGAATGTCCGGAACTGGTGAAAGAAATCATTGCTCGCGGACACACCGTCGGGAATCACACCGAAACGCACCCGAATCTTTTCTGGCTGGCGCCCACACAAGTCCGGGTTGAGCTGCGCCTCTGCCACAACGCGATTTGCAATGCGCTAGGCTCGCCGCCCAAGTGGTTTCGCCCGCCATTCGGGATGCGCAATCCCTGGGTCATTCCGGCGGCACGCGATCTCGGCTACCGCACGGTCATGTGGACGCTGATTCCGGGAGATTGGCAGGAGAAACCGGTGGAATGGCTGATTCCGCGCATGCAGCCCATCGCCGACCATGGGCAGCGAGGCCTGGGCAATGGCTCCAACACTGCCGCCGGCATGGGCGATGTCCTCTGTCTACACGACGGCGCGCATCGCCAAATAAATGGGGACCGCTCCCGGACGCTCGCCGCTCTCGAGCATTGGCTGCCGCGCTGGCGTGACCTCGGCCTCGAATTTGTTACAATCGGAGAAGCGGTGAGCACACCCGCCCCTTAATCATGGACGAACGCGCGTTTTACGCGGAGAAAGAAGAAGTCCGGAAAGTAAAGCTGGTTTGTCCGAGCTGCCGCGGCGAATTCGAGGCTCCCGTGCGCTGGAAGGTCTGCCGGAAGAAAAAAGAATTGCCGCGCGGAATCGGCGAGGAAGACCGGCGAAAGTTTGCGAAGGCCAGTTCCTACATGGTGCGGCTGGATGACCTGGTGGCTTGCTACAAGTGCCGGAAACGTTTCGAATTGACCGGCCAGTCCACGGTTCTCATCAATGATAATCTTGGCGATCCCAACGCCGATCCGGAAAACTTCGGCAACCGCTGAAATAGTTGTAAGTTCTCAGTACTCAGTTTTAAGTGCCCCCGGCAAATCCGTGAGCTGCTTTCCTATTCGAGGCTACTCGATGGAGATCGTCTCAACGAGACACTCACAACGAACGAGTGAAAACTTAAAACCAAAAACTTAGAACTGAGGGCTGAAAACTGAATACTGAATACTGCTCAAATCTCCGGATACATCTCAAAGAACGCTTCGATGGACTGCCGAAAGGTGTTCTCGATCTCTTCCTTGCTCCCCTCGATTAAGTGCATGGTCACGCGCGCCGTGCGGCCATTTTTCAGCACCACCGCTGCGTCCTTCACTTCGCCAAGCTCTTCCTCGGGTAGCAACCTCATCCCGTAAATCAACGCCAGCTTCGCCATGCCATTCTCCTCACTCTTCTTTAAGCGTAGTCTTCGTTTTCCCGGTGGTCAAACCCCGGCGAATAGAGGACCACGTGGGGTTATACTCAGGCATCCAAGATTGTCTCTTGATGCATCGCATCAAGCATTGCGGAGGGTTGCCATGAAAGCGCATTGGGGTCCAGGGATTCGCGAATACCTGATTTTGATTGCCGCATCATTGGCAGTGAGCATATCCGGCGCTGCGCAGCAGCCGGAAGGGCCGCAGTCCGACGCTCCGGCTCCTGTCGCGCCCAAGCCTGCTGCGGCGCCGCAAGCCGGCGCGAGCGAAAGAATCACGGTTCCTTCGGGAACGCGAGTAGGCGTGGTGCTTCAGAACGGCATTTCCACACGCAGCGCCAAGCCGGGAGACTCGGTCTACCTTCAAACGTCTTTTCCGATCACCCAGAACAATCGCATCGTGATCCCGGTTGGTTCTTATCTTCGCGGCGAGCTGCTGGAATCGAAGCGCCCTGGAAAAGTGAAAGGGAAGGGCGAATTCCGGCTGCGCCTGGACACGTTGATCCTGCCGAACGGCTACACCGTCAGTTTGAACGCTGCCCCGCGTAGCGCCGATTCCGGCGGCAAGGAGACCATGGACTCCGAAGGCAAGGTCACCGGCGGGGGCGGGAAAGGAAAAGACGTCGGTACGGTCGCGCAGACGACAGCCGCCGGCGCAGGAATCGGCGCAATTGCCCACGGCGTGAAGGGATTTGGCATTGGTGCGGGGATCGGTGCCGCGGCGGGATTGGCCGCTGTGCTCTTGACTCGCGGGCCGGAGGCGGAGCTGCCACGCGGCTCCACGCTAGACGTCGTCCTCGAACATGACCTTTTTCTGGACAGCAGCCAGGTCCAATTTAACAATCTCGGACAATTTCAGCCTGTCATTCAATCCCCCGTGCGCCCGCAACAGCCTGAGCCTTAGTTCAACTGCCGAACGGCACCATCACCTGTCGCAGCAGTACTGGAGGGGCTTGGCGCCTGTCGCTGACACAGATGCCTATCCCTGACAACCACCGTAATCCCTGGAATGTAATTCAGTCGGCTTGTGTTTGTGCTGAATCTCCGTACACTGAGCCATAACTGTTGGTATTAAAAGGCCTTAGGCAAGTAGGACTGGGGTCCTCACCAGTCCTCACCGTAAGCAGCTCGTCTGGCGATCGTCATGCATTTCACTTCAAGGGGCCAGGTCAGACCCTTGAGGTGATTCCCATGTTTCCCCGACTCCCAAGGCGTCTCATCATCTTCACCCTACTCACCTCTTTCGCTGCGCCGCCGAACCTTCCCGCACAAGATCCATCCATGGGTTCCTCCGCAGGCGCAGCGCTCGTAACACAAGCAGCCGCCAACTCTGCCGCTCCCGCTCCAAATACCGGTCAAGTTGCCGTTCCCACGGGCACGCGGCTCCCGCTATTACTTCGCAACGGCATCAACACGCGCACGGCTAAGGCCGGCGATTCCGTCTATTTCGAGACGGCCTATCCCATCGCCGTCAACAACAAAATCGCCATCCCCCTAGGCACGTTCGTACGCGGCCAGATTCTCGAAGCGAAGAGGCCAGGCCGGATCAAGGGCCGCGGCGAGTTTCGTATCGCGCTCGAGCAAATGACCTATCCGAATGGCTACACGATTGAGTTGCGGGCGACGCCAAGCAGCGTGGACCGCGATGGACAAGAAGGCGTTGACCGCGAAGGCAAAATCAAGGGGCCTTCGAGCAAGGGGCGAGACACCGCCACGGTGCTGGTGGCCAGCGGTGGCGGCGCCTATATTGGCGCTCTTGCCGGCGGAATCGTCAATGACGCACCCGGTCCCGGCGCATTGATTGGCGGTGGGGCCGCCGGGATCGGTGCGCTCATCGCCATCCTGGCCACCCGCGGCCCTGAAGCAGAGCTGCCACGCGGCACGGCGATCGATGTGACCTTCGATCGGCCTTTGGTTCTGGATGCTGCCTATCTCCCGGCCAATGCGGGGGCAGGTCTGGATCCTCTGGCGCGCATCGCACCACCCGCCGCGGACAAAGGCAGGGAAGTGAAGGAGCTGCAAATGCAGCGCATGCGGCAGTCGCTCCTTCGTTCGATTCCCCTGGCGCGATTTTGAAAGGAACTCAGGCGGGCGCGTGCGACGCGGCATCAGCCGTGGCGGATGGAAAGCGCAGCGGACTGAAGCGCTCCCAATCCGCACTCACTAGCTGTTCCGTAATCCATTCGCGGACCAGGCGCGCCGTGATGGGTGCGAGCAGGATTCCACTCCGGAAGTGTCCCGTGGCAATCAGCAGGCCGTCGACGTCGGTCGGGCCGAGTATGGGAAGGTGATCGGGAGAATCGGGACGCAGGCCTGCCCAGGTTTCTTCAAGGCGCGCATTTGCGAGGCCCGGTGCAAGATCGATGGCCGCTGAAAGAATCTTCTCGATGCCACCCGCGGTGGTCCGCTTGTCGAAACCGGCGTACTCGAGCGTCGCCCCCGCTAGAATGCGCCCATCGTTCCGCGGCACGAGATAGATCGTCTCCGACCAGAGCACCCGTTCCATCTTCAAATCATCCGCGCGCAGCGCGGCCATCTGCCCTTTTGCGGGCCGCACCGGGACGTACGGCGCAATTCCTTCGATCGTCGCGGAAAAGCACCCGGCAGCGATGATCGTCCATTTTGCTTCCACTTTCTCATTCTGCAGAACCAGTCCCGCGCAGCGATCCCCATCGCGCCAGATTGCCTTCGCGCCGTCTCCAGAAAAAATCTCGGCGCCGCTGCGTTCCGCTGCTTTCAGAATGGCCGCCGTCAGCGTGCGGTTGTCAACCGATCCTTCCTCCGGCCTGAACACGGCAGCTTCGACCTCTTCACTCAGCGCCGGTTCCAGCTCGCGCGCATCCTCGGCGCGAAGCGGCTCCGCCTTCAATCCCAGCCCGTGATGCAGCGCGATAATAGTGCTGAGCTCCGCCTTCGTATCGTGAGAAAACAGTGCCTCGAGCGTCCCCTTCGGTCGAAAGCCCGTGCTCTTGCCGGAAATCTCCTCGACCAACCCGACAAATTCGGGATACAGAGCCAGGCTCGCTTTTCCCAGCGGCACCATCGCCACCATTCCGGGATTTTCCGGTGCAGGGGAAAGGATTCCGGCGCTGGCCCAGGACGCTTCCTGGCCCGCTTGCTGACGGTCGAAGACCGCCACGCGTAGACCGGCACGCGCAAGTTCCAGCGCGATGGCTCCGCCAATCACTCCACCGCCCGCGATGGCTGCATCGAACTTCTTCATGACGTCATCTTAGCGTATCTGGCCGAACGCATGATCCTTTTCTCTCCGTGGCAACAAGTTCTAACGATCTGAGTGTGTACCCGGCGAGAAAACATTTGAAGAGAACAAGGAACTAAAGCGAACCGGCAAGTTCTTCAGACAGGACCTGCGCTTTTTTGGCCAGACTGCGTGCGCGGCTCCAATCCCCGATCTGCGCGGCTTCGCGCGCGTCCTTGATGAAGCCTCTGATTTTGGAGGCCAGGTCCGACTGCGCGGCATTCAAGTTTTTCCCGCGGGCGGACTCTAGATTCTTCTCGGCGATGCCCAGGCTCTGCTTTGTCTGCTGCTGGGCAACCGCGGATTCTTGTGGCGTTACCTGCAGGGCAATCGTGGGTGCTTCCAACTTTTCGGCATCGTTCTCCGTGGCCGCGGAGGGCGGCGTGCTGACGCGTGGCCGCTGAGGTGCGGTCCGTACGGATGTCAATTGGCCTGGAAAAGGAGGCAATTCGAGCTGTAGTTCCGGGACCAAATCATCAGGAACACTGCTCGCCTCCGCCGTGCGTGGTTGCGTTACCGGCCTCACCTGTACCTCAGTATCCCAGGGAATAGCCGGACGTTTCCTCATGCTGCATCCACCCATCACGCCTGCAGCGCAACAGAGAAGAACAACGGCTGAATGAAGAGAGCTGCGCGGCGACACCATCAGGGACCGGACTGGGTTTTCCGTCATGTTCAGGCCGCGAGTGGCAATTCGATTCGGAACGTCGTGCCCCGGCCGACCTCCGAAGTAAAGTCTATCGAACCATTGAGAAGCTGCACAATTCGAAACGCACTCGCAAGCCCGATTCCACTGCCTCCCGGACGCGTGGTGAAAAACAATTGAAAAATTTTCTGCCGGTTTTCCGGTGCAATGCCTTTGCCGGTATCGCCCACGCTAATTTCCGCCATTTCGCCGCGGCGGCTCAGCACCAGCCGCAATTGTCCGCCGATGGGCATGGCCTCCGCGGCATTCAGCACCAGATTCAGCACCGCCTGCTTGAGCAGCGCGCGATCCACGTACACCTCCGGCACATCGATCGGCAGCAACTGCGCCAGTTGAATGTTGGATTTCTGAAGCTGCGGTCGCGCGACTTCCAGGACTTCTTTCAAAAGCTCCGCGAGCTGCGTCGCTTCCAGCCGGATATCCATCGGCCGCGTGAAATCGAGAAAGCGCTTCACCACCGCGTCCAGCCGGTCGATCTCTTTATCAAGCACCTGCACAGCCTGCTGCGACGCGCTGTCTTGTTCCGCGGGGAGCGATTCTTTCAGGTTTTCCAGCCACAACCGCATCGAATTCAGCGGATTCTTCACTTCGTGCGCGACGCCCGCGGTGATGCGCCCCAGCGCCGCCAGACGCTCGCTCACCTGAAGCTGCGTATTGATGCTTTCCAGCGAGTCCAGGTCACGCAGCGTCACCAGCGCCCCCATGCGTTCGCCATCTTCCTGGATGGCCTGCACGCTGACGCTCACGCGCTTCGGCCCTTCGCTCGTCTGCAGCTCCGTTTCAGCCGCCACTTCACTCAGCTCATCGCTTTCAACGTGCAGTGCCTCGTGCAGGGGGTGACCCAGGGGGAAAATCTCCGTCACGCGCCGCCCCAGAAATTGTCCGGCGGGGGCGCCCAGAAATTTCTCTGCCGCGGGACTGATCATCACGGCGCGCGAATCCCGCGTGAACAACAGCAAGCCGTCCTCAAGCCCGGCCATGACCGAATTCATATTTTCGCGCATGGTGCTGAAGATTTCATGCACGCCGCGCAGTTGCTGGCCAACTTGTGTAATTTTCCGGCTCACCAGTCCGAGTTCATCGCCGCTTCCTGCGAAACCTTTGACGTCCGGAGAAGGCGCGTCGTATTGTCCCGCGGAAATGCGGTCCAACTGCTCGGCGATGTCTCGCAACGGAGCCAGCGTCGCCCCGCTCACGATTGCCGCAAGCAGGGTTGAGACCACGACCGCCAGAAGCGCAATCGTCCCCGAAGTCCAAAGACTCGGGGAGATTTCATTCAAGAGCAAGCCGGCGTTCAGCGCCACCCGTACTTCACCGTACGGCTGGTTCTCATTGCTGAACGGAAAATCGAGTTCGAATACTCTCGAGGGCCCGGAAAGTACCTTCACCTGATGCAGGAAATTTCGCTGCACCAGCTGCGAGAGCGGTGTTCTTCGCGGCAGAAACGATCCCGGCAGGTTTTCGTCGGTCGAGACAAGCACCATTCCGTTAAGGTCCGTGATTGAGACTTCGTAAATCAGGGGGTTTACCCTTGCGGCCTTGAGCTGCGTGCGCAGTCCTTCATTGATTTCAAAGGCGTGTCTCACAAAATCATGGATTTCTTGGGGAGCGTCCGAGGCCGGCCGCAAACCGCGTTGGCCGGCCTCCAACAGTGCGTGCTTGGCCTGTAGGAACACTTGGTTCGCTAAGTCATCCGCCCGTGTCTTGGTGGCCTGCAGGAGTTGCTCGAGGAGCTGCGCCGCGAATACGCCAGACAAGACCGCCGCGACGAGCAGCACCAGCCCCGTCATCACCAACGTGAGTTTTGTCCGCAGCCGCAGCTGCATTCTTTGTCCTTACTCCGTTTCGGCGCGATCGCCGCCGTATTCTTTCAGCTTATTATGAAGTGTTTTCAGGCTGATGCCGAGCAGTTCCGCCGCCCGTGTTTTGTTGTTTCCCGTTGCGCCCAGCGTCTGCAGGATTAGCACGCGCTCCATCGCATCGACCGTTGTTCCCACAGGAAACTTGATCGCCGAAAGATCGCTCGGCCCTTTCGCCGCCGTCCTTCCGAACTCTCCCGGGAGGGACGCGCGCGTGATCAAATCTTTCTCGCACATGATCGTAGCGCGCTCCAGCACGTTGCGCAGTTCGCGGATGTTTCCCGGCCAGGTGTGCCCCATGAAAATGTCCAGCACTTCCGCGCCAATCCCGCGCACATGCTTCCCGTGCTTGGCGTTGACGTCGCGCAGAATATGGTCGACCAGCAGCGGAATATCGTCCTTGTGTTCCCGCAGCGGCGGCAGGTTGATGTGAAACACATTCAGGCGAAAGTAGAGATCTTGCCGCAACTGGCCGTTGCTGACCGCCTGCTCGGGTTCCTTGTTGGTTGCCGCGAGAACGCGCACGTCCACCGGAGTCTCGCTCTTGCTCCCCAGACGACGCACTTTGCGGTCTTCCAGAACGCGCAATAGCTTCGCCTGCGTCGGGGCCGGCATCTCGCCGATTTCATCCAGCAGCAGCGTTCCTGCATCCGCAAGCTCGAAGCAGCCGATGCGCCGCTCCGCCGCGCCCGTGAAGGCTCCGCGCTCGTGGCCGAAGATTTCGCTCTCCATCAACGTCTCGGGAATCGCCGAACAATTGATCGCCACAAACGGCCCGTTGGAGCGCGGTGAAAGCTTGTGGAGCGTCCGCGCGACGATTTCCTTGCCCGAGCCCGTCTCTCCCGTGATCAGCACCGACGCCGAACTCGGCGCGGCCATCTCCACGATGCGCATCACGTCCTGCATCGGCTTCGACCCCCCGACGAGGTCGCCCAGTCGTCCCGTCTCGCGAAGTTGCCGTTGCAGCACCGCGAGCTGACGCGCATCTCGTGCCTTACCCAGCGCCCGGTCCAGCAGCGCGTGCAGCACTGGCCCCTTCAGCGGCTTTTCGATGTACCAGAACGCCCCCGCCTCGATCGCCGCCACCGCGCGTTCTTCGCTCCCCTTGCCGGTAATGACGATGGCCGGCACATCATATAGTTCCGGCCCCAGCTGCTTCAGCAGGTCCAGCCCATTCATCCCGGGCAATTCGACGTCCGCGATCAGCGTGTCTGGCTTGTAACTCGCAAATTTTGCCAATGCTTCTTCCGCCGTTCCCACGCCCACAACGTCGCAGCCCCAGCGCTGCAGAAGCTGCTCGTAGCCCTTTCGCGCATTGTCTTCATCTTCGACAATCAGCACGCGGTCCTTCCGCTCCACCATCTCGGTGGCCCGCACCGCCGCACGAGTCTCTTCACCCATGGGTTTCAGCCTCTCTTCGGCATGCTCTTGATGAATGGCTTACCAACCGATTTGCTGGACACCTCGACTCTAACAAGCCGTCTGCCGCTTGCCAAGTTCTTAGCAATCTGCTGAAAATACTTGTGAACTGGCCCCTTAATTTTCATCCCGAGCGAAGCGTGGGATCTGCTTCCCGTCTGCGCCAGTCGCCTGGCCTTCCGCACGACTCTTGGTTGCCGGGAAATTCTTTGAGATTTCGATCCGGCGTCCGCTTGACGATCCTGGCAATGGTAACTTCTTTGATCAGGACTTCTGGAGCGTGTGGCAAGGATTTCACTTCCACCCGTAACCGGCTATACGCCCGCACCACCCCCTGCCGGCCCGGCCACACCACGCATTTGTTCAGATATTGGCAGCGCCAGGGGTCAAAAAAACACCGCTATTGCGGGACAAGCTGCACGCGCTCATAATCATGGTTGGGAGCATCACGATGCAATACAGCGCTGAAAACACACCTCTCCAGCACCTGGACGAGTGGGACGAGTTTGTATCCACCCGCTACCGTCAAGGCAAATCGGAAGAGGAATTCCGCAACTATAAGGCCGACGCCAATCCCACCGTAACGGAGTTTTACCGTCAGAACCACGCCCACCAGACGCTTGATTTTGTCCTCAGCAAGAAGGCGGAATATTGCGGCTTGAATCGAGACAAGAAAAGCATTTGGGAAATGGCCGAGTATCTGAACACCCTGGTGGACGACAGCGACCCCGATACCGATCTCACCCAGATCGAGCACCTCCTTCAGACCGCCGAAGCAATTCGCAAGGATGGTCATCCGCGTTGGTTCATCCTCGCCGGCTTTGTGCACGATCTTGGAAAAGTGCTCTGCTTGTATGGGGAGCCCCAATGGGCAGTGGTGGGAGATACCTTCCCTGCCGGTTGTGGATACTCGGATCAGATCGTTTTCCCGGAATTCTTTGCCGCCAACCCTGATAGCAAGATCCCCGAGTACCAGGCCGAGTATGGCATCTACGAACCGAACTGCGGGCTCGATAACGTCCACCTCTCGTTTGGACATGATGAATACATCTATCAGGCGACGCGGAGGTATCTGCCGGAAGAGGCCCAGTACATGCTCCGGTATCATTCCTTTTACGCCGCGCACCGGCACGGTGCTTACCGGCATCTGATGAACGAACAAGATGAACGTATGTTTGAGTGGGTTCGGAAATTCAATCTTTACGATCTGTACTCGAAAGGCCGCGTGCGCCCCAAAACGCAAGAGATTCTTCCTTACTACCAAGACCTCGCATCAGACTTTTTTCCTGACAAAATTGCTTGGTGATTGATAGATGGCGCGGCCGCGTACCCCGGCAGCGTTTCGCAATCTAGGGGTGGCCACCGCACTGGCAGATCTATTTGCTGGTCTCCGATGGCGACACGGCAGACACGATAGCCAAAAACCTGGGCGCGAAACTCCACATACCGCCAATGAATATTCAAGAGATCGGGCGCATGGCGGTGATGGCGTACCCGCAAGGCGCTGCCTTCGCAGTTTTTGCCACAGCGCGTCGCTGATCTCCATTCAGCCCAATCCCGGTAGGATTCCGGGAAAATGCCAGTCGGCTATACACAGCTGACTGGGCAACCGTCCTACGGTGATGAGGGATTTCGACCCTGCCAAATGGTCCTTCCCTTGTGATCTATGTAGGCCGCCTTTCCGTCCTTCCAGGTGCCGACGTAGGCGAGGCCCTCGTGAAAGGGCTCGGCATCATCCCAGCTGGGCTTGATCGCCCAATGGCCGTTCCGGTCCACATAGCCGAACTTCCGCCCAGACTGGTCGCGATCGGCTGACACGAGCGAGAGCCCGTCGGAGAGCGGCTCGGCAAAGGCGATGCCCGCTGGAATTTCAGCGGTTACGGCCCCCGCTTTATCTATGAACATCCAGTGCCCCTCCAACTGAACCGCCGCAAGCCCTTCGGCAAACTCGCCTCCCTGATCGTAGTGCGGCTCAATGGCAATGTTCCCCTCAAGATCCATGTAGCCCAGCTTACGGTCCTGCCGGACGGCAATCAGGCCTTCGGAGAAGCGGATGCCGTCGAGAACGAGCGGTTTCCTCGGCAAGAAAGTTCCCGAGGTATCAATCAGCCAGTCATCTAAACCCTCTCGGACGCCCTTCTTGACTCTCGCGCGGCCCTGGGCGAAAGGAAAAGCCAGGAAGTAAGGGCCCAAGACAAGGTTTCCGGAACGATCGTAGAAGGCGAAGCCTTCGGCGGGTTCCTTCTGTCCCAGGAGCAGGCCATAGGGCCCGTCCGCGGCCGAAAGGGAGCGAAAAAGAGGCTGCGTGACCCAGGAGCCGCTTGTATCGATGAGACCTACGGGATGATCCGGCAGACCCGTATCAACTATAGCGACGCCATTGCGGAAACTTTGGACCGTGCGGTAGCGAATGGGAATGACTTCCGATCCGTTGCGATCGATGTAGCCCCATCTCCCCTCGCGTTTGACGGCCGCGAGCCTTTCCGAATAGGGCTGCGCGGCCTCGAAGCGCGGTGCGATTATGATTTTTCCGCGGTTATCGATAAATCCCCAGGCGGTTCCCAACGGTGCGGGAAAGAGTGGGTTCATGCCAGACGTCTGCTGGCGGCCGCACGCCGTGACGAGCAACACGAGGATGACCGCAAACGCGACCGGACGGCGGCGATGCATCCATCGGCAAGAATCATGTAAGCTACGCATGAGTGTGCAAGCCATGAGAAACCGGTCCGCTGCGCTGCTTTTGTTTTTGTTCGTGCTAGCGGCTTCTTCCTGTTCGCGCACGCCCAAACGCGCGTTCCCGCTGGTTCAGAAATATACCACCCAGGCGGGAGATCTGTTCTATTTCCGGCCACGCGACGGACAATTCGTCTTGCTCGAGCGCCGCAAGGCGCTGGCCGTGGCGGTGGCGCCAGAGCCCGATATTGAAGCCTACTCCTACGATGACCAAATCACGGTGGGCCAGCCGCAGGGCGGCATGTTGCACAGCAGGATCTTTATAGAGAAAATCGGCGCCCAGCAGGCCTTGGCCCTTACCGCCGATGGACGGACTCTGGCGGGTGGCGATGCGAACGGTGTGGTCACCCTTTGGGGAATCCCGACTGGGAATCTAACACTTCATTTGGATGTGCCGGCGTCCATTCTCTGCCTGGCTTTTTCCCCCGATGGAAATTGGCTCGCAATCGGCTTGGCCAAACCGGCTGGCGAACCCGCGGACACCGTGTGGCTCTATGAAGTCCACGCCAACGGTCCGCACCGCAGCTTCGGCCGTACTGCCGTCCCGGCGCTCGCCTGGTCGCCGGACGGCCGCTGGCTCGCGGCGGGACTTGATGACGGCTCCGTGCTCTTGAGCGAGAGCGGCGCCGATCGCGAACCGCAGCGAATTGCGTTGTCCACGTCCCCGGTCACCGCGCTTGATTTTCATCCCTCAGGGCAATTCCTGGTATCGGCGCATGCCGACAAACGCGTGGTGCTATCCAAACTGCCGACGGGAGAGCGCTTCTTTACGTTCGAGCCGGCCCTGCCGCCGAATCCCCTTTTTCCACGAGTCATCGAAAGTGTCGCCTTCGACAGAAACGGAGTTCGCTTGGCAGCCGCTTATGCCGAAGGCGACTTCAGAATCTGGGACTCGTCTGCTTTACTCCAATAGGCCTTGGATTCTAGGAGTCTGTCGGAGATAAAGCTTCTGAATTTCTCTTTCTGGTTCTTTGGGCTTTGCGAGTCGAAATTTGGGCCTTGGCCCCTGAGCTCCCTGCTCAAGAGGTGATTTAGGCAGGTCATCTCCTTGTTTCATGCCCTCTGCGGACTCCATCCAGACCGGAAGAGCTTCAGCAGGTTGTGCGTGGCGCAGATCAGCTTCCATTCCGCCGTCACTCTTGCCCGCCCTCGCAACAGAAATCTCCGAAAACCGCGCTGCTCTTTGATCTGGCCAAAGACCGGTTCGACCACGGCCTTGCGCATTTTATAGATCGCCCGCCCTTCCGGCGTGCGCAGCTTGTGCCGCACCTGCTCCGCCACGCTCGGCGACGCGAACGGGGTCGGGCCGGTGGTCGCAGGCTCGACGCTGCCGTGCTTCTGCCGGTCGGGCGCACCAGCAGGTCGATGCCTCCCAACCTGGCGTCGGTCACATTCGCCTCACTGAAATATTCCTCATTCCTTCACGAGATACAGTGCCCGCTCTAGTTCCAATTCGAGTTTGGCGCCCTTAGGCAGGTTCAGCTCGTGGCCGCGACCGGACTCCATCAGATACGCCATGAGCGCCCCCAGTGCGGCGCCTTCGGCTGCCTCTTTCTTGTCTTTGTCTTTGACGCCCTTCACGGCGCCGACTGCTGCGCCTGCCGCAGCCGCCTGCGCGGCATCCTGTTGCGTGCTGCTTCGGCCCTCTATGAGTCCCTCCTGCCGCGGACCCGGTTTCACGCTGTGGTCGCCCGGCACGTTCACGACTTCGGCCACGATTGGCAGATCGCCGAACCTGGTGTGGATTTCATCAAACGTCAGCCAAAGTTTCGCACGGCCCGCCACTCCTGCCGGCTCGACATGGCTGATGTGACCGCGAATCTCCGCTCCGGCTGGCAAATAGATGCCGCTGCCCGCTTCGAGTGGCTCCAGCGTCTTCACCTTGAACCGGGCGTTGGCTTGCGTACCTTTAGTGCCCAACTCTTCATCCAGCCGCACCAGAAACTTGGTGCCTGCGGCCACTGCGTAGGTTTCAATCGGCAGCCCGTGCTGCTCACCGTCAGCCTTATGACGCTGCTGGTCTGGCGCTGGCGGTGTTGCTTCTCTTGACTGTTCCTGATTCTGCTCCTGCGCCTTGCACGTGACTCCCAACGCAAGCGTCATCGTGAAAATCGCCAAGTTGCCGAATACACCGCTACATTTCATGCGTTCCATAGGTCCCTCCCGCGGAATGCTGAGCAAGAAGGGAATGCACATGGGGAGCCACAACCGGCCGTCGAGAGGGGCTGCAAAGGATTGAAAAAGATGCACTTGGAGGCTCCGCCCGACACCCAACGTGGGCGGCAAGACTTCTGTCCGCGAATCCCGCCATCGCCCTGCAAGTCTTTCCCGACACCCAATGGAGGGTGGCAGCCGGTAGATACTATTTTTCGAGGAAGCGCCGGATTCGGCGCAGGACGGAGGAATACATCGCGGGTGTGACGCGGCCGGTCTGCGTATTCTGCTGGCTCGGGTGATACACGCCGAACAATCGAGGAGCGCTCGGCGCCACTTCCGCTTCCGCGCCGTGCGCGAATTTGTAGAGCCCGCGCGAAGCTATCACCCCGCGTCGCTTCAAGATTTCGAGGTACCCGTCCCAGGCGATTCTCCCCAGCGCCAAGATCGCCTTCGGCTTCAAGATCTCGAGTTCGCGTTCCAGGTAACCGCTGCAATTCGAGGTTTCTTCGGGAAGCGGTTTGTTCTCCGGAGGCGCGCACCGGCACGTCGCGCTGATATACGCATTTTTCAGACGCAATCGGTCATCCCGGTGCAGGGAAGTAGCCTGATTTGCAAAGCCCGCTTTGTGCAGCGCT
The DNA here is from genome assembly GCA_035490055.1 of Candidatus Limnocylindria bacterium. GTDB lineage: Bacteria > Acidobacteriota > Terriglobia > Acidiferrales > UBA7541 > Acidiferrum. The sequence goes on along the minus strand of DATHIB010000165.1, from coordinate 148,993 downwards.
GCATACAGAAAATCCCCTGAGCGGTCACCCGTGAACATCCGTCCCGTGCGATTCGCTCCATGCGCCGCCGGAGCCAGTCCAAGAATCAAAAGGCCTGCGCGAGCGTCTCCGAAGCCTGGGACCGGCTTGCCCCAGTACGTCCACTCGCGATGCGCCCGACGCTTTTCCCGCGCCACTTTTTCGCGATAGCGGACCAGCCGCGGGCACTTCTGGCAAGTCACAATTTCATCATTCAGAACACGAAGCAACAAATGTTTTTCCGGCATGAACTTACCCGTCCTAGCCGTAAAGCCCCGGCGTTCAGGCCGGGGATATGAGGCTACTTTCTTTTTTCTTCGGTTCGTTCTATCATCCTCGCGTCCAAAAGACCTATGGGCGGATAGCCCAAAAGTTAAGCCTCTTCGTTGTCCTCGCCTGAAGTAAGGGCGCTGTGGGAGGAACCCACCGAAGAGACCGGACCAACATCCGGCTCCGTAGGAATCCTTTCCCTTTAGGGAGAGGAGGATGTCAAGAGCTCTGGCGTCCCATCATCCGATTCAAATCGGCAAAGGGGACCGCGCCATCGAACAGGGAATCGTACGTTCCTCTTTCCATCAATTCTTTCCCGATCCGCCGAACGAGTCCAAGCGTTGCCCGCATCACGGTGGAGCCTGCACTTACCCGTGCGACTCCCATCTCTTCCAGCTCCGCGAGAGAAGGGCAGCCGCTCGAGATCAGGATGTTCAGCGGCGCTGCAATCGCCTTCACTAACTCGGCGATGGTATCCCGGCTACTGAATCCTGGAGCGAAGACGCAATCCGCCCCCGCTTGACGGTAAGCGCGCAATCGTTCCACCGTTCGCTCGAAGCGCGTGGCGGCTTCACCGATCGGCATCAAGTAAATGTCCGTGCGCGCATTCAACACCAGCGGGACGCCCAGTGACGCAGCGGTATCGCGAATGGCCCGGATTTTCTCCACCTGTTGCCCCGTGTCCACCTGCGAACTCTCGTCATCCCCCGTCACGTCTTCGAGGTTCATTCCGATAGCTCCCGCGGCAATCACAGCTTTCGCGGTTTCCTCCATGTCTTTCACCGTTGTGCCGTAGCCGGCTTCCATGTCCGCGGTCACCGGAACGCGAACCGCATGCGCGATCCGTTCTACCACCTCCAGCATCTGATCTCTGGAAACGCGCTGGCCGTCCGCATACCCGAGAGAGAAAGCAATCCCGGCGCTGCTCGTTGCAATCGCTGGATAACGAGCCTCTTCCAGGATTCGCGCACTGGCCACGTCCCAGGCATTTGGGAGCGCCAGGATAGGCTGTCCCCCATGCATCTTTCGGAATCGCTCGGCTTTCTCAGCTTGTATGCGGACGTCCATGACCACCTCACTCCAGAATCTTCAGGACTTCGTCGTGAATCTTTCCGTTCGTGCTGACGAGCTGCCCCGAATAGATCGTCCTCTCGCCACCCAGATTCGTCGAACGGCCCCCCGCTTCCTCCACGATAATTCCCAGCGGCGCAAGATCCCATGGCTGAGAGGTCAGGTCCACCGCAACTTCCGTGGCGCCCTCGGCGACAAGCATGTGTTGCCAGAACCCGCCAATCGAGCGGCCATTTCGCGCCATATCGGACAGCAAGCGCAGTTTCGCGCGCATTGCTGGATCTTTCTTGGGTCCCGTGCCGGTTGTGAAGATCATCGCCCTGCTGAGCGTGTCCACATTCGAGACATGAATCCGCTGGCCGTTCCGGTAAGCGCCTTCCCCGCGATAAGCCCACCAGCGCGAGCGCAATCCCGGCGCGCTCGCCATCCCGGCAACAATCTCGCCGTTCAGCTCGATTCCCATCAGCGTCCCAAATGTCGGAATCCCACGGGAAAACTCTTCCGTGCCGTCGATTGGATCGATAATCATTCGGGCTCGGCCCGAAGTGCTGGCGGACGTCGCATCGCCGCCGCCCGTTTCTTCACCCAAAACGTCCAGCGCGAGCCCGCTAGCTGCCACTCTTGCCCGCGCCATCGCTTCCACGCTACGGTCGGCCTGCGTTACCGCCGTGCCATCGCCCTTCCTGTCGATGCGCAGCTCCTCCCCTCGGAAATACCGCATCGCAATCGCATCCGCCTCCTCCGCGATCGCCTTCAGCAGCGCCCCAAACGTTTCCCCGTATCCCATTCGTTCTCCCTATTCGAAGTACATCATCGGGCTGGCATTTTCAGTGACTAGTCACGAGTCACCAGTCACAAATCACCAATCACCTGATTTGACTCTCTCCCCGCGCACCCCTAGCATACAAAGTTACGCGAATGTCTGCTCAAGCCAACACCGGAACCGTCCTCGATCGGATTCTCGAGGCTCGCCGCGCCGAAGTCGATCATCGCAAACGTGTCTTACCCGAGACCGCGCTGAAGTATGGCGTGAAGGCGGCCACTCCGCTTCGCAATTTTTCCGCGGCGCTCTGCTGCGATACTCTAAACGTACTTGCCGAACTCAAGCCGGCCTCGCCTTCTCGCGGCGTTCTCCGCGATCCCTTCGATCCCGTGGCCCTCGCGCAATCGCTCGAAACTGCGGGCGCTTCCGCTCTCTCTGTTCTGACCGAAAGTGAATTTTTCCGGAGCTCGTTGAAAAATCTCCGCGACGCCCGCAAGTCCATCCAGCTCCCGGTTCTGCGCAAAGATTTTATCTTCGATCCCTGGCAGGTCTGGGAAACTCGTGCCAACGACGCGGATAGCTTTCTCCTCATCGTCTCCATACTTGAAGATGCGCTGCTTCGCGACCTCATTGCACTTGGCCGCGAAATTGGCATGGAGCCGCTCGTCGAGGTCCACACCGCGCATGAACTCGACCGCGCCCTCGCCGCCGGGGCACGCATCGTCGGCGTAAACAACCGCGATTTGAAAACGCTCACCGTCAGCGTCGAAGCATCCTTCGAATTGATCAGCCGTATTCCCGACGAATGCATCGCCGTCAGCGAGTCCGGCTTGCGCACCCACCACGATCTCGTTAAGCTTCGCGCCGCCGGTTTCGACGCTTTCCTGGTCGGCACGCATCTCATGCTTTCTCCCGATCCCGCCGCGGCTCTTTCCGCTCTCCTCAATTCTCCCCCAGGAACATTGTAGGTGGCCATGATCCGCGTCAAAATCTGCGGCATCACCAACGCAGCGGACGCCTTCGCCGCCATCGAAGCCGGCGCCAATCTCCTGGGGTTCAATTTCTACGCGAAAAGCCCCCGTCACATCACCGAGGACGAAGCCGCAAAGATTCGCCGGCAACTTCCGAAAAAAATCAAAGTTGTGGGCATTTTCGTCAACGCCACACCGGTTGACGTCGCCGCACTTTGCAAGTCGATGAAGCTCGATGCTGCCCAGCTTCATGGCGACGAATCCCCCCAGACTGTTGCGGAACTGGCCAGGAACATCACCGTTTGGAAAGCCTTCCGCGTCGAGCCTGAGTTTCGCTTGGGGACTCTCGATGAATACCCCGAGGCGTTTGCCTTTCTGTTTGACGCCGCGAACACAGGCCAATATGGTGGTACGGGGCGCACTACGGATTGGGATGTTGCGCGGCGCGCCGCGGTTGGTCGCCGTATCATTTTGGCAGGCGGCCTGAACGTCGAAAACGTGGCTGCGGCCGTGCGCATTGTGCGCCCCTACGGAATTGACGTTGCCAGCGGCGTAGAATCAAAACCGGGAAAGAAAGATCACGGCTTGCTCCGCGAGTTCATTCGGGAAGTCCGCCGCGGCGAGCGGAAATAGAATTATCAAACGGAAGATTCACGGATATCCATGAGCTCCATCCTCCAATCACCAACGACGGCGCCGGGACGATTCGGCCCTTACGGCGGCCGCTACGTTCCCGAAACGCTGATGGTGCCGCTCTTCGAGCTCGAACGTGCCTATGAAGCTGCGAAGTCGGATCCACTGTTCCAAACTCGCTTCAGCGATCTTCTGAAAAATTTTGCGGGTCGCCCGACGCCGCTGCAGTTCGCTTCGCGCCTCACCGAAAAACTCGGCGGTCCACGCATTTATCTGAAGCGCGAAGATTTGCTCCACACCGGCGCGCATAAAATCAATAACGCCATCGGCCAGGGCCTGCTCGCCGTGAAGATGGGCAAGCCGCGCATTATCGCGGAAACGGGCGCGGGCCAGCACGGCGTCGCTTCCGCCACCGTCGCCGCGCATCTCGGCCTCCAATGCGTCGTCTACATGGGCACGGAAGACATGGCGCGCCAGGCCCTCAACGTCTCGCGCATGCGCATGCTCGGCGCGCAAGTCGTCGGCGTCGCTTCCGGCAGCCGCACGCTCAAGGACGCCATCAACGAGGCCATGCGCGATTGGGTCACCAACGTCCGCACCACGCACTATCTCCTCGGCTCCGTTCTCGGCGCGCATCCCTATCCCACGATGGTCCGCGATTTTCAGGTGGTCATCGGCCGCGAAGCCCGCGAGCAAATCCTCGCCGCGGAAAAGCGCCTTCCCACGCATCTTTTCGCCTGCGTCGGCGGCGGTTCGAATTCCATCGGCCTCTTTTACAATTTCCTTCGCGATGCCGACGTAAAGATGATCGGCATCGAAGCGGGCGGCCGCGGCGCTGAACTCGGCGAACACGCCGCTCGCCTTGCCGCCCATCAAGGTTTTTCTGGAGCACGCCCCGGCGTTCTCCAGGGCACTTTCACCTATGTTTTGCAAAACGAAGACGGCCAGATCGCCACGACTCATTCCATTTCCGCCGGCCTCGACTATCCCGCCATCGGCCCCGAACACGCCTGGCTCGCCGATCAGCGCCGCGCCGAATATTCCGCCGTCTCCGATCAAGCCGCTCTCGATGCCGCGCGCCTTCTCTCACGCACTGAAGGGATCATTCCCGCGCTCGAGTCCGCCCACGCCATCGCCGGTCTTATCGAGCGTCTCCCTCAATTGAAGAAGGACGACCTCGTCATCCTCAATCTCTCCGGCCGCGGCGATAAGGACATGGACACTTACTCCCGCCTGCTCTAATCTTTCTTTCCAAACCTAATGACCGCCGTCGCCTCCAACTCGACCCGCATTTCCAAACGCTTCGCCGAACTGCGCGCGTCCGGCGAACTCGGTGTCGTTGCTTACATTGTCGCAGGCGATCCTTCTCTCGACGCCTCATTGAAATACGTCCTCGCACTCGCAGAAGCCGGTGCCGACGTCATCGAACTCGGCGTCCCCTTCAGCGACCCGCTTGCGGATGGGCCCACGATCCAGCGTGCCTCGGAGCGCGCTTTGAAGGCCGGCGCGACTCTCGCCTGCGTCCTCGATCTCGTCCGCCGCATCCGCCAATCGAGCTTTCCAACTAACGAAGTTCCGCTCGTCCTCTTCAGCTACTACAATCCCATTTTGCAAATGGGCCTCCAAAAATTCGCATCTTCCGCCGCGTCTGCCGGCGCGGACGGAGTTCTCGCCACCGATCTCACGCCCGAAGAGTCCGAGGACTACCGCCGCATCCTCGTCGCTCATCATCTTGACACTATTTTTCTCGGCGCGCCCACTTCCACGGACGAGCGCCTTGCGAAAATCGCCGCCTGCTCCTCAGGTTTTCTGTATCTCATTTCCAGAACCGGCGTTACCGGCGCGAAGGATGCCCTCCCCGACGATCTGCCCGCGCTCATCCGCCGCACCCGCAGCGTCACGCAGCTCCCCATCGCCGTTGGCTTCGGCATCTCGCTGCCCGGCCACGTATCCGTTCTTGGTGGTCTGGCCGACGCCGCCGTCGTCGGCTCCGCGCTCGTCTCCGAGATTGAAAAAGCTCAATCCGTCGATGCCGCCGCGGTTGCCCTCGGCGATCGCGTCCGCGCGCTCAAGCAGGCCGCTCGCCGCGGCCTCTCCCGCCGCGAGGTCGCGCCATGAATCTAAGTGATTGGCGTCGCCGAATCGATGAGCTTGACAAGAAGCTGGTCGAGCTCTTGAATGAGCGCTCGCACTGCGCTCTGGAAATCGGCAAGCTCAAGCACGAGGCGAAGATTCCGCTGTACCAGCCGGATCGCGAGAACGAAGTGCTCGCCAACGCCGAGCGCAACAATTCCGGTCCGCTGACCGACGCAGCCATTCGCCGCCTCTTCGAGCGCATCATTGACGAGGCGCGCGCCGCGGAACGCGGCGCCATGCATTCCGGCGACAGTCACCGCAAAGGCGGGAATGAATGATCGGCCAACGCAGTAGGTGTAGATAGGGTTGTTGGTGCGGCCGGACTTTAGCCCGGAATTTCCGTTTTGAGCATTTGTAATGGCGGGACTTTAATCCCGTGCTTTTCGCTTCGAATCGCTTAGAGAAGGAAACAGGAAACTCTCATGGTCATCGTGATGCAAGAAGGGGCCAATGACGCCCAAATCCAGCATGTCATCGACCGCCTCGTTGCCAGCGGCTTCAACGTGCACCGCTCTACCGGCGAATCGCATACCGTCCTCGGCGCCGTCGGCGTGCACCGCGACTTCGATCATCGCGATTTCGAATTGCTCGACGGCGTGCGCGAGGTCATGCGCATCACCCAGCCGTTCAAGCTCGCCAGCCGCCAGTTCAAGCCCGAAGGCACCGTCGTCGATCTCGGCCGGGGTGTCCGCATCGGCGGACCGGATGTCGTAGTTGCCGCCGGTCCCTGCTCGGTCGAATCTCGCGAACAAATTCTTTCCATCGCTGGAAGCGTCGCCAAGGCCGGCGCAAAGATCCTGCGCGGCGGCGCTTTCAAGCCGCGCACTTCTCCTTACGCCTTCCAGGGCATGGGTGAACCGGGCCTCCAGCTCATGCGCGAGGCCGCCGACAAATTCGGCCTCTTTACCATTAGCGAAGTGATGGACGCGTCGCAAATCCAGATGATGATGGGCTACGTTGACATCTTCCAGGTTGGCGCGCGCAACATGCAGAACTACTACCTCCTTCGCGCGCTGGGCGAAATCCGTAAACCCGTTCTTTTGAAGCGCGGAATGTCCGCCACCATGGAAGAACTGTTGATGAGCGCCGAATATATCCTCGCCGGAGGCAACTACAACGTAATTCTCTGCGAGCGCGGCATTCGCACCTTCGAAACTTACACCCGCAACACCTTCGACATCGCGGCAATTCCCGTCATCAAAAAACTTTCGCATCTGCCGATGCTTGCCGATCCCTCGCACGGCACCGGCCGCCGCGACAAAGTGCCGCCCATGGCCCGCGCCGCCGTCGCCGCCGGAGCTGACGGCCTGCTCATCGAAGTCCACAACGATCCCGATCACGCACTCTCCGACGGTGCGCAATCGCTCGAGCCCGCCACATTCACCCAGCTAATGGCGGAACTGCGTATCATCGCCCCCGCGATCGGCCGCCGCATCGCGTGAGGCAGTATTCAGTTATAAGTTGTTGGTTTTTAGTTCCGGAATCAAGAGGGCCGCGTTTTGCGGTTGGCGGAGATACCAGCCATCCTGGCGGTGCGACTTTTTTATCCACGTCCGCGAGTTCTCCGGTGAGGTCAGGCTGTTTGTGCAGATAATTCGAGGGCGCAGTTTTTCCGCCAGCCTTTGCGCCCTAGGCGTCTCTGCGTTAGCATTTGTCCTCCGATTTGTTTCTCGGAAGTGAGAACTAACAACTGACAACTAGAAGCTCTCTATGACTCCCCACATCATCTCTCGAGTCACCGTCCTCGGCACCGGCCTCATCGGCGGCTCCTTCGCCCTCGCGCTCCGCAAATACATCACCGCGATGCACATCTCCGGCTGGGACCGCCCCGATGTCGTTCGGGAAGCGCAAACTCGCGGCGCCCTCGACGAATCCTTCTCCGGCGATCCAGGGCCCGCTCTGCGTAACTCCGATTTGATCTACATGGCACTTCCCATTGCCGCGACAATCGATCTGCTTCCGGAAATCGCGCGCCACGCTCCTCCTCACGCGCTCGTTACCGACGCCTGCAGCACCAAAGTCCGCATCGCCCAAGCTGCCGACGAACTTTTCTCCGGCGAAAAGGGCCCGATCTTCCTCGGCGGCCATCCCATGGCCGGCAGGGAACTCCCCGGAATCACACACGCCGACGCAGATCTTTTCCGCGAAAACACGTACGCGCTGATCGCCAAATCTCCCGAACCCGTAGTGGCGGGTCTTCCGACCCGTCCTTTTCCCATCCCCAAAGAAACGGATCCGGCCCGCGATCCACGAATCAGTGCCTTCGTCAAAATCCTTGAAAAAATCGGAGCCCGCCCGCTCTGGCTCGGGGCACCGCAGCACGACTACGCTGTCGGCCTGGCATCCCATCTCCCGCAACTCGCCGCTGTCGCTCTCGCGGGATTCCTCTACGACCGCCTCGACGAAAACGGCCTTCCCATTACGCTTGCCGGCCCCGGCCTCCGCGATTCGCTCCGTCTCGCCGGCAGTCCTTATTCCACATGGCGCGATATCGTCCTCACCAACCAGGAAGTTCTCTCCGCCGCGCTCGATCTCTTCGCCCGCCGCCTCGACGATATCCGTGAGCGCCTCGCCTCCCGCGAGCTCGAGGCCGACTTCGACGCCGCCAACGAGCTCTACAAGCTCCTCCGCTCGCTCTGAGCATTTCGTTTGTACTGCGTGTTCCGGCCCCAATGCTGGATGAAGTACACTGCCCTGAACACTTCGGAGCACCATATGGACAAACGTATCGCCTCCGCCGACACCGCGATTGAGAAAATCCACGACGGCGCCACCATCCTCATGGGCGGCTTCGGCCTTTGCGGCATCCCGGAAAACCTCATCGCTGCTGTCCGCCGCAAAGGCACGAAGGACCTCACCATCGTTAGCAACAACGCCGGCGTGGACGATTTCGGCATCGGCGTCCTACTCCAGCAGCGCCAAGTCAAAAAGATGATCTCCACTTACGTCGGCGAAAACAAACTCTTCGAGCAGCTCGTCCTGAGCGGAGAATTACAAGTGGAACTGAATCCTCAGGGCACGCTTAGCGAACGCCTGCGCGCCGGCGGCGCCGGCATCCCCGCGTTCTACACCCCTACCGGATACGGCACCATGGTTGCCGAAGGAAAAGAAACCCGCGAATTCGATGGGCGCCAGTACGTCCTTGAGCGCGGCTTGCGCGGTAATTTCGCCTTCATCAAAGCCTGGAAAGGTGACCGCTGGGGCAATCTTATCTATCGCAAGACCGCGCGCAACTTTAATCCCATGATGGCCACGGCCGCCGACCACGTCATCGCCGAAGTCGAAGAACTCGTTGAACTAGGCCAGCTGGACCCCAGTCAAGTTCATACGCCCGGCATTTTCATCGACGCCATTTTCCAAGGCCCCAAGTACGAAAAGCGCATCGAGCGCCGCACCGTGCGCAAGGTGTAGTGGCCGCTCTTTAGACCGGCGATTTTGGAACTGGAATGACTGACAACTGAGAACTTTTTATGAAGCTGACTGAAAATCAAGAACGCGAACGCATTGCCCGCCGCATCCGGCTGACGTTCATTTCGCTATTGTTTTTGCCCACGCTGGCCGTTAGTCGCCCCGTCAATTTGTCCGCCAAAACGGGAGATTTCGACGGCGCGCGCGCGTACGAGCACGTCCGTCACCTGGTGGATATTGGGGCGAGGCCGCCCGCGTCTGACGGAATCCATCGTGCCCAGGCTTACATTATCGGCCAACTGAAAAGCTTCGGCTGTCCTGTCGAAGAGCATGACTTCCACGCTTCGACGGTGCTCGGCGATCTGGCTATGAAAAATATCGTCGTCAAACTTCCCGGCACAAGCTCAGGCATCATTCTCTACACCACGCATTACGATACCGTTCGCATTCCCAACTTCGTGGGCGCGGACGACGGCGGCTCGGGCACCGGAACCATGCTCGAGCTGGCGCGCCTCTTCTGCGCACGACAAAATTCTCTCCATGTGTGGATCGTTTTCTTCGATGGCGAAGAAGCGCAAGGCAACTGGACCGATGGCGCCAGCATTCAATGGAAAAACGATAATAGCAACAACACTTTCGGCAGCCGCGAAATGGCCGCTCAAATGGCGCTCTCCGGTGAACTGAAGCGCCTCAAAGCCATGATCCTCGCCGACATGATCGGCCCCGCAAACGTCAGAATCACGCGCGACACCGGCTCGGCTCGCTGGCTCACGAATTTCATCTGGGACACCGCGGCTCAACTCGGATACAAAAATAACTTCGCCAACGAAGACTATGCCGTTGGCGGTGACGACCATTTCTCGTTCATCCGCCGCGGCGTGGCCGGCTGCGACCTCATCGACTTTTCCGTCCGGGACACCTACTGGCACACGCCGCAAGACACGCTCGACAAAGTCGACCCCAGAAGCCTTGCCATTGTTGGCCAAGTGCTGGCCGCAACCTTGCCACGCTTCGAGAAAAAGTTCCGCTGAAGTTGTAGTGGCGGGTCTTTAGACCCGTGATTTTACTTTTGACTTGGCTGTAAACTGTCGACTGTGAACTTTCTATGCCTTTGACCGAAGAGGAAAAACGCGAACGCATCGCCCGCCGCATCGCCCTCGAGCTCCGCGATGGCTACTACGTAAATCTCGGCATTGGCATGCCCACGCTCGTCGCCAACTACGTCCCCAAAGGCATGGACGTCATCTTGCAATCCGAAAACGGCATGCTCGGCGTCGGCCCCTATCCGCTCGAAACCGAAGTCGACCCCGATCTCATCAACGCCGGCAAGGAAACCGTCACCGAACTTCCGGGTACATCTTATTTTTCTTCCGCCGATTCTTTCGCCATGATCCGCGGAGGTCACGTCGATCTCACCGTTCTCGGCGCGTTGCAGGTCGATGAAAAGGGAACTCTCGCCAACTGGGCCATCCCCGGCAAGATGCTCAAAGGCATGGGCGGTGCGATGGACCTCGTCGCCGGCGCCAAGCGCGTCTTCATCGCCATGGAACACGCCACACGCGACAACAAACCGAAAATTCTCAAAAAATGCACGCTTCCTCTCACCGGCGTCGAAGTCGTCGATCACATCGTAACCGAACTCGCCTTCATCGACGTCACGCCCGCAGGACTCCTCCTCCGCGAACTCGCCCCTGATGCCACGCTCGATCTCGTTCAGTCCCTTACCGAGCCAAAATTATTGGTCCTACCCTTCGGCCCCAAGCCCATGCTCATCTAAACGATCGGATTTTCACTTCTCTTCTGGAGTGGAACCACCGGGGTGCCGGGCGGTGGTGAACGAATAGTGGAAGCTCGACACCACGCTCAACACTGTGACTATGTAAATGAGGACGTGGACAAATGTGTGGAGCTTAAGATGGGGATATGCAGCCGCGAGAACCACGGTGAAAACAAGGACGATCTGGGTGGCGGTAGTGGATTTGCCGTAGATACTGGGGGGGAAAGGCCGGTACCCGGAGACAAGCAAAATAACAACAGCGACGATCAGGATCAGTACGTCGCGGCTAAGAACGATGATCGTGAGCCACCAGGCCAATTGCTTCTTGAATGCCAGGATTAGGAAAGAAGAAGAGAGCAAGAGCTTGTCGGCGATGGGATCGAGATACGCCCCGAGTGCGGAACGTTGATTGAGGCGGCGGGCGAGAAGGCCATCGATTCCGTCCGATAGCCCCGCAACCACCAGAACGAGCAGCGCCCACCGGTACCGTTCGTACGACATGAGTATCAGAAACAACGGCAGAAAGCCGAGCCGGAGAAACGTAATTTGATTGGGTACCGTCCAAATGCGGCCTTGCATTGATATCCGAGGATAACTCAGTTCAAGCGAATTGCGCGAGATAGTCGGATAGAGAACGCCCTACCTTCCGCGCGAAAAGCTCGTTCATCGAGGGGATGGAGCCGGAGGCTTCGTCGAGAGAGATGCGCTCGAGGCGGTTCATGGGAAAGAAAATGGTGGGGAGGCCCACGCGCTCGCCGTCGGGCTCATTGATCTGCCGGATGAAGTGATCGAAGGAATTTAAGTCGATGCCCCGGAGCGTAATTCCGGAAGGGTTGATCGCCAGGAGCTCGCCCCACACTTTTTCCTTGGGTGTGTGGAGACTGACGACGACGATGGAGTGTGGATCCACGAGTGCGTCTCTTCCTGAGTATAGGGTAACGTACTTTGCGCGGCTGCGTCTTTGGAATGTGTCTATCTTCCCGGGAGCGCGTCTCGAAAATGCAGAAACATCATCGCAAAACTTGCCACGACCACAATTCCGGCAAGCCATCCGAGTGCGTAGGCTCGTTTGAACTCCACGGCATTCATCGGCTCGCGGTCTGCAAGCAGTTTCCCTAAGAGAAAGCCGGCGGCGAGTCCTCCGAAGTGCGCGGCGTTGTCGATCCCGATCGGCAGTATTGCCATGATGACCAGATATCCGGCCATACGGATCATCTGTGCACGGATCTCGCGGGCGTAGCTGCCGCCGCGTCCCGTGGTCATTCCCAACATCACTCCTATCAAGCCGGCCAACGCACCGGATGCCCCAATCCCGATACCGAATCCATGGTAAGCCCAGAGATTCCACGCTGTGCTCGCGAGAAAGCTGCAAATTCCAGTAACCACGTAGATGAAAAGATATCGCGCCGACCCGTAAATCCGCTCGACTTGCGGGCCGATGTCTACCAAGAAAAGGGAATTCATCCCGATGTGCAATAGTCCGGCATGGAGGAACATCGGCATCACGAGTCGCCACCATTCTCCGGCGAGAACGGCGATCGATTGGCGTGCGCCAAGCTGGTACAGAACCCGGCCGCTCACGCCTGAGAACAAATTGGGGCTACTATTCGCTTGATTCGTGGCCACCAGGCTCACGCCGAAAAGCAGGAGATTTAGGATGAGAATCAGTGTGGTGACCGGAGTTTCGCCGCCAATCGTTCCGCCAAGAGATTTGCTTAGGGCAACTAGTGAAAAACGCAAGCTGGTGCCGCACTCGTGGCACCGCGTGGCGCTGATGCCAACCAAGGTGCCGCACGCGGGGCAGATTTTCGGCCGAGGCTGCTGGTCGCCTCCGCCGAAAAATCCGCGCATCGCGTTCTTCCATTTTTCCACGCGCCACTGCCACCGATAGGGAAGCGCCAATTCTCCTCCTTGCGGCCCGCACACCGCGTTCCTATAATACCCAAGTCGCCGCTCTTCTTCTCTTCACGGCGATTTTTCCGAGGACTTATCGCTTATGGATAAATTCGAAGAGTTTGGCAAGCGCGTCGACGAAGAGTTCGCGCGGATTAAGAGCATAAAAAACTTCGAAGATTTCGGGAAGCGAGTTGACGAAGAACTCGCGCGCGTAAAGAGTTTTGTCAAGGAGGAGGTCGCGCCGGAAACGGAAAAGCGTACGGCGCAGTTTTTGCGCGAGGTTTCCGAAAAGTTCTCCGAGGCCGCGGCGTGGATCGAAGCGCGCAATGCCGCGCGGAATGCGCAGAACGGCCAACATCCTCCGTCCGCGCAGCCTCCGCAGAATCCGCGATCTTCATGACGCAGGCGGCGCTTTGAAGATTTCACCGGAGACAGTTTCCGTCACTTTGGATTCGCGCAAACACGCTTCCCATCCGCAACTTGGTTGTCTTTCGAATTGTTCATATACACCAGTGTTAGCTCTCTGTGTGCTCTGTCTCCTCTGTGTTTATTCTTCCGGCTGCGCGGCGCGCAAACCGATCGCCGATCGCCGCCAGCCGCCTCCCGCGCAGCCGTCAGAGACGCCCGCGGAAACTACTGACGCTGCGAAACGCTCCACGGGCGTGGATGCTTCTGATATGTCATCCGCACCTGCGCCGTCCACGAAGCGCAACAAACCCGCCGACGCGCCGGCTCCCTCCGGTTACACGGAGGAAGGCAACGCTTCCTGGTACGGCGTGCCGTTTCACGGGCGGCACGCTTCGAACGGAGAGATCTACGACATGTATAAACTCACGGCGGCGCACCGCACGCTGCCATTCGAAACCATGGTTCGCGTCACCAATCTGAACAACGGCAAGTCCACGGTTGTGAGAATCACCGACCGTGGTCCCTTTGTCGACAATCGCATCATCGATCTTTCTCTTGCCGCGGCGCGAGAAGTGGAATCGGTTGGTCCCGGCGTCGTGCCGGTGCGCGTGGAAGTTCTTGGCGGCGTCGATCCAACTGCCGGTTTTTTCACCCTGCAGGTCGGTGCTTTCCGCGACCGCGCCAACGCGGAACGCCTCCGAGACAGCCTCAACGCCTCCTACTCGCCTATCTTCATTCAGCAATATGATTCTCCCGACGGCGTGTTTTATCGCGTGCGCGTCGGCAGGATTTCCGGCGAAGACGCGGCGCGCCAGTTTGGCGAGCAACTCCACGGCCGCGATGGTTTTACTCCGTTGGTTACGCGTCTCGACGAAGGCTTGCCCGCAGGAGGGAACCGATGAGTGCCGACTGTTTGTTCTGCAAAATCGCGGCGAAGAAAATTCCATCGAAGATCGTCTACGAAGATCCTGATCTTTTTGCCTTCGAAGACATCAGTCCACAGGCGCCCACGCACATTCTGATTTGCCCGCGCAAACATTTCGAATCGCTGAACGAGGCCACCACCGAACATCAAGCCGTTCTTGGCAAACTGCAGCTGGCCGCCGCACAGCTTGCCCGCGAACGCAACCTTCTGGAAGGCTACCGCACGGTCATAAACAATGGCAGCGGGGCGGGCCAGTCCGTCTTTCATCTCCATCTCCATCTTCTCGGCGGCCGTAATTTCCGCTGGCCTCCGGGTTAGTATTTGTCCAAAGGTTTTGTTCTTCGCACCGCTCCAGCTTAAACTAGCGTCCGTTCTGGAGGAGGATCGCATGTCCTTGCTGCGCCACTGTTCGCGGTCATCTGTGTTTCTCTGTGCCTTTGCACTCATTGCCATCCTGTCTTCTTCTTCCGCGGCCCAGCAACCGGCCGCGGCGCCAGCGAAAGCTCTCACGGTCGAACGCATTTATTCGCAGCCGAGCTTGAGCGGGCGGTTGACGCGGGGTCTCGTTTGGACTCCAGACGGCAGGGCCCTCAGTTATTTCGAAACAAAAGGCTCCGGTAAGGAAGCGCGGACAGAGCTCTGGGTGATGGACGCTGCCAGCGGAGAGCGCCGGCTTCTTGTTGCCTCCGACAAACTCGAATCCATTTTGCTGGTGGACACATCGAGACCTACGCAAGCCACTGGCCTTGGCCGCCACGTGCCTTCTCAATATGAATGGGCGCCCGATGGCGCGGGCATTCTGTTTCAAGGCCCCACAGCGCTTGCATGGCTGGATGTGAAGTCGCAAACGGGGCGCACGCTGGTTTCCGGCAAAGCTACGCTTGCGGACCCCAAGGTTTCTCCCGATGGTCGAAATGTGAGTTTTGTCCGCGATCACAACGTCTGGATCGTGAATCTCGCCGACGGCAAAGAGCGCGCGGTCACGCAGGGCGGGACCGAAGAGATTCGCAAAGGCGAACTCGATTGGGTGTATCCCGAAGAACTAGACATCAAGACCGCGTATTGGTGGTCTCCGGATTCCTCGGCGATTGCTTATCTGGAAATGGACGAGCGCAAAGTCTCGCAATACCCGTTGGTCGATTTTTCCTCGCCGAGCGGAGAAGCGGAGATGGAGCGTTATCCTACGGCCGGCGGCGCCAATCCCATCGTCCGCGTTTCTGTGGCCTCGCTAAGCGGCGGCGAACCTCGCGCGATGGACACTGGAACGGAAACCGATATCTACATTCCTCGCGTGAGCTGGCTCACGGACTCCAAGCATCTCGCCATAGAGCGCCTCAATCGCACACAAACCGCGCTTGATCTGCTGATTGCCGACCGCACCACTGGCAAGACCCGCGCCGTTCTCAGCGAAAATGACCGCAATTGGATCAACATTAGCGACGATCTGTATTTTCTCAAGGATGGCAAGCGCTTCCTGTGGTCCAGCGAGCGCAGCGGGTATCGCCACATGTATTTGTATGACCTCGAGGGCAAACAACTTGCGCAGCTCACTAAGGGTGAGTGGGAAGTCTCGGCGGTCGACGCGGTAGATGAAGCAAAGGGGCTTGTCTATTTCAGCGCCACGGAAAAATCCCCGCTGGAACGCCACCTCTACCGCGTCGCCCTCGACGGTAGCGGCTTCGCCCGGCTGAGCAAGGACGAAGGCACGCACGCCGCAGTTCTTGCACCCAATGCCGCCGCTTTCTACGACACTTATTCGAACGCCGCGACACCGCCGCGCCAGGACCTCTACCGCGCCGATGGATCGCGCATCGCTACTGTTAACGAAAACAAAATCACCGAGCTTAGAGACTACCATCTCTCTCCCATGGAATTTCTCACCGTGAAATCTCGCGACGGAGTGCAGCTCAACGCCAGCATCATCAAGCCGCCGGACTTCCATCCGCAAAAGAAATATCCCGTGCTGGTTTACACCTATGGGGGGCCGCACGCTCAGGTCGTTCGAAACGGCTGGGGCGGCGCTAACTTCCTTTGGCACCAGCTCATGGCGCAAAAGGGCTACATTATTTTCTCGCTTGATAATCGCGGCTCAGGGGGCCGCGGCCATGCATTCGAAACGCCGCTGCACTTCCGCTTGGGCGCACAAGAGCTTTCCGACCAGCGCGACGGTGTGCAATATCTCAAGTCGCTTCCCTTCATCGATGCCAATCGCATTGGTATCTGGGGGTGGAGCTACGGCGGGCACATGACGCTGCACGCCATGTTCGAAGCAGGCGATGATTTTAAAGTGGGTTTTGCCGGTGGCCCGGTCACCGACTGGCGCTACTACGATTCCATCTATACCGAGCGCTACCTTGGACTACCGCAGAAAAACGGGAAGGGGTATCAGGATTCTTCGCCCTTGAAATATGCGGGTCAGCTCAAAGGTAAACTGCTCATTGCTCATGGCACCGGCGACGACAATGTGCACTTCGCGAACACCCTCGCCGTGATCAACGATCTTATCGAGGCGGGGAAGTACGTTGAGGTTCTGGCTTTTCCAGGTCGTGGCCACGGGGTCAGCGATCCCCCCGCCCGCCGCGTCCTAATGCAACGAGTGGCGCAATTTTTCCTTGATAACCTATAGATTCTGCTAGAGATAGTGCAATCTGGAGTACCTCTTAAGAATTCTCTTGAAATCCCAAATTCTTACCCAGGTCAAAGTCGCCGATGAGGTTTGGATTGCCACAGCACTCCTTCATCGTGAGCATCCGGAGGAGCCCGATTTTTTGATAGACGAAATCGTTGACCGCGCTCGTCGCGAAGGCCTCCATGAACCACTCTGTCCCGGTGTTTATGTTCACGTCGTATTGCACTGCGTTGCCAATCGGCCCCCGAATCCAGGCCGCTACCGCATGCTGTATGAAACCACGGAAGGCCGCCGTCGGCTCTACCGAAAGGGTGACCTTTATCATCCCGGCCGCGAGAGTTCAAAAATCACGCCGGAGCCGGAAGAGCTTCCCGCTGGATATGCAGAACTGCTGGAGTGGTATCGCGAATGGTGTGCGACGGCCAGTCGAAATCTTGCAGAGACGGATCCGCTTTTACAAGCGCGCGGATCCGGTAGGCATATTTGGGCCGATGAACATGCCGACGAATATGTCAATCGGCTGCGAGACGGCCGGGAATGAGCCGCATCTTTTGGGAAACAAATCTATTCATCTATCTTTTCGAGGGTTCGGGAAAATTTTCGACTCAGGTCATGGCCCTGAGTAGCCGCATGCCGGAGCGCGGAGATCAGCTCATGACCTCGGCGATCACGCTCGGGGAGATTTTGGTGAAGCCGATTCAAAATGGTGACGCGAAAGCAGTTGCCTATTATCAGAAACTGATTGCGACAACGGCGGCGGTGATCCCATTCGAGGAAAAGGCTGCACTTGCTTACGCGCGGCTGCGGGCGGATCGCTCGCTCCGGCCTTCCGACGCCATCCAACTGGCGTGTGCAGCAGCAGCGGGAAGCGATCTCTTCATCACCAACGATGCGCGGCTGCATTCGAAGCAGATTCCGGGCATCCAGTTCATTGTTCGCTTGATCGCATACCCATTTAACGCGTAATTCGCAAAACCCTGTTTACAAAAAAATGCCGGATGGAGCGACTGCTTCACCCGGCGGATTCATTTCTCGGGGAGCGCTGGTGGGCGCCGCGAATTCTAGTGCACGCCGGAATACTCGACGTGGACGTAGCGTCCGAGGCGAGCGTTGAAGAGCAAGTACCAGCCAGGGTGATGATCGTCGTCGTAGACATAGACGCGGTCGCGGTCCCATTCCCAATCGCGGCAGCGATCGAGGTCGTACGAGGCGACCACCCAATTCGAATTGTCATAGAGCACCACGCGGCGGGTCCGGAGATCCATTCGCCGCGCGATGAATTCACTTCTCACGTGTTCGTAGCGGCCGTAAGGATAAGGCCGCCCGGGCCGGATACGGTCGTGGTCGGAATTCCAGTTCGCGTGCGGGTTGTGCGGATTGTCCCAGCCTTTGTGATTTCCGTTGTCATGCCGATCGCCACGATCGTCTCCGTGTTTGTCATCGCCTTTGTGCTTCCCGCTGTCGTGGCGGTTGTCCCGGTCACGATGGTCATTGCGATCTTGATTTGGTGCGGCGATCGCCAGCGTTCCGGCCAAAGCCAGGAACACACTGCTCGCTATTATTCTGCGCATAAGTTATCTCTCCAAAAGTGGCGTTGCCCGCCGATCTTTCTTGCCCCAATGGTCCCGTTGGCTGGTTCGGCCTCCCTCAGGCAGGCGCGTCATTTATATATATATTGTCTCTCCGTCCGGCTATCTCATTCCAAAAAGATGAAACCCGCGTAACCCATTCAGTACATACATCCACTAGTCTCACGGCTGGTAGCCACCCTCTTCAGAACGAGGGAATTTCTTCTCTCGTGCGATAGGCGCTTACGTCTTATAATCCCGCTGACTCGGAGGTCACCTTGCCGAAACAAATTTTCTTCCTCGCTCTGCTTGCTGTTGCAGCCTGCGCCCCAGTGCCGTCCTGCGCACAACGGGTTTCTCAAGGAAATGTTTCTCAGGAGAAAGAGCAAGTTCTGTGGCAAAAGCTCGAGGCGACGATCGGCGGGGTCGACCGCAATCTTGACGGTGTACTCGGCGTGGCCATCCTTGATCTCACGACCGGGCAGAAATACTTGCTCCACGCCGATGAAGTGCTTCCCACGGCCAGCTCCATCAAGATCGCCATCCTCGCGGAGTTCTATCGTCAGGCGCAGCAGGGCAAACTCAAACTGGGCGACCTCTACACGCTGCAATCGGCTGATCTCGTTGGCGGAAGCGGCGTCGCCGGCGCGCTCACTCCGGGGGTCACGCGGCTTACTCTGCGCGATGTGGCCGCGCTGATGATTTCCTTGAGCGACAACTCCGCGACAAACGTCATCATTGACCGCATCGGCATGGAAAACGTGAATGCGCTTCTCGATTCGCTGGGCCTGACGCATACCCGACTTCGCCGGAAGATGATGGACGTGAAGGCCGCCGCAGAGGGCCGCGAGAACATCGCCACGCCGCGCGAGATGATGCAGCTGCTGGAAGATTTGTACCGCGGAAAAGTTCTGAACAAGCAATTCACGGAGGAGTTTTTCAATCTTCTCAGCATTCACAAGGAGAGTTATATTCCCAGGGAATTGCCGGAAGATCTTCGCGTCGCCAATAAGCCCGGCGAGCTCGAGGGCGTGCGAAACGATTCGGGCATCGTCTTCGCGGGCAAGCGCCCGTACTTGATCAGCGTGATGACCACCTATCTCCGCCGCGAACACGACGGCGGGGAAGCGATCATCCGCATCTCCAACGCGGCCTACCAAATGTTCGACCGGCTCAGCCGCGCTTCCGAATATGGCCGCGTTGTGTCCGCTCACGACACGGGTAATCCCTGAGAGGGTGGCGCTCCGCAGAAATCTCACCCGCGCGCAAATAAGCCTGGAACGAAGGAACCCGGGCTAACGCCCGCGCGATTTTGTTCTTATCTGAAATGCAAGGAGCCGATAAATTCCAAAAAGGTCGACTGCGATTCGCGGTTGAGTCGACGCGAGATGGCCGAGAAATCCTGCCGAAAGACCGCGTAAGAGCAAACGGCAACCACAAATAGCAAGAGAGAAGACTTCAGCCGGAACGACGCCTGCGGTCAACGCGAGCTCGTGCGCGCGAATCGGTTGGCAAGGCAATTGCCAGTTCTTCCCGAGATTGTTTCCAGCGGGAAGAGCGAGACGCTTTGAGTTATCGATTCGCTTTTATGACAGCCATGTTCGCAGCGACGTTGTTGGAGCCGGCCTGGCACAAACGAATGCACCCGATTCAGTACCAAATTTCTCCGCTGGCACTGGGTTATGGAGAGCATCAGTCTTGAAGACCGCGCTGCGCGGACGAAATCCCGTAGGAGGATTCCTTGAGCGAAAGTCAAAATCCGAAGGGCAGTTCTCCAAAAAACAGTTTCTCGTTCTCAGTGCGGCGGTTTACGGTGCTGGTCTGGCTGACATGCATCAAACGCTTGAAGCGAGGAAGAATTCCTGGTGGCATGAAAGCGATCCCCTGGCAAGACCGTTTGCGAAGCTACCTACACCTGCCTATTACGCGAGCGGACTGGCGATGGCTACCGGCTTGAATTGGATTAGCTGGAGAATGGGGCACTCCAGAAGTTGGCGCAAGCTGTCGCCAGTCCCACAAATGCTGGCGATTGCCGGAAACATCTACGGGTTCAGGAGCAACCGCTACTGATTGTCCCCGGCCTGAACGCCGGGGCTTTACGGCTAGGACGGGTAAGTCGATGCTGGCTGAAAATGCGGGGCGCAGTCAGCGTATTTGCCCGGCATCCCGCGGATTAGATTCTTCCTTACTTCTTCGCTGAGTTCATTTTCTTACGGCGCCACAACGTCTTTCAGCTTGGACTTCACCTGAACCGCAGAAAGGCTGGACGCATCCCAGCCGCCGCCCAGGGCCTTGATGAGGAGCACGCTCGTCACCAGCCTCTGTCCGTGAATTACGGCGAGCTCCTGTTCACTGTTGAGGAGATTCTGCTGCGCGTTGACGACATCCAAGTAACTCACGAGGCCACCGGTGTAGCGGCTGCTGGCGATGTCCAGGGTACGTCGCGCCGCATCGACCGCCCGCTGCTGCGACTGGTTCGCTTGATCCAGCACGGTCAAGCCGGTTACGTCGTCCTGCACTTCGCGGAAGGCATTCAAAACGCTATCGCGATAGGCCGCCACACTGGCGTCGTAGCCTGCTTTGGCGAATTGCAGCTGTGCGCGCCGTGCCCCACCTGTGAAAATGCTTTCCGCGACGTTGGCACCGACCGCCCAGAACGTGCTCTGCACGTTTACCAGCTTGGCGATATCCGCCGCTTGCCACCCGCCATTTCCAAAAAGATTCAGGGACGGATAGTACGCGGCACGGGCAATTCCAATTTGCGCGTTAGCCACGGCCATCTGCCGCTCGGCTTCCGCGACGTCCGGCCGACGCTCCAGCAGATCGGAGGGCAGTCCCGCATCCAACGCTAGTGGTACGTCTCTCAATTCCCCGGGTGAAAGACGAAAGTCCGGGGCAGGTTTTCCGATCAGCACCGCGATGGCATCCTCGAACTGTTTTCTCTGTTGCAGCAGCAGGATGGCCTGGGTCCGCGTGATATTCAGAAGCGTCTCTTCTTGCGCAACATCCAGTCCGGAGGCCACGCCGCCTTTGTGCCGGGAATCCACCAGTTGCAGACCTCTTTGCAGCGCCTCCACGGTGCGATTCAGAATTCCCAGCTCCGTATCGAGCTGCCGCACCGTGAAATAATCGCCCGCGAGCTCCGCCGTGATCACCAGCCGCACGTTCTCGAGATCGGCCGCGTTCGCCTGGTAGGACGCCTGCGCAGCCTCAATGCTGCGGCGCCGCCGGCCAAACAGATCCACTTCGTATTCGACCGTGAACGGCAGAGTAAAGTTTGTTTGCGAGATTGGACCAGTCGCGGGAATGTTGCCGATCGTGGGACGATTGCCCGAGAGGCGCTGGCGCTGAACACTCGGGGCCGTCGCCACGTTTGGGAATTGCGTGGCGATTTGGATTCCTGCGGAGGCCCTGGCCTGTTCCAGCCGCGCTGCGGAAACTTTGATGGTCTGGTTGGCATCGAGCGCTTGTTTTTCCAGCGCGCCTAATTCGTCATCGTGGAAAATGCTCCACCATTCGCCTTTGGCAAGACCATCTTTTGGAGCGCTCTCGCGCCAGGGTTCCGTGACGTCCCATTTTGCGGGCACGGGTGCCGTGGCACGCTGGTACTTCGGCCCCACGGTGCAACCGCCGATGAGGGCACAAACAGCAAGCCCGGTCAGGGCGGGGAATTGCCTGGTGCGCTTCATTATTGTTTCTTGGCCCCTGGCGCGGGGTTTGGCAGCGGAGCAGGCTGGCTCGCGGCGTGGTTCAGTGCAATTTCCTTGACATGGACTTCCTGGCCGTCGTCGAGGGAATCCGCGGGATTCAACACGATCCAGTCGTTGGCGTCGAGACCCTGCAGGACTTCGAGAGTGGTGCCGTAGTCGCGGCCGATAGTGAGCGCTTTAAGGTGCGTTTTGTGATTTGCATCCACAACGACGGCACGAAGTCCTTCGGAACGAAATAACAGCGCGTTCACTGGCACGGCAAGCCGGGCTCCGGTCACTTTCACTTGCAGGTGCGCTTGAGCGTAGCCGCCGGGGAGCAACGCGCCCGTGTGGTTCGGGACGTCCACTTCGGTGAGCAGGGTACGCGTGCCGGGGTCGATCGACTCCGCCGTGCGCACCACCTTGCCCTGGAAATTCTGGCCGGGATACTGAGTGAGCTCCAGGTAGGCGCCGAGTCCTGCACGGATGCCGGACGCGTAGGCTTCTGGCACGCTGACATAGGCGCGAATGGGATCCGTCTGCGCGAGCGAAAAGAGCTGTTGCGATGCGCCGCCGTTCCCCGCATTGATCAATGTGCCCGTATCCACGCTGCGCCGGGTAATGACGCCGCTGAAAGGCGCATAAATATGCTTGAAGGATTCCAGTTCCTCGAGACGCCGCACGTTGGCTTCCGAGGATCTTACACTGGCGACTTTGGCTTCCAGGTCCCCAACGGCGTTATCGACCTCTTGCTTGGAGACGCCGTCAGTCTTGATAAGTTCCTGGTAACGCGTTGCGGTGATCTTGGAAAGGTTCGCGTTGGCCTGCGCGGTATTGAGTTCGGCGCGCGCCTGAGACAACTGCTGATCCACTTCCGGAGTGTCGATGTCCACGAGCAATTCACCTTGCCGAACGCGGCTGCCGATGTCGTGATACCACTTTTTCAGATAGCCGTTGGTGCGCGCATAGATGGGCGATTCGACATAGGCTTGCATAGCGCCGGGGAGGACGAGGTCCTCCTGCGCCGATTCCACCGAGGCATGAATCACCGCCACGGTGGGAATCGCCAGTGTTTCCGTTTCCTTGGCGAGCGCCTGATATTGAGAGCGGCGCTGGAACAGCGTTACCGCCCCGAGGACTACCAGCACAATCACGATGACGAAAAGAATCGTGAAGACTCGGCTGCCCTTTCCGCGTGGTTGCTCCTGGTCTACAGGGTCCATCTGAACTCCGCCTTCCATCTTCACCCCATCTCCACTTTCAATTCCAGATAGAAAAATTTCAAGCCGATTCCGGCGAAAGCATCCCCTGCTGCGCCGATCTCCGCGCCCGGCGTCCATGGATCATGGAGAAAACGCAGGGCACAAAGAAAAGCGTGGCGAAGGTGGCAAAGATCAGCCCACCGATCACCGCGCGGCCAAGAGGCGCGTTTTGTTCACCGCCTTCGCCGAGTCCCAAGGCCATCGGCACCATTCCAATGATCATCGCGAGCGCGGTCATCAAGACAGGCCGGATGCGCACGAAACCGGCTTCGATAGCGGCATCGCGGGGGCTCTTGCCCTCGTCCAACTGCTCGCGCGCGAAGGAAACCATCAAGATACTGTTCGCCGTGGCCACGCCCATGCACATGATCGCGCCGGTCAGCGACGGGACGTTTAGCGTGGTATGCGTTAGCAGCAGCGTCCAGCAGATGCCTGCGAGCGCGCCGGGCAGCGCGGTAATGATAATGAAAGGATCGAGCCAAGACTGAAAATTGACGACGATCAGGAGATAGGCAAGCACGATCGCACCGAGCAAGCCATAGCCCAGGCCGGCAAAAGAACTTTTCATGGTCTGGACCTGGCCGCGAATGGCGATGTGGCTGCCCTTGGGCAAATCCTTCTCGATGGCCTGGACGCGCTTTTCCACTTCGTCGGCGACGCCGCCGAGGTCTCGGCCATCCACAGCCGCGTAAACGTTGATCATCGGCTGCGTGGTGTAGTGCGATATTTCCGCGGGCCGGGCGGTCGTCGAGGTCTTGACCAGGTTTCCCAGAATCTGAGGCCGCGAGCCCGGCATGCTGCCGCTGATGGGAGTATTTTGCAGCGCCTGATAAGAGTCTACGCGATACTGTGGTTCCTGCACGGCGACGGAGTACTCCACGCCATTTTTCGGATCCAGCCAGAAGGCCGGCGCGGTCTGGAAGCTGGAGCTGAGCGAAACAAGAACGTTTTGAGCGACGTCGCGCGACTGCATGCCGACGGATTGAGCGCGGGCACGGTCGATTTCCATATAGAGCGTGGGGTTATCAAAGGCTTGCTGAACATGCACATCCACAGCACCGGGAATGTGACGGAACTCGTTTGCGAGTTTTTCCCCGATTAGATAATTTCCGCGCTGGTTCATGCCGGTGACTTCCACGTCGATGGGCGCGGGAGTCCCGAAATTCAAGATTTGTGTGACGATGTCCGCCGGCTGAAAGAAGAACTGCACCCCGGGAAAAAGCCGCGGCAGCTTTTCGCGCAAATCGTTGATGTAGGCACCGGTCGGCTTGCCGCGCCCTTCCTTCAACTGCACAAGAATTTCCGCGTCGGAACTCCCGATGGTGCCGGCGTTGCTGTAGGTGAGGTTGATGCCGCTGTAAGGCAAGCCGATATTATCGAGGACCGTGATCAACTCGTCTTTTGGGATGGTTTCACGGATGACGCCGTTTACCTGGTCGGCGAGGCGCGCGGTTTCCTCGATGCGCAGACCGGTGCGAGCGCGCATGTGCAGGCGAATCTGTCCGGCGTCGACCTTCGGAAAGAAATCGCGGCCGAGGACGCCGACGAGCAAAACGGACAAAACGCAAAATGCCAGGAAACTCGCGGCGAAGAGCATTGGCGAATGAAGTGCGATACGCAGGGCCCGCCGGTACCCTTCACGAAATTTTTCAAAACTCCGCTCAAAGCCCTGTTGATAGCGGCGGAAGAAGCCCATCTTTTCTCCGGCGTGTTCCTCGGCTTGATATTCGTCTTCCGTGCTCAGGAGATACATGGCCAAGGTCGGCACGATGGTGCGCGACCACATATAGGAGGCCAGCATGGCGAAGCTTACGGCTTCTGCGAGCGGAACGAAAAGGAATTTGGCCACGCCGGACAGAAAAAACATGGGAATGAAGACGATACAAATGCAGAGTGTGGAAACAAAAGCGGGCACGGCAATCTGCTGCGCGCCGTCGAGGATCGCCTGGACGGTTTCCTTGCCCATCGCCAGGTTGCGGTTGATGTTCTCGATTTCGACGGTGGCGTCGTCGACGAGGATGCCGACAGCGAGCGCGAGGCCGCCCAAGGTCATGATATTGATGGTCTGGCCGAGAGCGCTGAGACAGAGGATGCTGACGAGAATGGACAAGGGAATAGAGACGGCGATGATCAGGGTGCTTTTCCAGTTTCCGAGGAAGAGCAGAATCATCACGGCGGTGAGGCAAGCGGCAATGATCGCTTCACGGATGACACCCTGGATCGAAGCGCGGACGTAGAGCGACTGGTCGAAAAAGGTCGAGACGTGCAGGCCTTCGGGAACCGAGGCTTTGTTGTAATCGAGCATCTGCTTGACCTTGTCGACGATGTCGATGGTTGAAGCTGTACCCGTCTTGTAGATGCTCATGAGCACGCCGCGCTGTCCATTGGACAGCACGATATTGGTCTGCGGGGAGAAGCCGTCGCGCACGTGAGCGACATCCTTCATGTAAATCGTCGCGCCATTGACGGTCTTGACCGGGAGATCGTTGAGTTCCTCGACGGTTTGCGGGCTGCCATTCATCTCCACGCCGTACTCAAGGGTGCCGAGCTTCGCAGTGCCCGTGGGGAGAATCAGGTTTTGCGCGCTGACGGCGTTTACGATGTCAACGGCAGAAAGCCCCTTAGCCTGGAGTGACGTTGGATTGATATCCACGCTGACGACGCGCTGCTTGCCGCCGTAGGGGAAGGGCGTGGCAGCGCCAGGCACGGTCGCGAGCTGCGTGCGGATAAAATAGTTGCCAAAATCAAAAAGCTGCTGTTCGCTGAGCGTATCGCTGGTCAAACCGATCTGGATGACCGGGACGGTCGACGCCGAATAAATGATGACCAATGGCGGCGTGGTTCCGGGCGGAAGGAATCGCAAGAAGGTTTGCGAAATGGCGGCAGTCTGAGCCAGCGCCGTCTGAATATTGGCGCCGGGCTGAAAGAAAACTTTGATGACGGCGATGCCCGACAGGGATTGCGATTCGATGTGCTCGACGTCACTCACCAAGGTCGTGACGCCGCGCTCGACGTTGGACGTGATGCGCTGCTCCATCTCCTGAGGTTCAAGGCCAGAGTAGGTCCAGACGAGACTGATGACCGGGATGTTGATATCGGGGAAAATATCGACAGGCGTGCGCAGGAGCACGACCGGCGTCAGCAGGATGATGGCGAGGGCCATCACCACAAACGTGTATGGCCTCCGCAGTGCTAGTCGGACAATCCACATAAGGTCTTAGTTCGTTCCGTCACACCGGCGGCGCTCGATCGCTACCCCGGGCTGCTCATCCTTCGCCGATTTCACTTAGATTCCTGGGAGCGTTTGTTTGGGTACGGGCCCTGATCGGGCTGCGATCCATCGCGGCGGCAAACAGCTTCGCAACCATCCGCCCTGGACGCGAGGGGGATGGTCAGCTCCGCCTCGAAATAGCATGTGGCGCGAATTAAGTCTCACGCCGTGTATCAGTTAGAAACATCGAAAGGTGTCGCTCCCCTTGTTTCTACACCCATTCGATGCCGACATTCTGACACATGGTACGGAGACAACTCCATCCAAATTGGACGGCGATCTATGACCATCAGGAAGCCGTGAGTGAGGAAGAGCGCGCGATCGGGCAGGCTCTATTTGTGGGTCATGGTGAAGACGCCATCCCAGCCGGAAGGAGGCTCATCGAAGAGATATTCCTGGCAGCGCTTCCAATAGGCGCGGGATGGGCCGTCATCGGGCCACCTATCGAGAATGGTCTGGAAAGATTTCTGGGCGTCTTCCCATCGGCGTTTGCGGTAGAGCTCATGGGCCCGTTGGAAGAGGTCGAGCCGGTTGCGCACTTCGTCCGGGGTGCCGTAAAT
Source organism: Candidatus Limnocylindria bacterium (assembly GCA_035490055.1). Taxonomy (GTDB): domain Bacteria; phylum Acidobacteriota; class Terriglobia; order Acidiferrales; family UBA7541; genus Acidiferrum. The sequence continues at coordinate 121,738 of DATHIB010000165.1, read as the reverse complement.
CGAGTTTTCGGCGGCGCGGCCGATGAGTTCGTAGATGGCAACCGGCTGGAGCTTGCCTTTTACGCGGATGAGATCGAGTTCGCGAAAGAGGAAGCCGTCGTCCTTGGCGGCTGTATACGTGGTTTCGTTGACCAGGATATGCGTGCCGTAGTCTTTGTTTAGCCCTTCCAGACGCGAGGAGAGATTCACGGTGTCTCCGAGAGCTGTGTAGCCGTAGCGGAGCGCGGAGCCCATGTTGCCGACGCTGGCCACGCCGGTGTTCAGACCGATGCCAATGTCCAGATGCGGCTTGCCTTCGGATTCCCATTTCTTTTGCATCTCACGGACGCGGTCCATCATCTTCAGTGCGGTGTGGCAGCCTCTGCTGGCATGGCCGGGTTCTTCGAAGGGCGCACCCCAGAAGGCCATCACCGCGTCGCCGATGTATTTGTCGAGAGTGCCAAGGTGTTCGAAAACCAGCCCGGTCATGTCCGAAAGATACTGGTTCAAGAAATTCGCGAGATCCTGAGCGTCCAATTTTTCGGAAATGGTCGTGAAGCCGCGAATATCGCTGAACATGACGGTAATGTCGGTTTTCTTTGGTTCCACAAGACGCGGATTGACGAGCAGGCGGCGGATGACTTCGGGGCTGAGGTATTGGCCGAAAGCGGAGCGGACGCGGCGTTTTTCTTTTTCTTCGAACAGCGCTCGATATAGGGAGACGAGAAGCACGTTGGAACTCAGCGTAAGCGCCGGCACACCGAAGTTGAGCCACCAGCCGTGCAGAAATGTAAAATAATCGACGGCAACCAAAGGCGCGATCAGGAACGCGCCGAACCACATCCAGCGTGGCGTAACAAGGGCCATCCAGATTCCCAGGGGAACGCCGAAGAAGAAAATGAGCAGAACGTCCGCCAGCGTTTGCTTCGCACCGTGATAAAGAAACGACTGGTGCAGAATGCAGTCGATCACGTTCGCATGGATTTCTACGCCGGGGTAGTCGAGCCCTCCGTAAGGCGTCGTTCGCAGATCGCCAATGCCTGTCGCTGTCGCGCCGACGAGCACCATCTTGCCGCCAAACATATCCGGAGAGATTTTCTTTTCCACGACATCGGCGAGCGAATAGTGAGGGTAGGTGTAACCGGGTCCGTGGAAGTTGACGACCACGCGGCCGAGGTCATCCGTGCGGACCTGCGCGGATTGGCCGAAAAGTATTCGGTATGCGCCCACCGGCCCATATTCCAAAACAACTTGTTCATTTGGCAGCCTGAAGTACGATCTCACGGCCTGCACGTCGAGAGAGGCGTAAATGTCCCAATCGCCGAAGTCCTTGGAGCGTCCGTAAGGAATGATGAGGTTCGCCTGGCGGACAACGCCGTCCACGTCCGGGTACACGTTAAAGAACCCCGTCGAGGAGGCTTCCTCGCTGAGCGCGCTGGTAAGGATTTCCAGGTTTGCTTCTGTGCCCTTGGGCAAGAGATTGTCCGGCTGAAATTTCTCCATGAGGCTGATGCGATCCTGCTTGCCGGTTTCAGGGCGGAGCGGACGCACGCTCGGGAAAGAATAAAAGGCGATTTGATTGGCGTAGGTGTCCAGCGTTTTGTCATCCAAGCCGCGTAGATCTGCTTCGGTGTGAAGGAAGAAATTTCCAAGCACAACCGCCCCAAAGCGTTGGATAGCGGTAGCGAACTGCTTGTCCGCGTCGTACTGGGTGGCGAGCTTTTGAACTTCCGCGGACAGTAGCGGATCGATCGTTTCCCCGCGTTTTCGGCGGACTTCCATCTCCGCCCACAACGCGCGGATCGGAGCGGCGCTCTGATCCGGTTTGCTGAAGGTGACGTCAAAGGCGACGACTTTCGCGCCATCTTCACGGAGTACGTCGAGCAGGTTTGCAAAATGGGTTCTGGAAAAAGGCCACTTTCCGAGCACTTCTTGCGAATGTTGATCGATATCCACGATGACGATTCGCGGATCGATGGGCGTGGCGCTGCGCGGGCGGTAACGGAAACGGGTATCCAGCGAGTCGTATTCCAGGCGCTGGATAAAATTGAAAATAGGGGTAGTGCGTTCTCCGACGAAAGTAAAGTAGTACAGCACCAGCGCAAGAAGCGTGATGACAACACTGATGACGAACGAGACGCGGTGGCGCCACCACGTTAGAAGCAATTCGTAGAGGCCAAGAGCGCCCCGCCGTTGCCAGAATCCTTCTGACGGTGCTGCCATCGCGTATCGGATGCTACTCGCGGAAGATGAAGTTCAGCCGGACGCCGGAGACTTCGACAAAATCGCCGTCGTTCAGGCGCACGGGGCCGGAGATGGGAGTGCCGTTGATGTTGGGAACCTTGTCGCCGGGACCGAGGTAGTAGCCATCATCGCGCTGATTGATCTGCGCGGCCATCTGAGGTTTGAACCAGCCCTTGAGGCGAACGGTGGCCATGGCGGATTTTCCGATGACCGTGAGTTTGTTGGTCAGAACATACTCTTTCTGATCGGTCTGGCCGCTGAGAACGACAAGTGTCGGAACTTTCATGCGAGCGGAGGCAAACTGCATGGATTCGCCCATCGCGGCAGCCTGCTGGAGCATCTGGCGGCGTTCCTTGGTGTCCAGCACCATGGTTTCGTCGATGCGCGGCGCTGCGGTTTTGCGGCCGGAGTCCCAGGGCACCGGCGCATCGCCGCTGGTATCGACCTTGATTTTGTGTTTTCCGATATGGATGTCGTCGCCGTCGTGCAGAGTAGCGCGCTCGACACGGAGATCGTTCACAAAAGTGCCGTTGAGGCTGTCGAGATCTTCAATGACCATGCGGCCGGCCTCGAAATAGATTTTCGCGTGATAGTTGGACACGGCAAGGTTATCGACGGGCAAGTCGTTGTCTGGGGAGCGGCCGATGGTTACGGGTCGGCTGCCCACGGGAATCTCTTTCATGATTTTGTTGTCAAACATGAGGCTGAGCTTTGGCATCTCAATTTCCTCCAGTGCTGCCATTTGAACCTAGATTTTTGAAGGTCCCACGGCGCAACCACGAAAACCAACCCTTGGAATCCTTTTCGAGCCGCACAGTCAAAACCGTGATGTTGTCCGGGCCGCCGCGCTCATTGGCGAGGGCCACGAGTTTTTCCGCTGCCCGGGCAGGGTCGGTTTCCGCCTGGAGCGTTCCCGCGATTTCGGGCTCCGTGACCAAGCGCGTCAATCCGTCGGAGCAGAGCAGCAGAACATCCCGGGGGAAAAGTGTGTGTTCCTCAGCGTCTACTTCGATTGCCGCTTGTGCGCCAAGCGCGCGCAGCAGAACGCTTTGCATGTTGCTTTCTTCGGCCTCGGCCGCGGTCAAAATCCCGCGCCGCACCTGTTCGGCCACGAGAGAATGATCCCGGGTGAGCTGAAGCAAGCTGCCGCTGCGGAGTAAATAGGCGCGGCTGTCACCGACATGAGCGATGCTGAGTTTTGCGCCATCGATCCACGCCGCCGTTAGAGTCGCGCCCATGCCTCGATGATCAGGATTCTTTTCGGCGGCCTTGAAAATGGTCCTGTTGGCCAGATGGACGGCCGTAGCAAGGTGTTTTGTCCGGGCGCTCCAATAGGGTTGTACTGCGCCGATGACCTGAGCTGCGGGATTTCTATCGGCCTCGAGGCAGTGTTTCACGACCGTTTCAACAGCCATGGCGCTGGCGATCTCGCCGTGGACTTCGCCCCCCATGCCGTCGGAAAGCACGAAGAGGTTGAGCAGCTCAACGATCTTGTAACAATCTTCGTTGTTTGTGCGTACCCGACCCACATCGGACACGCCGCCGCTTGCGATTCGCACACGAACTCCCATTGCCGCTCTGAGATTACACCCCGGCCCACACCTGTACCTGGCAACTCCGTTCCCACGCTAACAGAGCCCCAAGACCGGCGAAAGGCTTTGAACCCTACTGATTAATCGCTCTTTCGCCACATGCGGGCGCGGAAGCGACGCAACCTCGCGCCGTTGGCGCGTGCATCGCTTTCATCGGCATGAGGTTCTCCACTACAATTCCACGCATGTCCTTGCGCCGCGGCTGCCCCGGGCTCCTCTCCGCCTGTCTCATTGTCGGCGTGTTTGCGCCCGGGGCTGGCGCTCAGCAGCCTGCGCCGGCGGCATCCGGAGCGCGGATACTGCTGCTGCCGCGGCGAATCGTTTCAGGCGAACGCGCCACGCTCGCCGTGCTGGATGTGAATGGGCGGCTAACTCCGGGTGTTACGGTGAATTTTTCGAACGGGGACCGGCTCACGACCGATGCAACGGGCAGGGCCCTTTTCGTGGCGCCGTTGAATCCCGGCGTGATTTTTGGTTTGATTGCGGGACGCGCTGGGCGCGTAGCTACCACCATTCTCTCGCTCAGCGAGGCCGCGTCGACTTCGATCGAAGTTTCCTCCGTGCCGCGGGTGGCTTCGTTGACAGACCGTTTTGAGCTCTTTGGGAAGAGTTTCTGCGGCGACGCTGACGCCAATCAAGTGATGATCGCGGGACAGCCGGCGATCGTGCTCGCGTCTTCGCCAATTGCGCTGGTAGTGCTTCCTCCCCCGGACCTGCATCCCGGCAGCGCGGCGGTGGAAGTCTCCTGCGCGAAACGCCAGTCGCCGCCGTTTTCCATCACCCTTGTCGGGCTCGCACTCGAGGCCAACTCCTCACCATTGAAACCAGAAGAGCATCGTACGCTTACAGTGCGTGTTCGTGGGACGATGGCGAAGATTGCGCTCGAGGCACGGAACCTCGCCCCGGAAATCGCGGAGCTTTCCGGGGTCAATCCGGTGCGAGCCTCGAGCAGCGGAGGTGCGGAGAATTTTGCCCGGTTTGAGGTGGTGGGGCGGAAGAACGGCAACTTCTTGATTTCGATTCGGTTGGTGCCGTCCCTCAGAAGTCCGTTGCCTTGAGATAAGGATGCCTTGCTTGGCGATGACGAAACGGGCGGAAAAGCGGCAGCAAGCTGCCGCACTCCAAATAAGAAGCGGCAGCCGAGGCTGCCGCTCTTTGCATCAAGTCATACTTTGACCCGAAACAATTATACCACACGAGCCAGGACAGGTTCGGAAAACCACCCAGGCGTCAAGAATCCTGCAGAAGCCTCAGATTACGCGCTCTTCTTAATGCTGGCCTCGGAAGGAAGTGGGAGAGAGCCCTGAGGATTCTCGAAAGGGAGCTCAGGAACACCGGCGCCGAGCATGGTTTCGAGAGTGTTCTGGGCCCTTTCGAAGAGTTTGTCGGACTCGCTGTAGCTTTGCTGGGCGTTCTTCAAATGGGTTCCCAGAGTTCCGAACTTGTCCGCAAATTTTTCCATTTGCTTTTCCATCCCGGAGAGACTTTCCAGGAGGCGCTTGGCATTCTCTTCCATCTGCATGCCGCGAAGGCCCATCGCTATCACGCAAAGATGCGCGTAAAGAGTATTCGGCGAAACAGCGATGACATATTTGTCGCGGCAATAGGCGTCAAGGGGCTGGCCCTTGTTGTCCGACGTTTGCAGGAGTTCGTAGTAGACGGTCTCCGAAGGAACGAACATCAGGGCTATATCGAGGGTGCCTTCATCGGGCACGATATATTTCTTGGTGATGGCATCGGCATGGCCTTTCACCGCGGTGGCGAAAGCGCGGCGCGCTTCGTCGCCCTCGGTGCCGATCCTGCGGTAGGCGTCCAGAGGAAATTTCGAGTCAATGGCCATTATTTTTTTGTCGCGGAGCTTGATCACGGCGTCCGCTGCTTCTCCACTGGAAAAGCGATGCTGCATCTCGTACTGCGCGCGAGGAAGGGAATCTTCAAGCAAGCGCTCGAGGGTCACTTCGCCGAGGGAGCCGCGCGACTTGGCGCCGCCCAGAATACCTTCGAGCGTTTGCGCGGTCTGGGACATTTGTCTCCCGGCTTGCTGGACTTCGCCAAGCTGCAGCTGGATTTGGCTAATCTGATCGCGGGTGTTCTTGAGCTCGCCGGCCATTTTGGTTTGCGCGTCGGAAGTCATCTGGCCGGTAATCTGGGCGGAGTTCCTGATGGCGTCCTGCAAGGCAGGGGTGACACTATCGAGGCGCTGCGCGACACTCTTGGCGATCGTTTCCAATTGTCCAGTGCTCGAGGCTTGCGACGTTGCGATCGTTTGCAGGTCGCGGCGCAATTCGTTCATCTGGGATTCGATGGCGCCGCTCTTCTGGCGGCCTTGCAAGCTCTGCAAAGCCAGCCAGATCACCAGGATGGCCACAAGAATAACGCCGCCAATCAAGAATGCGTTCATTCACTCTCCGATACCAACACGGGAAACGGTCTTCTTACTTTACGCCGAATCGGTGAAGGCGCAAACAGGACGAGTGATGCTGGTAAGAAATGACAGCCTGGAAAAATCGAGGAGCAGCCAGCCGATACAGCACGCCTAAAACGAAAGGGCGCAGCATGCTGCGCTCCTAAGGAAGACTTGAATGGGTTCGAGGACTACCAGCTCACCTTGAGAGCGAACTGGAACTGGCGCGCGTCGTAAGAAGCCGTTGGCTGGCCCGCGCTGCAAGTCGCGCCCGCGGTTGGATCGCAGACCTGATTGACCGCGGCAATGTTGGTGCGATTGAAGAGGTTGAAGGAGTCGGCGATGAGATCGAGCTTGAAGCGTTCGCCGAGCGGAATGCGCTTGGAGAGACGCATGTCCCACTGAAAGAAGTTGGGTGAGGTGAAACGGTTGCGGCCAAGACTGCCGTCGCAGCCAGCAGGCGGGGAAACGCCCGGCACGGTAAAGGGTTTCCCGCTGTTGTCCAAGCATATATTTGCGACACCGAAAGTCACGCCGGGGATAAAGGGTGAAGTTGTGGCGCCGCCAACCGAAGGTCGGGCCTGAGACGCTCCCAGGTCCAGGCGCGTATCCGTGGCGGTGATGACGTTGAAGGGACGGCCGGAAGAAAACTCGATGATCGGTGAAAGCGTAAAACCGCCCACGAAATGTTTAAAGAATCCATCGCCGGACTTTGAGCTGGATTGCATGACGGCGCTGGTCACCCAGCGGTGGCGCTGGTCGTTCACGGAATTGGACCGTTCCAGGTTGGGGAAGCGGCTGTCCTGAGGCTCGAGTGGGGATTGTAAGTCGGTCGAGTCATCAATGGCGTGGGACCAGGTGTAGCTGGAGAGCAGCTCGAAGCCCTTCGAGAAACGCTTCGAGAGGTTGAAAGTCAGAGCGTTGTACCAGGAGTTGCCATTGGAGAGCTGCGCGTCGACGCTGTTGAAGGGAACGGGAACACCGAAGCCCTTCGGGTAGCCCGCCAATGTTGCCAGGGCCACTTGCGTTGCATAACCGCCGGGGACCAGTCCGCCGAACGAAGGATTGGGGCCGGAGGGCCGGAAGAAGTTGAAGAACGCAGGCGTGGCGACGAAGCCGACAGCGTTAGCCAAAGCGCAGCTATTCGACCCGTTGAAACCCTGGGCAAGAGCACCCGGAGCAATGAGGAAAACGCTAGAAGAAGAACTCGTAGCAACGCACGAATTCGGCGCGCCGGTGGGGACAACGACTGTCAAAGGATTGCTGACGCTGAGCCCTGAAGCAGCCGCGTTGAAGGCGTTCTGAGCCAGGAGTTTAGGATCCGTGGAATTAATGTCCACAGGCCGATTGAGGTGTAATCCACGAGTCCACTGGTAGCCCAGGCTGAATTTCCAGGAGCCTGCGAGTTCGCGTTCAATCGTGAGATTGGCCTGTTCCGCGTAGCCGTATTTGAAGTTCTTGGCCAGCGGCAGCGTGAACGGCAGAATCGGAAGCGGGAATCCTGCCGTCAGGTAGTTTTGGTTGGCAAAGAGCGAACCGGCAGCGAAAGGATCGAAACGCTGTTGATCGGACTGGTAACCGAGCGTCAGTGCCGCAGGGAATGCCGGATAGATTGAGTTGGCGTTAAGCGCACCCTGGAAAATGGAAGAACCATTCAGATTCACCGGAGAATCCAGTCCATTTCCGCAAACTGCTGGCGCCGGTGGCGGAAGAAGGCCGCAAGCTGACGGCGTGCCGCCGGTAGAAATCAATTGCACGGAGCGTCCGCCGTCTGCAGTCACCGAGTCGAAGGCGGTGGCGAGCAAGGGATGATCGTAGAAGAGACCGAAACCGGCGCGAATCACGGTCTTGCCGTTACCGGCGGGATCCCAAGCCAAACCAAAGCGCGGGGCAACATTCTTATAGTTGCGAGGGATGCCTTCGACGACGCCGAGGGCTTGTTCCGCGGCGGCGTTGACCGCGGTTGCAGGTGCGAAGAGCGGGCTGATTTCCACGTCGTATCGTACGCCGTAGTTCAGGCTCAGCTTGCGGTTCACGCGCCAACTGTCCTGCAAAAAGAAACCAAAAGGAAGGTTGTCAAAGGGCTGTTTGGAATTGCCGATTCCCTGGATGAACGTGGTTGGAATTCCGAGACCGTAGGATTGAAGGCCGGTCGTGCCCGGAACACTGGAACCAAAAAGGGCGAGCCCGCCAAAATTGAAGAGACCTCCAAAATCGAGTTCGAAGATTTGCTTCTTTGCCGACCGGAGCTGAATGACGTTACCGTCACCGCCCATCTTGAAGGTGTGCTTGCCGCGGACGAGGGTGACGTTGTCCGTGAACTCGAATCGCCGCTCGATGCGATCGACAGCGGAGTAGGGTTCCCTGCCGAAATAGGCAAACCCGGGCATATTGACAGCGATCCGATCACCACCCGGAAGTTGCGAGAAGCCGAAGTGCAGACCGCGGCGAGCGACCTGCATGCGGAATTCATTGAAGGCCGTATCGCTGGCGAAGGTATCGTGTTGAAAGGTGAAGTTCAAGTCGCGTGACTGATTCAAGCCGGTGCGCGAACCGGCATTCTGACCGAAGACCTGGTTCTGAGATGTGGCTTCGACGCCGGTCACGAGCGACGGAGAAACGCCGACACGAAGAAAAGAAGCATTGTGATTGCTCCAGCGCTGGTCGAGGCGCGCGGACCAGAGACTGGTCTTTTCCATGACCGGGAAATTCCCGCGCAGGGAATTCATGGGCACAAAGGACGCAGGAAGCGGAACCACGCCGGTGTTATTGCTGCCGCACATCACTTGATTCACCTGTACTCCACCACTTGGGCAGGCCACCGGTATAGCGAAAAACGGGGCTGGCTGCGTAAAAGTGGGTGGTAAGGGGAACCCAAGGACTGACGCGAGTGGAACCCTCGATCCATCGGCGTTCTGGTTCAAATCGCCATTCAGGGCCACATTTGATCCGGCCGCTGTGACCACCGCTGCTTTCTCCAGCCCGCTGATTTGTGCCTGTATGGCCGGATTCGCATTTGTGCACGCTGCGCCGTTGCCCGTGAGAGCCCCAAGGGAAGCCTGGTAAAACGCCAGCTGGCCGTTCGCGCCGCCAGTCAGGCTAAGAGGAATGGGAATGCATGGCACGAGTCCCGTGGTGAGTCCGAAATTTCCGATGCCGATACTTGAAAAGCCGGTCTCTTCGCGCTGCGTGTATTCGTAGGAGAAAAAGAAAAAAGTCTTGTCCTTCTTGAGCGGGCCGCCGAAGGTGAGGCCGCTCTGGGTGCGCGTGTAGGCCTGTTTCGTGGGTTGGAGAACGCCGTTCGAATCGACCGCGCCGGAAAAAGCATTGCGCGCCTGGAAGGACTTGTTGCGGAGGAAGCCGAAAGTATCGCCGTGAAATTCGTTGCCGCCGCTCTTCGTGACGATGTTGATGACCCCGCCGGTAGCGCGGCCATATTCGGCGTTGTAGTTGCTCAGGATCAGCTGGAATTCCTGTACTGCCTCCTGAGAAACCGTAGAGCGGATGCCGTTGATAGAGTTGTCCACGGCGTCGGCGCCGTCCACGCTGACCATGTTAGAGCGAGCACGAGCCCCACCAACGTTCAGCCCGCTGTTTGGCGCGGGGCCGATCGTGGGAGAAACGTCGCGAGTAGTCTGCGAATTGGTGAGTGTAAAGTTGATGTAATTGCGGCCGTTGATGGGCAGGTTGTCGATGCGGCGCTGCGTGACGGTATCGGAGACCTCGGTCTTGGTTGTCTCGATCGGCGAAGTTTCCGTCGAAACGGTCACCGTCTGCTGCATGCCTTTGAGGTCCAGGCGCAGATCGGATGTTGCTGTCTCGCCGACGGTGAGGACAATAGAAGCATTCTCATAAACCGAGAAGTTGGCGCCGCCATCGACGGCCATTCTGTACTGGCCCGGCGGAAGTCCGACGAGGTTGTAGCGTCCGCCGTCATCCGTGATGGAGGTACGCTGCGCGCCGGTACCAGCGTTGGTCATCGTAACCTTTGCGCCCTTGACCGGCAAACCTTGAGGGTCGGATACCGTTCCCGACAAAGTTGCGGTATTCACCTGCGCCGAGGCCATCGCGGCCCAACCGAGGAACAGCAAGGACAGCATCATTACTGTTGTCAGCCAGCTCCAAGCGGTCGACGGAAGCTGCGACCCCGTCCGAATCGAAGTTGACACACCCACCCCCTGCCTGCGTTGCATGAGTCCTCCTGTTTTGGCACCAACTGATCTTCCGCTACCCCTAGCGGTGGCGGGCTATCCCGCCGTTTCCGGATGATACAATTGATTACACGGCTTTTACTGTAATATATCGTTGCTTTCAACTGAAAATTTCCATACCGTCGCCCAGGACGAACCGTGAGGGAGGCGGCAGCCCCTTTGGCTCTTTTTGGACTGACTTAACTGCGCCTAGAGCACCCGGGACCAGCGCAGAATCCGCGAAAGCGTGGGGACTGGCAAGAGACAAGGTACGAAATGCCCGGTGGAAAGTGCGATGTCGTCTCTTGTCGTCATGCTCGGAGAAACCCTCCAGCAACATCAGTAACGAAACACTTTCCAGATAAGTACCGCGATGAACTCACGCACTGCAAAAACTACCCCAGACCCTTCCTGCTGCTCAAAACTGCAATTCAGGCAGGGCGTGGGGCACGGCAGGGAGTCAGATTCGAGATTGACACGTGTAAACTTCTTCTTTAGCGGTTGCAAGGCGAGTGCATCATGCAAGGTGGAGAAGGAAAACAAATTGGGTACTATTGCGATCCTGGAAATCAACCGCAAGTTCGAGGCTTCACCCCGGCGTCACGATTCGCTAGAGTAGTTCTACTACTTGAGCGAATCCCTTTTAGTCTATAGATTCGTAGCGGAGGTTTTATGAAGAGGAATGCCCCTGTTCTCCTCTTTGTTGCCAGTGTTCTCTTAGTTGCCATTGTCGCCCTTTCAGGTTGCGGCGTAGTCGCTCAGCAGTCCGGATCATCCATCATGGTCTCCATGATGACCCCACCGCCCTCTTCACTTCCGCCCGGGGGAACAGCAAGTGTGGCCGCCACGGTCTCCAATGACACGGCCGGCGCGGGCGTGAGCTGGAGTTGCACCCCTAGTTCTGCCTGCGGCTCGTTCAATCCAGTTTCCACAGCAAGCGGCGCAAGCACCACCTATACGGCGCCCTCAGCGGTGCCTGCGGGTGGACAAGTTGTCATCATGGCTAGTTCCATGACGGACAACGCCAAGAGAGCCAACGCGTCCGTCGTGATCACCGGAACGCAATCGAATACCGGCTTGAACGGACGGTATGCCTTGTTCTTGACTGCGGCCACGGGCAACCAGGGAACCAGTGTGTGCGCCGCCAGCATTATTGCCGACGGAAAAGGCAGCATCACCGGCGGTGTGGAGGAGCTGACCGCTCCCGGGTTCTATGATCTCGTGGATGTCATCACGGACGGAACCTACTCGATCGACGCCAGCGGCCACGGCACGATGAGGCTTCACACCGTAAACCTCGAAACTCTCGTTTTCAGCTTTGTTCTCACTTCCGCTTCTCACGCCCTTATCGTTGAAGCCGATGGAGATCCCGCGAGCGGGACTATGGACTTGCAGCAGCCCGCCGGGGCAAGCTTTACCGCTGGACAGATTTCGGGCAACTACTCCTTCGCGATGGATGGGGTCGATAATTCAGGCGCGTTGAAATATATGTCCCTCGCCGGCAGTTTTGCCGCGGATGGGATCGGCAGTTTGAAGGCCGGCACTCTGGACATAAATAACGGCGGAGCTTTTTCAACCACATCATTCACGGGAAGCTTCACTGCACCGGATCCCAACGGGCGCGGAACGATGCACATGAACACGGGAAGATCTTTCGTCTATTACATCATTTCGTCGAAAGTGTTGCGTGTCTTTGAAGGAGACAATATAAGTTTCGTCGGCGGAAGCGCCTATGCACGAGGCTCTGCCGGCTCGACTATCGCCGCACTTTCCGGCAAATTCGTTTACCAGCATCACGGCTGGAGCTCCCCGGGGCGTACGGTCACAGCAGGCCAATTCAGCGCGGACGGCGCCGGAAGAATCACGGCGGGAGTGTCGGATTCAAATTTCGGCGGATCGCCAACCATAGTCAACATGGGAAAGTCCGTCACCGGGACGTATCTGATCTCCGGCAGTCCCAGTGGCACACTCACTCTCTCGGACGCAGCGGGAACCTCCACATTCAACCTTTACCTGGTTGATCCTGCTCTCAACATCCTTGACCCCAGCAACTCCAGCGGAGGCGGCGGTGCGTTGCTTCTTCACACGGATGCCAGCGTCGTCGGCACTGGTATCTTGATTCCGCAGGTAGTTTCAGGTACTCCGAGCTTCTCGCAGAACCACGGGCTGAACCTGGTCAACTCAGTGGACCCCGCGAATATGGCTAATGTGAATGAAGTGCATCTCGTGGGCAGACTTTCTAGCGATGGCGCCGCCAATTTCACTGGAACAGCCGATTATGGTCAGAACGGCGCCTACTATCCGAACGTTGTCAAGGGCAACACCCTCTCCGGCACGTTCGCCGCCGACAGCGTCAACCCGGGTCACGTTACAGGTTCCTTCACGCTCGGGACAGACCCCGCGATTGCCTTGTTTCCATTCATTTCGCCAGCGGTTTCTACGTTTCAGCTTTCCTACTATCAAGCCAGCGCCTCGCAGGCCCTGGTCATTCAAACCGATACCTCCGCGGATGCGTGGGGATACCTGCTTAAGCAGCAGCTGCCTTAGCCGATTCTAGAGCAACGACCTATCTTGCAGAATTCCTGGCGCCCGAGAGGGAAGAGACCGAAGGGCCGCTAGTCGCTCGCGATTCGCGCTTTATAACTGGAGATGACGCTGGACGAGTTTGCGGAGCTTTTCCCGGTCTTCGTCACGCATGTGAACGAATTCCACGCCGCTCCCGTCTGGGCCGATATTGCGGACCACGGCGGTGAAATTGATCTTGCGAAGTCCGGCGCGGACCTCCAGCTTGATCGAGTCGCCGACACTGAGTTTCCTTGGTGATTCTAGGTAGGCGCCGCCCAGGCTGATTGTCTTTACACGAGCAAGCCCCGCTGGTGCGCCCTCGATGTACGCACGAAGCGGCGACTCAAGGGGAACTCGAACGTACCGGCGCGGGTTGATGTAGCTGGAACTCGACTGTGCTGGCGCTCCAAACGCCGCCAGCGCCTGCTTAAACGAAGGACGATTCTCGATCAGTGCCAACGCATCTTCCGCTGCGGCGCGCAAACCCGCAGGTTCCGCATAAGTGAGGCCCTCACGTCTCTCCGCCAAGTTGCGAAGAAGCTCGGCGGCTTCGGAGGCGTGCATGCGGCCGAGCGCTTCGATGGCTTTAATGCGCACAAACTGGTCACGCAAAGATTCATGTTCGCCGGCAGCGATTTCCATCAGCTGTGGCACGGCGGTGGTTTCCTGCGCCAGGCCGAGCTGGTCAATCATCATGGGAACGACCATGGGATGAGCGTCGGCGAGGATGGCGGAGAATACGAAAGCGGTGCTTATTGCCGATGAGGAATTGTTTGGGCGCATGAGTTCGCTGACCGCCAAATCCTGAAGGTTCCATTCCCAACTTGCCATGGCGCGGGCGAGGCCTCGCAACAGCCGCTCCGGGTCCGCCGCAGCCAGGAGCTTGATGGCCGCGGTGACGCGCTGGCGGCGGGCTTCGTAGAGCCGCGTTTCAAGAAGGTTTAGAACAGGCACGCCGATCGTCCGCAGGAGCCGCGCCATAGCCGGCACCATTTCCGCGCCCCGTGGTTCGGTGAGCAGCAATGTCAGGCGGTCCAGCAGCCGCTCGGGATCGCGCTGTAGAAGCCGGGGAAGAACTGGATCCAGAGCGCGGTTGGCCAGCGCAGCGTCCACCAGTAGGAGCCAGCGATCCTGTGCAACCAGTCGGTTTGCCAGCGCCGCCATGTGATCGTGTTCGTTGTCCTGTGGCGCGCGCTCCAGACCGGTCAGGATGGATTCGAAACCGGAATAGTCGGCGCGATTCACGGCGATGCGGCCGAGTGATTCGACAAATGCCGCGAGCAGGGCGGCGGTTTCGGGGGCCTTTTCTGCGTCCAGAGCTTTCATGGCTCCGCGGCTCAGGTCTTCTGGCAACTGATTCGGCCAGAGGGATTCGATAATCGGAGACAGTTCATTGAGTCCCGCGGCGACGGAGCGCCTCGCCGAAGGATCCGCATGTTCGATGCGGCGCGCATAATTCAGGACGATGTTGCGCGCCTCGCGGCGGGGCGCGTCGGCGCCGGCATCAGCAAGTTGCCCGAGAGTCTTGCGCAGCGCCGCAACAGGCACGCACCAGACGTCTGGGCCGCGCAAGACAACCGATTTTTCTCGGGGAGAAAGTTCCAGCCAGAATCGATCGATCAGCTGTTCGCGGTGCGTGTCCGTCGCCCAGGTGACAGCCAGCGACGAGAGATGCTGAGAAGAGTGGGGACCTGAGTAACCGCCGGCCTCGACGATGACATCGCTCAATCTATAGATCGTCGGCCTTACGGATGAGGCGGTAAGCGAGCCGCTGGAAAACTCCGCATTGAGAAACTCAAAGGTGATGTTTTCCGAGAGGCGCAACAAGTAGGGTTGCGGCCGTTCGCCTTCGCGCGGTCCATACTGGGAGACGGAACTGAGCATCATGCACACGCTGTCGCGGCTGGCTTCTTCCATCGCGCCGTGGATCGCCCGGGCTGCTTCTTCAGGGGAAAGACCGCGCGCGCTTTCTAGAGGCGGGGTCAGCCGCGCAAGGAGCCGCAGGCTCGCCACGAGATCGTCGAAGTCCGGCGCCTGAATGGGCGTATCAGCCGTCTCGCGCGGTGAATGTCCACCGTAGGCTACGAGCGCGGCGATGAGACTTGCCAGCACGGTGTCCACCCTGCGCTCCGTTCGCGTATTGATGAAGATGCCTTCCACGCGGTTCTCCAGAAGTCGCGCCGGCCACCAGGCATTGCCCGCATCGTTCGCCGGCTCTTCCGATCTTAGCAACGATGCCTTCACGAGTCGCGCGAGCGTGTCCAGTTCGCCTACATGAAATTTATTCGAGAATACCAGCGCATGAATTCCGGCACGCTGCAGGTCGATCGCCAGCGCTTGCATTTCTCCTCGCGCGTCCGCCAGGTGGGCGTCACTGACCCGCGGCGCCACCAGCCCGCCGCGTTCCACGCGAATCTCCAGCCCCCCTAGCATTTCAGTGGCGTTGCGGATGGAATCGTAAGCGCTGTCCAAACTGTCCAGCTTGCGCGGATGATCTTTCTCGTAAAGGCGCTCCGACCGCAAGAGCAGGTGCAGGTTTCGGAGTGCACGATGAACTTCGATGGCTTTGTGGTCCGTTGTGCCTGCGGGGACTCGGGAGACTGCATTCGCGAGCTGGCGCAGCGACGTACGCGGAGTGAAACCCGGGTTCGTTTGCGGTGACGGTGACGATGCCCCGCGCTTCGCTTCATAGACCGGTAGTGTGGCCCTGAGGACCAAAGGAGTCTCCACTTGTTTGCTTATAGTTCGTTCACGCCGCTTCGGGCAGCGAGGGAGTCCGCCTTCAGTCTCGCGAGGATTTCGCGTCAGGGCAGGTTGTCCCTGCCTATATAGCAAGCACGCTTCCGGCCTGACGTAGATGACTCTAAGTTTTTTGTTATGAACAGATAATGTCGAAAGTCCTAGAACTCACTGTAGCTTCAGGTAACAAAATGTTACGTTTTGCGTAGAGATTGCAGAGGTTTGTTGCAGCAAGCCTACAGACTACATCGCGCTAACTGGGGCGGATGAACTGCCTATTTTTGGTGGAGCGCCTCGTCAATCGGCACGGTGCCACCTTCGCTTACCTGGAACGTCCTCTTGGCCGGCTGAAATCCATTGAGCTGGAGCGTAATTGTGTGGACCCCGCTAGGAACCTGCACGCGAGCCGGTGTGAACTTTCCTGTGGAGGTTCCGTCCACCATGATTTCCGCGCCCTTTGGAACAGAGTTCACTTGCGCCCATGCGACGCGGCTTGCGGATTTTTCACTCAGCGGCACGTTGAGCAGCGTCTGGATATTGTCCTTGACTTGAATGCCTCCCGCGTACGGCTCGTAACCCTGCAGCCGCAAGAAGAGGTTGTACTGGCCTGGTGCGAGCGGCAGTGTTACGGGCGTCTGACCTGATTGTTTCGCTCCATTGATGAAGACATCGGCTCCCGGCGGCTGACTGCTGACGTAGATGCCTTTGGCGAGCGATTCGAGTTTGATCTTCTGGTCCTCAGCGTCGCCACTCTTTACTTGCATTGCGGTTTGAACGGATTGATAGCCTTCCTTTTGCACCTCGAGGCTGTAGCGCGAAGGAGACAAATTGTTGAAGCTACAGGGCGTTTCGCACTTGTTCAGGATGTGGCCCGCAGGTCCGCGCAGCACGGCAGTAGCGCCGATCACGTCGGTGACGACATGAATCGCTCCGCGCCCTGCCGTGGGAACGGGGTGCGACCCCTCCTCAGGACTGCCTGTAGCCGCTGGTGTGTCGTCGTACTCGAGGTGATCGATCACGCGTACGTCAGATGGGGCGTTCCGCAATAATTTCAAGAGTGCGCCGTGTTCCGCTGGCCGGAGCTTTCCCGCGAGCGTGAGGGTGTTGCCGGCGGCTTGAACTTTCACGTGACCGCTCAATCTTCTTTCAGAAATGGCCGCATCGATCCGGCCTTTGTATTCTGCCGCTTTGGGGCTAAGTGAATTCTCCGCTTTCTTGGGTGCCACTTTTTCAACGGCGATTTCCGCGGGCTTGGGCTCGGCTGGTTTTGTCGCCGCTCCAGCTCCTGCCGCAGGATCCGTCGGTTGCGGAGAAGCCGCGGTCCCAGCGGCGCTTGCCGTCGAGTTGTCGGAAGTCGTTCCTGATGTCGCCGGCGGCGGCGCCGCGGGCAAGCTGCTGCCCTTCTTCTGTTCGTCATGAAGTTCGCGTGCGGCTTCGAAGACCGGTTTGATCCTGTAGGCCCCGTAAACAATGACGCCTAGAAGCAGCAACGCTGCGAAAAACGTCCCGAGGACATTTTTCTTTCTTGGCGGTTCCGGGGCGCGCGCGATCGCTCCCGTTCGCCGCACGAGCGGAGTTTGGCTGGGAGCCGATGCCCGCGCGTTCAGTGAGCGTGCCGTCGCGATGACGGTTTGATCTTCGCCGGTGAAACCACGGCCCGCCGTATTCCCGGATATCAACGTCGCCGCGGGCGAGCCTCCACCCATGACCATGGTCGATTGCGAGTTGCCCCTGCCTGGCGCGAGTGACCGGTAATTCCGAAGATCCTCGAGCATCTCGCGGCAATTCTGGTATCTCTGGTCGGGCTCTTTCACCAGCGCCTTCATGACGATCGCGCTGATCCCGGGATGAATCGAGGGATCAATCTGCCGGGGCGGGACGGGCTCTTCGTTGACGATCTTATAGATCACCGTGGTGATGCTCTGGCCCGGGAAAGGCTTTTCGCCGGTCACCATTTCGTAGAGCATAACGCCCAGCGAAAAGATGTCGCTCCGGCCATCGACCGCGCGGCCCTTCACTTGTTCCGGCGACATGTAGCTAGGAGTGCCCATGACGTGCGCGGTTTGTTGGACGGTGCCGAACTGCAGAATCTTCGCCGTGCCGAAGTCCGTGACCTTGACGGTATCGTCGGCGGTAAGCATGAGGTTTGCCGGCTTGATGTCTCGGTGGACGACGTTGCGTTCATGCGCGAATTGCAGCGCGCTGCAAGTCTGCTCCATGATGCGCAGCGTGCGCGGCAGGGGAAACGCGTGGCCGCTGTCAAGCAGCGCCTGCAGGCTCTTTCCTTCCACCAGCTCCATGGTGATGTAGTAGAGGCCGTCTTCTTCGCCGGCGTCAAAAACCACCACGATGTTCGGATGCGTCAGCAAACCCGCGGCGCGCGCTTCGGTTTGGAACCGCGTCAGGAGTTCGGGGCGCGAAAGTCCCGTGCCTTCTTCGCTCAACCGGATGGTTTTGACCGCCACGGCGCGCCCGATCACCGGGTCCATTGCCTTGTAAACGACACCCATCGCGCCGCGGCCCAGTTCACCAACGATTTCGTATCTTCCGGCTTTTGTTACTGTTGGCATCGTTCTATCGATCTGTCGCCCACCGAACGCGGCACCCACAATACAAACCGCACTTGGGCGAATCGGGTTTCAGTTCTAGAGGGAGGGGAACCTGACAACACTCCCAGACCTTCCATCGTCAATTTCCTGGTTTTCATCAGCGGAAATGCATCCGCCGACACCCGGGCCCCCTATGCTGACAGTACGCACTGAATTTTCGGTTGGTCAACGCTACCGCCGTACCAGTGTTTCGCACTCGATACGGTCGGAGCGTGGTGTTCTGGGAGCTCCCGTCTTTGACACTTCGCCGCAGTCGCTGAGTTGGCGGGGTCCTGGCGAAAGTCAGGGATTTCGCGTCGATTCCCGCGGAGACACCGTCCGCTCCGGCATCGGCACGTTAGTCTCCCGGACAGGGCGGTCAACTTCGCCCGGGCGAGCAGGGGCTTCGAGCCCATCCGTGAGCAGGTATCCTTGCAGCGCGATGCCGTTGGTCCACACGCCCTCGAGCGCGGCGATGTACTCAAGCTGTAATTCGTAGAGTTTTCGCTGCGCATCCAGGACGCGGGGATAAGACGCCAGCATCTGGCCATATCTCTCCACCATCAGGCCGTAAGCTTTCTTCGCACGGGGAAGCATCTCGTCGCGATACTCCATGGCCATCAGGCGCGCGTTCGCGTATTGATCGACCGCCGATGCCGCGCGCTCGCGCAACGTGAGTGCTATACGCTTCTTTTCCTGCAGGGCGCGATCGATGTCAGCTCGGGCCGCCGACACATTTCCCTGGTTTCGATTAAAGAGCGGAATTTGTACGGCCACTTCCGCGATTCCTTCCCAGCCTTTCGCAATGGGAGCGCTGCCAAGCAGTTCGTTGTTGAATTCAATTCCGCCGCGGACTTGGATATCGGGAATCGATTCACGCTTGGCCCGAGCCAGAACGGTTTGGGCCCGTGCTTCCGCCGCATCGGCAATTCGAACGGCGGGACTCTCTTTGGCGATCGCCTCCACGGCTTCCTCTTCGTTCACCTCCGGCCACCCTTTTTCCAGATCGCCACCCACCGTCGTCAATGGCAGATCCGGCTGCCCGATCACCGCCGTGAGAGAGTGCCATTCTTCGCGCAGCGTGTTTTCCTGCATCCGCGCGCTCATCCGCATCCTTTGCGATTCCACTTCCGCTTCGAGCAGTTCGGTTTCGTCAGCCTGGCCGGTATTCATCAGGCGCCGCTGAGTCTCTGTGGCATCTTGCGCGATCGTGGCCATGTCGCGCCGTACATAGAGCAATTCCTGGGCGGCCAGTACGCGCAGGAAGGCCATCTTCACGGCGCTTTGCACGCGCATCTTCTGCTCTCCCGCTTCGAGCTCCGCGAGCTTCACGTCTTTTCCGAATACTCCGCGGCTCAGGCCAAGTTTTCCGCCCGTGACTACCGTCTGCTGCACAAAAAAGCCCTGCTTCCCGCCGCCTACCGATCCCCCGCGGATTTCATCGCCCGTGTAAGCCACCGTTGGATTCGGATAAAGGCCCGCCTGTTGCTGTCGTGCCTTAGCGGCGCGAATCTCCGCCTCCGCTTGCCGCAAGGTGGGATTCGATTCGCTGGCGATCTGCTGCGCCTGTTCGAGCCTGACCAGCGCGCCCTTCGCATTTTCCTGCGCTCTTCCCATCCGCGGATATTCCGGTTTCACCGGTGGCATCTCCATCTGATGGTGCTGTTCCTGCTTGGGCATCTGCATTTCCTGGGCTCGCGCGCCGCCAGCCGCTGCTAGCACACTCGCAATCATCATCGTCCCGCGCCTCACCGACGTTCGCATAGCGTCTCCTCTTCTCTGCGCCCTCTGTGAACTCAGCGTTATCTTTCTACGATTCATGATGATGCTCTTCCTGCGCCGAAGGGCTTGCCGTCTTTTTCTTCGACAGAATGGCGTTATATTCTTTGTCCGGCAGAACGCGGATCATAGTCATCATTCCCATCATTCCCGCGCTCCAATTTTTCGGCAGGCCATAGGTTTCCGGCTTTTCCACCACTTCGTCCATGCCCATTTCCATGAAGGCATCCTGCGGAAAACCCGGAACGCTCTCAGCGTTTGCGGAGATCGGGGAGGGATGTACGTGTTGGAACGGCACGCTTCTCGCGAGTGACTCCATCTGGCTCATGGCCTTGGCCTCGGTCTGGTCGGCGGTCTCGATCTGCCGGTCGCGCATCAAGTCCATCATGCTGTTCATCATGTGGTGTGGCAGGTGGCAGTGGATCATCCAGGCGCCTGGGTATTTCGCTTCGAACTCCACGACTCGGGCCTGCGCCACACCCACCAGCACAGTATTCATGGGACACCACGTCGACTCCGGCGCGCGTCCGCCTTCCGTGCCGGTGACGACGAACTGATGCCCGTGCAGGTGCACCGGATGATGATCCATTCCGAGATTCAGGATGCGCAGCCGCACCCGGCTTCCCAGCCGCGCCAGCAACGGCGTCGTCATCGGCGCGGACACGCCGTTAAATGTCAGCCAGTTGAATTCCATCGCTGCCGTGTTTGGGACGGTGTTGCTGGGCAAGACTGCCCATTCCTGGAGGATCAAGCCATAGTCGTGATCGACGTGCGGATTGTAATCTCTTTCCGGATGCGCCACGAAAAATCCGATCTGGCCCATCATCTCCTGCATGGCGCTGTGCGCGTGGTAGAAGAACGTGCCTTCCTGGTGCACGGTGAATTCGTAGACATATTTCTCGCCTGGCGCGACGGGCTTCTGGCTGATGTACGGCACGCCGTCCTGTTCAATGGGTAGTTCCAGACCATGCCAGTGCAGGGAAGTCGATTCCGGCAGCCGGTTCTCGAACACCACGCGCACGCGGTCGCCCTGCTGTACCTGAATCGTTGGCCCAGGGCAGCTTCCGTTGTACCCCCACGCATCAATCGTCTTGAAAGGCGCAATTTTTCTCTTCACCGGCTCGGCGACGACCTGGAAGATCTTAATGCCTCCGTCCATTTCATGTGCCAAGGCCGCCACGTCCGGCGTCACCATTGGCAGCGCATGATCGCGCACGACGGCGCGTGCCCGCGCCGGATGCGGCCCGTGGCTCCCGTACGGAGAGTGGTGCCTGCCATTCTCATTTTCGCGCGGGGATTGAAGTGTACTCTCCGGCGTGCCAGCATGCAGCGTTTCGCGCAGCCCGAATAATCCCGCTCCAAACACTGCTGCGTCCTGAAAAAATCTTCTTCGTGTGCCGCTCATCTTGACCTCCTGAATTTTCTGGTGCTGCAAGTCGCATGCTTCGCTGAAGAGAAATGGAAATTATCTCAGCATTCCATCGCTTTGAAATTCGTCTGGTTGGGAGGGCAGAACTCTCGCCCGTCGCGGGGCCGGCCTGCTCTTAGTGTTTCCGGAGGAGCAACTCAGATTCGAAGGACACTCGGGGGTGCGGGCGCAAATCTACTAGAGAAGTCATGCGGTCGGCCAAAATAAAAATCGGGAAACTGCGCTGGCGGTGCAGAATTCCCCTGCTCAACTGCGAGGAATATTCTATCGGGCGTACTCAAGCGGGATACGCCGGAAGCATCTCCAAGAGGAGTGCGAGTCAAAGTGATCGCGGGCAATTCCGGTGAATTGCAAGTCAGAAAAGCGTGCGCCTGCGGGGCTTCGTGGTGCATTGCACCGGCTCCGTGGCAACTCCCATCTGCTGTGGCCGATGCGTGCGCTGGCCGACAATTCTGACCGGCGCAAAGAGGCGCACAGGCCGGCGTCACGACGAGAGCCACGAGCGTCGCTAGACTCAGAGCTCGTAGCGGCCAGCTTGCGGATCGAATTCGCATCGCTCTTGGCATCCCATTATTACGCTACGCCGGCAACCCGCTCGCGTCAACTTGACCGTCGCCCGGCGTCCAGAAGAGCCAATGCTTCAGTCACCGTAGCCGTGCGAGTCTTTGCCTACGACAACCTTTCCCGCAAAAGAGCGGTAGACAAACGTAAAGTAGCCTGCGGCCAGGATCATTCCAAGGACCCACCAGACCAGCCCAACCTTCAGTCCATAAACGCCCGCTTTAGCAGTCGTCACCGTCAAGGAATAAACCGGATTCCGCGCCGGCAAGACCAACGGATACAAGCCAAAGACAACGCTGGTGAGCAAGCCCGCCAGGTATGCGCAGGACGCGAAGAACGCTTTGCGCTCATCGCGTTTTCGCAATTCAAAGAGGACGCCTGCTATCCCCGCCACCGCAAGCAGAGGGAAAAGGAATCCCCACGGCCAGGTCGTGAAATTTTCTTTTACTTCCGGCTGGATGCGGAACGTGACGGCAGTCACCAGTGCCGTAAGCGCCGCGACGCCCCACCACGCGCGGTGGGCCAGTTTTCCCGCGCGCGCATTGACTTCGCCGCTGGTCTTCATCTGTACCCACAGTCCACCGTGCATCATGAGCGCGAGCAGGGCCAATACTCCGACAAGAATGGTGTACCAGTCGAGAATGCCGGTTTTGTCTCCGAGGCGGAAATCGGTCCACAGCGGCTCGAAGAAATAACCGCTCGAATCCAGCGGCACGCCGCGCACCACGTTGCCGAGAGCCGCTCCGAAAAAAAACGCGAGCAGCAGACTGGATGCACAGAACAGAAAATCCCACAGCGGATCCCAAACGGCGCTCTTGATGTGATTCCGGAATTCGATGGACGCCCCACGCAGGATCAGAAGCCACAAAACGATCATCAGCGGCAGATAAAACCCGCTGAATGCGCTGGCGTAAAGAGTGGGGAAGGCGAAGTACAAAGTTCCGCCTGCCGCAATCAACCACACTTCATTTCCGTCCCAGACCGGGCCAATGCTCGCCAGTACTTGCCGCCGTTCTTCATCTGTTTTTGCCACAAGGAGGTGAATCGCTCCTGCGCCCAGATCAAAGCCATCCAGCAGCACGTACATTGCGATCATGATTGCTACCAGCCAAAACCAGATCGTTCCCATCCTGCTCTCCTCACTCCGCCGCCAGTACGATGGCATCTTCGCTGGTCGGGCGATGGCCCGGGTGCGGTCCGAGTTCGATCTCGCGATAAATCAGGAACAGCCACAGGATCGCCAGCACCGTGTACATTCCCATAAAGCCAATCAGCGTGAACCAGGCGTTGCCTGCGGCCACACGCGGAGAGATACCGCTGGCGGTGCGCATCAATCCGTAGATCAGCCAGGGCTGCCGCCCGAGTTCGGCCGTCATCCATCCGGCGGTGTTGGCGATGTACGGCAGCGGCACACACACCATCAACAACCACAGCATCCAACGGGAGTCATACAGTTTTCCGCGCCACAGCAGCAGCGAAGCCAGAACCATCACGGAGATGAAAATGGTCCCGAGCCCCACCATCACGTGATAGCTGTAGTAAAGCAGAGGAATCTGGTCCGGCCATTCTGTCTGAGGAAAGTCGGACAAGCCTTTGACGTTCGCGCGCCATTGCCTGTAAGTCAGAAAGCTCAGCATCATGGGAACTTCCAGTGGGTTGTCGAGTTTTCTTTTTTCCACATCCGGCTGTCCGAGGATCGCCAGCGGCGCTCCTTCTTGCGATTCAAAAAGTCCTTCCATCGCCGCCAGCGTCGGCTGCTGATTGTACGCAACCAACTTTCCTTGCATGTCGCCGGTGGGAAAGAGTTGCAAGATCGCTGCAACCGTTCCTACCAATACGCCAGCTCGCAAAAAAGTGCGGCCGTAGATTTCATCGCGCTTCGTCAGTAAATAAAAAGCGCCGACCCCTGTCATGACGAAGCAGCCGGTTTGCACCGCGCCCAGCATCGTGTGTGCGTACTGCCACAACGCCCACTTGTTCAGCAGGAGATCCCAGAAGCTGGAGAGTTCGATGGCCCCGTTGGCGCCAAATCGGTAACCGGTCGGATGTTGCATCCACGCATCTGTCGCAACGATGAAATAGCCGGAGAGCCACGAGCCGAGAAATACGAGAAACGCCGACCCCCAGTGTCCCATGCGTCCGAGTTTTTTCTCGCCGAACAAAAACAGCCCCAGGAAGCTCGATTCGAGAAAAAACGAAAACACGCCTTCCATCGCAAGTGTTTGGCCGATGACGCCGCCCGCCGTTTTTGAAAACGCAGCCCAGTTCGTCCCGAACTGAAATTCCATCGGGATGCCGGTGACAACGCCCAGCGCAAAATTGATCCCGAAGATCCGCGCCCAGAATCGTGCCGCGCGGTTGTAATGTTCATCGCCGGTTCGCAGCGCTTTGGTCTTCAGGTAGACCAGCAGCAAGGCAAGTCCCATCGTCAACTGCGGAAAGATATAATGAAACGTAATCGTGAACGCGAAGTGCAGCCGGTGTACGTCCACTGCTTGTCCCATCGCGTCACCTCGTCGAGATTCTTAGCGATGTTCAGTCTTTGCGGCCGCCGTTTCCCCGCAGCATGCGAGTAACGCGGATGGTCCAGCCGCATTCTCGCACTTCTGGAGCGCTCTACAACAATTTTCTTGAGCATGCTAACGCCATTCCAGCGGATTCACCCACGTTAGGCGGACATCTGAATTTCGCGCCGCGAAGCTTCTCATCTTGGGAAATTTTTTCAGTTTTCATACATTCCTGCGGCATCCGATGTATCGTTTTGGCGCGCTTTCTCACCGGAGGATTTCCATGAAGTACGATGCGATCATCGTTGGTTCCGGCCAGGCCGGCAACCCGCTCGCTTATCGGCTCGCCGATTTGGGATGGTCTGTAGCGCTCATCGAGAAAAAAGATCTGGGCGGCACGTGCATCAACGTTGGTTGCACGCCTACCAAGACGATGGTTCATCGCGCGCAGGTTGCCCACTACGCTCGAAACGCCGCGCGCTGGGGTGTCAACGCATCGAACGTCAGCGTCGATCTCGCCAAGGTTGTTGCTCAAAAGGACGAAGTCGTTCTCAGTTTTCGCGGCGGCCAGCAGAAACAAGTCGACAAGCGCGCCAACCTTCGTCTCCATCGCGGCCACGCCCGTTTTGTTGGCCCGCACCAACTCAAGGTTGGCGATAATCTGCTCGAAAGCGAAAAGATTTTCATCGATACCGGCGGGCACCCGAACATTCCTGCGATCCCCGGCCTGAATACCGTCTCGTATCTCACCAACGAATCCATCATGCAGCTCACAAATGTCCCCGAACACCTCCTGATTCTCGGAGCCGGCTACATCGGCTTGGAATTTGGGCAAATGTTTCGCCGCTACGGCAGCCGCGTCACCGTTCTGCACACCGGCAAGCAAATTGTTCCCCGCGAAGATCCCGAAATTGCCGCCGAGCTGCAGAAAGCGCTCGAAGCCGAAGGGATACAACTCCTGCTCAACGCCCGCACCACGCGCGTCGAAAACAAGAACGGCGTTGTCACTTTGTCTTTCGAAGGAACGGCAGGCTCATCCAGCGTTACCGGCTCGCATCTCTTGGTCGCCACGGGACGCGCTCCTAATACGGACGATCTCGGCCTCGATAGAGCCGGCATCGAAACCGGCAAGAGTGGCTTTATCAAAGTGAACGGCCGCCTCGAGACGAACGTTCCCGGTGTTTGGGCCCTCGGCGATTGCAAGGGCGGTCCGGCTTTCACGCACATCTCCTACAACGATTTCCAGATCGTTTACGGCAATTTGGTGGAAGGGAAGAATCTCACGACCGAAAATCGGCCCGTGCCATACTGCGTCTTCACCGACCCGCAACTTGGCGGCGTCGGCATGACCGAGAAAGAAGCTCGCGCCAAAAGTTATAAGCTCAAAATCGGAAAATGCCTGATGACGCGTGTGGCGCGCGCCATCGAGCGCGGCGAAACGGCGGGGCTTATGAAGCTCGTCGTTGATGCATCGAACGACCGCATCCTGGGGGCCTCCATCCTCGCCTCCGAAGGTGGCGAACTCGTGCAAATCCTCGGCACCCTCATGCTTGCGAATCAGCCGTACACACTCTTGAAAGGCGCCGTCTATATCCACCCCACACTCGCCGAAGGTTTTTTCGCTCTCATGGAGGACGTCAAACCTGCCGGTTGAAGAAGGTCGCTCCGCTGAACGACGCTAAGTTGCATCAATGGTATTCTGCAACCTACAGTTTGCGTGGCAAGCGGGCGGGGGCCACAACACAAGTCATGGACAGTCTCAAGGATCAAATTGCTGTGGTAACCGGGGCCAGCAGCGGCATCGGCAAAGCCATTGCCCTCTCGCTGGCCGGGCAAGGCGCCGAGGTCTGCCTGGTAGCGCGGCGCCGGGAACTCCTGGATGATGCTGCGAAGCAAGTGCACGCGCTCGGTTCGCGGGCCCACGCTTGTCCGGCGGACCTCACCAACGATGACGACGTCCGCGGCCTAGGCGAGCGGTTTCAGAAAGAATTTGGCCATGTGAATATTTTGGTGCTCTGCGGTGGCGCCATCTTCCACGGCACACTCGAGAAGGCTTCGCTCGCCGAGTTCGACTTGATGTATCGTTCAAACGTCCGCGGGCACTACGCTTTGATCCAGACCATGCTGCCCCTGCTGCGCAAAAACGCTGGCCAAATCGTGTTCATTAATTCCTCCGCGGGACTCCGTTCCCCCGCCACCACTGGACAGTTTTCCGCCACGCAGCATGCCTTTCGATCGATCGCAGACAGCTTGCGCGATGAAGTGAACGCCCTCGGCATCCGCGTCCTGAGCCTTTACCCGGGCCGTACCGCCACGCCGCGCATCGCGAAACTGTTCGAAAAGGAAGGCCGCGCGTACCAGCCGGACTTGCTGATGCAACCGGAAGATGTGGCGGAGATGGTGACCCACTCGCTCCGCCTGCCGCGCACCGCCGAAGTCACCGACATCAGCATCAGGCCGATGCAGAAGTCCTACTAACGAAAGGCGCCAGCACGCCGCGCATCAGCTGCAAGTACTCACGAGCGCGCGGATCCACAACCTCGCCTCGCAAATCTTTTCCTGGGACGGCACACTGAAAACAGATCACTAAAAACTTTTTCTGGTGGGGCTGGGGAGATTCGAACTCCCGACAAACAGTTTAGGAAACTTTAGTCCCGGTTCTCAGTTCATTCTCGCGATGATTGTCTTTCTCGTTTGAATTCATGGAGTTCCAGAGCTTTATTGAACGACTAGATGACCAGGCTAACCGCGCATGGTAGTAAAATTGTAGTAGTCTGTTGACGAGGGGCTGTAGCTCAGATGGATAGAGCAGCGGTTTCCTAAAATGCCGCTATCGACTGCCTTCACGTAGAATCAAAGACTTAGCAGGCGGACAGTAGGCCTAAATCGGCGTATTTGTACCCAAAAGAGCCTGGGTTGGGTACAGATTTGGGTACCAACCTGGGTACAATGTTAGAATCTTTCGGTGTTGAGGGCCTGTAGCTCAGATGGATAGAGCGAGAGTTTCCTAAACTCTAGGTCGCCAGTTCGAACCTGGCCAGGCCCACCATCCTAGCCCCGGATACCCGGCAGATGGAACGAAGGCCCGCCAACAACCATTCCTGACCCGTCGGATAGGCTTCCTGGCGGCCAGCTACGCAGAAGGAGTTTCCTTGCTGAATATGGCAACCAACCTTGACCCGTGGGAAAGCGCCTGAACGAATTCCCAGCCGTGATCTTGCTGGTCCTTCAAGCGTACTTCTAACTGGTCTACGCTTTCCAGCGCGAGTACCATGTATTCCTTCTTTGACTTCAACTTTGGTGACGCGGCCATCGCGCACCTCCTGCCCCATTATACACCTGAGAATGCCGGAGATATCACCACGTCGCCTTGAACCTCGTCGCCCTTCGAATGAAAATCTGTTGCCTGGACTTGCTCCGGGCATCGGGGTCCGGTTTCAGATCACGCGGAAAGTCACACCACATCTGATGCGCTTCGAATCCAATACCGGGCTGTCTTGTCCGCCGTGTTGTCAACTTCAGTATATTGCTACGAATCGGAGTCGTTTGCAGATGGAGGCGAGCAGTTAAACTGACCGCAACGGGAGGAAGTTCATGTTCTGGGTGATAGTGGCTGTGGCGGTACTCATAGCCGTTGCCATGCCATGGAACTTAGATGTCTCAGAGCGATCTATGGGAATTGACGGCGGTTTGATTGTTTCGAAGGCATGACCTCTTCTATATCCCCTTGACACTGCTCCACCTTAGGTGGATTGTTAGCACAGTAAATACCCACGACAGATGATTCCACGGAGGTCCAACTCCATGAGAGTGGCTTGCTCATTGATTCTCTCCTCATCACTTCTTTTCCCAAGTGCGGCGCTACCCTTGACACAGACAACGCAAGATAAGAATGCCAAGCAGGCCGCTCAAGAGCCTCAATCGGTGGCTCCAGTCGTCAAGCAACCTCTGGCATTTGGTTTAGAGGATTCGACTCCGGTCAAGCTCCGCATAAATAGGAACATTTCGTCCGCTGATGCTCAGGTCAATGAAACTGTTGATTTCGAAGTTCTTGAGGAAGTTAAGGTCCACGATGTCGTTGTGATTCCCCGTGGAGGTATGGCGTGGGCAACGGTAACTGAGGCCCAACCTAAGAGAAGAATGGGACGAGCAGGCAAGCTCAACATCAACATTGACAATGTGCGTCTTGCTTCTGGCGAGAAAGTGGCTTTGCGGGCGGTCAAAGATGTGAAAGGCGGCGGCCATCAGGGTGCAATAACAGGAGCGATTGTAGCGACAAGCATTGTATTTTTTCCGGCGGCTCCTCTTTTTCTGCTCGTGCATGGGAAAGACATCACCATTCCGAAAGGCACCGAGATCACTGCTTACATCAATGGAGATATTCCGCTGGACCCGAAGAAGTTTATGACGCAGACGGCTGTCAATCCGGAAGCAGGCGCGACAACGGTTCAGTCCTCCACTGAAGCAACCCTGGCGCAAAATGGGAATGGCTTGGTCGCAGCGTTCTCCACAGTTGAGATAAAGTCCACGCCTGCTGGAGCAGAGATAACCGTAGACGAGAAGTTCATGGGAAGCACACCGTCGTCGCTGCGACTGACAGCAGGCGACCACAAAATTAGGCTGGAAAAATCAGGCTTCAGGAGTTGGGAAAGAACTCTGACCGTGGGTGCGGGAGCGACAACAACGGTAGACCCGACGCTCGAAAAACAGGAGTAGGCCAAGCCTTAGAGAGGCCCGGATGATTTGACAACTGGGCGGCGGTCAGCCAACAAGATTATGGCTTCGGAAAACAAGCTAAAACACCTTGAGTTTATTTAGGCAGTTGTCAACCGCATGTCGGGTAATTCTTTTTTGCTTAAAGGTTGGAGTGTCACGCTCGTCGCCGCGCTCTTCGCTCTTGCTGCTAAAGATGCGAACAAGAACTACGTCATAGTGGCATACGTTCCTGTTCTGATTTTCTGGCTCATGGATGCCTATTTCCTATCACAAGAAAGACTGTTTCGGAGCCTCTACGAGGGGATCAGAATAAAGAAGGAGGATGAGATAGATTTTTCGATGAGTACAGAGCCGTATCGCGGCGGCAAAAACAGTTGGGCAAATTCCTTTTTTTCCACACCTTACTTCTATTCTATCTTTCGATGGTCGGGATAATGCTTGTAGTGATGTTTCTTATCAAGTGAAGGACTATGGCACCAAGAATGTATTTTAGTTTCCATTACGCGGATGTAGAGACGTTTCGTGCGAATGTGGTCAGGTTCTGGTATCGAGGGAGCAATTTATGCCAATCATCAACGGAAAGTATTACGCGAACCCCGCACATGGAAACCACATTGAGCTCGGGACTGAGCCAAGCATCGCGAGAGAGTTGAAGAAAGAAAAGAATCAGCCAAAGAACATTAAGGTCGAAGGGCAATTCTTGCTTGACCTGATTCCCGTGAGGAAGCCGTGAAAATCAGAGAACCTTATAAGGGCCACGTGATAGAGGCAATGTCTTTGGAGCTGAGGGACAACACCGGCTTCGTGTCCGAGCTTTTTATCGAAAAGCACGATGGCGAAGGCGTGACGGTAATTCAGTTCTTTGTGCCCGGAGTCTTTGAGACTCCCGAAATAGCACTTCAAGCTACCGTAGTAGCCGGGCGTCATAAGATTGATGTCGGGTATACCCCAACCGTCTGAACTTACGGTACCACATCAAATGAAAAATGGACTGAACCCTGACTTCTCCTAAATGTCGTCCACGGCGGCGTAATCTGGCTCGATGACGGGCGTCATCAATGACGAAGCCCGTCATGCTTGGCGCGTTCCCCCAAAATCCACCATCAAAGGCGTCGCCAAGGAAGAACTCGAGGAGGCCACCAAATGGGTGGCGGTCTCGATCGTATCCACCGAACCCGCGGCATCCAAACCTGTTTCGATCTCACTGCCACTCCCTTCGCCCCCACGGGCAAGCGCAGCGGTGAAGAAACTTTCTTCGGATGAATAGTCAGATAGTCAGCGACTTTGGCCTCAACGATGCCATTGAATCCGGCTTCGTCAAAACGCCCGCGTTGTTATCCGCGATGACGCCAAGCTTGGAAAGAATTTCAAATCCCGGCTCTACCATAGCATCGCGCCGGTACTCTACTATGGCTTTTGAATAAGTTTGCAGAAGGCCTCCGCATGGCCCATCATCTGCGAAACGAACACATCTGGCACTCCTGCTGCGCTCAATCGACTGCTGAACGTCGCGCGGAGGGAATGTAGTAAATCTGTAGTAGTTCTTGGTTCAGAACGAATCAAATCAGGTACAGAGGGTTCAAATCCCCTGCGTTGTAACTGCTTGAGGAATATAGTAGAGTCCGAAATTTTCAGAACGGGTCAGAAAAGTGACTAGGTTTAGGAAACCGTTGCTCTATCCATCTGAGCTACAGCCCCACTTCTCCATTGTAATACGTTTTCCCGCGCTTTTAAGTTCCGCCCGTGTTTGTCAGGGCGATGGCCGTGTCGCCCCTGGTGCCGTAGCCGCCGGGCCCGATTTCAACCCCGGCGCGATCTTCGTGATGCGCAGGCTGCGGAAGATCGTCGGCCAGTATTCCCGCAGCGCGTTGCTGGCGGTGTTTAAGCCGATCCGTATTCCGTAGCGCTGAAAGGTCCGGCCCGCCGTTTGTTCTTTCACCGGCAGATAGCTGCTCGCCAGGCTCTCGGCCAGCAGCGGTCCCAGGATTCCCGGCCAATTGGCCGCATCTCTCCCATCATCCTTGCGCGAAACCACGATGCGGCTAAGCGCGTAGCCGATGCGGTGTCCTGCGCCTCCGTGCAGCGTTACAAAGTACCGCGGATCACGGTGCAACAGGGACGCAATGAGAAATGTTTCGAAAAAATTATTTGATGCGGCCGTTGCCATCGAGGAACCAAAACGCTTTCCGTACCCTCCTAGTTCCTGGCCATACCCCTCGAGCGAATTCTGCGCCTGACTGATCCCGGCCCCGGCAGCGGAACTGAGGAAGCGGGAAGGAGCGACGCTCTCATCCGCAAAAAGTTCGAACTTCTGTTTGCTGCTCAATGGGCCCACGCTGGTGGCTATATTGGGAAAGAAAATAGACCGCCGGCCCAGAACTTCGATGGTTGTATTGTAGGGGTTCTGGTGCTTCTGCGGTACGCTGTCCTGTTTTGCCGCCGGCGCATCGGGAAGGTCTCGCGGCTTCGGCTCCTCTTGCGCCGCAGCTGTTGCAGCAACGGCCAGCAACAGTGCAATCAGGCGCAGAGCCGATGGACCGTGCCGCATTCACTCATCCTAACATGAACCCAAATCTCGTTCTTGCAGCCTCGAGTCGCACGCGCAGAATTTGCACCCGAGGTTCTTGGTCTTGCGCAGGCCGGCCGCGGTTGCACTTTCAGGCAGTCGAGGACCGCGCGATCCGGAAACCATAGTCTGCGTATTGGAACTCTGGCGGAATGCTGGAACGCGCCGCCGTGCGTGTGACCTTAATATGATGCCGCCACGAGCCTCCGCGCGAGGCACGCCGGCTGCCGCTCTTCGGTCCCAGCGGATTTCGTTCCGGTGAGTGCGGGTAGTAACCGTCGTCGTACCAGTCGGCGCACCATTCATGGACGTTTTCGCCGAGGTTGTAGAGCCCGTAAGCATTCGGCGGATACAAGCCCACCGGCTCCGGTCCCCGCTTCCACCGCTTGTCGTAATCGGGAACCAGCGCAGGAGGCGCATCTCCCCATGGGTATAAAGAGCCTTCCGCGCCGCCGCGAGCCGCACGCTCCCATTCGGCTTCGCTGGGCAAACGATAGCGTTTGCCAGTCACCACGCTCAGCCACTCGCAGTAACTCGCAGCCTCGTGCCACGACACCGCCACCACAGGCATCTTCGGATGATGGAAGTTTCGATCACTCCAGCACGGCGGCGAAGCACAACTCGTCGCCGCAAGAAAACACCCGTACTCCGCGTTCGTCACTTGGTAAGCCGCAAGCTCAAAACCATCCACCCACACACGATGCACCGGCTTCTCATCATCGCGCCCGCTCTCGCAACCCATCCCAAACCATCCCTCCGGGATGCGCACCATCTCCGGCTCGATGACCGCACTCTGCGCCCCGCCCAACTTTGCCCCACTCATCCTCGACGGCGCTGCCATACTTTCTTCCCTATTTCTCCCACATGCGGAAGCCGCCGAGGAAGGCATTTTCATTGCTTCCAAGCCGGGTGCCGTCAGGCAGCTCCTTCAATTTCTTGCTGTTTCCCCCGCCCAGGACGACGTAATCGGCTTCCAGAGCATCTTTTAGTTTCTTCGCAATTGTCGCAACGTGCGTACGCCATTTTCTTTTCCCCAGTCGTTCGAGGCCGCGCTCGCCGAGATAGTCTTCATAGGTTTTCCCGTTTTTGTAGCTGAGGTGTGCCAGCTCCATCGGCTGCAGCATTCCATCCACAATCATCGCCGAACCCAGACCCGTGCCAAGTCCCAGAAACAGCATGCGGCCGCCTTTATAGCTGCCGAGCGCCTGCATGGCGGCGTCATTGAGTATCTTCACGGGACAGCCAAAAGCCTTGCTGAAGTTGAATCTCATCCAGTCGCCCCCCAGGTTATGGGGCTCTCGAAGAGGGTGTCCGTTAATGATCGGACCGGGATATCCCAATGATACCCGGTCGAACTTCCAATCCCTGACACACGCTTTCACTTCGCGGACCATTTTGCCCGCCGTCATGGCGGGACCGGAGGGAATTTTGCGCGGCTCTTTTTGCCCGGTAGCCAGCAGCTTGATGTTCGTGCCGCCGGCGTCGATGACGAGAATTTTGGGCTTCTTCGCCGCTTGCGCACTTTTCATAGCCGTTGCTCCCATGGTCCCATGAGGTTATGGTTTTTTCTCCTCCATCGGCAAGAAAATTCTAGAGTTGGCATTCAAAACCATTTGAAAATCTGTTGGTTGCAGGAGCCCGCTTGTTAGATGCCTGATAGATTATAAGTAGCTCTGCGATGACAACTTAAGCGAAGAGCTGGCGCAACTCAATTCGACTTTCGTAAACACAATTAACGGGAGGATTTACTCTTGCGAATGCAATCATTGAGGGTAGCCGACGCGGCGCACCAGGTCTTGAAAGCGTGGGTCAGAGCGGAGATTGTCGATCCGCAAGTCAGCTTTGAGGTGCCAGGAGAGATCCAAGGATCTCTCCTGGTAAGCCCTTTCTAAGAACTCAAACGCTTTGTCTCTCTCGCCAAGTCCAGCGTATATTGTTGCGATCATATACGGCGAAACATAGCCACTTTTCGATTTTCGCTCGAAGTCATGAAGGATCTTCTGCGCTTCGGCTCTTCTGCCAATCGCTGCAAACGCGTGCGCGAGCGAAGCGGTGGCATCGTGATCGCCATTCGATATCTCAATTGCCTTCTGATACTCAGAAATCGCTTCCAGTAGTTTTCCTGTACCTTCATAGCCGACGCCGAGATTATAGTGTTCAGTCCATTCATTCGGAGAAGAAACCATTCCCCTTCGGCTTGCTTCAACCAAACTCTGGTAATCCCGCAGCTGATAGTAGGCCGCTGATTCGGTCATAGCCGAGCTGGGACCGGGATCCAGCTCGTTGCTCTTAGCGATTTCAGCTAGAGCATCGGCCCGCCGGCCAATAAAACTGAGATAGACTGCGCGATCCTCATGAGCGCAACTGTAACTCGGGGCCAATGCTATCGCGTGATTGAACTCCCGTTCGGCAGCGTCCCAGTTCCACTCAAACCGCCAACTCAGTAAACCAAGAGTGTCGTGGGTTTGGCCAATGCTGTCGTCTAGTTCCAGGGCTTTGCGCAAAGCTTCCTTCGCAGGTCCATAGGCATCCTCTGGCGATAACTGACGGATGAACGCCAAATAGACATAAGAATCCGCCAGCCCCGAATACGCCAGCGCAAAGCCAGGATCCTTTCGGATGGATTCTTCGAAGTAGCTCTTCGCCATATTCAGTGGTTCCGCCATCGTGAACTGGTTTGACAGGTAATAACGGCCCCTGAGATAAGCTTCGTAAGCCTCCGGGTTCACTAAGCGAGCCGAGCGGAGCCGCGCCTGCTGCTGCGGAGTTAACTGCGCGCGGACTTGCTGCGCTATCGCCTGCGCCACTTCATTCTGTAACCTGATGACATCGCCAAGATCACGCTCATACGCCTCTGCCCAGAGGTGCTTATCTGTAGGTGCATGGAGCAGTTGGGCCGTGATTCGCACGCGGTTCCCCGACCGCATGACCGATCCTTCGACTATGCCGTCCACGTTCAATTCCTTTGCAATCTCCGGCAGGCCCTTCTTTGTGCCTTTGTAACGCATCACGGAAGTTCGGGAGATCACGCGCAGGAAGCCTACTTTGGCAAGGTCCGTGATCAACTGCTCCGTCATGCCATCCGCGAAATATTCCTGTGAGGGATCGCCAGATAGGTTCTCGAGTGGTAGTACCGCGATGGAACGCAAGCGGGGAGCTGCACCTGTCGGACGCGAGACCGCCCGCACCAGCCAGAAAGCTGACCCACTAGCAGCAAGAACCAACAGCGTGAGGGCCAGGGTGGCTGCACGCGTCTTGCTTTGCGGCGCTACTGCCAGCGCTTCACGTGTTTTGTTGTCATTTGCTTCCGAAATCCGGGGCGCCTGGACTTGCTCTACAGGCGCAATGAATCTGTATCCGCGGCGCGGCAGCGTTTCGATATATCGGGGCGTCTCCGCCGAATCGCCCAGCGTTTCGCGAATGCGCCCGATGGCGTTATGGAGGCTGTGATCGAAGTCCACAAAGGTATCGGCCGGCCAGAGCTGGCTCCTTAGTTCCTCGCGAGTCACAAGGTTACCGGCACCCTGCAGCAATATCGCAAGCAGCTGTAAGGGTTGGCCTTGCAGACGCAGCTTGACGCCGCGTTTGCGCAATTCGCCCGCACGCAGATCCAGTTCAAAAGTGTCGAATCGTAGCACGCGCGTCGCTGGGGCCAGTGTGGGCATACCAACTTCCGGAAGTTCGCTAAAGCCTATCACAATTCTTGCTCTGCGGAGTCTTCTCTGCGCGGTCTGCGAAGTCCATGCTTTTCATTAGGTTAGGAATGGAGAAAACTTTGGGAACAAATGGGGGCCGTAAGAATTGACACCTTCACTCTTCCCGGCGAAAGTTGCTGCTGTTTTTGCGCTTGAGACCGAGTAATCGACGGCCATGCACATCACCAGCCGCCGGCGCTTTCCCGAGCGAATTCCTGAACAAGAAGGAAGGAGAACCACGATGAAAATTACCGTAACGAAGTTCGGTTTACTCGCAGGCGGTTTGATGTTCGCAGGCGGTTTGATGTTTGCTGGAGGGACGCAGGAAGAAGATCCACCAAGTCTCGCACAAGTGGTGGCCTTGGACGAATGCGATCCGGTCACCTTCAATGCCGCGCTTGGGCCTGATTTCTGCCGGAACGTCGCGCTTGGAGCAGACACAAAATTGTCCGACTTATTTGCAAAGGCAGCCGCTGGAACTCCGGACCCGGGCTGGGACTTCGAACCTGACACACTCAACATCAAGCAAGGAACCATTCTTAACGTATTCGACCAGGGTGGCGAGCCTCACACCTTCACCGAGGTGGCGCAGTTTGGTGGCGGTTTTCTACCGGTGCTTAATGCGCCAGGAGAGGAGACGGTTCCCGAATGTGCTGGCGGCTTCTCGAACGTCGCGGTGGCCAAGACCCGAATCCTTCAAGGCAGCCAACGCCAGATCACGGGTCTATCGAGAGGTGAACATCTTTTTGAGTGCTGCATCCATCCATGGATGCGCGTGAAAGTCGAGGTGAAATGACCCGTGGCACGCGATAGGAAGAACACGCGAGACGGGCGCTGGAAGAACCAGATATCGCGGAGGAACGGCTGACAGATCGTACGGAGGCGAACTATCTTGCCTTGATTCGTCTGGCAAAGCCCTTCGCCAACCTGCTTTTCCGCTGATTCCTGCGACCAAGCGATTTGCGTTTCACGCACGGATCGGCCCAATTCACTGAACTTGCAACCCGGGCGCGCTGGTGCGGATGCCCCACGCGTCGCACTTGCGCGTGGGGTCCGTGCTCCGAAACGGCTTCGGCGCGGGTGCCCCGGGTGCCGCTTTTGCACCCTGGGGGTTTTGATTTTTCATCGATTATTGAATAGCGCTGTTGGGAACTACCCTTGCGCAAGCGAGCCTCATTGAAACCCGACTAAGCCAATGCCAGCCGCCTGAGCTTGATTCGGCCGGTTCCCTGACTCCAATTCTGTTCCGGCTCTCTCTCGACCGCAACGTTTCGATCGAAGCTCCAGCGTACCTGTGGAACGGAGATCCCGATCCGGTCGGGACGTTGCCACGTTGCGACGTCTTCATCCATCCCCCTGTACACAACAGAACAGTCGACTGCACCCTCCCTCATGTATATTGTCCGCGTGCCATCCTCCCTTCTCCTCATTCAGGGGATCGCCCATTCCTTCTGTGCCGGAGGTCGTCATGAGCAAAACATTGAAGATTGTTCTTATCATCGTCGGCGTGTTAATCGTTCTTGTTCTCGTCGCGCCGTTTTTGATTCCCGTCAATCAGTTCCGCCCCACCATCGAAGAAAAAGCTTCCGCTGCGCTCGGCCGCAAAGTGGAAGTTGGCAACCTCAGCCTCTCGCTGATCAGCGGCTCGCTCTCCGCCGAGAATCTCTCCATCGGCGACGACCCCAAATTCAGCTCCTCGCCTTTCCTCACCGCCAAATCTGTCAAGGTCGGTGTTGAAATGATGCCGCTGATTTTCTCGAAAACTCTGAATGTTACTGGCGTCACGATTGAAACCCCGCAAGTGACACTCCTTCATAATGGAGCCGGCCGGTGGAACTATTCTTCGCTCGGTGGCTCGGCCGCGAAATCTTCGAGTTCGTCAAACTCTGCCGCAGACCTTTCCATCAAGAAATTTGAGCTCAAGAACGGCAGTATCATCGTCGGCACCACCAATTCGCAGAAGCGCAACACCTACGACCACGTCGACGTAACCGCCTCCGACGTTTCGATAACCTCGCAGTTTCCCGTCACCGTCGCCGCCGATCTCCCTTCCGGGGGCAAGTTCAAGCTCGATGGCGCCGTCGGCCCTATCGATCAAGCCGACACTTCGCTGACTGCGCTCAGCGCCAAGCTCAATATCAGCTCTTTGAATCTCGCCTCGACGGGTTTCCTCGATCCCTCCCTGGGGCTCGGGGGCCTTCTCGATCTCGATAGCACGCTCGAATCGAAAGGCGGCGAGGTCGAAACGAAGGGCACCGCCAAACTTTCCAAAGCCCTGCTCATCGCTGGCGGTTCGCCTGCGGGCGTTCCCCTCACCGTGGATTTCAATACCAAATACAATCTCGCCAAAAACGCGGGCGTCCTCGAACCTTCCACTCTGAAAATCGGCAGCGCCGCTGCTCATCTCGGCGGCACGTACGAATCCGCTGGCGAAGCCACCAAGGTCAACATCAAGCTCGAAGGCAAGGACATGCCCGCAAAAGACCTCGAAGCCTTCCTTCCCGCCCTCGGCATCAATCTTCCCAGGGGCGCTTCGCTTCAGGGCGGCACGCTCAACACCGATCTCAATATCACTGGTCCCACAAACAGACTTGTCACCAACGGCACCGTCGGCGTTTACAACGCGAAGCTTGTCGGCTTCGATCTCGGCTCGAAACTGTCCGCCATCTCCACGCTCACGGGCGTCAAGACCGGCAACGACCTGAACATCGAAAAGCTCACCACCAATCTCCACATGGCGCCGGATGGTCTGAAGGCTGACAATTTCTTGGCGGTCCTTCCCCCGCTTGGCAATCTCACCGGTCTCGGCGCGATCGACTCAAAGAACAATCTCGATTTCAAAATGGTGGCAAACCTCGCCAACGCAACGGCTGCGCCTGCGGACGCTGCAGGTGGCGCAACTAGTGGTGCCACAGGCGGTATTGGCGGCATCCTGACTCAAGTCAAGGGCGCCGCTGGTGGATGTAAAGGTGGTACGACAACCGTGCCTTTCCTGATTCACGGCACGGCTTCCGATCCAAAATTTATTCCCGATGTTGGCGGTCTTGCCGCGGGCATGCTGAAGTCGCAGCTTGGATGCGCGGGCACTTCTGCCGCCGGCACCACCAAGACACTGGCGCAGGGACAAAATCCCGCCGACGCCCTCAGCAGCCTCGGCGGCCTCTTCAAAAAGAAAAAGCCATGAATAAAAAGTTGGCAGTCTAATTTTTATTTTTTGACTGAAGGACTCGCGGTTTTTCCAAAAGCAAAAATTAACAATCAACAACAAGAAAGCGAGAACTAAAAACCAAAAAGCAAAAACAGAAAACTGAAAACTGCTTCTTCACTCATATCGCAACGCAACGATCGGATCGACTCGCGCCGCCCGTCGCGCCGGAATGTAGCAAGCGAGCAGCGCTGCCCCGACGAGGAGCAGTGTCACCCCGCCGAAAATCAGCGGGTCGGTGGCAGTGACGCCAAAGAGCAGCGACTCCATTGTGCGTGTCAGTGCCAGCGAACCGACAATCCCAATCGCGACACCGATGAATATCGTGCGCAATCCCTGGCTCAGGATCATCCTCAGAACGTCGCCGGAACGTGCGCCGAGAGCGACACGCACGCCAATCTCGCGCGTACGGCGGCTCACCGAATAGGCCATCACGCCAAACACGCCCGCGGTAGCGAGCAGCAGCGCGACGATTCCGAAGAATCCGACGAGAATGACGTTAAATCTTCGCGAGCCCAACGAAGCAGAATAGACTTGCGAAAGTGTCCGGAACTTCGCCGGAACCTCCGGGTTGAGGTCCCGCAGGATTCCTCGCGCTGCCGAAGTGACCAAGCGCGTGTCGGCATCGCTCAGCATGGTTAAGGTGATCGCCGCACGTGGCCGCTGGAACAAATTCACAAAGACGGTTGGACGCGGCGGCACATCGAGGCCATATTCGTGAATGTCGCCCACGATCCCGACGATTGTTAGTAAGCGCAAGTCGCCATCCATGTTTCCAAACTCAATGGTGTGGCCGATGGGGTCCTGATTTGGCCACCGGTCGCGTGCAAGTGATTCGCTGATCACGGCAACGTGCGGAGAATTCGCGCCGTCGCGCCCGTCAAAGACTCGGCCTCGAATCAACGGAATTCCAAGAACCTGGAAGTATCCGTCCGTGGCGACGCAGAAATCAGCAATGCCAATGCGCTCTTTTTGCTGAAGCAGAAGAGCAAAGCCATCCACGGTCTTGGGGATCTCATTCTGCGTCATCAGCAGAAACATTCCGTCGGGAAGGCCGCCTTCCACCATCGGCAAGCCGCTCGTCGCGCCAACCTGGCGCACCCCCGGGATTTGTTTGAGCCGGTCAATCAGGTTTGAAAAGAAAATCGCCTGACCCGCCTTTGCTTTCGGATCGTTCACCCACGGAAGCGAGACGTCCATCGTGACGATTTTATCCACGTGGAATCCGGGATTCACTTCGAGCACTTTCATCAAGCTGCGCCCAAGCAATCCCGCTCCGACCACGAGAACCAAGGTGATCGCGATCTGCGCGGCTACGATTGCTTTGCCAACGCGCTGGCTGCCTTGCGAACGCGCTTGTCCCCGCCCGCCTTCCACCAGGCCTTTGCGCGGGTCTCCGGATGTCGTCCGCGCAGCGGTGAAAGCTCCGAGGCCGGCGGCGACCGACATGGAAAGAAGGAACGCGAACACAAGTACTGGAGTACTGATCGAGACGCTGTCCAGCCGCGGGAGATTTTGCGGCGCCAGCCCAACTAACCCCGCTACACCCCAGAACGCTCCGAGTACTCCGAGACCGCCGCCAACGAGCGAAAGCAGAAAGGCTTCGGTAAGAAATTGACGGACCAGCCGTCCGCGTGCGGCGCCGAGTGCGGTGCGAATGGCCAACTCGCGCTCTCTCACCGACGCTTGTGCCAGCAGCAAATTCACTACGTTCGCGCACGCCACCAGCAGCAGAAATCCAACCGCACCGAGCAGGACCAGCAGAGGCGAGCGAGCTTTGCCCGTGATCGAGTTCTGTAGCCGGACGACAATTCCATCTTTGAGGAGATAATCGCCTTGCTCGCTCGATGTATCGTGAATGCGACGCGCGACCGCGCTAATGTCTCGATTCGCTTGCTCGACAGTCACACCGTCGCGGAGGCGCCCGACGGCATAATAGTTGTGCGCCGTCCTGCTTGGATTTTCGCCGTTCAAATCGGCCGGCACCCACAGATCCACGTCAGGCGGGAAACGAAATCCCGCCGGGAGCACGCCGATAACGGAATAGACCACGTCATCAATCTTCAGGTGCGACTGCGAGAGGTCCCGCGGCGATCCGAGATCCTGCCTCCAGTATCCATAGCTGACAAGAACGGTCGGGCCAGCCCCTTTTTTTGCGTCGCTGGCGCTGAAATCCCGCCCCAGGAGCGGCTGAACTCCGAGGACCTTGAGAAAGTCGGGGGAGACGCTCGCGACCGTCGTGCGCGTCGGCTGCGAAGCCCCCGAAACGGACACGACGTAGTAGTTGTACTTCGCAATCGACCGGAAGCTGCGGTTTTGATCGCGAAAGTCGTCGAAGTTCGGGTCCGCAAGATGTGCCCACCGACCCTCCGAGTTGACCTCGAAGACGGCCATGATCCGGCTCGAATCGGTGTACGGCAGCGGGCGCAGCAACACCGCGTATACAACGCTGAAAATTGCCGTGGTCGCGCCGATACCAAGGGCGAGCGTAAGGAGGACCACGATGGCGAAGCCTGGATTTTTCAGGAGCATGCGCGCGGCGAATCGGAGATCCTGGATGAGAGTTTCGAGAATGGGGAGACCGCGCCGGTCGCGATAGATTTCCTTGGTCTGTTCGGTGCCGCCGAGTTTCATCAGTGCCTCCCGTCTTGCTTCTGCGGCTGACATGCCGGCGCGCAGATTGTCCTCGACGTGCATCTGGAGATGACTTTCCATCTCCGCGGCGAGATCGCGCTCGCTGCGCTTCCTCCAGAAAAATCCCCCGAGTCGCACAAACCAAGCACGCAATTGCCTCATGATTATCCCTCGCGCCACACACCGGTCTGAAGAACGGCCACTACAATTATTATTCGTAACGCAGCGCCACCATGGGGTCGACGCGCATGGCGCGACGCGCCGGTATCCAACAGGCCAGGCTACCGACGATCAGAATCAGTGCGGCGCTTGCGGAGAACGTCCAAGGATCGCCGGACTTCACGCCGTACAATTCGCTGGCGATCACGCGAACTGCTCCAAGGGCTCCAGCGGCACCAATGGCAGCACCGCATGCCACGAGAGTCAATCCTTGCCGCAGGACCATGCGCAACACGTCTGCTCGTCCGGCGCCCAGCGCCATGCGTACACCGATTTCTTGCGTGCGGCGTGCCACGGAATATGACACGACGCCATAAACTCCTAGAAGCGCGAGCGCCAGCCCGACACCCGCAAATACTCCGAGCAGCACCGTGTGCATGCGCTGGTCGCCCACGGATTCAGCAATCGTCTTCGTCAGGGTCATCACATGGCGCAAAGGCTGGTCGGGATAACTCGCCCAGATTTGCCGTGAAATCGTGCCAGCCAGCGCATCGGGATTTGCCTGAGTACGTACGAACAAGTGGTGCGATCCAACGCCCCATTGAAACAAGGCAAGAAAGTATTCCGGGCCGGCCTCCTCCTGTATGCCCACATCCCGCACGTTTGACCCGACCCCGACAACCTCGTTCCATTCCAGTGTGCCCTTGCCGTCAGTGGACACGCCGATTCGTTTGCCCACTACATCCAGCGTGCCCCAAAATTTTCGGGCCATCGCTTCATTGACCATGACCACTCTGTGAGTGCCGCGTTGGTCCTGCTCCTCGAATTCCCGCCCTCGCACCAGAGAAATGCCCATCATTCGAAAATAGCCCGGCGAGATGTACCGCTCAATGAGTCCCTCGGCTGGTGCGGAGTATTGCGGTAGCGCGCCTTCCAGTTTTAAGCCCGAATGCTCAAAATACATCCCGTCCAACATGCCGTGGTCGGACGCGACCACCTCCTCAACTCCCGGCAGGCGGCGCACCTGCGCCAGCATATCTTTCAAGCGTGCGATCTGGCCGGCGGCGCGTTCCTCGGAATCTTTCCGGCTTCGCTGCGACGGCTGAGGCAAATCAAACGTCAGCAGATGGTCCGTGCGGAAGCCGGGATTCTGATGAAGTAAATGGGCCAGCGTCTGCATCATGAGCGTCGAGCCAATCAGCAGGATGAAGGCCAGCGCCACTTCCACGACGACAAGCGCATTGCCGAAGCGCGAAGTCCCTTTGACGCTTCCGCCGGTTCCTTCTTTCAGAGCATCGTTTGGATCCATTCGAGCGGCGCGGCGCGCAGGAGCGAGGCCGAAAACAACACCCGATACTAGAGAACTCCCCAGCGCGAACCATAGTAAAGTCCAATCCGCGGAAATTTCCGCCAGCCGCGGCGTGCCGCTCGGTGCGATCGCGCGAAAAACCTGCACAACGCCCGCAGCGAGGGCAATTCCCACCGCGCCACCGAGCAACGCCAACAAACAGCTTTCCACCAAGCCTTGCCGCTGCAATCTCCCCGGCGAGGCGCCCAGGGCAGCCCGCACGGCCATCTCACGCTGTCTTCCCCAGCTACGGGCCATCAGCAAACTCGTGAGGTTTGCGCAAGCGATCAACAGCACGAAAGTGGCTGCCGCCAATAAGACCAGGTAACCTTGCCGCGCATCTTGCACGCTGCTCTCCAGGAGCGGCTCCGCCGAGAGTCTATAGCCTGCGCTTAGACTTGGGTCTTCCTTGACGATACGCTGCCCAATTGTGCCAAGTTCCGCTTGCAGCGTTTCGAGCTTTTCTCCTTTTCGCAATTTGCCAAAGGCCTGGAACCTGAAGAACTTCTGATTCCGTTCGATTTCAGGCGTCAGGGAGAGCGGCAACCAGACTTCGGACTTTTCCGGAAACGCAAATCCGTTTGCGGCCACTCCGATTATGGTGTAGATCTCCTTGTCCAGGATCAGCTGTCGTCCGATCACTGCCGGATCTCTTCTAAAGCGGGTGCGCCAGAGCGCATCGCTGATGACCGCCACGCGATCCTGCCCAGCCTGATGATCTCGTTCGGCCAGCAGGCGGCCTTGCTGCACGCGCTCACCAAGCTCTTCGAAGAATCCGCTGGTGACGCCGGTTACGCGCAGCACCTCCGGTTGCTCGACTCCGGTCAACGTCCTGTCCGTTGCCCAGTACGCCGCCATCTCCTCCAAAAGGGTGGCTTGGCTGCGAACTTCATAGAAAGCCGGCCACGTCAGGGGAAGCGTAAAATTGGGAAACATCGCCGTCTTGGTATGGAACGTGACGATGCGCGGCGAATCTTTGTACGGTAGCGGCCGCAGCACAACGGCATTCACAATGCTGAAAATTGCTGTGTTCGCCCCGATCCCCAGCGCCAGCGTGAGCGAAGCGACGGCTGTGAACCCGGGAGTTTTTCGCAGCATGCGAAAGGCGAATCTCAGGTCCTGGAACAGCGTTTCAAGCCGCGGGAGCTCGCGCCGGTCGCGATAGATTTCCTTGGTTTGCTCGACGCCGCCAAGTCTCATGAGTGCCTCCCGACGCGCTTCTCGGGCGTTCATGCCCGCGCGCAGATTGTCTTCGATGTGCATTTGGAGATGGCTTTCAAGCTCTGTGGCGAGGTCCCGCTCTTGCCTTTGCCTGCCAAAGATTCCGCCCAGCCGCAACAGCCATCCACGCAGCCATTTCATAAAGCCCCCTGCCACTCCCGACTCGAATCTCTACCTTCTTACTTCAGAGCTCGAAAAATCATTCGTAGCGCAGCGCCACCATCGGATCCACCTCTGTCGCTCGGCGCGCGGGAAGCCAGGTAGCAAGCAGCGCGATGGCTCCCAGCAAAAGCGAGACGCCGGAAAATGAAACCGCATCCATGGGGTTGAGGCCGAAGAGCGTCGCGACCATCAGTCGTGAGACGCCAGCGGAGGTAGCGACGCCAATTAACATGCCCGCGAGAATGGGCTGGAAACCCTCGCGCACTACGAGCCGCAGTATCTGGATACCCTCCGCGCCAAGCGCCATGCGGATGCCGA
This sequence comes from Candidatus Limnocylindria bacterium, assembly GCA_035490055.1. Taxonomy (GTDB): domain Bacteria; phylum Acidobacteriota; class Terriglobia; order Acidiferrales; family UBA7541; genus Acidiferrum. Next base: position 77,137 of record DATHIB010000165.1, on the reverse strand, counting down.
TTTCCCGGGTGCGCTGAGCGACGCTGTAGCTGACCATGCCATACACACCCATGCACGCCAGGAGCAGCCCGAGTATGCCGACGATGCTTGCGAGCAATCCGCCGATGCGCGAGGCCACAAAGAAAGGATTCATGGAGACCATCGTGTATAACGGGGCGCCGATAACGGGGAGATTGGCGTCGACGCGGCGAACCTCGCGGCCGATTGCCGGGAGCAACGGTGTGGGATCGCCATCGGTACGCGCGAGCAGAGTGCGGGTCCACTGATGGGTCTGCGAGAGCGGCAGGTATACGTAGGATTCATCGATTTTGCGCAGGTCCATGCTCCGCACATCGCGGGCGACGCCAATGACTTCGCTGCTGGCCACGAACGGATCTTTCTCTCCTGGAAAGGACATGGTTCCTTTTTCCGAGCCGATCTTGAGGCGCTTGCCGATGGGATCTTCCCCGGTCCAGAAGCGGCGGGCGGTGGCTTCACTGATGACGAGAACTGGCGACTGTCCATCGGCTTCGCGAGGCGTGAAGTTGCGACCCCGGACAATGGGAATCCCGAGAGTTTCGAAGTAATTTGGAGTGACGTAACTGTAGCCCGCAACAGGCGATTCGCTTCCGCCACCGCCGGGAATGGAAGGCGCAGCGTTGAGGGAAGAAACAGGCACCCAGCGGATGCCGCCGATCGGGTCGCGCGAGGCTTGTGCAACGGAATGTACACCGGGAAGATTCGCGACCCCTTGGATGAGGTCACGATTGAGCTGGAGCAAGCGTGGCAGGGAGTAGTGCAGGTTCGCCGGATTGTACACTTCCAGGCAGGCCACGCGGTGCGTCTCGTAGCCAGGATCGATCTTGAGGGCTCGTTGCGACCCCCGAAGGAGCAGAGCGGAACTGATCAGCAGGACGAGACAAGCGGCCATTTGGCCGGCGATCAGAATTCCGCGAAGCCGCGAGCGGCTCACGTGCCGGCCGAAGGCGCTGCCCTCTTCTTTTAAAGCGGAATTAACGTCGGACTTCGAAGCTTGCAAAGCGGGAGCGAGTCCGAACGCGATTCCGGCGGCGCAGGAAACAAGCAGAGTGTAGGCGAAAATGCGGATGTCGGGAGAGATCTGAAGTGCGATGGTGCCCCAGAACGACGGGAGGGCTGAAGCGATCTCCACGATCAAAAGGTGGAGCATCCAGCCCGCCAGAGGAAGGCCAAGCGCTCCAGCCAAAAGGGCGATCAGAAGGCTTTCGGTGAGCAACTGGCGCAACAGGCGCCACCGGCCCGCGCCGAGCGCCAGGCGCACCGCAATTTCTTTGCGCCGGGCTGCAGCGCGCGCGAGCAGAAGGCTTGCGACGTTCGCGCAGGCGATGAGCAAGAGCAAAGCGACAGCGCTCATGGCCGCAGCGACAACAGGCCACGTCTCACTGTCAAGGGCAGCGAGGTTATCGCTGCCGGAGACGACGGAAATGGATGAGTTGCGTTCGTCCTCCGGGTAGGAATTGCGCAACTGGGCAGCGAGGACAGCAAGCTCAGCCTGCGCGTCAGAAAGGGAAACGCCAGGCGCTAAGCGTCCCGTGGGCATGCCCGCAATAACGAGCCGATTCTCCAAGTCCTGAGCCGACAGGCCGCCCAGATGCACTTTCGCGGCAACCGGTGCCCAGAGATCGGGCACAGCTGGAGTCGTGCCTAAATAATCGAGCGGCGTGACGCCAATGACGGTGAAGGCCACTCCATTCAAGTGCAGGACAGAGCCCACGACTCTGGGGTCGGAGTGAAATAGTCGCTGCCAGAAATTTCCGCTCATCAGGACAACCGGCGGAGCGTTGAGTTGGTCGTCGGAAGGCAAGACGATGCGGCCCAGAAGTGGCACGGCTCCGAGCATTTGAAAATAATTGCCGGAAACGAAGTAGCAACCGATCGGCTGGGCACTGCCCTGAAGCAATTGCGGGAGTTGGAAGCCGACTGCTCTCGCAAAGCGTGGCGCGCTGGTTGGATTGGTCGTGGGCAGATCGCTTGATGTGATGGCCATGCCGAAGGCGAACAGCGTGAATTCGGCGAAGGACTTGCTATGGTCGCGATAGTAGAGGTAATCGGGATAAGAAAACCAGCCATCACGTCCTCCGGGAGTCGTGCGAAAGACAGATGCCAGACTGTCGGGATCCTTCACCGGCCGCGGGCGCAAGACGAGCGCATCGAAGGCCGTGAAGATGGCGGTGTTGACACCGATGCCGAGGGCCAGGGTCAGCACGGCAACGGCAGTGAAGCCTGGATTCTTTCGCGACATTCGCGCGCCGAAACGCAGATCCTGCACCAGCACATCCAGAATCTGCAGCCCTCTGCGCTCGCGGACCATCTCTTTCGTTTGCTCGACGCCTCCCAGCTCGATGAGCGCTTGCCGACGGGCTTCTCGGGCGTTCATGCCCGCACGCAGATTGTCCTCAATGTGCATTTGGAGATGGCTTTCAAGCTCTGTGGCGAGGTCCCGCTCTTGCCGCCCTCTGCCAAAGATTCCGCCCAGCCGCAACAGCCATCCGCGCACGCGCCTCATGCCGATTCCTTTCCCGGCGTCAGGAAGCGCGCCAGAATTTCCGTGGTCTGTTCCCACTCGCGCGCTTCCTTCTGCAATTGCTTGCGCCCGGCGCGCGTCAATTTGTAATACTTGGCTTTGCGGTTGTTGTCCGACGTGCCCCACTCGGAGGAGATATAGCCCTCCTGCTCCAGCTTGAGCAGGGCGGGGTACAGCGTTCCGTAGTTCACCGCCAGCAGGTCGCCGCTGGTCTGTTCGATCCGGCGCGCAATCCCGTACCCGTGCAATGGCCCCAGTGCCTGCAAAGTCTTCAGCACCATCAAGGCCAGGGTGCCTTGCCAAACGCCCGCTCTTTCGCCCATCGTTTTCTCCTGTAGCTCCTATGGGATGCCTATATCTAGATGCTACAGTCCCTATGGGAATGCAATAGAAGAAACGTCGGACCCCGGCATTTTGTTTCCGGATTTCTTCTTTTTTTCAGCCCTCTCTTTTCTTGACTCTTCGGAAACTTCCCACTAGCCTCATGCGTCTACCTTTACGATTGCCGGGGACGGGTTCCTTTCAACGCCTTCGCGAGGAGTCTTGCATGCGTTCCAGCCTGATTCTCAGGTGTGTGTCAGCGGTCTGCGTCACGGCGCTTGTTGCACTCTTCCGTGTCGCGCCGTCTCTTCGGGCGCAAGGTGGCGAGCCGCAGTACTTCGCCATTCGCGGGGCCAAAGTCGTCCCGGTTTCCGGGCCGCCCGTCGAAAACTCCACCATTGTCATCTCCCGCGGCCTCATCACGGCTATCGGGAAGGACGTCACGATTCCGCCTGAAGCATGGGTCATTGAGGGCAAGGGCCTCACTGTTTACCCAGGCCTGATTGATTCGTTCACCGACGTGGGAATTCCCGCCGCTCCTCCGGCGAGTGGCGAAAGCGGCCCGCGACGCTCACAAGAGGGCGCGCGCGGTCCGGAGGACCGGCCCGCCTCCACGCCGTGGCGCAGTGCGGCGGACGAAGTCAGCCTTAGCGACAAGCGCATCGAAACCTGGCGCAGCGCGGGATTCACCACCGTTGTTTCCGCGCCGCAAGGCGGAATTTTCCCGGGACTGGCTGCGGTGCTGGATCTGGCGGGTGAGCGCGCGGGAGATCTGGTGGTGAAATCGCCGGTGGCGATTCCGGTGGCTTTCCAGACTTCGGGAGGACGCGGCGGCGGGTTTCCCAGTTCCATCATGGGCGTGCTCGCCTACGTTCGTCAGGTCTGGCTGGACACGGAGTGGAGCACGAATGCACAGGCCACCTACGAAAAGAATCCCCACAGCGTGGCGCGGCCCCGTTATGACCGCACGGAAGCCGCACTCGCCGACGCGCTGGAAGATCAAGCGCTCGTTTTGATTCCGGCCAACAATTCCGTACAGCTCCGCCGCGCCCTTGAACTGGTCGATCGCTGGCATGTCAAGGGCGCCATTTACGGCGGCCAGATGGCATATGAGGTCGCCCCGGAAATCGCTGCGAAGAAACTTCCCGTGCTCGTGAATCTCAAGTGGCCCGAAGCCGAGAAAGATGCCGATCCCGAGGACAAGCCATCGCTTCGAACGCTGCAGTTCCGCGACCGCGGACCTTCTTCGCCGGCGGCGCTGGCCAAAGCCGGAGTCAAGTTTGCGTTTTATTCCGGCGGCATCACCGCGCCGAAAGACACCCTGAAGGCCGCGAAGAAATCGATTGACGCGGGGCTCGCGCCGGATGCCGCTCTTCGCGCGCTAACGCTGTCGGCGGCGGAGATCTTCGGCGTCGCCGACCGCCTGGGCTCCATCGAAAACGGGAAGATCGCCAATCTCGTCGTCACCGACGGCGATCTCTTCGAAGAAAAAACGAAGATCAAATTGGTTTTTGTCGACGGCCGCAGATTTGAGATTCGCGAGCCGGAGAAGCCCAAGGATCCGCCGAAAGGCGACATCACCGGAGAGTGGAAGCTTTCCTACACCACGCCGGACGGTTCCGAAGAATCCACCGCTGACCTCGCCATGGACACGGACGGCACGATCTCCGGCAGCCTCACTAGCAAGCGCGGCACCGCCTCGGTCATCAGTGGATATTTGAGCGTGGACAAATTCAGCTTCACTATCAACATTCCGCTCGAAGGATCTCCTGCGGACGTCACTTTTTCGGGGACTTTTGATGGAACTTCCTTGAAGGGCAGCATCAGCGTGCACGGTATTTCCCTCGACTTTACCGGCGTCAAACCCACCACCAATTCATTCGCTTCAACCGCCGTGCTAGGAGGTGCCCAGTGAAGAGCTCATCTAGATTCTTCACCAACCTAAAGCGCCGCCGATTCCTTAACCTCTTTTACCTCATTTATTTCCTTTACCTCCCTCTGGCGGCCGCTGCCACGCCTCCCGACTCGCCCGCCGTCATCGTGATTCGAAACGCCACCATCCTCACGGTTTCGCATGGAACCATCGAGCACGGCTCCATCCTTATTAAAGATGGCAAAATCGCCGAAGTCGGCGTGTCCATCAACGCCCCGAAAAACGCTCAGGTGATCGATGCCGCGGGGCAATTCGTCATGCCCGGCATTATCGACTGCCATTCGCACATCGCCGCGGAGAGCATCAACGAGGGCAGCGTTTCCGTTTCCTCGATGGTGAATATGGCGGAGATCTTAAATCCGGACGACATCGACATCTATCGCGATCTAGCGGGCGGAGTCACGGCGGCGAACATTCTTCACGGCTCCGCGAATTCCATCGGCGGACAGACGCTAGTCATCAAGCTTCGGTGGGGCCAGCCTGCTGCGAAGCTTCCGTTCGAAGGAGCTCTTCCCGGCATCAAGTTCGCACTCGGCGAAAATCCCAAGCGTTCGAATTTCAGTATCCCGGGTCAGCCCCGGCGGTATCCTTCCACGCGCATGGGCGTCGAAGAGACCATTCGCGGAGCGTTTAGTGAAGCCCGCGACTACAAGAAGACCTGGGATGAGTACAACAAGCGCTTCGCCGCCGGTGAAAAGAATCTCATTCCGCCGCGCCTCGATCTGCGCCTCGAACCGCTCGTCGAAGTACTGGAGGGTAAGCGCTACGTTCACTCCCACTGCTACCGCGAGGATGAAATCCTGATGCTCCTCCGCGTCGCGAAAGAGTACGGCTTCAAAGTCCGTACCTTTCAGCACGTTCTCGAAGGCTATAAAGTCGCCGATGAACTGGCCGCTGCGGGAGTGGGCGCCTCCACTTTTTCCGATTGGTGGGCCTACAAAGTGGAAGCCTACGACGCGATTCCGTACAACGCGGCGCTGATGACCCGCCGCGGCGTGGTGGTGTCAATCAATTCCGACGACGCCGAAGAAGCCACGCACTTGAATCAGGAAGCCGCCAAGAGCATGAAGTTCGGCGGCCTCTCGCATGACGAAGCGCTGAAGATGGTCACGTTGAATCCGGCGATGCAGCTCGGCATCGACAAGCGCGTTGGCACGATTGATGTCGGAAAAGACGCCGACTTGGCGATTTACAATCGCGACCCCCTGAGCGCGTACGCCGTCGTGCAGAAAACACTGATCGATGGCCGCGTTTTCTTCGACCGTCAGCGCGACATCGCCGAACGCTCCGGGCGCGAAAAGGAAAAGAAAGCGCTCATCGACAAATTCAAAAAAGCCGCGGAGAAGAAACCGGAAGACAAAAAGCCTGATGCTACCGTGCCCATTGGGCAAAAACCCTCCGAGAAGAAATCCGAAGAGAAAAAACCGGAAGAAAAGAAACCGGAAGAAAAACCCAAGCCTCCTTCTGCAAGTGGCATCGACTCGGCGGCGGTCGTTCTACCCGGGGGTGCGCTGTGAAGTCTATATCCATCATTCTCCAGATCACCCTGATCTTCGCCGCGATCTGCGCCTGGCCTGGTCTGGCATTCGCGCAATCGCAGCCCCCTACCACCTACGCTCTAACCCACGCGAAAATTTTCACGCTCGCAGGAAACACCATCGAAGACGGCACGCTTGTCATTCGCGATGGAAAAATCGCGGCGGTTGGCGTCGGTTTGGACCTCCCCGCGGGGGCCCAGGTGATCGACGCAAAAGGGCTACAGGTCTACCCGGGAATCTTCGACTCGATTACCCAGATGGGTTTACGGGAGATCGGCGCAGTTAGCGCCACTGTCGATTCGGCCGAGTCCGGAAGCTACAACCCGGATGTCGTCGCGGCCACGGCCGTATCTCCCTCGAGCGAACACATTCCCGTCACTCGCGCGGCGGGCATCACGGAAGTTCTTGCCGTTCCTGGCAGCGGCGGCTTTGACTCTAACGGCTCGGGCGGCATGATTGGCGGACAAGCCTCGGCTATTCACCTCACCGGCTGGACCATCGACGAAATGCTCATCAAGAAAAGCGCGGCGATGGTCCTCAATTGGCCGGAGATCGAAACACAAACTTTTGACTTCGCCACCTTTTCGCGGAAGGAAAAACCGTACAGCGAGGCCAAGCAGGAATACGACAAACAGGTGAATGAAATCACCGATTGGATCGAGCGCGCCCGTCACTATGCCCAGGCAATGGAAAAGGGCTCAGCCGCCAGATACGATCTCGATCTGAAGCTCGAAGCGCTCGTGCCGGTCGTTCGCGGCGAGCTGCCCCTGTTGGTCTTTGCCGATCGCTCGCGCGAGATTCGAAACGCGGTCGAGTTTTCGGACAAGCAAAGGCTGAGGATGATCCTCGCCGGCGGCTCGGAGGCTTACAAGGTTAAGGACCTACTCCGTTCGAAAGGCGTTCCCGTAATCCTCCGGCCGGTGCTGACGCTTCCGCTCGATGAGGACGATCCCTACGATCGGTTGCTTTCGCAGCCTGCGGAGCTTGCTGCTGCTGGTGTGAAATTCGCCTTCGCGAGTTTCGATAACTCCTTCGCGCGGCGCTTGGGACAAAATGCCGCGAACGCCGTCGCCTACGGCCTGCCGTATGACGAAGCGCTCAAGGCCGTCACGCTTTACCCCGCGCGGATTTTCGGCCTCGACGATCAGATTGGAACTCTTGAGCAAGGCAAGCTCGCCAACCTCATCGTGACCAACGGCGACCCGCTCGAACTGACCACTGACGTCAAATACCTCTTTATCCGTGGGCAACTCACCTCCATGGACAACCGGCATCTCCGCCTCTACGAGAAATACTCAAAGCGGCCGAAAGCGCAATAATCTAACGGCACCTTGCAAACGAGGGGCGCAGCATTCTTTTGCTCAAGTTCAGGATAAAGCTGCGCCTTGAGGCTCAAATTCCAGGAAACTTTTTGCGCCGGATTGCGTTTATGTAGTTGAACCCCATGCGCGCACGTCTGCTCACCATACTCATCGCATTGATGCTCACCGGCGGGGCCTATCCTGCTCGCGCGCAGGAGGCGGGGAAGATTGTGGAGCAGTACGTGAAGGCGGCGGGGGGCGGTAGGGCGTTGGCCAAGATCCAGACATTGACACTCGAAGGGAGGTTTGCGAGTGATGACGGGAAGACGGGGACTTACACGCTGGATACCAAGCTGCCAAATCGCTACTACTCGGAATTGCTGATTGGCGAAAAGAATCTGATCGAGGCATACAACGGGAAGTCCGCGTGGCATCAGAATGCGGCTGGCGAGCTGGGCACGCTGGTGGGTTCGGAAGGAATGCAACTGGAAGCTGCGGCGCAGTATTACAACTCCCGGCTGGTCAATCCTAAGAAAAGCAAAATCGCGCTGACGTTTGTGGGGCACGCACAGGTACGCGGAAGAGATGCGCTGCAAACAGAGATAACCACAGCCACCGGCGTGAAGCGGCAAATTTTCTTCGATTCGCAGACTCACCTGATCGTGAAGGAGGCAGCGACGGTCGGCGGTGTGGACGAAGAGATCTCTTATGACGACTACCGAACGATCCAGGGTGTGAAGCTGCCGCACAAGATTGAGCTGCACCGGGAGAGTGACAAATACGACATCAGCGTGACACGCGCGGTGATCAACGGAACCGTTGGCGAACGCGTCTTCGATTTTCCAAAAAAGTCGCAGGTTCAATTACCGGACTTGAAGGCTCTGTTCAAAGAGATCGACGACAACCAGAAGGCCATCGACAAGATCAAGGAAAACTACACGGGAACGCGCGCGGAGGAAGAGACCGAGTTCGAGAGCAACGGCAAAGTAAAGAAGCGCGAGGTCACGGAATACACTTTCTTCTACTTGAATGGAGAAGAGGTATCCACGGTGGTGAAGAAGGACGGCAAGGCGCTAAGCGACGTGGAACAGAAAAAGGAAAACGAGAAGACCCAGAAACGGATCGAGGAGCTGCAAAAGCGCGAGACCAAAAAGAAAGCCAAAGAAGAAAAGGCCAAGGAAGAAGGGAAAAGCGACGAGAAGGATGAGCCGGGGATTGAGATATTTCTGCGCGCCTGCCAGTTTGTGAATCCGCGCCGCGAGCGCTTCCGCGGGCAGGACGTGCTGGTCTTCGATTTCGAGCCCAATCCCGAATTCAAGGCGCACAAGATGGTGGAAAAGATCGTGCAGAAACTCGCCGGCGTTGTGTGGATTGACGAGAAGGCACACGACGTGGCGCGGCTGGAAGCGTATTTCGTCGGCGACATGAGGTTTGCCGGCGGCTTGCTGGCGAATCTAGAAAAGGGCACGAGCTTCGTCATGGAGCAGGCCTATGTGAACAACGAAGTGTGGCTCCCCACGTACGACGAGGCCCACGTCGGCGTGCGCGTGTTGCTGCTGAAAGGAATTAAAGTCAACGCCGTGACGCGCTATTCGGACTACAAAAAGTTCAACGTGGAGACGCTGTCCACGATCGCCAAGCCTAAGGGGGCGGCCGAGGCCCCCGCGGATCCTCCGGCGAAGCCACAGTAAAACTGTCTCCCCCCAAGAACTCCAAGAACATAAGGCGGACCACAACTGCGGTTTGCCGACCCCTGGGAGAAAAACGACTCTTCAGACCATGAGCCCTGGCGACTGTTAAACTTGAAGCGGATAGTTATCTAATAGGGAGCGTCTGGATTGCACAAACAGCACAAGCTTTTCAAGCTGCTTCATGCAGGCGCACTACTTCTTGCCTTCGGGGGTGCGATTAACGCTGCCGAAAAGGCTGGTACTGCCGCCAGCGCCCCGGCCCAATCCGATAATAGTCCGTCGCTTGAGCCTCGCGCGGGAATACGACAATACCGCCACACCAACCGGCTCATTCACGCCAAGAGTCCCTACCTTCTATTGCACGCCCACAATCCGGTGGATTGGTATCCGTGGGGCGACGAAGCCTTTGAAAAGGCCCGCAAAGAGAACAAACCGATCTTTCTTTCCATCGGCTACTTCACATGTCATTGGTGCCACGTCATGGAGCGGGAATCGTATTCCGATCCCGCCATCGCCGCCATCCTGAAGCAGTATTTCGTTTCTATTAAAGTGGACCGCGAAGAACGCCCCGACATTGACCGCCTGTACATCGCCTATGTCGAAGCGACCACGGGAAGCGCGGGCTGGCCGCTGAATGTGGTGCTCACCCCCGCACGCAAACCTTTTTTCGGCGGCACCTACTTTCCCCCGGACCAACTCAAGTCGCTCTTAGAAAAGGTCTCCGACTCGTGGAGAACGCAACAAGATTCAATCATTCAGACTGCAGGGCGCGCCGCACAGCAACTCATTCAGATGGTCAGCAAGCAGCCTCCGGCCACAGGTGATCTACAACCCGTCATTCTTGATCAGGCCTACAAACAGATTTCATCGAGCTACGACGTCACGAACGGCGGCTTCGGAGGAGCGCCGAAATTTCCCAGACCGGTCGCGCTGTGTTTCTTGCTTCGTTATTTCGCTCGCACGGGCCAGCGCGACGCGCTCGAAATGACGCTCAACACGCTCCGCGCAATGGAGCGCGGCGGAATTCACGACCAGCTCGGCGGAGGTTTTCACCGCTATTCGACCGGTGCGACCTGGCTCGTTCCTCATTTCGAGAAGATGCTCTACGACCAGGCGCAACTTGCGATCGTCTACACGGAGGCCTACCAGATTACGCACGACCGCTTCTTTGCAAATACCGCGCGAAGCATTCTCGATTTCACGCTGCGCGAGATGCACCAGCCCCGCGGTGGTTTTGCCTCCGCAAAGGATGCCGACAGCCGAATTGCTCCTGGAAAGCCGGAGGCCAGTGAGGGAGTCTTTTACATCTGGACGGCGAAAGAAATTGAGAACGTCCTAAGCAAGCAGGATTCGGCCGTCTTCGAATACGCCTACGGAGTTGAATCCGGCGGTAACGTCCCCGCGCAACAAGACATTCGCGGCGAACTGAGTGGTAAGAATGTTTTGTATGAAGCTCACTCGACGGAGGAGACGGCCAGAAAATTCAGCCTAACCGTTCAGCAAACCACCGGGAAGCTGACAACCGCACGGCGAACCTTGTTCGAAGCGCGCGCGCGCCGCCCGCAGCCCCCTCTCGACGATAAGATTGTCACAGCATGGAATGGCATGATGATCTCCGCACTGGCACGGGCCAGCCAGGCTCTCGAGGACCCGCGCTATCTCGAACGCGCGCAAGCGACGGCAAAGTTTCTCGAATCCCATCTTTATGATTCGAAGACTGGCAAGCTTTGGCGCAGCTTTCGCGCAGGCGGTCCCAGTGTGAGCGGCTTCCTCGACGACTACGCCGATCTCATCAGCGGACTTCTGGACCTGTACCAGGCCGGCTTCGACGTCCACTGGCTGACTTGGGCTGTTTCCCTGCAAGAGAAACAGGACCAGCAATTCGGAGATGCGAAAGAGGGCGGCTATTTCGACTCGGAGACATCTGATCCTTCGCTCCTTAGCCCTACGCGTGAATCGTACGATGGCGCCGAACCTTCACCCAATTCAACCGCCGCCATGAATCTTCTTAGCCTCGCCCAATTCACGGACCGCGCCGCGTGGCGCGATGCGGCCTATAAAACGCTAGCCGCGTTCGCTTCTCGCCTGCAGTCAAACCCCGGCGAAGTGCCAGCCCTTCTTTCCGCCCTCGATTTTCGACTCGCTCAAACGAAACAAATCCTCATCGCCGGTGATCCGCTATCCCAAGACACACGTGATTTGCTGCGGCAGGTCAACACCAGGTTCCTCCCAAACAAGATACTTCTTCTCGCCGACGGTGGTAGCGGACAACGACAACTGGCCCGCTGGCTGCCGTTTGTAGCGGGAGCCCATCGCATCAAGAATCGTGCCACCGCCTACGTTTGCGAAGACTATGTTTGCAAGCTGCCTACCTCCGCTCCACAAGTGATGGCACGTCTCTTGGACACCAAGAACTAGGCTGCCTGGTCAAGCTGCCGCGGAATCCCCTCATAAACAGCGATCAGAAAGCGTCGCGTTCCAACGCGTATCAACGACTTTGAGACAAATGGACCGGGAAATTGGTGAGTTTTTCATATTCGTTGAAACGGCTTGCTGATCAAGACCTCCATGGGGACGACCGGTGGCGCTGGGACGGTTCGCACGAATTTACAGCCAAATTACATTGTTATTGTTCTTTCGCAATGAAATAGATCGACGTTGCGCCGAATATGCAAGCGGATGAGGTGAGATCGAGAATCGAATCCTCATTACCGCGCTGTTTGGCGCTGCGGCTGCCTTCCCGTCCCTGGGGCAGGCTTCGCTCCGGCGCGACCTGTCACAGGGAGGCAACCATGAAAATACAATCGCTTTATCCTGCAAGTCCAAGTGAGGCACAAGAATCTTCAACGAGCACACGTAAGAAAATCGTGGCAGCGATTGCCATCCTAACGGCCTGCGGTCTCGGACTGTGGGTGGGCATTCAGATGGCCCTGCGTCTGTCATCAGGCCACACCTGAGACAGTGACCCGCGGAGATGTTGATAGGTCCAGCGAGCCCAGAGGCTCTTGCCCTGCTCATTAATTAAGAGTACTACCGATGTCTCCGGGATGTTGGCACGGAGGGACCTGATAGCATTCACTTCTAGATTGAAATTGCGATTAAGAAACACAAACAGATGGGTTAAAAATCCTTCGAGCAATTCCCATTAGGAGCGCTGGTCCAAAAAGTTCTAGAGCCGTTCTCTTGGATGCGCGAATTAAGTCCCATTTCCACCGATCAGGCCTGACACGCTATTTCGACGGAATAAACCTACCTTCCTTCCGATGCGGCAAAACTAATGTGCGAAGTGCTTCCCCTAGTCCGGCTCTCTGCGCGCAGACTCAACTGAGGTAGAATCCGACGAGGCGAAGCCGTCGATTCTTAATGCCGCGAACCGATGCCTTGAAGGAGGCTCATGCGACGCAATACTTTTCTTGCCGTATTCTCGATGACGTTAGTCCTCTCCGCGAGCTCGAGCGTTAATTTGCGTGCACAAACAAAGCCCGCGATTGAAAAAGAGAATGCGCCGTTGCGCGTGGCGCTTGCGGGACTGGTGCATGGACACGCGTTCGGATTCTTCGACCAGTTTCAGAAGAGGATGGACCTGCAGGTCGTCGGCATTACCGAAGCCGATCGCCAACTCGCGGCACAATTCACGAAGAAGTATGGCTTGGCGCCAGGTCTCCTCTATTCCGACCTGGAGGAAATGCTGAAGGCGACGCGTCCTCAGGCGGTGCTCGCGTATACCAACACCTACGATCATCGCCGCGTGGTGGAGATCTGCGCGCGGTATGGCGTTCCGGTGATGATGGAAAAGCCGCTGGCGGTCAGCCTCGAAGATGCACGCGCCATCGAGAAAGCGGCGCGCGCTGGAAAGATTCAGGTCTTGGTGAATTACGAGACGACCTGGTATCCGAGCAATCAAGCGGCTTACGACCTGGTGCACGATAACGCCATTGGAGAAATTCGAAAGATTGTCGTGCATGACGGGCATGGAGGCCCGAAAGAAATCGGAGTCGGGCCGGAGTTTCTCTCCTGGCTCACCGATCCCAAACTAAACGGCGGCGGCGCACTCTTTGACTTTGGCTGCTATGGCGCGGACCTGGCGACCTGGCTGATGGATGGCCGCCGGCCGGACTCGGTGACCGCCGTTACGCAGCAAATCAAGCCGGACGTCTACCCGCGTGTGGATGATGAGGCGACGATCGTCCTGACTTATCCCCACGCCCAGGCGATTATCCAGGCTTCCTGGAACTGGCCGTTCTCCCGAAAAGATATGGAAGTGTACGGGCAGAGAGGCTATGCCATCACCGTCGGGCGTGACGCGGTGCGCGTGCGGCTTCCCGAGAAACAGGAGATATCGGCCGACGCGAAGCCATTGGAGAAAACGAAGGAAGATTCCGTTTCCTATCTGCGAGCGGTGCTTTTGGGTGGCCTGAAACCGGAAGGACAATCTTCCCTCGAGACAAACGTGATTGTGACGGAAATACTCGACGCCGCCAGACAGGCTGCAGCCACTGGCAAGACCGTTTCCCTCGTGGGAACACGGTAGAGCCATTGTGATGCCTCGTATTTATTTTACGGGGACGGGGCGGTCCAGCGACTCGCGGACTTTTTGTGTGAGCACTTGCGGAGTAAATGGTTTTTGCAGGAAGGAAATTCCTTCCTCAAGCGTCCCGTCTTGCGCGATCACGTTGTAAGTGTAGCCGGACATATACAACACTCGCAGATTGGGGTAACGCCCGGTGAGACGCTTGGCCAGCTCGCGTCCGCTCATTCCCGGCATCACTACGTCCGTTAACAGCAGATGGATTTCGGCGCCGTTGTTTCCGGCCAGGCGCTCTGCGTCTTCCGGCGTAAGCGCTTCGATCACCCGGTACCCGCGCTCGGTGAGAACCATCTGCGTGAGCTCGCGCACGTCGGGTTCGTCTTCGACAAGCAGGATGGTTTCGTGGCCCTTGGGCGCCGTGGATGCGGGCGTTTCCGCCGCCGGCGCCTGGACGGCATCTTTGACGCGCGGTAAATAAACCTTGAAGGTCGTGCCTTTTCCCAGTTCGCTGTACACCCAGATGTAGCCGCCGCTCTGTTTCACGATGCCATAGACGGTCGAAAGACCGAGTCCGGTGCCCCGGCCGCTTTCCTTCGTGGTGTAGAAAGGCTCGAAAATATGGGCGGCCGTATCGGCCGTCATGCCGATACCGCTGTCCGTGACCGCCAGCAAAACGTAAGGCCCGGGACGCACGACAGTATGATCGCGGGTATATGCAGAGTCGAGATCGACGTTGCTCGTTTCAATGAGGATCCGGCCGCCATCAGGCAAGGCGTCACGCGCATTCACGACCAGATTCATGATGACCTGCTCGATCTGACCCGGATCAGCCTTGATCGCTCCAACGTCCTTCGACACAAATGTCTTCATCGCGATGTTTTCGCTCATCAGCCGCCGGAGGAGCTGGTCGAGATTCATAACGATGGCGTTGAGATCGAGGATTTTTGGCCGCAGTACCTGCTTGCGGCTGAAGGCCAGCAACTGGCGAACCAGCGTGACGGCGCGATCGGCAGCATCTTCAATGCGCCGGATATCGCTATGCAGCTCCGGCCGGTCCAGGCAGCGCTGTATAGCCATCTCGACGTAACCCTTGATGATGGTCAGAAGATTATTGAAATCGTGCGCGACACCTCCCGCCAGCCTTCCCACGGCCTCCATCTTGCGCGCCTGCAGCAATTGATTTTCGAGCATTTTCCGGTCGGTGATATCGACGATCAGGCCTTCCATAACGGGATGGCTGTCACTGCTGCGCACGACCACCGCTGTGTCGCTGACCCAAATGACGTTCCCATCCTTCCGCGTGATGCGATATTCGGCCTGGAAGGGTTCGCCGCGTGCGCTGTTCTCCTCCGCGGCGTGAACGATGGGGTGATCGTCGATGGGGATGTAACGTATCCAATCTTTCGAATTCGAAAGCCATTCCTCCGCGGAGTAGCCGAACATGGTTTCGATTTGAGGGCTGACGTAATACCACTGGCCGTTGACCCCAATTTCGGCGATGTAACTTATGGCCGCCACTTGCTCGATGAGCTTGCGGTATTTAATTTCGGTTTCGGCACGCGCGCGCTGCGCGCTCACCCGCTCGGTAATATCGCCGCTCACGCAAATCGTGCCGCCATCGGGCAGCGTGGCAATGGCCATTTCCATGGCGACCGCGGTTCCGTCGCTGTGAGGAACGGTCAGCGGCCCGAACCATTTGCCATGTTGTTTCAGGGCTTCGCGAATCTCCGACGCTAGCGGTGCCACATCTCCGGAGGCGGAAATCTCTCGCCATGACTTGCCCAGCATCGCTTCCCGATTTGTGTTCCCGATCATCCGCGCGTAGGCCGGGTTGACATAAATGTATTTCCCTCCGGCATCGAGAATGGCCAAGCCATTGATGGCGGAATCCATGGCCAGCGTATGCGTCTGCACGGCGTTCGCGCTTTTTGCCTCATGAAACTGACTAATTGCCAGGCGCGCGGCGTAGCACACGATCGAAACGCCAAGAAGTGAGAAACGAAGCAGGCGCCACTCCGCTTCCATTTGCGAGACCTGCCAGAGTATGATCAACGGCGCCAGTGCAAACGTGGTGTTGGTCAGCATCAATTCGCCGAACGTCTTTCGCCGCAATCGCGAACCCGTTTTCGCCACAGGACTCGGCTGCCACTGCGCCGCCCATACGGCACCAACGAGAAACGGCAATGTCCATAACAAGTCCCGCAACGTCCCGGTTGGGGCTGGTTTGAGGCTTTGCAAGTATTGGGCCAGCGCCGCGCACACCGTCAAAAACAGCAGGTAGAGAGCGAGGCCGCCATAGAGTTTCCGAGTGTCCCGCTTCCGAGCGCGCAGCGCCTGGAAAGCAGCCAGGACGGTGAGCAAAGCATCTTCCACGTTCTCGACGCGCATCTCCCGCAGGAATGCGGAGTAGTTGTCAAGACGGCGAGCCGGCAGGTAGTAAAATTCGAGGTAAATTAAAAAGAAGACGATCGCGATCTGGATGAAGTCAAGGGCGGATTCTGGGTCGATCCGTGGAGAATCCTTGTCCTGGTCCAGAAATAAGGTTATCGCGATCAGCACGCTTTCCAAACCGAATAAGAATCGTACCGCCGAGGTTGCGGGCGGTTCACTGTGGAGCACCACTTCGTAGTACATCCAGCCTAGGTTCGCTACCCCCCACATCGCGATGCTCGCGCCGAAGATCAGCCAGAAGGTGCGGCTCAAGCCGCGCCCGCGGCGAGATGCCCCAAAAGCCATGACCGCGGCAAAACCGCAAGCAAAGAGTTGCAGGCCGTTTGCGAGAAAGGACCCGAGTGTGGAAGTGCCAAGCGTCAGCGCTTCGACGATATGAAGACCGACGACGACGGACGCCAGTGCCAGCAACTTGCGGGACATCCGAAGGGGCTCCTTCATGAACTGGCTGGATGGTTCTAAAGCTCAGTCTAGGGCAGTTATTCACAGGATAGGAAAGACTTAGGGACGGGAGTTCCATAATGGAAAAGGCCCCCGCGGGGGCATCCGGCTGTCTTACATAGCTGCTTTTTGCAGAACGGGATGGGCCGCGAAACCGGCTGGCGGCTTTCCAACGGGTAACGGTCCTGAGACTGCACGGGGGCCGCGACACGCTGGTACAGCGCACTCAGCTGGCGGCTCGGAGTTCTTCGCGGATGACGCGGCGGAGTGTTTTCTCAAGTGGTTCGTGGGTGTGCTGGATGTGTTGGCGCAGGGCTTCGTTGATTAGAGTTTGGTAGCTGCCTCCGCCGGCGCGGTTCACCTGAGAGCGGAACCATGCGAGACTTTCTTCGTCCAGCCGTATCGTGATCCGCGTCTTTCTCTTGGACACGGAAACTACGGCTCCTCGCCTTGCGTTTCGGAAATCATATTCGCGTTTCATAAGCTTTCCTCGTGCTGCCGCTTCTCGCGTGCCGTGGCGAACCGGGGCGGAAATTAGCCGGGCAGTTTCTTCGCGCCACGTGTAGACCACCACCAACAAACTGCCGAGGGCGCCCCTTCCCATTGTGAGGAGGGGGGATCTCGTATCGTCAAAGCCCGATCATCTTCGAGGGCGGTCGCGGCATCGGCGAAGTCAACGCCGTGCTTGGAGAGGTTGGCGCGAGCCTTCGCCGGGTCCCACTCGCAACTCACGGCACTATTGTATGCACATTTGTGCATACACTGCAACTAGGGTGACGGCGGCGTTTCCCGCGGGGCAGGGAGTGTGACACACATCAACCGCTCGTGAATTCCGCCCTTCGCTCTTATCGCGGATTGCTAACAGCTTTGATGGGACGCTTCTTAACGTCCTTCGAGGGGGTAGCGGTCCTGAGACTGTACGGCAGTGGCGACGCGGCGGCGCAGCGCGATGGTGTCCACCGGGGCGCGCTTCGCGAAACGCTTCAGGACGGCCATCTGGGTGGTCAGCATGTCGCCTTCGTGGATGGCGGCGATGGCGCGCTTGGCTTCGTGCTCGACGCGCTCGGCGGCGTCATTAATGAAAACGCGAGCGGAATCAATCATCGTTTGCGACGCGGGTTCACCCTTTGCCGCGGCAGCTTTTTGCGCGCGCAACAGGCAGGACTCCATCGCGTAGATTTCCATAACTACATTCGAGAGCGCGCCGACCAGCTCCTGCTCGTCGGCCAGCTTCTCGCGGAATTTCTGGACGGCACCTCCGGCCGCTTGCAGAAACATTTTCTTGGAGTTGGCGACGACGCGGGATTCGCCGGCGAGAACGCCTTCCGGTGCTTCCTCGAAGGACGGCCCGGCGAGGATTTCATCCGCTAGCTTCATGGCGGCGGGAATGAGCGGCAGTTGGCCGCCCATCGCGCGCTTCATCAGCATTTGGATGATGAGCATGCGGTTGATTTCGTTGGTACCTTCAAAGATGCGGTTGATGCGCGAGTCGCGATAAGCGCGGCACACGGGATAATCCTCGTGAAATCCGTAGCCGCCGAAGATCTGCACGGCTTCGTCCACCACGAAATCAAGCATTTCGCTGCCGTAGACCTTGGCGATGGAGCTCTCGATGGCGTATTCCTCGAGAACTTTCATGGTGTTCTGAATCTTGTCGCCGGAGCCGGAAGCCGCGGCCATGGCCGCTTCGATGTTTCCCGCGGAGCGGTACACCATCGATTCCACCGCAAAAATCTGAACGACCATCTCCGCCAGCTTTTCCTTCATCAGGCCGAAGTCGCCGATCTGTTTCCCAAACGCTTTGCGCTCCTTCGCATACTTTGAAGAAGTCATCAGCACGTGTTTCGAGCCGCCCACGCAGGAGGCGCCCAGTGTGAAGCGCCCGGCATTCAGGATGTTGAACGCCACGATGTGGCCGCGGCCGATTTCGTGCAGCAGGTTTTCTTTGGGCACCTTGCAGTTTTCCAGGAAAATCGGAGTCGTCGAGCTGCCGTGGATGCCCATCTTGTGCTCTTCGTTGCCGGGCTTGAATCCGGGAAAAGTGCGCTCGACGATGAAGGCCGTGAATTTTTCTCCGTCGATCTTCGCAAACACAATGTAAACATCGGCGAAGCCGCCGTTAGTGATCCACATCTTCTGCCCATTGAGGATGTAGTGCGTGCCTTCTTTATTCAGTTCCGCGCGTGTCAGCGAATTCTGAGCGTCGGACCCGGCTTGCGGTTCGGAGAGGCAGTAAGCGCCGATCCATTCGCCGGTAGCCAGCTTCGGCAGGTATTTTTTCTTCTGCGCTTCCGTGCCGAAGTAAACGATCGGCAGTGTCCCGATGCCCGCATGCGCGCCGTGGGTCACCGCGAAGCCGCCGTAAATCGAAAGTTTCTCGGTCAGCACCGTGGTCGAAATCTTGTCGAGCCCCGCGCCGCCGAATTCCTCCGGCACTCCGCCGCCCATCAAACCGACTTCGCCGCCCTTTTTCACCAGCTCGGCCATCAACCCGGCCTTTTTGTTTTCGAGGTCCTTGATGAAAGGGAAAACTTCCTTTAGGACAAATTCCTCCGCCGTCTGGCCGATCAGCTTCTGATCGTCCGTCAGATCGGCAGGCGTAAAGACGTCCCCCGGCTGCGGCGATTCCAGGAGGAAGCTGCCTCCCTTTGCTGCCGGCTTGGTGAGAGTAGCGGTGGCCATCTTGGTCGCTCCTAGAGGAAAGTCTTTGTAACTGGGTTTCCGTCAAACGGCTTTGTGAGGCACACAACGCAATCAGTTCACCTCATTTTACTCTCGCTCCCCAATGCAGTAAACACCGTTAAATACGGGGGTGCCGTACTAGTTTCCGGATTCCACGTTGTGCATCCACCTGGACGCGAAAGTGGCGTGCACCGTCAAAGCAGGGATATAATCCAGCCTCATTCCATGCATTGCTGAGGGACTCTGATGAAGCCGATCCACTGCGTTCGCACGCTAACCTTGCACGCGCCGGTGCTGGGCCTCCTTTTGTTCGCCGAAGCCATTGCCGCCCAGGCTCCGTCGCCATCTACTCCTGCCACCTTGCCCAACGAAACACCGACCCAGATCACCCCCGTTACCGATAGCTTCGATTACATCCGGCGCGATGTGATGATCCCCATGCGTGACGGCGTAAAGCTGCACACGGTCATCCTCGTGCCCAAAGGCGCCAAGAACGCGCCCATTCTTCTTACCCGCACGCCCTACGACGCCACTGATCTCACCTCCCACGCGCACAGCTCCCACCTCGGTCCGATCTTGAGCGGCTACGACAACGCTACCGAGGTCATCGTCGAGGGCGGTTACATTCGCGTCGTCCAGGATGTGCGTGGCAAGTACGACTCCGAGGGCGACTACGTGATGAACCGTCCGCTGCGAGGGCCGCTGAACCCCACAACGGTCGACCACGCCACGGACACCTACGACACCATCGACTGGCTGGTGAAAAACATTCCGGAGTGCAACGGCAAGGTCGGCATTCTGGGCATTTCCTACGACGGATTTTTGCCGTTGATGGCCCTCGTCAATCCGCATCCGGCCCTCAAAGTGTCCGTGCCGATGAACCCCATGGTGGACGGATGGATGGGCGACGATTGGTTTCACTACGGCGCCTTTCGGCAACAGAATATGGGCTACATCTACGAACAAGAAGCTACGCGCGACAACAAAGCCAAATGGTGGACCAGCCACTTTGACGATTACGACGAATTCATGCATGCAGGCTCGGCTGGCGAGCTCGGCCGTCGTCATGGCCTCGAACAGGTCGGCTTCTGGCGGAAAATTCTCGAGCATCCCAGTTACGACGCCTTTTGGCGCGAGCAGGCAATGGACCGAGTGTTGGCGACGCAACCGCTGAAAGTGCCGGTGATGCTGGTGCACAGCCTGTGGGACCAGGAGGACATCTACGGCGCGATGGCCGTCTACAAAGCGATCAAGCCGAAAGACACGGACAACGACAAGGTCTTCCTGGTCATGGGGCCTTGGCATCACGGCCAGGAGATTGATGACGGCAGCACGCTCGGCGCCTTGAAATTCAATAGCGATACCTCGCTCTACTTTCAGCGAGAGATCTTGCGGCCCTTCCTCGACCAATACCTCAAGGACGGCGCGCCAAAGGCGGACGTCCCGCCCGTCTCTGCTTACGAGACCGGGACGAACAAGTGGCGGCGTCTGCCCGCGTGGCCTTCAGGCTGTGCGAGCGGCTGCACTGTACGACCCACGCCGCTCTATCTAAACGCTGGGCTGAAGCTGAGCTATGCCGCACCGGCGCCGAACGACACTGCCTTTGACGAATACGTCTCCGACCCCGCCAAGCCCGTGCCCTTCCGCGCACGCCCTAGCCAACCCATGGGCTACTCCAATGGCTTGACCTGGTCTCAATGGCTTGTGGACGATCAGCGGGAAGCGTCCGGTCGCCCGGATGTGGCGGTGTTCGTCTCCGATGTCTTGGGCGCACAGATGAAGATTAGCGGGCAACCTGTTGCCAATCTGGTTGCTTCCACCAGCGGCACGGATTCGGATTGGGTCGTCAAGTTGATCGATGTCTATCCCGACGAAGTGGCCGGCCAGCCGGCCATGGGCGGCTATCAATTGATGGTTTCAGCCGACATCTTCCGCGGCCGCTACCGCGAGAGCTTTGAGACGCCCAAGGCCATTGCGTCCGACAAGCCACTCCCTTATCGCTTCGCGCTTCCCAACGTCAATCACGCCTTCCTCCCCGGCCACCGCATCATGGTCCAAATCCAGTCTGCCTGGTTTCCGCTCTACGACCGCAATCCACAGACTTTCGTTCCCAACATTTTCTGGGCCAAGCCCGGCGACTATCGCAGAGCCACACAGCGCATCTACCACACACTCGGCCAGGCCACTTTCATCGAGCTGCCATTGGTCACTACACCTTGAGTCTTCTCGGCGGGAAGTCGAGAGGTAAACTTCCTTATTTCCCCGCGCCTGTGCGTGACTCTTTCTATTTGTCCCTGCTATTCTCTAGCGGTTCCATTTGCTACAGGAGTGAATCCCATGCGTAGCACGCCTTCAGCGATTCTTTTCCTCGCATTTGCCGTCATTTCTCGAGCTCAGCAAACTTCCCCGGTGTCCCACTTTGACGGCAACTCCTGGTGGGCGCACGTCAAGTTTCTCGCCGATGATTCTCTCGAAGGCCGCGACACCGGCAGTGAAGGTCTTCGCAAGGCCCAGGCCTACGCCGTCGAACAACTCCAGAAAGCCGGCCTCGAACCTGCTGGCGCGAACGGCTTCTATCAGCCCGTCCGTTTCAATCAATACGAAGTCGAAGAATCGAAATCCCTTCTCGCTCTCGTCACCGGCGGCCAATCCAAATCTCTTTCTTTTGCCGACGACGCTTTCATCAATACTCGCTCCACCCGCGCTTCGGCCAATCTCTCCGCGCCGCTGGTTTTCGTCGGCTACGGCCTGCAAATCCCCGAAAAAAATCTTGATGAGCTTGCCGGCCTGGACCTCAAGGGTAAAGTCGTCGTTTATCTCGCCGGCTCCCCCTCGGACATTCCCACGGCCCTCGCCTCGCACTATCAAACCGCCGGGGAGCGCTGGAAATCACTGCATGCGGCCGGCGCCATTGGCACGATCACGATTTTCAACCCTGCGTCCATGGATATTCCCTGGTCCCGGATTTCCGTCAACCGCAATCACCCCTCCATGGATCTCTCCGATTCTGAATTCAATGAAACTCCCGGCCTTCAATTGGGCGTGGCCTTCAACCCCGCGTCCGCAGAAAAACTGTTCACCGGTTCCGGCCACACCTTCGCGGAAATCGCTGCTCTCGGCAAAGACCGGAAGCCTCTTCCGCACTTCGACATGGCCGTTTCGCTCAAAGCCAACGCCGTCATTCTCACCAAAACCCTCGAATCCTCTAACATTGTTGGCAAACTCACCGGTTCCGATCCAGCTCTCAAGAATGAATTCGTCGTCCTCTCCGCGCACATCGACCATGTCGGCATCGGCGCGCCCATCAACGGCGACCGCATTTACAACGGCGCCATGGACAACGGTTCCGGCAGCGCCCTCGAGATGGACATTGCCGCGAGCCTCAAGGCGCATCCGGAAAAACTGCAGCGCTCGATCCTTTTCTTGCTGGTCACCGCCGAAGAGAAGGGCCTGCTCGGCTCCAAATATTTCGCCGCTCACCCCACCGTCGCGGCGAAATCCATCATCGCCGACGTCAACGTAGATATGTTTCTCCCCATCGTCCCGATGAAAGTTTTGAAAATCGGCGGCCTGGAAGAATCCGACCTCGGCACACGCGCCGCCGCGATCGCGCAATCCATGGGCATCAAACCCATCGCCGATCCCGAACCGCTCCGCAATCTCTTCATCCGCAGCGATCAATACAATTTCATCAAGAAGGGCGTTCCCTCCGTCAAATGCGACGTCACCTTCGAACCGGGAACGCCCGAACAGAAAATCTTCAAGGACTGGCTCACCAACCGCTATCACGCCCCCTCTGACGACGTGAATCAACCAGTCGATATGCAAGCCGCCGCGCTCTACGAAGAGTTCACGCGCCGCTTGCTCCTCGAAACCGCCAACAACGCCGCGTCTCCTCGCTGGAAGCCGGACTCCTTTTTCCGCCGCTACGCCGCCGACTAAATTTCGATCATTTCCTCTGTGGGGCCCGCGCGGGCTCCAGCCAAGAACGCTGTCAGCGCCAGGATGACGTTTGAATGTCGAGTGAAAGTGAGTGATTCCAAACAGTTGTTGTTCTAGCCGCGCGCGTCCTTCTTGAGAAACGTTCCTTTCTCAAGCTCGTTGAACGCCTGCCGCAGCTGCTCCTGCGTATTCATCACAATCGGGCCATACCACGCCACGGGCTCCTCGATCGGCTTGCCCGACACCAGCAAGAAGCGGATCCCATCGTCGCCCGCCTGCACCATTAGTTCGTCGCCGCGATCAAACAGCACCAGTGAACGGTTGTCCGCCTCCGCGGGCGGTTTCGTGTCCGCCCAACTTACCGGTTCGGTCGGCACCGCGAGGGGTTCCGACGCATTGCAGAACTTTCCGTCGCCCGCGAACACGTACGCGAACGCGTGCCGCGTGACTTCCACTGGCAGCGTCTTCCTTCGTCCCGGCGGCACGGACACATCCAGATAAATTGGATCGGCAGCGATGCCGTCCACCGGTCCGCTCTTCCCCCAGAAATTTCCGCACACCACGCGCACGTGCGTGCCATCGTCGTCCTTGATCTCCGGAATATCCAGCGCCTTCACCTCTTGATAGCGCGGCGCCGTCATCTTCAGCGACGACGGCAGGTTCGCCCACAACTGAAACCCGTGCATCCGTCCGGCATGGTCGCCCTTGGGCATCTCCTGATGAATAATCCCGCTGCCCGCCGTCATCCACTGGACGTCGCCCGCCGCAATTGCCCCGTGGTTCCCCATGCTGTCGCCGTGCTCCACCGTTCCCGCGAGCACATAGGTAATCGTCTCGATCCCGCGGTGCGGATGCCACGGAAATCCCGCCAGATAATCCTCCGGCACGTCGTTGCGAAAATCATCCAGCAGCAGGAACGGGTCAAAATCCGAAGTGTTGCCGAAGCCAAATGCGCGCCGCAAATGCACGCCCGCGCCTTCCGTCGTTGGCTTGGACTTGATCAGCCTCTTCACCGATCGTAGGGACATAGCCGTCTCCTTCCCCGAGAGTCTACCGATTGGATGCACTAACGCCAATGGTTGTGACACAAAAGCGGCCGAGCCACAGGTAGGGCGTTTTCACGCTGCCGAGAACCAGATCCGCTGGAGACGCGGCCAGCTGCCCGGCGAACACTACGCTCCGATTGAGAAAAGCATCCTGAGAAGGTATTATGCGCGGGCCCGCAATCGGCCACGGAGGCACAGAAGCACGGAGGTTCCGAAAGGAGCGGCCATGAAAAACATGCGAAGAGTCCGGATTGCAACGATCTCGATTGTGCTTGTGCTGTGCGTTCCACTGTGGGCGGAGCGGCAGGAAAAAACGGTTGAGAAGCCGGCCGCCGCTTCCGTGGCGCCCGCAGTGAAACCGGGCGCGGCGGAGATGGACCGGCTGAAATTTTATCTGGGCGAATGGGAGTACACCGAGACATACCCAAAGTCGGGGTTCTCTCCGAACGGCGGGAAGAACACCGGTGTGTACACCAGCAAGCTCGGACCGGGCGGGAATTCGCTGATCAACACGTTTCATTCGCAAGGGCCCGTCGGCGATTTTGAAGGATTGTTAGTCATGACCTGGGACGCCAGGGAAAAAGCTTACAAAGCGTATGCTTTCGGGAATGATTTTCCCGGAGCCCTCGTGGAAACCGGAACATTTGAAGGAGATGCCTTGGTTTTCCGCTCGGAATTTCCCGTGGAAGGCGCAAAGCTGAAATTACGAAACGTCACGCGGTTCACCGCGCCGGGAAAAATCGAGAGCGAAGAATACATGGCCATGAAAGATGCGCCGGAATCGTTGCTCGTGCGCGTGGAAGCCAAGAAGCGATAGCAGTTGCGGCTACCTACGGTGTTGCGGCTGCGCCACTATCCTTGAAACTGAGCTGAAGATAGCGGGAAGGCTTTTTTCCTGGGATCGATAGCGTTTCGAGCGAGCCGGCCTCAAGCCAAATCACTTCGCCTCCGCGGAGGGTCTTTGTGGGTTTGCCTTCCAGCTCGATTTGAATTTCGGATTCGTTCAGCGTGATTAGCAGAGATTCTGTTTGCGGAATAGTCCCGAGCTTCCCGGCCTTCGGACTAGTTTGGATTTGATCCAGGGTAATTTCCGCGGTTTCAAACTGCGGCTCGATAAAATAACTCTTCTGTTTGTCCGCAGCCGTGGTCTTGCAAGGAGCGGCAAGACCATCAGGGACGATTTGCGCGCAAAGATTGCGGGGTTCGCCCTGAGGCTTCAATAGCTCGATGGTTACATTGCTGAGAGAGATCCCCGAATCCGTGCGGGCGATATGTGCGAAGCCGCCGCGGGAGTAGCCGACTTGTCCGTCCGTCATTAGCAGATGAGCTTCGGGTTTGCCGGCGACGGCGTGGATGACGTCAGTGGGGCCCAGCGCCACGTAGATGTAGGGCAAGTCGTGCTGGTGAAGAAGAGTGGACTCGTGTGGGGGGATGTTCACGCGGAATACGCGGACGTAGGAGTTTTCAAAGACGAGCTGGTGATGCGGCTCCTTGGCGATGGGAACGGCGACCGGGGCCTGAGCGCTGAGAGAAAATGCGAAAAGAAGCAGGAGCGAGCAAAGAAGCGGCCTCATCTGTGACCTCCGTCGAAAGCAAATCCACAGCGAAAAGAAAGATGGCGAGATATACTCGCCGCTACAAGAGCGAAAGCTGCCGGTCTGAAACCGGGCGCTACAAAAACAAGACCGCGGTCTAAAGACCGGCCACTACATGCGAAAAATTTCAAAGGCGCTCAAAGACGCCAGCGGCGCCCATGCCACCGCCGATGCACATGGTAACCATGCCGTAGCGCGCGTTCTTGCGCTGGAGTTCGCGGATGATGGTGGCGGTGAGTTTTGCGCCGGTGCAGCCGAGCGGGTGGCCGAGGGCGATGGCGCCGCCGTTGGGGTTGACGCGCGAGCCGTCGAGGCCGGCTTGCTGGATGACGGCTAACGATTGGGCGGCGAAGGCTTCGTTGAGTTCGATGACGGCGATGTCGTTGAGCGAGAGGCCGGCGAGCTTCAATGCTTTGGGAATGGCTTGAACCGGGCCGATGCCGAACTCTTCCGGGAGAACGCCGGCCGTGGCATACGCGACAAAACGCGCGAGTGGCTTGAGGCCCAGCGATTTGGCGCGGGAGTCACTCATGATGACGGTGGCGGCGGCTCCATCGCTCATCGGCGAGCTGTTTCCCGCCGTGACGGTTCCTTTCACATGAAACGCGGGCTTGAGCTTGGCGAGGATGTCGAGCGAAGTGTCCGCGCGGGGGAGTTCGTCGGTGGCGAAAACGAAAGTTTGCGTTGCGGCTTTTGGCGCAGACTTCGCTTTGGACGATGCGCCGTCGCCGTTGGGGAGAGCGGTGATCTTCACTTCGACGGGGATGGTCTCGTCCTTGAAATTACCGGCAGCGATGGCGGCGAGAGCTTTCTTGTGCGAAGCGGCAGAGAACTGGTCGGCCTGTTCTCGGGTGATGCCGAATTTGCGCGCGATGTTTTCCGTGCCGAGGCCCATGTTGATGTAGGCGTCGGGATAATTGTCGACGAGCCAGGGATTGGGGGAAATCTTGTTGCCGCCCATGGGCACCATGGACATGGATTCCGTGCCGCCGGCAACGATGACTTCGGCGGAGCCAGCCCGGATGCGTTCGGCGGCCAGCGCGATGGCTTGCAAGCCGGAGGAGCAAAAGCGGTTGATGGTCATGGCGCTCGTTTCAACGGGGAGACCGGCGCGGAGAGCGGCGATGCGCGCGACGTTCATGCCCTGTTCGCCTTCGGGCATGGCGCAGCCGAGGATGACGTCGTCAATCTCTTTGGCGTCGAGGCCGGGGACGCGGGCGAGCGCTTCCTTGATGGCGAGCGCGGCGAGATCGTCGGGGCGCGTGGCGCGGAGCGAACCTTTATAGGCCCGGCCTACGGGAGTGCGGACGGCGGAGACGATGACGGCTTCGGGCATGGTGGGACCTCGCAGGTGGAGAATCACAGCCTATTGTTAGGTGAGGGGAACGAAAAAGCAAATGTTGGTGACTTCTAGTCAGGAATAACTGACCCTTCCCTCCCCCCCCCTATTTTTGTAGCGATATGATACGACAGAGTTTAGGGGGCGGGGAGCGGTTAACGATATGAGAGTAAACGAGTTAGCGCGATCAGCGGTGAATTCCAAAAGAATTGAGGTTGCGTTCGATTTCCCGAAACTGAGGAAAGCAAAGGGCTTAGTGAGTGAGAAGCAAGGCTTAGAGGAGGGCGCTTTAACCGGGGGAAACCGGCGGGGCGACCATCCCAATTTAACATGCCCAGAATATAGCATATCCGTTAAGTTAGTCAAGGCATAAATGAAGATGCTGATGTGGGTGTGGTGTGATACCTGGTGTTAATGCCTTTCATCTCCACGCAGTCGCGGTTCATTACTCGGCGCGGAGGGCCTCGACGGGATCGACGGTTGAGACGCGGCGCGAAGGCAGGTAGCTGGCCAGGAATGCGGTGGCGACGAGGCCGATGGAGGCGGCGCCGTAGGCGACCGGATCGACGGGGCTCACCTTGAAGAGCAGGGACGACATCAGGCGCATCACCACGATGGCCACCGCAAGTCCGCATGCCACGCCGATGCCCGTAAGTGCCAAGCCGTGGCGGACGAACATGCCGGTGAGCGTTTTCTGCTGAGCGCCGAGGGCCATGCGAATGCCGATCTCGCGGGTGCGCTGGGAGACGGAATAGGCGATCACACCGTAAATGCCGACGACGCCGAGTAACAGCGCCATGCTGCCGGCAACGCCGAGCATGATGAGCGTGAAGGAGGTCCGTGCCATGGAGCGCTTATAGAAAAAATCGAGAGCGTGAACTTCGGCAAGGGGAAGATTGGGATTCATGGACCAGACCGCTTGCCGGACCTCGTTCAAGAAACTTTCCGAGCCGGTGCGGGAGCTGCGCAGGACGAAGGCAACATCGCGGAATGCAAAGGAATCATCGCTTTCGAAATGATCCATCAGGAGAGGCCAATAAACAGACGTGGTGGCGGGCTTGCTGACGCCGTCATCGTACACATCGCCAACCACACCGATGATTTCGCGCCAGTCGTCTTTGGTACTGACGCGGATGCGTTTGCCGAGCGCGGCGGACGGGCCGTGCCAAAGTTCGTGAGCTACGTTTTCAGAGATCATGGCGACAGGAATTTTCTTGTAGGTGTCGTTCCAGGTGATCTCCCGGCCTGCAACCAGCGGCATGCCCAGAGTGCCGAGAAATCCAGGTGAGACGAACTTGAAGCGACGGAGCGGCGGAAGCTGGCCTTCGGCATAGGTGCGGCCTTCGAGGAAGACCGGATCGGTCCAGCCTTGGCCGGTCATGGGGAGCTTGGAGCTGATTCCGACGGAAGAGACGCCGGGAATCGCAGCGAGCCGATGCGAGATCTCCTCTTCCATGCGGACGACCTTTTCGTCTTCTTTTGCCTGCGCAGTGACAATCGAAATGCGGAAAGTCTGCAATGCGGCGGGCCCAACGAATCCGGGATTGACGTTGGTGAGGGCCCTGAAAGTGCGAATCATCAGGCCGGAGCAGATCAATAAGACGAGTGCGAGGGCGACTTGCACGACGACGAGGACGCTGCGCGCGCGATGTTGCTCCCTGCTCTGGCTGAGGGCGCGGCCACCCTCGCGGATGCCGGTGCTGAGGCGCGCCCCGGCGTGCTTGAAGATGGGAATGGAAGCAAACAGGATGCTGGCGAGGAGCGAAATCAGAAGCGTGAAAAGCAAGACCGGTCCATCGATGCCGATTTCACGAACGCGGGGAAGTCCCGCGGGGGCGATGACGGCGAGGACGCGCAATGCGGCGTAAGCGAGGCCCAAACCGACGGCGCTGCCAAGCAATCCGAGAAGGACGCTTTCTAGCAGAAGATCGGCGGCGATGCGGCCGCGGCTCGCGCCCAGGGCGGCGCGCACGGCCAGCTCCTGACGCCGAGCTTCGACGCGCACGAGCAGCAAATTAGCGACATTGGCGCAAGCGATGAGCAGGACCATGCCGATGGAACCCATCAAGACCCAGAGGACGCTGCCGACGTCGCCGACGACGTCGCGCTTGAGTGGACGGACGTTGGGGCCAATCTTCGCGTCCTCGAAGAGCTTGATGCTGAAGCCCGGCGGGGCCGGGAAGGACCTCATAACGATGGGAAGCATGCGAGCAACGTCGGCGTTGACTTGCTCAAGGGTGACGCCAGGCATCAGCCTGGCGAGACCGTCGTAGCTGAAGTTGCCGAGGTTGACTTTGCTGCGGTCAAACTGGAACGGGGTAATCAGGGCGGGATCATCCCGATCCAGGAAATGAAATCGCTGCGGCAGGACGCCGATGATTTGCCGGCTTTTGCCATCGACGATTATGTTGCGGCCGATCGCGGAGGCGTCGCCGCCAAATTTGCGGCGCCAATAGCCGTAGGTGAGCATGACAGTTTCGGGGGCGCCCGGCGAATCGTCTTGTTTGGTGAAGCTGCGACCCAGCAGGGGAGGAATGCCGAGGAGCGGGAGAGTGCCGTCAGTGACACGCAAGGCGGGGACCTGTTCGGGCTCGGCGACACCCGTCACACTTACGGAGTCACCCGAGTACATGCCGATATCCTGCATGGTGCGGTTTTGTTCGCGGTAGATGAAGTAGTCGGAGGGAGACATGTCGAAATCTTTGAGCTGGATGCCGGGCGCGGTATGCCAGACGCCGATGAGTTCATCGGGTTTGGGATAGGGCAAGGGCTTGAGGAGAACGCCTTCAAGCACACTGAACACAACGGTGTTGCCGCTTACGCCGGCGGCCAGTGTGATGAGGGTGATGGCCGTGAACATTGGGGCACGGCCGAGCCTGCGCAGGACGTGCTTTAGCTGGCTATTAAAGGATTCCATCGGCTACCCCCATCCTGACCGTGCCTATTCAATGGGCACACGCATTGCGCGATCTAACAAAGGGATACGACAAGGAGAGGGAGAAGTTCCCTAGAATCTTGTGCCCGGCGACGGATATCGACAGTGCCTTCGGTGAATCATGCTGGTTCGCCTAAGAATGACGATCTATTTATCTTTCCTTGAGAGGAGCGCCTTTGCGCGGAATGAAGATAGTGCCAGGAGGCTCGACGTTGAACTTCTTTGAGTAATTGCCCTGGTTGACGGCAATGCTGACGCGGCCGCGAGAATCGATGAACAGAAGCGAATCGCCGACGGGGACATCCATGAAAGTCTTTACGTAAGGGAGGGTCACCGATTTTTTGTTGATCTCGACCCTGAGTTTGTCGCCGAGGTTGTAGCCGAGCTGCTTGAATTCGTCGCCGGGAATATCGGTGAGCAGGGAGCCGAAAGGGTCGTCGAGACCGATGATGTCGCCGGCGATGCCCTTGTCGGTGATGGTGGAAGTTTTTGGAGTGAGGCGGACGAGTTGGGGAACCTCTGGGCCGACGAGATTGTAGTCCCATCCGGCGGCGAGGTGCGCGGCTGCGGGAGAAAAGATATCGCGGCCATGAAAAGTAGAAGAAATGGCGGACTGAATCATCCAGTTTGGATTGGTGATCTCGCGTGCGGAATCCAGGCCGTCGCGATCCATCACGGGGGTGATCAGGCCATTGTCCGGAAGAACAAAAAACTGAGCCTTTTTTGATTTCACCATGATCGCTTTGCGCGAGGTACCAACTCCGGGGTCGACTACCGCTACAAATACCGTTCCGGCGGGGTAGTAAGGGGACACCGCCTCCAGGAAGCGCGCAGCCTCTTCGATCGAATACGGCGTCACCTGATGGGTGATGTCCATGATGCGCGCGGCCGGCGCGATGCCGACCATGACGGCCTTGCAAACGGCCACGGAGTCGTTGGCCGTGCCGAAGTCGGTCATGAACACGATGGTGGGACGCGCACCCGACGGTGAGAGGGACGTGGAAGCTGAATCATTCCGCCCCGGAGCCTTCGAGCAGGCGGCGCCGAGCAGAGCGAATGCGAGCAGCAGCAAGACGAACGGACGAAGGCGTGAAACCATCAATCTCCCTTGACGCTGGAAGAGAAAAGTATACAGGAAGGCCAGCAGGAAAGCGGGCAAATCCCCGTGTCCGGCGATGGTTCTTGATGGATTGGATTCGGGAAATAGTTCCAGTAGACTTAACTGATTTCGCAGGGAAGCTAGCAAGAAAAAGCAATCCTGCCCCTTTCCCGAGAAGGCCCCGTGCGACAGCGTGAGTAAAATTTAAACAAAGGAGAACTATTCTGCGCCGAAGCATATGGGTTACAGGAATGTTGTGTTTCTTGGCGGGGAGCGTGATGGCGGACCAGGTAACGTTCAAGAATGGAGTCCGGCTGACAGGAACGATCGTCAAATCGGATGGCAAGACACTGCTCATCAAAACGGAGTTCGCGGGCGAAGTGAGCGTGCCATGGGACGCCGTGAGCGCCATGGTGTCCTCCCAGCCGTTGCACCTGGCTTTGAAGGATGGACAGACGATCGTCGGGAAAGTGACAGCCGCGGACAATAAATTCGATGTCGCGACCAAAGAGACGGGACCGGTTACGGCTTCCAAGGATGCCGTGGCCGCCGTGCGCAACGACGCCGAACAGAAAGCCTACGATGAGCAGGTCGAGCGCTTGCGCCATCCTCATTTGCTGGATTTCTGGAGCGGGATGCTGGACACCGGGCTTAGTTTGACATTTGGCAGGGGCGCGTTCTAACAGGGAGGCAAGCAGGATCTCTATCCTTAACAACGCAAGAGAAAAAAACAGGAGGCGACTATGGGATTGATTTACTGGATCGTGGTTGGGCTGATCGCCGGGTGGCTTGCCGGAAAAGTGATGAAGGGCGGCGGATACGGCGTGCTGGTGGACATCGTCCTTGGCATACTCGGCGGCATCTTCGGTGGCTGGCTATTTGGGATGCTCGGTATTTGGCCAGGCGGAGGCATAATTGGCTCGATCATCGTTGCGTTTGTCGGTGCGGTGATTCTGGTGTGGATCACGCGGCTGTTGAAAAGGGCGTAGCCCAACATCGAGAGAAATTAGAGCGGGTTCGCATGGCTGGAAGACCTGGCGGGGCAAATCGCAATTGTTTCAAGAAAACCCTAGTGGGATTTGCCGGTGTCTGGGTGCGTGACCAAAAACCACTCGACGGCCGGTCCCCGCTGGTACTTCAGGAGCGTGCGAGTTGATTGCGCGGCATCGGGTTTTCCAAGTTTTTCCTGGGTGATGGCAAGTTGCTGGAGGACCAGCGGCGAACGGGAATCCGCGGCCAGTTCGGCGGCGGCGTTTGAAAAATCACCTTGTTGAAAAAGAGCAAAGCCGCGCGCGGACTCATAAGCATTTTCGACGACAAGATCACGGGAAGATGTCGCAAGGCTTGCGAGTTTGGAGATCGTGCTGGTCGCAAGGTCCGAGAGGCCGTTAAGCGTGGCCACTCGCACGCGTTCGCGGAGAACCGTGGCGCGGGCGATCCCGCGGTCCGATTCGCTCATGCCGGCTAGAGGCTGTTCCAAGGAAGCAGCAAGAGCGCCGAGCTGCTCGAGTTCATCCTGGGCATTGCCGGCAAGCATGGCGCGTCCCAAGGCGATGGCAAATTGCATGTTGGGTTCTTTTTTGTCAGCGGCTTGTTCGGAGAGAGCGGCAAGCTCCTTGCGGCCCGCGGCAGCGTTTCCTTCCCAGAAATAAACAAGCGCTTTCTGATATTTGGCGTTGAGTTCGTCGCGCGGATTCTCCGCGATTTGAGAAGCGCGGTCATATTCTTTTCGTGCGCCGCTGAAATCGCCCATAAGAGTTAGCGTGTCTCCCAGTCCGATCTGCGAGGCGAAGTAGGTGGGATCGATCTGCAAAGCCGCACTGTAATGCTCCAGGGAACCGCGATCATCGCCAGAGGTTCGCAGAACCTCGCCGAGCGAGTCCTCAGGATTAGGGGAGCCGGGTTCCACTTCCGCGTATCGTTTCAAGGAGGCGACGGCGTTTGCGATCTCACCGGCTTCGGCGTACACATAGCCGAGTCTGTTCAGGACCGCGGGGAAATTCGGATCGATTTGCAGAGCCGTCTCCATCATCGTTCGCGCCCGATCGTAGTCCTGCTGGAGATACAACCATTCCGCAGTCAGGTAAAGGACATGCTTGTCCTTAGGGTAGTGCTTCAGGAGGTCGTTCATGTTCATGATCGCGGGAAGAAGGTCGTGCTCCTGAATGCTGGTCATCCAGCGGACAAGGAGTTGCTCGTCAGACGTGCTACGAGGGAGAAGAGATTTGGCTTTCGCCAGCGCCGCCGAATTGGGAACACCGCGCCGGGCAACGAAGGAAAGCAGGGCATAACTCAGAGCCGATTGCGGGTCCTTTTCCGTGGCGTGACGGGCATTCACTATTGCGTCGTCATACATTGAGTTTTCGTATTTGTCCCACGCCAGTTCGATGAACTTGCGGGCTTCTCTGGATTCTGTGGAGAGAGGGAGCGCGCCGAACAGATGCTGGCCAGCGGACGCCACGGGCGGGGTCTTCCTGGCCGCGCGATTTGCGGTTTCCGCGACGTGAGAAGCGGGCGCTTGCGCCAATGCACCGGTGGCAAAGAGCCAAGGGAAAATCAGAAGGAAATAGCGCGCCGCGAAACGTTTCATGGCAAAACACTCTCCGTTTCCGAAAGGAACAGAATGAGCCCTGGTTGAGAACGTAGCGCGGAGTACGGGCGCACGGATACTGCCCTTTAGTACAGGTGTGCGTGATGATAAAGAAGGGGTTAACCGATTGACCACAAAAAAGGGGAGGCGCACAGTTGGGCACAGGGCCAAGAACCGGTACTTGCTCCGCACAACGACGGTTGCACATACTGTCGGTAATCTGTCTGAAAGTGAGCGTGGGAGTTATGAAGCAGAGCGCCCGTGGGAAATGGCTGCGAATCACGGCCCTCTTATGTATTGCTTCGATGCCCGGCGGTTCGACCGTTGCAGCAATCAAGAATTTGGCGGTGGTCATGTCCACGGGGAGCAAGCTCTCGGACGTTCCACTGGCCGACCTCATCAAACTTTGCAAGGGCATCCAGAAGGCCTGGCCGGACGGAAAGAGTTTCACTCTCGTAATCAAGAATCCCGAGTCTCCTGAGATGCGCGTGGCGGTGCAGAAACTTTTCGGTGACCCCAGCGGCGACCCCAAGACGGCGATTGCGAAACTGAACGAGTCCCGCGTGACGGTAAGGATCGTGGGCAGCGACGAGGAGTTGCTGCGAGCGGTGGAATCCACGCCAGGGGCAG
The DNA here is from genome assembly GCA_035490055.1 of Candidatus Limnocylindria bacterium. GTDB lineage: Bacteria > Acidobacteriota > Terriglobia > Acidiferrales > UBA7541 > Acidiferrum. Next base: position 42,533 of record DATHIB010000165.1, on the reverse strand, counting down.
TGGGAATTCTCGACGTTTATTCCATCAACAGTTCGGTGAAAGTCCTCCGCGTGGATGGCAAGCTGCCCTTTGACGTGGGCTACGCTCTAAAAGGGAATTAGCTTACGTTCTCGAAGAACTTCCTGAAAACGCCCTTCCATCTATCGGTTGAAGCCGCAGGAACCCAGCCCGAAGCCTTCCTGTCGATCGCCAAATCCGTGGATCTTCCTTAACCCTGGCAAGACCGCCCGGTAACCATTTGCAATGTGAGCTGTTTCAAGCACCAACGCTTACTCACCCGTGGGCGTAGGTAACATCGGTAGAAACTTGAGACGCATGCAGTAGGGTCATGCAGCCGGAAAGGGAAGTGATCACGCAAGAGGGATGGCCCTGAAACCTAGCTGATAGGCATGCGATGAAACGTATAGGTGCAGGGAGTCATTACGGATGAAGATTCAGAAGGCCTGTACGTAAGGGCAGGTTTTCAACAGCTAGTACAGGGAAAAAGGGGCGAAAACTGGGGCGAAAATCGAGTTTTATATAACATATTTGTTTTGTATTACTTAGAGAAGCTTGATGTAGGGAGTTTTGGTACTAGGAGACTGGTTTAGAAGCCAAAATGTATCTTTTGTACCATCGCTTTTGGTGCTGGGAACCTGTCAAATAGGACAGGCACGAGGAATCGCTTCAGAACCTTGGGACAGTGTCCCGGCATCTAAGCAAGTGGCGAAAAAAGCGATAAAGCGAGACATGGATTAAGGGCCAGTGTTAAATCAAGCGGGGAACGGGAACAGAGGGAAGATGAAGACCAAGGACGAGAATCGAAAGTGGATGTGGATGTTCCTGACAGCGCTGGTTTCGCTGCAAATGTATTTCGTGTGGGAATTGCTGGCGGTGTTCGCACTGTTTGCCGTTGGATTTGCGGCTATCGCTTTTGCGGTCGGAAGCTTGTACATGCTGCACCGCGGCTGGGCATTGGCCGTGGAGCGCATCGCGGACAGCCGGCACCCGGTTATGGTGGCCATGCGGCAGGGCATCTACACGATCGAAGACGTGGCGCGCAGAACGATTCGGCGTCCGGGTTCTGCGCCAGCCCGCTAAGTTCTTGACGACCTTCTGGCCTTGGCCAGAGCACACGCAGAGCTTGTCACCCTGCCTCCTTCAGGACTGACACAGCCTCGGCGACAATAGAAACGAAGAAAAAGAGCCAACCGTCCTCTAGAGAGCGGTTGGCTTTCTTCTTTTGCGGGGAGAGGAGATTTCGTGCCGCGGCCGCCTCGTGATCCTTCGGCCGCGGCAAGTTGAATCAACCCGTCGCTCAATTTGTTGAGGATTGACCGGTCCCAAGGATGTGCCGGCAGCGCCGGCTTCTCCGGGCAATTGTCCATCCATCAATGAGTCAGGGGATCGACGCCGGGATCAGGAATAATTTCCCCTTCATCCTGAGTGCGTGATTCGCCGTCCGCTTCGAACAGGGTCTTCCCGTTGTCTTTGACGAGCCCGTCCAAGGTGGATTTCGAATGCTCATCCACGGCACTGACGGCGGCCACCAGGCAGGAGTACAGGAAAGCCTTCATTCCTTTGCGGAATTGCTCCGTGGAACGCTGGGCGGAACGGGCAACTTCCGTCTCCAAAGCCTGGCGACGAGCATCACAGGTGGCGCGGCTCTCCGCGTCGAGTGAGGAAAGGGCAGAAACCGCTCGCTCCTTGGTCTCGGTGAGGACGGCATTCGCAACCTGGTCCGTTTGCCGCTGGAAGACCCCAAGAGCGGAATTCACCGCGCTCTGCACCAGCGCTTGCACTTCCGCGGAGCGCGCATCGAGTTTCAGGAGCGCCTCCTGTATTCCAGCCTGGGTATTCTCCAGCATGAGCTGGTAGCGGCGGTCGGCGGAGCGGGCGGTCGCCGTTTCGAATTGGGATAGGGCCTGGGCCACCGCTTCGTTAAGGCGCGCTTGGATCCGGGGTTCCCTTTCGAGCGTCATTCTTTCCACAAATTCCTGCGACCTCGCCAGTTCGTGCCGCAACTCCGCCGCTTGCTTCTGCAGCCGCTGCGCCATCTCCTCCGCCTGGCCGCGGTACTTTTCCATTTGTTCTTTCCAGTGTGAGGCGATCTCGCCGGTGAATTCCTCCTTCGAGGAAAGCCGCATCGCCTCCACTCGCGTAGGGAAAAGTTCTTGAATCTCGCGCACGCTCGAGTTGCGTACGTCATCAATCGAGCTGAGCGCCTCGCGCACCGCTTCATCCACTTGGCGCGCTATCGCCCCCTCGACTGCTTTCTCTGCCGCGTGCTGCAGTTTTCCCTGCAACGCGGAGATGAGTGCATCCGGCGTGACGACCACGCGTTTCGGCTGGGGGGCCTCGGCCGCCCTCGGAGCCTGCGACTTCGTAGCAACCGGCGAAGGTGAAGGAAATGTAGCGACCTCGGCCATCTTGTGCTCGGCATTCACCGGCAGTTCGTCGATTTTTAGCGTCCTGGGCGGGGGATCCAGCGCAGGCGCGACCGCCGTTGCGAATTGCGCCACGGTGGTGTTCGATCCTGCCACCTTCATCCAATCCTGAGGGGGCGTAACAATCCCCCAAACATTCCCCGGGTTTTCCAACTCCACCCCGACTTGCTGCAATTCCCGCAAACTTTGAGATGTGTGGACCGAGCGCACTCTTGCGCGCACCGCCGGGGGCTTCGGCTCGACTTCCAATCCCACCACCTGCAACGTAACCCACGATCCAACGCCGTAATCGTGCCGCGAAGGATACCGGCACCCATGCAGGTTCAGGCTGGTCGACACCGTTCTTTCCACAAATGGCTCGCCAAGGCGGTTCTGACCGAAAACGATCAGCGGGACGGACCGCTCGATGCGCGTGCTGCGCCGCGCGTCTTCTCCCGCGGAATTGCGAGGTGGATCAATCAGAGACGATTGGCTCACGTCTGCTCCAAAGAGATGCAGCTCCTAATGCCAGTAGCTCCACAAGACTTTCGTCAGGCAGAGACATCTTTTCCGCAGGGAGGCAAAACTCGATCTAAGTGTGAAGCAGCTTCCAGCACATCTGTCGGCCGTGCGCCTCTCGCGCGGAACCCCGTGTGGCAGATGTTAGCCGAAGCCCGCTTCATTGTCGATATTGGCCTGGAGGGTTTGGAGGGTTCCAGCGATTCCGGCAGTTCAAGTCTTGTCGGACACTTTCAGGACACTTTCAGGAGGCGACGAAACTTCCTGTTTCTGATACCCTCTGGCGTCTTTGAAGGAGGAGCTCTCTGATGCGTCGTCTGCTTATTGCGTTTGGTTTGAGTCTCGTAATGTCCATGCTCGCCCTTTGTCAGACCCCACACCGCGTGGCCATCCTTGCTGGAAAGCTGATTGATGGGAAGAGCGATAAGCCGCTCGAGAATGTGCTGATCGTAATCGAGGGCGACAAGATCGCGTCCGTCGTGGCAGGAGGAAGCGCGCCCGCCGGTGTGGAGGTGATTGACCTTTCGAAGGCCACCGTCTTGCCTGGTTTCATCGATACCCATACGCACGTCCTGCTGCAAGGCGACATCACAGCCGAGGAATATGACGCGCAATTGCTGAAGGAATCGATTCCCTATCGCGCGATCCTCGCCGCGCGCAACGCGCAGATCGCGCTTTCGCACGGATTCACGGCCATTCGCGACCTGGAGACGGAAGGCGCGATGTACGCGGACGTGGACGTGAAGATGGCGATAGCCAATGGCGAAGTGCCTGGCCCGCGCATGCAGGCGGCCACACGCGCGATGGCTCCCACGGGAATGTATCCGCTGCTTGGTTATTCCTGGGAGCTTAAGGTTCCTACCGGTGTGCAGTACGTGGACGGAACCGACGGTGCGCGCAAGGCCGTGCGCGAGCAGGCGATGTACGGCGCCGATTGGATCAAATATTACTCCGACCGCCGCTACCACTTCGAAGCTGACGGGGTGCTTCACTCGATGGTGAATTTCACCGATGAAGAAGCAAAGACCATCGTGGACGAAGCGCATCGCATCGGCAAGAAAGTGGCGGCGCACGCGATCGGCAGTGACGGGATCGCCGCTGCGCTGCGCGCCGGCGTGGATACGATCGAACACGGTGACGGGCTTACCGACGCTCTGATGGACGAAATGGTTAAAAGAGGGATTTATTGGGTACCGACGATCACCGTTGGCATGTATGTCGCCCCAGGGCGCGGGGGCAACTGGCCGAAGATGGCGGAATTGCAGCGCGAAAACTTTCCGAAAGCCATCAAGAAGGGCGTGAAAATCGCGCTGGGCACGGACGCCGGCGGTTTTGATTGGAAGGTGCTCAACCAAGCCAAGGAATTCGAATACTACGTGCAATACGGTATGACCCCACTGCAGGCGATTCGAGCCGGCACTTCAGTCCCCGCCGAGCTTCTTGGCTGGGGTGACAAAGCGGGTACCATCGAGGCCGGCAAGTGGGCGGACATTGTGGCCGTCAGCGGCGATCCGCTGAAAAATATTAAAGAGCTAGAAAATGTGAAATTTGTGATGAAGGGCGGGTTTGTGTACAAAAACGAAATGCGCTGATTCGGCGTCTTCTTAGTAGAACGCCACGCCGCCATCGACGTTGACGGACTGGCCGGTCATCGCGCTGGATTGCTCCGAGCATAGGAACAGTGCGGCGCGTGCAATCTCCTGCGCCGTCTGTGCGCGGCCCTGTAGCAAGCCGTTCAGAAAGCCGGCCAATTGCTCATCCTCGTTCACACCCATCTTCTTTGCGAGCACGGCGCCCAGGTCCTTCGACATCTGCGTTTCCGTTACCGGTCCTGGGCAGATAGCATTCACGCGTACGCCTTTTCGCGCTCCTTCCGCCGCTGTGACCCGCGTCAGCCCCAGCATCCCTGCTTTTGCCGCGGCATAGCCCGAGCCCCACGCGTAGGCCGCCTTCGCCGAGATACTTGAGATGTTCAGGATCACGCCAGACTGCCGCGCGTACATTTCCGGCAGGACCAGTTTCGACAACAGAAACGCGGCACGAAGGTGAACGGCAATTACTTTGTCGAAATCCACCAGCGGATAGTCTTCAACGGGAACCACCGGGCCATAGTGTCCCGCATTGTTCACCAGGATGTCGATCCTGCCGAACTTTTCTCGCGCCGCAGCCACGGCTTGCGCGCAATCGGATTCCCGCGATAAATCTGCCGTGGCGTATCCGCCGCGGCCTCCGGCACGCGAAATCTCCCCCGTTGTGGAGGCGAGTTCCTTATCCGTGCGTGCCGTCAGAAACACCGCGGCGCCCTCTTTCGCAAAAAGATGCGCAATGGCGCGGCCAATTCCCCTGCCCGAACCAGTGATGAGTGCGACCTGATCTTTGAGCAGCATAAGGACACTGAGAATAGAAGGAAGGAAGCGCCGAGGCAAGCAGGCCAGCCATGGCGGTCCCCAGCCCGCTCCCAACGCGCTAGCCAAAAACTGTACCGCAGTTCACAAGCAATTCCCCCGGGCGCGAATCTAGTAAGGCCTTACAGTTTTCTCTTGGGCCGTATTTCAGGTATTTTTTTCCTAGGCCGTATTTTATGTATTCGCTAGACTGGTTCAATCTGCCCCGGCGTCTCGCTCCCTGCTTAGCCCAGCCGCTGAGTTCAATATCGAGGTTAATGCTAATGCGGCGAATCGCCCTCTCATGCTCAATCACAGTCGTTCTCATTGCGTTCTCTTTCGCGGGGTGTGGCGGCAACTCCATCACCGGTTCCGTAAATGGGGGCGGGGCAGGTGGCCCCTATGCAGGCGTGGACGTCCTCACGTATCACTACGACAACCAGCGCACTGGCCAGAATCTGAATGAAACAGCGCTGACTCCGGCGAACGTGAATTCCACGAAATTCGGAAAGCTTGGAGAATTCCCCGTGGATGGCAGGGTGGATGCCCAGCCTCTCTATCTTTCCCAGGTGACCATCGGCGGGCAAAAGAAGAATGTTCTTTACGTCGTTACGGAACACGATTCCGTCTACGCCTTCGACGCCGACTCCGTCAGTGGCGCGACCGCTTCGTCCTTGTGGAAGACGTCAACCCTCGGCAACAGCGAAACGCCGAGCGATCCGGTGGCAGGGTGTGCCCAGGTCTCGCCGGAAATTGGCATCACCGCGACGCCGGTCATTGACCGCACGCGCAATGCCATCTACCTCGTGGCGATGTCGAAGAGCACCGCTGGAACCTATTTCCAGCGCTTGCACGCGCTCGATTTAACTACGGGCAAGGAGCTCTTCGGAGGCCCGCAGACGATCACGGCAAGCTATCCCGGAACGGGCGACAACAGCTCCGGCGGAAAGGTCGTCTTTGATCCGAAACAATATAAAGAGAGGCCCGGCCTGCTGGAGATCAACGGAAAGATTTACACCACCTGGTCCTCTCACTGCGACCATCGCCCTTACACCTCGTGGGTCATGGCCTTCAGCGCGGACAACCTCGCCCAAACGAGCGTTTTGAATCTGGTACCAAACGGGAGCGAAGGCGGAATTTGGATGTCGGGTTCCGCTCCTGCCGCCGATTCGTCGGGGAACATCTTTTTCCTAGAGGGCAACGGCGATTTTGACACCACTCTGAACGCTCAGGGGTTCCCATCCAACGCAGATTGCGGAAATTGTTTTGTCAAGATTTCCACCGGGGCGGGACTCAAACTGGTGGATTATTTTACTCCGCACAATACCGTTCCTGAATCAAGCGCCGACCTGGATCTCGGCTCTGGCGGCGCGATTCTCCTGCCGGACGCTCAAGACGCGGGGGGCGTGACGAAGCACCTGTCCGTCGGCGCCGGTAAAGACACCGTCATTTACCTTGCCGACCGCGACAACATGGGCAAGTTCAACCTAAACTCGGACCAGATCTATCAGGAAATTTCAGGCCAGCTCGGCGGGCAGGTCTTTTCCATGCCCGCGTATTTCAATGGCACGGTTTACTTTGGCGCCGTGGGCGACGTCCTGAAAGCATTCCCAATGACGAGCGCGAAACTCGCGAGCACTCCTTCGTCACAATCCACGCATCGTTTCGGATATCCCGGGACGACGCCGAGCGTCTCCGCAAACGGCACAACCAACGGAATCGTCTGGGCCATCGAAAATAGCGGGGCCATCCTTTTTGCGTATGATGCCAGCGATCTCACCAAGGAACTTTACGATTCCGATCAGGCCACAAATGGCCGCGACCACTTCAGCGGCAATGGAAAATTCATCACCCCGGTGATCGTGAACGGAAAAGTTTACGTGGGCACACCAAACAGCGTCGCCATCTTCGGTTTGCTGCCATAGCTGTTGGGCCTTGCCTTCTCGTGAGAGTATGGGATTTAGCCGGCTGCGCTGGCGCGCGCGTTTTGAATTCTGCCAGGGCGGTGATGGCGAATGCTTCCAGTATCTGCCCTCGAATCTCATCCGTAAGTGCCCGACGAAAGTGGATCAACCCTACCCGGTGGTCTTCAACTTCCCGAGCATGTGGTGGACGAATTCATTGATCTCGTCCTGATTGAACGTATCGCGGTCGACCGGCTTTTGACCAATCGCGCGATACGCCAGCCGCTTCGTCGATTGCTTCACAAAGTCAAAGACCACCGTGCCTTCGCGGAAGCGAATATTTTCGTAGCTGACTTCCGGCGGCCGCCCGCCCCACGATTCCCAGCATCCATAAGGGCCGCAAACGAGGCCGGGGTATCCGCCCGGGTACCCACGTTGCACGGTCACGTCGTGCCGCCGTACAGCGACGTGATAGTCCACGAGGAAATCCGCAGCTTGCGGGTCGCTGACTTGCCGCAATCCCTTGGACGACAGTGTCTGCTCGATTGCCGCGCGGATGCGCTGGCGAACGATTTCGTTGTTGGCGCCGGGTTCGCGCGCGACGGTTTCTCCGCGCGAGATCACGTCCCGCGATACAACAGGACGTCGGTCCGCGTCCTTGGGTGGCGCGACAGGCTTCCAGGCCCAGGTGCTCCCCCTGGGTATGGGGATATTCGCATCGCGAATCACGGTGACGCGGTCGTCGCAACCGGCGAGCAGCAGTCCAAGAATCAAAAGCGAAGCCGTCAGGAGCGGCGATCTTCCAATGCCATTCATCCGATATTTCATCAGAGCGTCCTCCAAAGCGGACATCGTCCCTGCAATATCGAACCCTGAATTGTTGGAAGAGTCGCGGTGGTCGAGGGAGCACGTGAGCCGGTAAAAAAGGAGAAGGAGTCAATTCCGTGCGGCTGAAGTTGCCTAGCGCGGCATCAGGCGCGTGGAGCATCCCAATCCGAGGGCGGAAAAACAACCGGCCAGAACTTGGGGTTCGATTGATCGAACTCGAACGCCACGGAGAAATATTCCGGTGATGTATCTTCCACGCGAATGACCCGGCAGTTTTGCTCCACACTTTTCTGCGGGTTTACGAGTAGCATAGGCTGGCCGACGTGCACCTCCATCTTCATTTTCAGCAAGCCGCCATGAGCGTTGACGACCAGCGTCAGCGCTTCTTCTTGACGTGATTTGCGCTGGACGTCTTCCGCGATCACTGTGACCTTCATCTGCAGCATCACGCGCTCGCTGCGCCGGCGGTTCATCGGATTGTCGGACGTAGCCACGATCCTCCTTCAAATCGCATTGTATGCGGGCTGAATTTTACCTTAGTTGATGATGTTGGAGTGCTGCCGAATGGCGAGCCGTTGCGCAAGAGGCAGGGCATCAAGCCGGCCCGCGCGGCGCTAGTGCTTGCGGGAACTCAGTATCGCTTCCAGGCGCGCTTTCACCGCCGGCCACTCGGAATCGATAATGCTGAAATAAACAGAATGCCGGATGCGCCCGCTCGCCGTAATCATGTGGTTCCGGAAGATACCCTCTTCCCGAGCGCCGATGCGCAGGATCGCCGCGCGCGAGCGCTCGTTCAGCGAGTCCGTCTTCAACTCCACGCGCATGCACCCCAGCGCTTCGAAAGCATGCCTCAGCAGCAGATACTTCGCTTCCGTATTCACGGCCGAGCGCTGCCACTCGCGCGCTACCCACGTCCAGCCAATCTCCACGCGATGATGCGTACGGTCGATATTGCCGTAACGCGTGCTCCCGATCGGGCGCCCCGTGGCCTTCTCAAGAATGGCAAACGGCAATGACACGCCCCGTTCTTGTTCCTGGAGCGCAGTCCCGATGTACGCTGCCATTTCATCCACCGTTCGAACCGGCACGGGAATCCAGCGCCACAACTCCTCGTCCAGGCCGGCCTCGGCCAGTCCCCCCAGATGCGCCTTCGTTAGCGGCTCCAGCCGCACGTGCTCGCCTTCCAGCATCACCGGTAAGACGGCCATCTCCGTTGCCATGATGTGCGAATCTTACGGCTGAACGCATTGGTTCAGCGAGCGCCAATTTGGACATGGACAGAAAACTTTTTCAATGTGCGGAACTAGCGGACGAACGATGTGCTGTTACGCGTAGTAGGAAGCCAGCATGGATCTCCCTATTACCGGGAGGTATTCGCCGTATCTGCAGATCTGCGAGAACTTCACCACCAGGGAATCATCAAGCCAGCCGTACCCAGCCTCTCGGTTGAGAGTTTCCAAGGCCTCCACTGAAGAAAGCGCATCCCGGTAAGGGCGATCGGTGATGAGCGCATCGTAGATGTCTGCGATTTGGAGGATCCGCGTCATCAGCGGGATTTCATGTCCGCACAGGCCATCAGGATATCCACTCCCGTCCATGCGCTCATGGTGATGCCGGATCACCGGCAGAATGCGGCGCAGCGACTTCAGCGGGGCGCAGATGCTCTCCCCAATAACGGGATGTTGCCTGACGATCTCGGTCTCTTCCGCGTTCAGTGCTGCGGGCTTGAGAAGAATCTCATCCGGCACGGCCACTTTTCCGACATCGTGAAGCAAGCATGCGATCCGCAACTCCTGCAATTCTTCTTCCGGCAAACCCACACTGCTGCCGAGAAGCACGGCGTACTTTGCTATCCGGTCGGAGTGCCCGTTCGTGAGCGGATGTTTCGCTTCGATGCTGCGGGCCAGCGAAAGCACCACGGCCTCCGCCTGTTCATCGATATACGTCTTGAAAAGCAAGAGCGACTGCACGCGGCTTAACGCTTCCGCGAGCGAACTGCAAGTTCCCCAGAAGTCGGCAGCGCCTGCTTCCTGTCCGCGCGCGACATCTGCTGGCTGCGGCGAAGACTTGATCAACACAATGGGGAGCTCGTGATTGAGCGGGTTTCCCTTCATACGGCGACAGACGTCGAAGGCATCGACATCTGGTAGCGCGTCATACAGCAGAACCAGATCGGGCTGAAGTTGCAGACACTCCCGCAGAGCGGATTCCCCGTCATCTGCAGTAAATACTTCGTAGTTATGACTCTGTAGAAATGATTTCCAGGAATCGCGGCTCGCCGAAGCAACATCCACAAGCAAAATGGCTGTGTTCATGAGGCCTCGTTATTCCCCTGCGCGTTAGCGCTGGGGTCTTGCGAAGGATTGGACTGGCTTCCGATCTCCAATCCCTAACTTCGGAGGATTCTACCTCCGCTTCCTGGGGACGAGCAGGAACGAAATGGCTCGGCATGGTTAAGTAATGCTTATGGAATGCCAAAATGGGTGCCCCATAAGTGATTAAGAATTCTGGTCTTGCGGCTTGGTTGGCAGGCGGGTGTGCGAGCCGCTAGGGATTATATTCATAGTACCTGCTAAGTTTACCCGTTGCCGCGCGTCCTCCCTGCCTCCTTTCGTTCCCTCTTCGCCAGCTTCAAAGAACCCTCCCGTAGAATTATGCAATTATAGTAAGCGACTGACAGTCGGCGATAGCTTTTGGCTTCCTCTTTCATCCTGAACCTGAAAGCCAGTGGAATAATCGGAGTTAGGTGAAAGGGAATTTTTGGGAAACGGGATGCGGGCGAGGCGCGCCGTGAGGTATGATAGAGTCTTCGGAAATCAACCATTTAGGACCAAAATGCCGACTGCAGCGAATGGAAAAGTATTGCTGAGGGTAAGGCCGCGGGGTTTCTGCGCGGGCGTAGTGCGCGCCGTGGATATCGTCGAGCTTGCGCTGGAAGCGTACGGCGCGCCGGTCTATGTACATCACGAGATCGTCCATAACACTTACGTAGTCGAGCAGCTACGCCGGCGCGGCGCGATCTTTGTCGAAGCTATCGAGGAAGTGCCGCATGGTGCCGTCCTGGTTTTCAGCGCCCACGGCGTTCCGCCGACGGTTCGTGAAGAAGCCAAGTCGCGAGCGCTGAAAGTGATTGACGCCACCTGCCCGCTGGTGACTAAAGTGCACCTCGAGGCCCTCAAGTTTGCGCGGGAAAAACGCACCATTATTCTGATCGGTCATCGTGACCATCAGGAGATCGTCGGAACTTCGGGCGAAGCGCCGGATCGTACCATCGTTGTGGACTCCGTCGCCGCCGTGGATGCTCTCGAAGTGGAAGACCCCGACAAGCTCTCGTTCCTCACGCAGACGACCCTAAGCCTCTACGACACTCAGGAGATCGTGGCGCGTCTGCGCCAGAAGTTTCCATTCATCCAAGGTCCTGCGAGCGACGACATTTGCTACGCTACGCAGAACCGCCAAGAAGCGGTCGAGCAGGTGGCAAAAGACGTTGACCTGATCCTGGTGGTGGGTTCGCCGAACAGCTCGAATTCCAACCGCCTCGTGGAAGTCGCCCAGCGCAGCGGCGTTAAAGCGCAATTGATCGATTCGGCGAAGGACATCGATGTGAAGTGGCTTGAAGGCGTTTCGCGCGTGGGGTTGACCGCGGGCGCGTCCGCCCCGGAAGTCCTTGTGGAGCAGGTAAGCGAACGGCTGGCGGAGTTCGGCTTCACGGATCAGCGGGATCTGGATTTGATCCGCGAGGACGTGCGCTTCACCCTTCCGCCGGAATTGGCGACCATTGCGCCTGTGCCACGCCGCTAAAGAGTTTGTAGTGCCCGGCAGGGAAACGCGCGGTGCATGACTGATGTGATTTGCAGCCCTGAGCCCGATATGATCCAGTCACCGGTAGCCTAGCGCGGTAGACGGGAAATACAAGACAAGGAGCCAGCCCTTGGCGGTCAAAATCGTCCGTCAGCCGAAGAAGATTGCCTTGATTGGCGCGCCCTCGAGTGCCGCGGCATTTTCCGCGGGAAGCGAGAAGGCCCCGGCGGCGCTGCGCGCGGCGGGGCTCGCTGAAAAGTTAAGGGGTGCCGGCTATGAAGTTGTGGATTATGGCGACTGCGCCCCGCGTCTCTTCGCCAACGACGAAGAACACCGGCGCGCCCGCAATTTGACCGAAATCGTCGCCGGCCTCAACGATTTGAAGACGCACGCGGAACTCGCGGTGAAAAGCGGTGCGCTGGTTCTGGTCCTGGGCGGTGACTGCGCTCAGGTCATCGGCTTGCTCACCGGCGCGCGGCGGTACTACAGGCACGTGAATCTTCTCTGGTTCGATCGCGACGCGGATTTGAATACGCCAGCAAGCACTCCCTCCGGCCGCATCGACGGTATGGTTGTGGCCCACATCATCGGCAAGGGTGCGCCGGAGCTGGTGCGCTTCTGGAGCGAGGCGCCGCTGGTGCGCGAGCCGGATGTTACCCTCTTCGGACTCGAGAGGCTCGATCCACCGGAGCAGGAGTTTCTCAGCAAATCGCCGATGCGGCATATGGACGCCGCGGATATCCAATTCAAAGGCGGCAGCAAAGCGGCGCACGAAGCGCTGGCACTGGTGCACGCCGACGCGCGCGAATTCATTCTCCATCTCGATACCGATGTCATCGCCGAGGAAGATTTTCCTGCGGTGAACGTGCCGGGCAGCGGCGGGATGCGCTTCGACGACGTCCGCGCATCCTTCATGGAGTTTGTGAAGCACAAGAACCTGCTGGGTCTCGATGTGGCGCAGTACAACCCCGACAAAGATCCCGGCGGCAGCGGCGCAAAGAAGCTCGTCGATCTGCTCGTCGAAGCGCTTTCTGCTCGCCTCGAAGCGCTGGCCGCACCCGCAACAGAGTCCGCCGCGGGTTCGGAAGAAGTGTCCCCTTCCGGAACGGCCGCGTAGTCCTTCCGCTTTCCATTTCGAATCACAAGAATCCAGCGTGCAGCTCAGGAAACGGCTGCAGCACGTTTGCGCAGATACCGGGCGAGGCCGAGGAACGAGAGATTCAGGCCGGCGCTGAAGGCGTAATGTTCGGCTTCACCGGCGGGGAGATGCTCAGCGATTTCGGCATACGTCGCGGACATGAAGGAATCCATCGCGGCGGACTCGCTGGCGGCGTTGCGCAGGATTTCCGCGGTGAGCGCGGCCCAGTGATGCAGCCGTTCGCGGAACAAAACGATGTGTTCGGAAGGATTATCGGAATAACCGAAGTGCGTGAGGAAGAGCCGCGCTGGCTTGCGCTCCAGGATGGCGGCGAAGGAAGTGTCCCAGATGCCGAGATCGATGTCCGGCGGAGGAGTAGCGGGCATGACGAAGGAATTTCCCTCGATGCGCACGCCCGCCGTATCGCCGACGAAGGCAACGCCTTCCGTCTTGTCGAAGTAGCTGACGTGGTGCGAGGCGTGCCCGGGCGTGTAGACGACCTCGAGTTGGCGCAAGCCGAGAGTGAGATTTTCTCCTCCCTCGAGGATGCGCAAATTTTCCGCCGGAACGGAAAGAGTTTCGCCGAACAGGAGCTGCAGATCGTTGGGCCAGAGGCGCTGGGCGCTGGCGAGGAGTTTGGACGGGTCGATCATGTGGGGCGCGCCATTCTTGTGCACGTAGACGGCAAGCCGTGGATTTTCGCGGACCAGGGAGCCTGTAGCGCCGGCGTGGTCCAGGTGGATGTGCGTCAGAAGAATGGCGTCGAGATCGCCCACGCCGATGCCACGGGCATGAAGCCGTTGGTGCAAGGTGCCGAGCGTGGAACCTGGCCCTGGGTCGACGATGGCGCGGTGGCTGTCTGACTCGAGTAGCGCGGCAGCAACGGAACGCGGCCGTCCCATCCAGAGGTTGTCGAGCGAGGTTATCGAGTGCATCCGAAAAGTAGTGTAGCGCAGGACAGAGCAAGGAGAAAAACCCACTGGTGGTGCGGGCGCTCCGGGCGCCCGCACCAGTCCTTCTTTCGAGCCATTGTGTCGCCGAGTCATGAAAGGATTGGGGCTGGGCCAGTCGAGGATTCTGTTCATTTACTCCACCACTTGAATCGGAGATCATGCTGGGACTGAATGGGGATTTCTTACGATCGATGAAGGGAGCTTGGATGTCCAAGTCATTTGCAACGGCCATTGCCACGGTGCTTTTCTGTGGCGTAGTTCTGCGCGCTCAACAGCCCGCCGCAACTCCGGCGCCTCCCGCGGCGCCGCAAACGGAATCCGACGAATACACGCGTTACGAATTGCTCGCGCCCGAGAGCGCAAGCTTCAAAATTTATTATGAGGTGACCGCAACGGCGGCCGGCGCCAAGGTGTTCTTCAATCCGATCCGCAAGGGCAGCACGGCGAGCGACGAAGCCGTCTACGACGCCATGACCGGCGAGTCCCTGCGCTTCGAAGTCGTCAGCGGCGCCCAGGCCGTCAAGGATCCCTTAATGCCCGGCGCGGATCCCTCCGGGAGCTACATCCGGGTCCAACTCGCGCGTCCAGTTCCCCCGGAAGGACAGGGCCGGATCCTCATCGTCAAAACGTACAGAGATCCGAAAAGCTACTACCGCGATGGCGACGCCATCGTTTTCAATCGCGGGCTGGGCATCAAACGAAACAGCGTGGTCTTGCCGAGAGGTTACGAGTTGGTAGGCTGCAACGTACCGTCGCAAGTTTTGTCAGAGCCGGATGGGCGCATCGCCGTCAGCTTCATCAATGCCGGCGCTGGTGAAGCGCCCCTGACGCTCCGCGCGAAGCCGGGCGCGCAAACCGGGCCGTCCGCCGCGCTCCATCCGTTGACGCAAACGCGCAGTTGGGAAGCGCCTTTCCCTGGAGAAACCGAGCGTGAGCGGCTTTCCGAACGCGCCCATCAGGATCGCGATATCGTTTACTTCCTGCAGCAACCCGAGACTCACGCGTTCAGCCTGTATCACGACTACACCGAGTCCCATCCTGGCGCCGATAAGTATCTCAACGTGGTTCGCGAGGGCAGCACGGTTTCCGATCCATCGGCGTACATTCTGGACACCGGCGAAAAACTTCCGACGCGGCTGATGACTGGCGCCGAACTCGCCGCCGCAAGAATCGAATCCGGCGAAGCGGTAAAACCGGCGGCGCAAGTCGTGATGATTCCGTTTCCGCCGGTGAAAAAAGGGCAGTCGATGCGATTGCGAATCTCCGAGACTTATACGGCGCCCGTCAGTTATCACTTGGACGCAGACGAACTGGTCTTCGACCGCAGCCTTGGCCGGCCGCGCAACGCCGTCGTTCTTCCCCCGGGCTGGTACTTAGTCGCAAGCGCCATTCCCGCAACTGTCACGCAACTTCCCGACGGCCGCATCCGGCTCGATTTCTGGAATGGCCGGCCGGATTCCACGGATGTCCTGCTTAAAGCCAGGCGGCGACTCAGCCCGGCATTGCCGCCGCACTGAAGTACGCTGCGTATTCGCCGGCATCGGATCGACAGAATGCTCTGGCTGGCCATCGAGACCGCACAAATCTTGCGGAAAAAACTACGGCGTCAGCACCTATGCCGCGAGAAAACTACGAGATCAGAGCGGCGCAGAGGTTCGGCGCAAATGGGTAGGCAGGCAAGAGAAAAATAAAAGAGAAGAGCAAGGAAACAGTTGCGGAAAGAGGGAGTTGTGGAATAACCTTGCGGCACCTCGCTCTCTTACTTCTTTGGAATTTTCCCGGCCCGGAAATAGGTTTGGGATAAGTTGCCTGCGGAGGCTAGAAGTAACGAGTTGCAGAGCTGCGATGCGTCCAACGGAGCCCGCTGGGAGCAGCGAGCGGTCAGCAGGCGGGCGCGTAAACCAAACGGGATTAGCTGGATAAAGCTCAGGAGGAAAGAGATGCGTAATTGGTGTGCAGCACTGGCAATGAGCGCGCTTTTGGCATTGCCGCTGTGCGCTCAGCAAAAGAGCGGCGGAGCGGGCGACGATGCCACGAACGCGGCAACGGCCGCGGAGAAGAGCGTGCCTTCGAGCAGGGCTGCGGGGAGCAGCAAAGCGGCGGCGAAGGGCGTATTCGCGTTGCCTGCAGCGCCCCAGCCTGCCCCCTTCCCGGGACCGGCAGCAGTTTCCGCGGACACGCGCACACCGGGCCAGCTGGTACCGCGGTATGAAATCGCCGGAATGTATGATTACATCAATTTCGCGCCCGGCGACCCTTTCGCGAATTTCAACACCCATGGCGGGTCGGGTTCGTTCACCTACAACGCGTCGAAGTGGCTGGGACTTACCGGCGAGTTGGGCGGTTACGATTTCAAGCGCAATCTCTTCCCCCTGACCGGCAGCAACATTGATACGAACGGCAGTCTGATCAGCTATTTGTTCGGTCCGCGGCTGAACTTGCGCAAGTTTGACTACTTCGTTCCCTTCGGCGAGTTCCTGGTCGGCGGAGCCAGGGGTGGCATAGAACTGACGGGAGTAGGTTCGCAGAGCGCCTTCGCGATGGCGGCGGGTGGCGGCATCGACATGGTCCTGACCAAGAACCTCGCTTGGCGCGTGGCCCAACTTGATTACCTCATGACCAGTTTCTCGGGCCCCGCGGTTACGGCCACCGGGCGCCAGAATAACTTCCGCGCCGGCACCGGCCTGGTGCTGCGTTTCGGGATTCCGAATCCGCCCCCTCCGCCGAACCACCCGCCGGTCGCGGCTTGCTCGGTGAGCCCGGCGTCAGTGTATGCCGGCTCGGGCGACAGCGTGGCCGTGCACGTGAACGCCAGCGACCCGGATAACGATCCACTGACCTACAGCTACACGGCGACGGGCGGCGCGGTAGAGGGCACGGGCCCGGAAGCGCGCTGGAACTTGTCTGGCGTTGGCGTTGGTTCCTACACGGTCACCGCAAAAGTGGATGACGGCAAGGGCGGGACGGCCTCCTGCGCCGCGGACATCAAGGTCGAAGAAAAGCCCAATCATCCTCCGACGGCGACGCTCTCCATCGAGCGCAGCCCGATTCTGCCGGGCGAGCGCACCGGCGTCACTTGCAACGGCAGCGACCCGGACAACGATCCGCTGACTTATAGCTACACAACAACGGGTGGACAGATCGTGGGGAGCGGTTCGAATGTTCAATTTGATTCCACCGGCATTCCGCCCGACACGTACACCGTGAAGTGCGCGGTGAACGACGGCCGCGGCGGCACCGCCGATGCTTCCGGCAAGGTGGAAGTGAAGGAGCCCCCGCAGATCAAGCAACTGGAAGCCAAGCTGGCGCTGCACAGCATCTATTTCCCGACGGCCCAGCCCACCGTGGCGAAACCCACAGGCGGTCTGATGGTTAGCCAGGCAGCGACGCTCGATGCGCTGGCGAGCGACTTTCTCCAATATCTGAAATACCGGCCGGACGCTCACTTGATTCTCGAAGGCCATGCGGACATTCGCGGAGCCAAGGACTACAACGTGAAACTCTCCGAACGCCGCGTGGAACGCACCAAGAACTACCTGGTGGAGAAGGGCGTACCCGCGGACCACATCGAGACCCGGGCATTTGGCTTTGAAAAGAACATGACGTCCGAGGAGGTCAAGAACCTGATCGAAGCCGATCCTGACTTGAGCGCGGCGGAAAAGCAGAAGATCCTGAAAAACCTGCTGACCGTGCGCCTGGCCAACAACCGCCGCGTCGACGTCACTCTGAGCACCACCGGTGAACAGTCCGTTCGCCGCTTCCCCTTCAGTGCCAAGGACGCCTTGACGCTGCTCAGCAGGGGCGGCGGTGAAACACCCAAGAAGAAAACGGCCGCTCCGGCGCCGCCGAAGAAGGCCAAGCCCTAGCGGCCAAGTGTTCGCGGAAGAAAATCCTCGCCGGAAGTGACTCGTAACTTCTGGCGAGGGAACTGAAAGCCATACGAGATCAAACAGGCGGGCTCTTCGAGAAGGATTCGAGGAGCCCGCTTCGTTCTGGTAGCGGGCTCTGGCGGGATCTTCGCCCGACGCCTTCCCAAATTGGAACGGAAAAGGAGGGAGGGCCGGGACTGAGTCCCAAAGTGGGACTTGCCAAGAATATAGTCATTTAGCGAATGTATTGATTTATGAATGGGTCCGTGAGGATTTCCTGAAACGAAACCTAAGATGCAGATAGGATCAACTCAATACTGAGAACTGAGAACTGAGAACAAACTCTCGTGCCTGTAGGCCGGCGGCCGCGTGCCGATTGTTTTGAACTAAGGGGCGGCGGCGGACGCCGCGAAGAACAAGAGGACGCGGCGGCGGAATTCTTCAGGCTGGAAGCCCAAGGCGGCGGTGTGGAAGGCGCCAGGGACGATCCAAAGCTGCTTGGGGCCGCGGGCGGCGGTGTAGATCATTTGCGAATGGCGGCAGGGCAATGCCACATCCATCTCATCGCAAATAAGCAGGACCGGAAAAGCGCGGGAGGCGACGGCTTTTACCGGTGAGACTTCCGCAACGGGAAATTCAGCGAGTTTTTCGTCGCGATACAAAAGCGTCCAGGTGCCGGGAGCGAAGATAGTTTTGCCGAGCCAGGGGTATTTTCGCAGTCCGGCGTAGTCATAGGCCGCTTCGCGGAGGTCGGCGAAAGAGGCTTCGGCGACGACGGCTTCGATGCGCGGATCGGCGGCCGCGGATTGCAGCACGATGCCGGCGCCCATCGATTCGCCGAGAGCAAAGAGATGTTTGGGTTGTTCGTTCGATTCGAGAGCGTCGATGATGGCGCGCGTGTCGTTGCGTTCGAGCCAGCCGTAGGTGGCGACAGGGCCGCCGCTGGCGCCGTGGGCGCGGGCGTCCATCATGACGACGCTGTAGCCGGCGCGCAGCAAGAATTCTGAATGACTAGCGACTCCTATGCGGTTGTCAGCGACCCCGTGGAAGAGCAGGACCCAGTTGCCATTGGGATTTTTCGGGCGGACCTTCCAACCTCGGAGAAGCACTCCATCCTGTGCGGACACGTCGAAATCCTCGCGGCTTGCCCCGGAGACGGCGAAGGAAGCGTCGGCTACGCGGATGAGGTCCGGAGTCAACTCGCGGCGAATGGGATGGAGGAACGCAGGGCCGGCGAGCCATCCGGCCACAGCCGCCAGGAGCGGCGGGAAGAGCAATAAAATCAGAGCGATGCGAAGGAGACGGCGGCGCATGGGTGCCTATCCTAAAGATACGAGAATGTGGTCGATACCGTTCGGGCGATGTTTCGGAAGTGTGCCGAGCCAGCGGGGTACCCCCAGTTTCTTGTGAAAGAGTGCGAAATTAATTGAAAACAAAAGAGTTGAGTTTTTGCTGCGCGCAAAAAAGCGCAAAAGAGTGCGCAAGATTATCAAACAAAAGAAGTTACCATTTGGCGCTGCTTGATTGAGAGCGCAATAATGCACAAGGGCATGAAAAGAAAGGTTCTGACCAGGATAATGAGGTTCCAGAAGGCCGGGTCGCCCAAGCGAAGACGCAAGTTAACCCGTCGAGAAGCATACCACGGCATTTACCATGGTCAAGAGGGTGGGAGCGTTTGAATTTGACCAGTTGCCGGCGGGGCAGGGTTCACGCGACCAAGGTGGTGCAGTCAAGCAACCCCGGTGGAACATAGAGAGACTAGGAACCAGCGGAACCGAGATGATTTGACAGGATTGCTGCAGCACCCTACGATCTTTCAGGGGAGAAATCGCGTGCTTATGAGCTCTGCCCCAACCAAAGAGAGAGGCAATTTGCGCAAGAGCTGGGGACAGGCCCCGTTGATCCTTGCAATTCTTGCGCTGTCGCTGATCGCCGCCGATACGCCAACTACGGTTGGCACCGCCGACGAGCAACGTTTTCTGACCGATGTTAAATCACTGACTGCTCCCACGATGGAGGGCCGCGGCGACGGCGCCAAGGGCCTCACTCGGGCCGCGCACCTCATCGAACAGCGCTACAAATCCCTCGGCCTCGAACCCGCCGGCAAGAACGGTTTCTTCCAGCCCTTCGACGTTATCACCGGCCGACACCTCAGATCGGGGAATCGCCTTCAAGAAGCTCCTCACCTGGAGAACGTCTCGGCTGACCGTAGGAATTACAAGCTCCTTGAAGAGTTCATCCCGCTGAGCTTTTCTGCTAACGGCTCCGTGGATGCTCCGCTGGTTTTCGCGGGCTATGGGATCACTGCTCCGGAGTTTTCCTACGACGATTATCAAGGGCTCGACGCCAAAGGCAAAATCGTCCTCGCTCTACGCGGTGAGCCCGGCTCTCTAGCGGCAAAATCCACGGAGGGCGGTCACACGCCGCAC
Organism: Candidatus Limnocylindria bacterium; assembly: GCA_035490055.1. Taxonomy (GTDB): domain Bacteria; phylum Acidobacteriota; class Terriglobia; order Acidiferrales; family UBA7541; genus Acidiferrum. The sequence goes on along the minus strand of DATHIB010000165.1, from coordinate 22,303 downwards.
GAGTGGGTCATTTCCAAAGCTATAAACGCCAAGAATCACGGCGCCACCGCAATCATCGTGGTCAACGGAAAACTCCCCAACGGAGAAGAGGATGTTCTGCCGCGATTTGGCGACGCAGAAGGCCCCGAAGACTCGGGAATCCTCTGCCTGCAAGTGAAGAATTCCACCGCCGATAACTGGCTGCGAAACCAGGGAATAACTCTCAGCGAAGTCCAAACAGAAGCTGGTGGCGCCCTCCACGCCGCTGGCCCGCTCAGCAGCACTTCGGCAAGATTAATTCTTTCCCTCACCGTGGACATCGAACGAATTCACGCCACCGTCAACAACGTGCTGGCCTATCTTCCCGGAAAAACCGGCGAATACGTTATCCTTGGCGCCCACTACGACCATCTCGGCCGCGGCGAAGCTCATTCGATGGCTCCTTCACAGATCGGGCAAATCCATCCTGGCGCGGATGACAACGCCTCCGGCACCGCGGGCGTTCTCGAACTCGCCCGCCTTTTTGCCCCGCTCAGGGGCCAGCTGCAACGCGGCATTCTGTTCGCGAACTTCGCCGGCGAGGAGCTAGGCCTTCTCGGCTCCGCCGAATGGGTCAAGAACCCCACTCTGCCGCTCGACAAAGCTGTCGCCATGCTCAATATGGACATGATCGGCCGCATCAAAGACGACAAGGTTTACATCGGCGGCCTCGGCACCGGCACGACCTTCCAACCCATCCTCGATCAAGCCGAATCCAACACCACCTTCAAGTACGAAAACTCTCCGGGAGGCTACTCCTCCAGTGATCACACTTCCTTCGTTACGAAACGCATTCCCGTCCTTTTCTTCTTCTCCGGTCTCCATAGCGACTATCACAAGCCCTCCGACACCTGGGATAAAATCAACGCCCCTGGGGCCGCCCATCTGCTCGATCTGGTCTCCAACATCGCCTTGCGCATCGACACCGCTCTGGATCGCCCCGCCTACGTCGCCGTCGAAAATCCCAATCCCCATGCAGGCACGCCGAGCGGCGGCGGTGGCGGCTACGGCCCGTACTTCGGCTCCATCCCCGACTTCGGCCAAATCGAAAATGGGGTCCGCTTTTCCGATGTAAAGCCCGGTTCTCCCGCCGCAAAGGCAGGTTTCCAAGCCGGAGACGTCCTCATCCAATTCGGCGACAAAACCATCAAGAATCTCTACGATTTCACCGACGCCCTGCGCCGCAGCAAAGTCGGCGACGCTGTAGAAGTCACCGTCCTGCGCGACGGCAAACCCGTCACGGCCTCGGTCACCCTTGAGCAGCGGAGATAGGCAGGGAGACAGAATGACAGGTTCAATAATCCGAAGAAGCGCGCATGGGTTGTCTTTGTCATTCGTGCTTGTCGCCAGCGCCTCCGTGCTGAGCTGTTGGGTGAGTGGAGACACGCTTCCGCCAACTCTGCCACCGCAGTCAACCGCCGGCCCTCTGGCTGTCCCGGAAGAGGCAAAGCATCTGAAAAACGTGCGGCAGCTTACTTTCGGCGGCCAAAGTGCCGAAGCCTATTTCTCCCTCGACGACAAATATCTTATTTTTCAGCATCAAGGCGAAGGCGTTCCGTGCGACCAAATTTACACCATGGCCGTGGACATGCCCGACGGAAAGCCTGCCACACCCAAGCTCGTAAGCACCGGCAAAGGCCGCACGACTTGCGCCTATTTCTTTCCCTCCGGCGATCGCGTCCTCTTCTCCTCGACTCACGCGGCAAGCCCCGACTGTCCGCCGAAGCCTGATTACTCCCATGGCTACGTCTGGCCGATTTACGATAGCTATCAAATCTATACGGCCAAGCCGGATGGCAGCGATGTGAAGCAGCTTACCCGCGCGCACGGCTACAATGCCGAGTCCACCATCACCCGGGACGGCAAGCACATCGTGTTCACTTCCACGCGCAATGGCGACCTCGACATCTACACCATGAATGCCGACGGCTCCAACGTGAAGCAGCTCACTAGCGAGCTGGGTTACGACGGCGGCCCCTTCTGGTCCTACGATGGCAAGAAAATCGTCTACCGCGCCGAGCATCCCAAAACGCCAGAGGAAATCTCCGACTACAAGGATCTGCTTTCGAAGGGTCTGATCCGTCCGGGCAATCTGGAAATCTGGGTTATGAACGCGGATGGTTCGAACAAGCACCAGGTGACACGCAATGGGGCCGCGAATTTCGCGCCCTATTGGCATCCCGACGGAAAACGCATCGTCTTCGCATCGAACATGGCCGATCCGAAGAACGGCCGCGATTTCGATCTGTACCTCATCAACGAAGACGGCACTGGCCTTGTGCGCATCACCTACGCACCCGATTTCGATGCCTTTCCCATGTTCTCTTCCGACGGCAAGCGGCTCGTGTGGGCCTCCAATCGCAACGGCCAAGCCCCGCATGAGACCAACCTGTTCCTCGCCGATTGGTCCGACTGACTCTTACGGTCAACTCCACTTCCTGTAGCCTAGAAGGTGAGAGCCTGACAAGAAAGTTAGTGTTTGATCGGAGATTGATTCACTACTGTTTTCTGGCCAGTTTTTTGAACGAATGGCATACGGTCCCGGGAGGGAATGAGGACGAATCCGTGCCCGAACATTTTCTAGGGCGCAGTCCGCTCGAGTGGCTCGCGGCTTTTACACTCTTACTTGGGTGATGTGACGAGCTTGCCGGCGGGGGAAGCGGCGCGCTGCTCCGCTCGCCTTTCTTGTTCTACGTGCTGGGTGTACTCGGCAATTTCGTCATCGATCTCTTTGATCTCACGAGCGAGGTGAAAATTTTGAGGATCCTTTGCGTACGTCTCGAATAGCAAGTTCCTCTTGGTTTTCAAATCGTCGCGTTTTTTCTTCCAAACACCTGCGGCAGCAACCATGGGTTTAGCCTCGGAACCAGTGTGCACCTTTTTATGGTTTACCGATAGAGGCACAAAGGGATGTGCTTAGACTTGTACGTTGTCCGTTTTCGGGCGTGGTGATACGGAATTGGGCGAAAGGCGCATGACCCATCGGCAAGCTCGGGGGCAAGCAGGAATGGCTGTGCCGTCTGCCCAAGAGGCGGGCAGGTTGAAGAGAGGGCGCAGTATTCGTCCGCTGCCCACGGGCGACAAAGGCAGGGCGGACTGAAGTCCGCCCCTACACAGAGAGCAGACAGAAGAGACAGAACGGAGGGCTTCGCGAACGGTCAGGAGCGGAAAAGGACGGATTCGCGCTGGAACATTTTGATGGCGATGAAGAGGGCGGCGGCGGCATAGACGCAGGTGGACGCGAAGATCACCGCGATGTAATTCCAGTGATAGGTGCCGGCGACTAGTTCTTTGCAGAGAAGGCTGACATTGAGGATGGGGATGATCGAAAGTTTGGGAGTGAGCTCCACGCCGGGAAGCATGGCGGCGATGGCGGGGATGATGACAACAAAAGTCATCGGCGTGAGATAACTCTGCGCTTCTTTGTAGGTCTTGGCGAAGAGAGCAATGGTCATAAGCGTGGCAGAGAATAGGACGGCTACGGGGAGAGCCATGAGGAAGACGGATATAACCGTTTTGGGTCCGAGCTTGAGGAGAAAACTTGCCCCCGCAGCCCGCCCGCCTGCGGTTCGTCCCGTGTAGTGACTCAAGACTGAGAAAGAGACGCCCATGGACAATACGGAGAGAGCGGCAGTGCCCAGCGCCGCCGTGAGGATCAGAAAGAATTTGCCGAGGACGAGGTGCATGCGGGAGATGGGACTGGAAAGAATGGTTTCCATGGTGCCGCGTTCTTTTTCGCCGGCCGTAAGGTCCATGGCGGGATACATCGCGCCGGTCATGCAGAGAAGAATGACCATATAGCCGATGATGCCTCCGAAAGCGGCTCCGCTGACTTTTTCCGGAGGGGCGACGTTTTCCTGCTTCACGTCGAAAGGTTTGAGCACGGTGTCAGGGAGATTCTTAGCAGCCAGACGCTCCTTGACCACCTTGTCGCGGTATTCCTTCATATATTTTTCGATCTTCTCGGTCGCAAATTCGGATTTCAATTCTCCTTCATAGTTGAAAATCCTGACGGTGTCTGCTTTCTGTTGAGCTATGTTGGCCTGGAAACCGGCGGGTATCTCCACGGCGGCCCGGATTTCCTTGTTGATGATCTGGTCTTTCCAGTTGGGTGTCTCGGGAACAATCTCGATTCTGTCGAGCTTTTTCAGTCCTTCGACAACGGCCGGAGAATCTTCGCCGCCACGAAGCATGACTTTGGGAGTCTCTTCTTTGGCCTTGCCGACGAGGGCGACAGCGAGCGAGCCAAAGCCTACGCTGAGAACGGGGAAGAGCAAGAGAGGCACGAGTATCGTGGAGATGAGAGTGCGACGGTCGCGGACGGCTTCGGTGAGTTCCTTGCGATAGACGATGCCTACGTTGCGCGCGGACATGTCAGTTGGCCTCCTCGGGGGCGAAGAGGGGCGTGACGACTTTGACGAAGATTTCCTCGAGGTCATGCTCGGCATATTTATCGCGGAGTTCGGCGAGTGAACCTTCGACAAGGAGCTTGCCAGACTGGATGATACCGATGGTGTCGCAGAGCTTTTCGACTTCGCTCATGATGTGGGTGGAGAAGATGACAGTCTTGCCGTTATTGCGACATTCGCGGATGAAAGAGGTGATGGTGCGGGCGGTCATGATATCGAGGCCGTTGGTAGGCTCGTCGAAGATCATCACCGGGGGGTCGTGAACCAGTGTGCGGGCGATGGAGGTTTTCTGCATCATCCCGGTGGAGAGCTTGTCGCAGCGGCGGTCGCGGAAACCGTTCATGTCCAGGCGTTTAAAGATATCGTCGACGCGCTTTTTCAGCGTGGCTTCGTCTAAGCCATTGAGGCGGCCAAAGTATTCGACAAATTCCTGGGCGGTGAGCCTGCGATAGAGAGCGGTGGCGGTGGAAAGGAAGCCGACGTTGGCGCGTACTTTTTCCGGTTGCTCAACGATGTCGTGGCCGCAGACGATGGCGGTGCCGTCGGTGGGCTCGAGGATGGTAGCGAGCATGCGCAGGGTGGTGGTCTTGCCGGCGCCGTTGGCCCCGAGGAGGCCGTAGATCTTGCCGGGCTGGCAGGTGAAGCTGACGTTATCGACGGCGCGGATTTCACCGCGCTTCTTGTCTTGGAAGCGCTTGGACAGGCCACGAGCTTCAATCATCGGAAGATCCCTCAATGGGAGTTCGTAGGACAGGGCACAGAGCGTTCACAGTGTACTACGCGGGGAATGGGGAAATGTTACGGCACGGAGAAGGGGGACAGGGGATGGGCAATAGGGAATAGGGGAAAGAAGAAAAGCAAGGATCTTCGGCGAACCCAGAGCCTCGAAAAGCTTAAAGTAGCTGCGGGAGTTCAGCCTTTGTGACAGACGGGGCACTGCTTGGCATCAAACCGATCAGGAGAGACGCGGAACATATTGTTGCACTGGATGCAGACACGATGGATGACAGTACTGATGACGGCGCCGGGCTGGATTGGTTTATCCAAGCCACGCGAAGGAGGGGCGACGGTTTTTTCAGGGATGCTATCAGCAGACATGAACCGATTCTAGCACGCCGTGGTCTGCCGTCTATAGGGGAGCCGACGGCATCCTTGGGATCGACCGGCGCATCTCTTAGATGCGGGAAATGCTCGCTTGGGAAAATCGGTCAAGCACGAACAGAATGAGCAACGAATATGGAGAAAGCCGCGCTGCTCTTGATAGAATGTAGTACCTTGGCGCCTTCCTGACTGGGGTCAAGCAAGCCACGGACAAGTAAGAGAAACGCTGCGCCGGAGGGATGCGTCCTTGCGCCTTGCGGAGTGCGGGACCGCGCAGAATAGGAAAATATGGATCGCAGGCTGCGAAACCGAATCTTGCTCTACCTGCTGCTGGCGGGTGCGCTGGCGTACGTTCTGGTGGGGTTGAGCGGGCGAAAGCCGGTGCCGAAGATTTCGGCGGTGACGCCGATGCGGGAAAACCTGGTGTCGTCCATCAGCAGCAATGGAAAGGTAGAGCCTATTTCGCCGTACGTGATGCGAGCGCAACTGGATACCTTTGTGGAAAGGGTGCTTGCGACGGAGGGACAGACGGTCAAGAGAGGGCGAGTGATTCTGGAATTGGATGTAAAAGATGTGGCGGCGAAGCTCTCCGAGGCCAAGGGCAAGCTCCTGCGAGCGCAGGACGATCTGCGCACAGCAAAAGCAGGGGGGAGAACAGACGATGCGGCGAGGGTTGCCGGCGACTTAGCAAAAGCCCAAGCGGAGCGCGACCGGTTGCAGAAGAATCACGAAGGGCTGCAGCGGCTGATCAAGCAGCAAGCCGCGACGCAGGACGAGCTCGCGGCGAACGACCTGGCCTTGACGAAAGCGCAAGCGGAAGTGACACGGCTGGCGGCGGCGAAACAGGAGTTCGACCGGAGCGTGAAGCTGGACTCGAACCAAGCAGCGCTGCACGTGCAACAGATTGAGAATGAAGTAGCGGCGCTCGATGAAAAGGTGCGGCAAGGGCGAATCACCGCGCCGGCGGATGGAACGCTGTACTCGTTGCCGGTGAAAGCCGGAGATTACGTGAAGCTGGGGGATCTGCTGGCGGAAATGGCGGACCTGCACAAGGTTCGCGTGCGGGCGTTCATCGATGAGCCGGAGCTCGGCGCGCTGGAAGAGAATGAGCCGGTGAAGATCACCTGGGACGCGTTGCCGAGCAAGACGTGGGTGGGGAAAACGGAGATCATCCCGAAGCAGGTGGTGCCGCATCAGAACCGCAGCGTAGGGGAGTTACTCTGCGCGGTGAACAACGACAAGCTGGAACTGCTGCCGAATATCAACGTGAACGTGCGCATCAATTCGCGGGAGCGGATCGGCGTGTTGTCAGTACCGCGGGGCGCCGTGGCCGCAGAGGGCGGAAAGCGGTACGTGTTTGTGGTGAAAAGGAACCAGCTCAGCGTGAACAAATCGATACTGGAGAAACGCGAGATTCACGTGGGCATAGCCGACGCCACCAACTACGAAGTCGTGAGCGGGCTGCAAGAGGGGGAGCTGGTGGCCTTGCCCGGGGACGTCGATCTACGCGATGGGATGACCGTTACCGTTATTACCACCGAAGTTTTCCATTCCGAGGAACGATGGAATGGTTAGGCGGACGAAGCCGGTGCTCGCAGCACTTTGTATCGCGAGCACGGTGATGGCGGCGGCAAATGCGAAGCAGGAAGCAGGTCTCGAAGCGGGGCGGCGTGCCTACGAGGCCAGCGATTATGCGAAGGCCATCCAGGTGTTACAGACGACTGCGGCCAATGATCCGCAAAATGGCGACGTGCAATTGCTTCTGACGAAGAGCTATCTCGAAATGCTGGAGTATGACCCGGCGATCAAGAGCGCGGAGAAGGCGGTGGCCATCGACCCGCAGAATTCGGTCTACCACGAATGGCTGGGAAGGGCCTACGGAGAAAAGGCCGATCATGCAAGCTTGTTTTCGGCGATATCACTCGCGAAAAAGACGCGCAAGGAATTCGAGACGGCCATACAGCTCGACGAAAAGAATTTTTCGGCGCGGCAGGCGCTGATCGAATTCGATTGCAGCGCTCCGGGCATCGTGGGGGGCGGCGAGGAGAAAGCCTTGCCGCAGATCAAGCAATTGGCGGAGATGGACGCCGCCGAAGGGCATTACGCGGCTGGAAATTGCCGGCGGCAGAAGAAAGACTTCGCCGTGGCAGACGAGGAATTTGCGAAAGCGCTGGAGAGCAATCCAAAATCGGCGGGGTTGATCTATGACATCGGGGATTACGCCGTGAAGCGCGGCCAGCCGGAGCGGCTGCTGGCGGTCGCGGACATGGGAGCGCCCGTGGCGCCCGGCGACCCGAGGGGAAAGTTTTACCGGGGCGTTGCGCTGGTCTTGAAGAAGGAAAACCCGGAGGAAGCCGAACGATTGCTGAGGGAATACGCGAAGAAAGCGCCGATGCGATCGGGATATCCGCGGCCTGCCGTGGCACACGCGTGGCTAGGACGCCTCTTCGAAGACCAGAACAAGATGGAAGAGGCAGTGAAGGAATTTGAGAGCGCGCTGAAATTAGATCCCAAAAACAAAATGGCGCATGAGGCGTTGAAGCGGCTGAAGAAGGGTTAAGAGCCTGAGCAGCGGCCGCCTGGAAGAGCTGGCGAAGAATTCCGGTCCGAGGGCGATCATGGATATTCGAGAAACGGTGTCGGTGGCGATCGACGCGCTGCGAGCGAATAAACTGCGCGCGATCCTAACGTCGCTGGGCGTGATCATCGGAAGCGCTTCCATTGTTCTGGTGGTCACTGTGGCCCTGACCAGCAAGCAATTTGTGCTTTCCCGGATCGAAAGTATCGGCTCGAACCTGGTGTGGGTGGAACTGCTGCAGAGGCCGGATAAACCGCAGCCGCTAAGCTATGAAATGTCGTTAGAAGACATGGAAGCCGCCAAGACCATCCCCAATGTGATCCAGGTCGCGGGAACGCGGGAACTGCCGATGGCCGTGATTGCAAATGGAGCGGAACGTCCGGTGAGCGTGGTGGGGGTGACGGACGGGTATCAATCCATCCGGCGGCTGGTCATCCTTCGGGGACGGTATTTTGACGTGGCGGATATGGAGATGCGCAGCAAGGTTTGCCTGATCACGCCGCAACTTTCCGACCGCATCTTTGGGCAGGACAATCCGGTCGGGAAATCCGTTCGAATCGGAGACCTGACGTTCACGGTGATCGGCGTTTTCCGCGAGCGGGTCGAGACTCTCGACCTTTCCGACCTTCACGAAAATTCCATCATCGTCCCCTTCACGGTGATGAAGTACTACACCGGCCTGGAAGTGGTGGGCTTGCTGGACGTGCAAGCGGCGCGGTCCGAAGACGTGCCATCCGTCGAGCGGCAGCTGGGCCAACTGTTGCGGAGCCGGCATCCGGCTGAGGCGGAATACAAGGTGCAAACCCTGAATGCAATTCTGGTGATAGCGAGGGAAATCTCGCTGGCGCTGACTATTGTGCTCATCGTGATTGCGCTTATTGCACTGGTGATCAGCGGAATCGGGATCATGAACATCATGCTGGTTACGGTGACGGAACGGACGCGGGAGATCGGGATCCGCAAGGCGATTGGGGCGGCGCGGCGGGAGATCATGTATCAGTTCTTGATCGAAGCGTTCGTGATCAGCGGAGGAGGGGCGGTCGTCGGGATTTTGATCGGGATCGCCATACCGGTGGGCGCGCAATTGTTTTTGCCGGGAAATCTGCGGGTTCCGGTTTCGAGTCTCAGCGTGGTGATCGCGTTCGTGGTGTCGTGTTCCACGGGACTTTTCTTCGGGTACTTGCCGGCGAAGCAAGCGGCGAGCCTGCAACCAGTCGAGTCGTTGAGATATGAATGAGGCAGAGAGGCATTAGGAGTTAGGGAATAGGCATGGAAAGTGAACTGGGGGGGGGCGGCGATTGGCGGCCCTTTTTATTTTTCGGGGAACTGAGTTCAGTACCGGAGTCCAGAGATTTGTGGGGCGAGATTTTGCAAGATATTGTTGACGCGAGCCGGTGGAAATTGAGCGGCGACGAAGGAGCATGAAAATGCGATCACTGGGACGTGTTGCGGGAATGACTGCACTGTTGGTGTTGTGCGGCGGCGCCGCGGGTGCGCAAGAGACTTCCGCGCCGAAAGCGAGTCAGACTGCGGCACAGGAAGCGCCCAAGGATGGGGCGCCGGTGGCGCTGACCTTAAAACGCGCGATTGAGCTAGCGCTCGAGAACAGCAAAGAGATTCAGGTAGCCAAGATTCAAGCGAGCGTGGCGGATCGCGCCGCGCAGATTACGAAGGCGCAGTTCATGCCGAATCTCTATGCGGGCTCCGGCGCGGGGTACACGTACGGGATACCGGAAACGCCGGGCGGGCGCGCACCATCGATCTTCAACGTGTCGTACACGGAGCAGATTTTCAACGAACCCCTGCGAGGCCAGGCGAAAGAGACGCAGGAGCAGTCCAAAGCCCAGAAGACTGCGCTCGAAGAGACAAAGAACAGCGTTATCACGCGAACGGCGATGGCCTATCTGGAATTGGGGAAGGTGCGGCATTCCCTGGAGTTATTGCGCAAGGAGCAGGGGAGCGCGGAGAAGATTCTGCAAGTGACGCAGGATCGTCAGGGGGAAGGATACGAACTGCCGGTGGAAGTGACCAAAGCCCAGCTCACGAAGGCGCAGGTGATCCAGCGAATCTTGCAACTCGAGGGCCGGGAGGATGAGCTGGAAGTTTTTCTGAGGTACCAGCTTGGATTTTCGGAGGCGCAGGCCATGGAGGTCACGCCCGAGGAGCTGCCGGGAGAAGCCGAGCAGGCGGGAGACAACCTGGTGGCCATGGCGATGACGCACAATGGCGGCTTGCAACTCGCGGCGTCCGACGTCCGCGCGAAAGAGTTTCGACTGAAGGGCGAAAGGCGAGGGTATTTCCCGACGGTGGAACTCGTGGGCATTTATAGCCTGCTGGCGAAGTTCAACAATTACTCCCAGTTTTTCCGGACGTTTCAGAGGAACAATTTCAACGCGGGAATCGATGTCCGCGTCCCGATTTTCAGCGCACCGACAAAAGCAGCTATCGGGATGGCGCGGATAAATCTGGAGGCGGCTCAGATCAACCTGATAAACAAGAAAACCGAATTGACCGCGGATGTCCGTCAGAAGACGCGGCGGGTGCGCGAGAGGGATGCGGCAAAAGAAGTGGCGCGGCTGGAATTGCAGCTCGCCGAACAAAACGTGGCAGTGTTTCAATCGCAGTTTGCCGAAGGAAAATTGAATCTCCGGGAAGTGGAGAAGGCCAGGCTGGAAGAGAGCGAAAAATGGATGGCCTATCTGGATGCAAATTTTCAGAAACAGCAGGCGCAGTTGGAATTGCTGAAGACCGCGGGGCAATTGGATAAGGTGTGGCAGTGAAGAAGTGACTGGTGACTGGTGATGCTCGATTTGGAGAGTTTGCACCTGTTCTCGGAAGTGGCGAACAAGCTCGACAACGGGTTCAGAAGACTGCCTGCTTTTCAAAATCAATCGCCGGGGATGGCGCGTCTTGCCGAAGTGCTCAACGCGACAGCCGAACGGCTGCAAGATAACTACCCGTATTTTCATCCGTTGTACGCGGGACAAATGCTAAAGCCGCCGCATCCGGTGGCCCGGCTGGCGTATGCGCTGGCCATGTGGATCAATCCAAACAATCACGCGCTGGATGGCGGGCGGGCCACCTCGGCGATGGAAAAAGAAGCAGTCGCAGAGATCGCCGGCATGTACGGTTGGAAAATCTTTCTGGGCCATCTGTGCGGCGGCGGAACGATGGCGAATCTCGAGGCCTTATGGGTGGCGGGCCAATTGCAACCGGGAAAGAAAATTCTCGCCAGCGAACAGGCTCACTATACGCACGAGCGGATCAGCGGTGTTCTGCAATTGCCATTCGAAAGCGTGCCGTGCGATGCGCGGGGCCGGATGGACGTGAATGCGCTGGCGAAGCGCGTGGGGCGCGGCGACGTGGGGACGGTTGTCGCGACGATGGGTACCACGGCGACAGGTTCGGTTGATCCGCTGCCGGAGATTCTCGCTTTGCGCGCAAAGCAGGGATTCCGGATTCACGCCGATGCCGCGTACGGCGGCTATTTCGTGCTTACGGAAAATCTTGGAGAAGATGCGGAGCGGGCAGTTGCACGGATTGGAGAAGCGGACTCGATTGTCATCGATCCGCACAAACACGGATTGCAGCCCTACGGGTGCGGCTGCGTGCTCTTTCGCGATCCCGGAGTGGGCCGATTGTACAAGCATGATTCGCCCTACACGTATTTTAGTTCCGCGGAGCTGCACTTGGGCGAGATAAGCCTGGAGTGCTCCCGTCCGGGGGCCGCGGCGGCGGCCTTGTGGGCGACGCAGAGATTGCTGCCGCTGAAAAAGGGAGGCGAATTCGCGCGCGGGTTGGAACGCGGAAGGAAGGCAGCGCTTGCGCTTTTCGGAAAGCTGCGCGCGGATGTGCGTTTTGTAACCGCCTTCTCCCCTGAACTCGACATTGTCGTATTTGCGCCGAAAGCCACGAGCGTCAGCGAGGCTTCTGTTTTGAGCCGCAAGATATTCGAAGCTGCGGCCAGGCGCGATCTGCATCTGGCGGTAGCGGAATTGCCGATTCGCTTTTGGGAGGAGAACCTGGGAGCGACAAAGCGCGATCGCGAAACGATTGCTTGCCTGCGTTCGGTGCTCATGAAGCCGGAGCATTTCGACTGGGTAGACCGCATTTGGGGCTCGCTCTCCTCATCTGCCGACGAGATCCTCAGTGCTCGAAACTGATACTCCAAGCGAGCGCCTGTAAACCCCATTCAATGTGGTATTTAGCGTTTCGCCTCAGGATGGCACGCACTGATTGAAAGGTTTGAGGGGATACAACGAAATCGGGTAAACTATTAGCTATTGATTGGGGGCCAAGCCACGCGTGTACGTGTGGGCCTTCCATTCCATAGCCAGATCGAGAAGCCAGTAATTTGACACGGCCAAGCTGGTAAAGTGAACGCCGAGGGTGAAGAATGCCGGATGTAATGAAGACCTTGCTGCTGAATCCGCCGAGTTTTGAAAACTTCGATGGCGGTGCGAGTTCGCGTTGGCCTGCAACGCGCGAGATTGAATCCTATTGGTACCCGGTTTGGCTGACGTATCCCGCGGGAATGATCCCCGGCAGCAGGCTGCTGGACGCCTCACCTCACAAAGTCAATTGGCAACAGACGATCCAGATCTGCAAGGACTACGAATTTCTGATCCTTTTCACGTCCACGGTTGGTTTTGAGAGCGACGTCAAGCTCATCCGCAAAATCAAGGAAGCCAACCCGGGCATGAAGATTGCTTTCGTCGGCCCTCACGGACACATCAAGCCTGATGAGACGCTGAATGCCAGCGCGGACATCGATTTTGTGACGCGCGGAGAGTTCGATCACTCCGTGGTGGAATACGCGCACGGCAAGCCGCTGAACGAGATTCTCGGTGTCAGCTACCGCAAAGATGGAAAGATCGTGCACAACGCCGAACGTCCGCAGTTGCACACAGAAGAGCTGGATGCGCTGCCGTTCGCCACGGACATTTACAAACGCGACCTGGAAATCGAACGCTACAACGTGCCGTTCCTGCTGCACCCCTATGTGTCGTTTTACACCACGCGCGGATGCCCGGCGCTTTGCACGTTCTGCATGTGGCCGCAAACGATTTCGGGACATGCCTGGCGAACGCGTTCGACGGAAAACGTTGCACGGGAAGTGAAGCAGACGCTCGAACACTTCCCACAAATGAAAGAGATTTTTTTTGACGACGACACCTTCAACATCCGCAAGGACCGCGTGCTGGATCTTTCGGCCAAGTTCAAACCGCTGAAGTTCCAGTGGTCTTCGACGGCGCGCGTGCATAGCGACTACGACACGGTAAAAGGGATGGCGGACGGCGGAGCGCGGCTCTTTATCGTCGGCTTCGAATCCGGCGACCCGCAAATCCTCAAGAACATTAAGAAGGGTGCGACGGTCGAGATGGGCCGGGCCTTCATGAAGAACTGCCGCAGAGTTGGAATCAAGGTACACGGCGACTTCATCATCGGCCTGCCCGGCGAAACCAAAGAGACGATTCAAAAAACCATCGACTACGCGAAGGAATTGGATTGCGAGACGATCCAGGTTTCGCTGGCGCATGCCATGCCGGGAACGGAATTGCACGACACCATGGCGGCGCAGGGCTTCCTGAAGATCGAAGCCCTGGCGGATTCCGGGGGGCATCAATTGCCGCACATCGAATACCCGCACCTGTCGAAGGTGGAAATGATGGGGGGCGTGAACCGCTTCTATGATGAGTATTACTTCCGACCCAGAGTCGCGTGGCGCATCGTGAAGGAAGCGCTCTGGGACAGCCACGAGCGGAAGCGCCTGTACCACGAAGCAAGGGAGTTCCTGACGCTGCGCGCGGAGCGCTTGAAGTGGGCACGCAAGGGCGGCGATTACGACAAGCCCATGGTTTCCGTGCCGGGGACGTCTTCGGCTTCCGGAAACGACTAAACCCCTCGAAATGGCAAGCGAGAGAAGAGTGCGGATCAAGACGCTGGTCATGGTCTTGGCAATGGTGGTGTGCGCCAATGCCGGGGACCTGATGCTGAAGCGCGGAATGTCACAGATCGGCGCGGTTCAACTGACGGCTTCAGGACTCGCCGAAGCCTTCCGGCTGACGGTGACGAACGGGACGATTTGGGTTGGAATATTCTTTCTGACCGGCTTCATGCTGAGTTACATGACGGTGCTGAGCTGGGCGGACTACAGTTACGTCATGCCCGCTGGGGCGTTTGGATATGCATTACTCACGTTGCTGGCAGTTGTTTTTTTGCACGAGTCGGTGTCCCCGCGGCGCTGGGTTGGTGTTGTCTTGATCTGTGTGGGTGTGCTGCTGGTGGGGCAAACGAAACCACGGACAACCGCAGTGGCTAGTGAGGCAGCGGCTTGATGCGCGTCATTCTTGCACTTGCCGTCCTGATTCTTGGCAGCACGGGAGGCGAGATCGCCATCACCCACGGAATGAAGGCGACCGGTGAGCCGGCGCGGTTGCGGCCGCGGGCTTTGCTTCAGTTCCTGGGGCGGGCAGTGCGCAATAGGTGGTTCTGGGCGGGCGTGCCGCTGATGGCACTGTCATTTTATGCGCTGCTGATTTTGCTTTCCTGGGAGCCGATCAGCCTCGTGATTCCTGCATCGGCGCTCAGCTACGTTGTCGGCACACTGGGTGCCAAGTACATCCTGGGCGAGCAGGTGAGCCGCGGGCGTTGGGCGGGCGTCGTGCTGGTTTGCGCGGGGGTTGCGCTGGTTGCGGCGGGTTAAGGACCCGGCACGCCAACTAAATATTCATCAAGAAATCAGAATGTAGTGATAGGGTTTAGGTAACGGGTTGGCGCCGGCTCGGGACTCCAGGTCTGGCCCGCGGCAACCAATCAAACCAAGGCGACATCTGAGTCGAAAAGGCCGTCTGTAAATCACGATTCTTACTTGACGTGCGGGACCATTGCATCGGTTTTCGCCTGCGATGGGGACCTAGGGCGACTGGAATGCTGTTACATACCTTCTATTGGATCGCGCTTGTCCTAGCGGCCGCGCCGCTGGCCTATTATCTTCTGTCGTTGCACTGCGTGGTTTGCTATTTCCGTGAGTTGCGGAAATCGCCTCCCTTGAAATCTTCCTACTCTCCGCCCGTGAGTATTCTCAAGCCTGTGCGTGGCGTGGACCACGAAGCTTACGAAAATTTTGCCAGTTATTGCCGGCTGGATTATCCGGAATACGAAATCATTTTTGCTGTGGCCGAGCCGGATGACCTTGCAGTGCCCGTGATCGAGAGATTGCAGACTGATTTTCCGCGATGTTCCATCCGGCTGATTAAGGGTGCGGAGCGAATTGGAACGAACCGCAAAGTGAACAGCTTGTACCGGCTGGTGCAAGAGGCGAAATACGATCTCGTGGTGATGAGCGACAGCGATGTGCGCGTCGATCCCGATTATCTAGGGGTAGTTGTCCCGCCATTTGCCGATCCCCAAGTTGGCGCGGTCACCGCTTTTTACCGTTGCATTACCGCTGGTAGCATCGCGGCAGATTTGGAAGCGCTGGGGATGTATTTGGACTCCGCCCCGGGCGCGCTGGTGGCGCGAAGGCTCGAGGGCAAGATGCAATTCGCTTTCGGCTGGACGATGGCGACAACCAAGAGACACCTGTCGGAGATTGGCGGCTGGGAAGCAATGGCGAATTATCATTCTGACGACTTTGAGCTGGGAAACCGGATCGCGCGCCGCAACTATCGCGTGGAATTGATGCCGAAGCCGGTGTGGATGGTGTTTCCACAAGAGACGATCGGGCAGTATTTCCGGCACGAGCTGCGCTGGTCGATCGGATTGAAGAATGTGCGCCCCACTGCGTACCGCTGGCTGATGCTTACCCACGGGTTGCCTTGGGCGCTGCTGGCGGCAGCGCTCGCGGCCAGCGCCGGATGGGAGGGAATTGCGGCGGGGCATCTGATCGCATACCTGGTGTTGCGTCTCGGGCTGGCTTGGACGACAGGTACCTGGGGCTTGGGCGATACCGGAGCATGGAAGAAACTTTGGCTTGTTCCGCTGCGCGATGCCATCAATTTCATCGCCTGGGTGGGTGGCTTCTTTTCAGAACGGATCCTGTGGCGCGGTCTTGCCTACCGCGTGAAAAATGGCCAGCTCTTCCCATTGGCAAGTGCGAACCTCATGAAAGAGAGTACTGCCCAGGGATTGAGCGCCAGCATCACGAATTCAGAGAATATTACTTAAGAGAGTGTAAATTTGTGGGCGCCCAGCACGGCCCGCATTGCGCCTTGCTGGAAAGGCCATTCTTTCGGCCGCAGTTCTTTCCTTGCTTTCGCCGGATCAAGAGATCTTGAGGCAATTTCCCATTGTCTGGCAACCTGTTAAAGTGGCCTGAGAAGTGCATCGGGTAGGAAACTTTTGTCGATGACGAGTAGACCCGCATGATGGCACACTCCGCGATGTGGCGTGATGCAGTGCTCCTGCTGGCTCTGGCTCCGCTCGGCTACTATGTGCTTGCGACAGTGGCGGCGCTGCGGTTTTTCGGGCGAGAGCGTGCGCGGCAGCTCCCCAATTTCACTCCGCCAGTGAGCGTGCTCAAACCGGTGCGTGGCGTCGACTTCGGATCCTACGAAAATTTCGCAAGTTTTTGCCGGCAGGAATACCCCGACTACGAGATTTTGTTTGCCGTGAATGACGACAAAGACGCCGCGGTGCCAATGGTGCGGCAAATCATGGCGGAATTTCCCGAGCGGAGAATCCGCCTGCTCGTGGGCGCGGAGCAGTTCGGTGCAAACCGCAAGGTAAACAAGCTAGCGCGGCTCGCGCGGGAAGCGCAAAACGAAGTGCTGGTATTGACCGATGGCGACGTGCGCGTGGGACCGCGCTATTTGCGTGAAGTTGTTGCGCCGCTCGCGGATCCGAAAACCGGTGCGGTGACTTCCTTCTACCGCGGCATCGCCGAGAATAATCTTGGCGCGGAAATTGAAGCCGTCGGCGCCTCGAGCGATTTTTTCGTCGGAGTGCTGATGGCGAGATGGACCGAAGGAATGACCTTTGCGCTGGGCGCTTCCATCGCCACGACCAAAGCATGGCTCGGGAAAATGGGCGGGTTTGAGGCCATTGCCGATACTCTTGCGGACGATTATGAACTCGGCCACCGGATCGCCAAAGCCGGAGGCGCGGTCGTGCTCTCACGAGAGGCCGTATGGACCATGTATCCTGCGCAGACCCTCCGCAGCTTCTGGGACCACCAGGTGCGCTGGGCGCGGACGGTGCGGTTGTGCAGGCCGCTGTCTTACGTAGGATTGTTGTTTACGCAAGGACTGCCTTGGGCGCTGCTTGCGGCGCTCGTTGCACCGGCAAAATGGATCGCGGGGGTCTACTTGCTTGCGTATTTGATCCTGCGTTTTCTGGTGGCCTGGACGGTGGGGATTTGGGGTGTCGGGGACGAAGTCCTGCGACGGAAGATTTGGCTGGTGCCATTGCGGGACGCGGTCCACTTCGCGATTTGGCTGGCGAGTTTTGGTTCGAATCACGTCCGCTGGGGCAACGCCGAATTTGTGATTCGCCACGGTCGAATGGTGCCCCTAGCCGGCCTCGAAAGAACCGCTGCAAGCCCCGCGGAAGACGCCCCGCGATCGTAAATTTGGGCTACCCCGTTCCAGGTGCGCGGTTGACGGTTGCGGGAAACCCGATTACCGTTGGACGATCTCCCACCCGAGGCGAGGGAAAAAACGAATCGCAGCGCGTTCCCGATGATCGGGAGGGCCACGATTCTACCTATCTAATTTAGGACTCCAGATTCTGGATCAAGTCATATCACTGCGCTTTGCTTATTTTTCAACAGCTTACGTTAGGGCGCGTTTGTCAAAATTGGCATGTTTTTGGATACGTCAGTGAAAAAGTCAGTGAAAGAATGCACCGTTTTTGTGCAGTATAATTACGACGAAAATCTAGTTGTTTTCGTCGAACACAGACAAGGGCGAGAGGCGAACCAGGATTCCGATGCAGAGCCCAACGAATCGAAGCAGCCGATTCGTGATCGAAATTGCGGAATAGGGAAAACAAAGCGAGCCTGTTCTCGGGCCGCTTTGAATCTACGTTGAAGAAGGCCAGAATTCTTGAGATGGTGTATTCTGGTAGCACCTAAAAAGGTGCTTTCATAGGAGCTGGCTCATGCTTGACATAACCAAGGACATCCAGTCGCTGACGACCTTCCGCCGCCGTTCCGGCGACTTCATGAAGCAGCTAAAAAAAAGCAAGCGCCCTGTGGTGCTCACCGTCAAGGGGAAGGCTGCCGCCATCGTGCAGGACGCCGAAGCCTACCAGCGCCTACTCGACATCGCCGCTCGCGCGGATTCTGAAGAGGGAATCCGCCAGGGACTCGATGACGCGGCCCACGGACGCACCCGACCTGCCAAAGAGGTATTTGACGAGATCCGTCGCAAACATGGCATACCTCATTGAGTTTGCCGATCGCGCGGCCCGCGATCTTGAAGCCCTCTATGTGGAAAAGAACGCTGCTGAATCTCAAGCGGCCTCCCGATGGTACAACGGGCTGGAGGAGGCGGTATACGCGCTTGCAAATTATCCCCGTCGTTGTCCTGTAGCAACGGAAGCTAGAAAGCTAAGGCGAGAATTGCGCCACTTGCTCTACGGCAAGAAGCCTCACGTCTATCGGGTCATATATGAAGTCGATGAGAGTCGACAGACGGTCTGGGTGCTCACGGTTCGTCACGGCGCAAGGCGGAAGCTCAAGGCGGCCGACGTTAAGTAAACCCCGAGCTTCTGGCAGCCTGAGATTCTCGAGAAATCCAAAATCATAACGCCAAGGGAGTTTATTAGTCTCATAGCTCCTCATTTAATAAAATAGCGAAGTTCAGCAGCCTAGGCAGAAGGCGTGTGCAGCGGCCGGACTGGGAACTTTGACCCTGGTTGAAGGCAAACCAGACCCACGTTATACTGGACTTATCATTCACGATCTGCGTCGTTCAGCTATCAAGAATCTGATGAAAGTGGGCGTGAACGAAAAGGTAGCCATGAAGATTAGTGGCCACAAAACAAGATCTGTGTTTGACCGCTATCACATCGTCGATACAGAGGACGTTGTCGACGCCATGCGGCGGCTGCAGAACGGTGAAAATACAGTGAAAACGCTGCGCCCAGGGCGGCAACATAAGATGTTAAAGCCTTAGTTTTCAACTGCTGGGAGATCGTCCAACGGTAGGACTCCAGATTCTGGATATGAAGTAAATCAAATGATAAACCGTTCGGACCGTTGCACTTACGTGAAAAACAAAGTCTCTTAGATTGCCCCTTAGATTGCCCCATCAAGAGTAATGGAACTGGCAGACGCGCAATACTTACGATGTGGGGAACAACCAGTGTTTATACATGTATCAACGAATTACGTTAGGTTGCGTCAGGCAAAATTTGGCTATTTTCGGGCCGGTTCGGTGAGAGTCAGATATAGCGCGCGCCGGGCGTCCTGCCCTCGCACTGACTGCTTACTGACGAACGAACGTGCCTTTGAGTGACGGTTGAGGGAAGAACGGCTGAGACGGGCCGAACGGGCCTGTGCCGATGTAGCCATTCAATTGATTCCCCTGTTGGTCTGGTCCTGCAACAACCCCCCAGGCTTCTAGGTTCGTTCCACCGCCGCTCGGCAACGTGTTATCCGTGTAGATATGAAAGTATCGGCCTGCCGTTTCTGACAACATAACGAAGTTAGGAGACGCCGGATAGTTGAATGGCGAGCCGATAGCGGCGTATGACAAACTGCCGAAGCTACCCGGAGTCGTAGCAGTACCCTGCCTTTCAGAGGTGATAGTAACCTGGACGTTGTTTAGTGTGACGCCAGGCCCAGAACCATAGCTGAAGGAGCCGATGTACGTCCCTAAAAAGCTCTGGTATTGCATGAACTTGAACGTTCCTGCCGCTAACAAACAATCATTCACGGGCGCAGTGTAGGTTCCAGTGATGGTCGCGGAGCCTGCGGCATCATGGCCGAACGTTCCGGTCATCGTTACAGGATAATGAACGCCGAAGGCGTTTAGCGAATAAGACAGTTGGATACTCTGACCATTAACCGAGCCGCTGATTATGTCATGGTAGAGGTAAATCAAATCCTTCAATGGGTCGTTGCTTGGAGTCAAACTTAAATCGAAGTTGGCGCAGCCGCCCGAGAGCGCTCCGTTGGCAAGGATAAGTACCGGGCCGCTGGTCAGCGTGCCTCCATTTTGTATCAGGTCAAAGTCAAGAGGAAGCGGCGTCGAACCGTCGGACGGCACCAGAGTGCCGTACCATCCGTTTGTCGCGACCGGGGCCGCCGTAACGGTAATCTGCCCAGACCCCATGACCGATGGAGACTCGACTGATGTCGCCGCGACAGTCACCGGGCCAGGATTTGAACTGGCGGTGAATAGACCGGATGTGTTAATCGTTCCAGCCGCGCCCGATACCGACCACGTCACAGCAGTGCTGAAATTGCCGGTTCCTGTAACAGTCACCGAGAACTGCTGAGTGTTGCCAACAATGACGTTCGCTGTTGCGGGCGACACCGTGACGGATGTGACTGTCGAAGGTGGAGGCGGTGGCGCAACAGTGGAGCCGCCTCCACATCCTGCCAAGAACAAAACCGCAACTAGAGTCAACCACTTCATGGGCGTTTTTCTCCTCAGGCTGGAGAATCGCGCCCCGTCGTAGTTCTTGCAATGGAAATAGATCAAAATTTTATTGCCCTTCCATCAATTAGTAACCCGATTCGTAGGTCGAATGTTCTCTCATGTCGCACCGAAACCCCTAATCAAGCCCGCCAGCTCACTCCGCCGCCTAGTTTCCCCACGCTGTATAGGCTGACTTCATACTCCATCTTGATTTGCATTAGCGGCTGTGAGCCATCTTTGGATTCCATTATGTTTGAGCCGACTGTTTTAAATCCTGGTTTGATTTCAGAGCGGGCGACCGCAAGGCCGTGATGGTTCGACCCCATTCTCGGGCACCATTTCAAAACCTGTGGAGGCTCTTATGCTCGTACGGGGATATTGCCACTACTGCAAAACTGCTACGACCCTTGAAGTCACACGCCAAGGAACCGAAAATGCAATCGAGGGAAAGTGCTGTATGTGCAACCACCCATTTGCGGGAGCCTTGCTGCCCGTAGAACCACAGGAAAACGCACCACACCAGAAGATTATCCAAAGTCTTCTAAAGCCCTGCTGCCTTTGCTTTTTCCCGGTCCAACCATCCTTTGTGGATACCGCCCCAAACGTAAGTCTCAACATCATGTAAAGGATGACTGTCGGCAATCAGGTCGTTCGCTTTATGGCGCATTACGTCAAGCACGTTGTGGCCTTCCTGTATCCGGTTCTCACCAGCGCCATAGGCGAGGGTGTAAGAAACCTGACAGAGGCCCGAATCGCACTTCAGGACTTTCGAATTTGTGAGTGAATCAGGAAGGACTATCGGCTTTCCGCTTAAGTCGTTCTTTTCTAGGATGGCTGCCATTTGTGTCTCTCCTAATCTCCTGCCCCGCCAGCGCGTGCCTTAGCATTCTGCGAATCGAGCCATTGCTTGAATTGCCCCGGTGTAGCCACGTGAAGGTCCATCCGTCCACATTTCGAGCATATTGCCGCTAGTACCGGAACCTCCGGCCAGGCGTCGCTTGCAGTGCCCACAGCGCGGAAGTGTAGGGAAACCTGTGCGTCCATCATATCCGCTTTGCATTCCGGACATTTGTTTGCCACGGCACATCTCCTCAAAACTGGATTCTACCACGCTCCCGCTGATACTAGGTTGGCGGTTCAAGTCCGCCTCGGTCTCACCCTCACTTTGCATAGACCACAACCTTGATTCTGTTATCCACGGGCGGGGATGGCCCAACAAACGCCAGCGATAATTCGACGTATAACCCGTCGTGGCGGAGCAAATCGACCAAGGTCTTTGCACTGAGCAGGACAGTTTGGTCTGGTGCAGCGGGGCTGACCACTATCAAAATTCCATTCGCTGGCGCACGCAGCGATTCTGGTGGTGTGGGCGGCCACCTATCAAATCCCGCTTTCCAGCCAGCGGACGCGAGAGCCTTCGATAGGTCACCCGTGATACCAGCTATTTCTGCGTCAACGTCGCTGACCTCAAAAAAGACTGCCTCATGTCCGCCAAAGGGTCGCAGCTTGTCAGCGATTTCTGCCTGACGAGCGCTGCCTAATAATCGTGGGGCACGCATCTGGCGCACAACATCGTCGGCACGCCCACCAGCGAAAGTTTCAATCCC
>DATHIB010000164.1:0-105877 GCA_035490055.1 Candidatus Limnocylindria bacterium | reverse complement strand
GCTTTGCGCCCGCGACCGGGAGCGATCTCCCAGACCTCCCCGATGCCCTGCTGGTGCACCCGCTTGCGCCACAGCTGCACGGTGGGTCGGCTCACGCCGAGCCCTGCGGCGATGGCCACATTCTGCTGACCCGCCACCGCTTTCAAGATAATCCGGCAGCGCAGCGCCACTTGTTGAGGCGTTCCGTGCGCGGATTCCCACTGTTCCAGTTGCGTGCGCTCAGCTGGTTGTAACTCGATCGCCAGACCTGTGTTCGGCATGGCTGAGATCATACCAAGGCACTGGAAACATGTCAAGCTATTTATGGGACACTACACTAGAACACCAGATTGCTAACGAAATTCAAGGAAAAAGTTGGTGTGCTTCCGCGAAGGGGCGTATCTGGTCTGATTCAAGCGGGCCGGATGGCGATGGCGGACACGAGGCGGCCGCTCTGGGGGCCTTCTTTGCGGTAGCTGAAGAGGAGGTCGCGGCGGCAGGCGGTGCAGAGATCGCTGACGAAGATGTTGGGGGCGCGGAGGCCCGCGCCGCGAAGTTGGGCGCGATTGGCTTTACGGAGATCGAGGAGGACGTTTTTGGGCGGCGGCTGGTGTCCGGGCGGCATCATGTTGAGCCACTGGACGGGGTTGGGTTCGTCGCCAGTGCGGAATTCGTCGAACCATTCCGGGGCTTCGGCAAATTGGGATTGAAACTGCATGGCGACTTCCGTGCCGACTTCGTAGCAGCAACCGCCGATGGAAGGGCCGATGGCGGCGAGGAGATCGGCGGGCTTGGATTTGAATTGCATTTGCATTTTGCCGATGGCTTTGACGACGATGCGGGCGAGAGTGCCGCGCCAACCGGCGTGGATGGCGGCGATGGCGTGCTTTTTCGGGTCGACAAGGAGGATGGGGACGCAGTCGGCGGTTTGGATGCCCAAGAGGAGGCCGGGACGGTTGGTGGTGGAGGCATCGCCTTGGCAAGGTTTGACAGGTGCGGCGTCGAAGAGATGGATGATGTCGGAATGGATTTGTTTCAGAGAAATGAGTTTGAGGTCTGATGCGCCGAGGGCGGATTGGAAACGGCGGCGGTTTTCGAGGACGTTTTCTTTGGTGTCCCATTCGGTAAAACCGAGATTGAGAACTTTTTCGCCGTTTAGGAAGCTGACGCCGCCGGGGCGGGTGCTGAAGCCGTGGACGAGCCAAGGGAGCTTTGCGAGCGCGGGGACCTGCAGGATTTGGACGCCGCGGACTTTGCGTTCGATCCAGTTAGAGTTGGATCGGTTGGAAGAGACAGCCAAGAATGTCTGTCCTACCGCGGGCTTAAGTGTTTTCGTGGGAGCCACAACTCTAACAGTATAATCGGAGTCGGCTGACAGACCGAACGCGAAAGCGCTGGAGGCGTCTTGATCATTGGAATGGGCGTGGACATTGCTGAGGTGAACCGCATCCAAGGGGCGATTGAGCGCTACGGGGAAGTGTTTCTGAGACGGATTTATACCCCGAAGGAACGAGAATACTGCGAGCAGTTTAAGAACAAGTACGAACGGTATGCGGGGCGATTTGCGGCAAAAGAAGCGGCAATGAAGGCGCTCGGAACGGGCTGGAGACGCGGAGTCAGATGGGTGGATTTGGAAGTGGTGCGGGAGACGGGCGGGCGGCCGACGCTGGAGCTGGGGGGTGAAGCCGGAAAAATAGCGAAGCAGCTTGGCGTGAAAAATATCGGGCTGAGCATCACCCACACGGCGGCTCAGGCGCTGGCGCAAGTGATTTTTGAGAGTTGAAAGTTAAAAGTTAAGAGTTGGAAGTTAAGGCGAAGTGTTTCAACACAGTGTGCACGGAGAACGCAGAGAGAAAAGAATAATCAACGCTGAGACGCCTCGACCGGGCCGGGGCGGTTGCCGTACGCAGAGTAGGAAAGAATAGGTTCACCTACCAGACCAGTTCCGGTTTCAGCCGAAACCAAAGCATCAAACCAGCTGTTGGCGGAATGATTCCCATGCAAGTCGACTCGCAAGTAGTTGCTAGAAAGCGCAGGCGTGGTGTCGGCGCCGGAAACTTTTGCTGAGTCATCGCGACGAAGGGTGAGCACGCGGAGGGTGCGGCCGAGTTGGGATTTGCGGAAGGCGGCGGCTTTTTTTTCGCCGAGGGCGCGGAGTTCGCGGGCGCGGCGCTTGATGAGGGCGCCGGGGACTTCGTTCGAAAGCGTGGCGGCTTTGGTGCCGGGGCGTTTTGAAAAAGAGAAAACGTGCAGATAGGCGAAGGGCAGCGATTCGATGAAGGCGAGTGTGGTGGCGTGGTCGGCTTCGGATTCGCCGGGGAAGCCGGTGATGACGTCGGCGCCGATGGCGGCGTGGGTGAGGCGCTCGCGGATGAGTTCGATGCGGCGGGCATAGTGTTCGGCGCGATACCAGCGGTGCATGGCGGCGAGGATGCGGTCGGAGGCGGATTGCAGGGGCATGTGGAAGTGCTGGGCGAGGCGGTCGGTCGAAGCGAAGAGACTGACGAGGTCTTGGGTAACGTCGAGGGGCTCGATGGAGCTGATGCGGAGACGCTCGACCACGGTTTCTTCGAGAATACGGCGGAGGAGATCTTCGAATTCAACGCGGGGAGAAAGATCGCGGCCGTAGGTGCCGAGGTTAATGCCACTGAGAACGATTTCGCGGTATCCCGTTTCGGCGAGGTGCTGGATTTCCCGGATGACTGCTTCCGGCGGCAGGCTGCGACTTCGCCCGCGAACAAACGGAATCACGCAGTAGGAGCAGCGCGAGTTGCAGCCGTCCTGGATCTTGAGAGTAGGGCGGGTATGGTTTCCTTCCCCGCCGAGGACTGGGGCGGAGAGTAGCTCGTGTTGTTCGAAAATATCACCGGTGAGGATATTGCCAAGCACGGGCGCAGCATGCTGCGCCCCTACGAAGGAACGGAATGGAACGGTCAAGACAGAATGAAGGGCGGCGGCGGGGATCAAGCCGCTCGCGGAGGTAGCGGGCGGGGAGATGGAGAGCGTGTCGATTAATTGGGGGATTTGGGGCTTGTGGGAATTGCCTACGACCCAGGCCACTCCGGGGAGAGCGGCCAATTCTTCGGGAGCGCGCTGGGCATAACAACCAGTGACGACAACGCGGACGGCGGGGTTGGCGGCATGAAGCTTTCGAATGGCATCGCGAGCCTGAGCGTCGGCAGAGGCCGTGACGGTGCAGGTATTGACGACTATGATGTCGGCTGTGGCGGGCGTGCGGGCAGAGGTGCAGCCACGGTCGAGCAACTGGCGCTCGAGGGCAGCGCCATCGGCTTGCGTGGCGCGGCAACCGAATTGTTGGATGAAGAAGCTAGGCATCTGGAACCACGGCATTGAACCAAAAAAACAATTTACACAGAGTTCGCTGAGTGCACCGAGTCCACAGAGAAGAAAAGACTCGATCCTTTACTTAGTACGAACCCATGCAAGGATGCCGCCCGCCGCGGCGGGCTGCTTTACAAGGATAGCGGGTTTGAAGCAGAGCGAAAAGACCGATAGCAAGCAACCTCAGAATTAGGGCAGGACTTGTCTTTACTCATCGGAGGGTGCGCCGCTACAATCTTTCGACAACCATGGCCCATCAACGATACAACCCCTCCGCGCTGGATAATCCGAAGGTTTCCATCGTTATTCCCGTTTACAACGAGAAATCGACGATCGATGAGATCCTGCGGCGAGTGCTGGACACTGCCGTACGCAAGGAAGTGATCATCATCGATGATTGCTCGACCGACGGAACGCGTCAAATTCTGGAAAGTATGGCTGCGCGGCAGGCGAATGGCGAAGCACTCGCTCCCGCGCAGGATGGGGGCGACCAGGTCGAGTTGCGAGATCTGATGTTTTTCTTCCAGACGCCGAACCAAGGCAAGGGAGCTGCTTTGCGGCGCGGTTTTGCGCAAGTAACGGGAGATATCGTGCTGGTGCAGGACGCGGACCTGGAATACGATCCGCGCGATTACGGGAAGCTCCTGGAACCGCTGATCGAGGGCCGCGCGGATGTGGTGTATGGCTCGAGATTTCTGGGCGGGCCGCAGCGGGTGCACTACTTCTGGCACTACGTTGCGAACCGGATGCTGACGCTGCTTTCGGATATCTTTACGAACCTGAAGCTGACGGATATGGAGACCTGTTACAAGGTGTTCCGGAGAGAAGTACTGGCGGGGATTCAGGTCAAGTCGAACAGATTTGGATTCGAACCGGAAATTACCGCCAAGATCGCAAAGCACAAATGGCGCATCTATGAAGTGCCGATTAGTTATGCGGGGCGGACTTACGAAGAAGGCAAGAAGATTACCTGGAAAGACGGCATCCAGGCCCTGTGGTGCATCATCCGGTATAAGTTCACTGACTAAAGCTGGGCTGTCGCGCTGTCCGCATACCCGTGGGGGTGTTTCAGCTGCCACGCCCAAGCTGACTCGATTATTTCTTCAAGTGAAGAATGCGCTGCTTCCCAACCGAGCATGCGCTTGAGTTTTTCCTTGCTGGCAACGAGAACAGCGGGATCACCGGGACGGCGCGGACCCAGTTTGCGAGGGATCTTGCGGCCGGTGATACGCTCCGCCGCCGCGATAACTTCCAAGATAGAGAAGCCACGGCTGTTGCCGACATTGAAGGCTTCGCCGGAAACGCGATCGATCTCCTCAAGAGCGCGGACGTGCGAATCGGCGATATCAAGCACGTGGATGTAATCGCGGACGCAGGTTCCGTCTGGTGTAGGGTAGTCCGTGCCGAAGACGTCGACATGGGGCAGTCCACCGCCGGCGGCATCGAGAACCCGGGGAATGAGATGAGTTTCCACGCGATGATGCTCGCCGCGTTCCTGGGAGGCTCCGGCAGCGTTGAAATAGCGGAGGGTCACATACTTGAGTCCCGTGTAGACCTTGTAATCCGCCAGAATCTGTTCGAATACGAGCTTGGATTTACCATAAGGATTGATGGGCGCCTTCCGATGGTCTTCGGGGATGGGAACGATTTCGGGTTCGCCGTAGGTAGCTGCGGTGGAAGAAAAAATGAATTTCTTCACGCCGTGGCGCGTGACGGAATCGAGCAGGTTCACACCACCGGCCACGTTCGTGGCGTAAAAAATACTAGGCTCGCTTACGGATTTGGCGACCAGGGCCTCGGCGGCGAAGTGCATCACGGCGTCAATCTTGTGTTGCGTGAAAACGGTTTCAATCTGAGGGCGATTCGCGAGATCTGCCTGGCAAAAAATGGCTCCCGGCGGCACGGCGGCACGATGGCCCTCCAGCAAGCTGTCCAACGCGATGACGGACAAGCCGCGCGAAACCAAAACTTCCGAGCAGACACTGCCGATGTAGCCCGCCGCTCCGGTAACGAGAATATTCACCTGTAAGTTCTCCTCGAGTCAGGTAGAAACGCAAAATGCGGGTGCTCAACGTTGCCTGGACCAACGGCAAGGGCCGCCCGAAAAGCAGCGTGCAGCGGCCCGAAAATTCGACAAAGATTAAGCCTGCGACAAGCGGCGCTGAAAGGTAAGAAGAATAAGGTCGGCACGGCGGCGCACGCCGAACTTACTGAGCAGGTTCGAAACGTGAAACTTCACAGTGCGTTCCGCAATGTTGAGCTTGCTGGCAATCTCTTTGTTCGAAAGATTTTCGAGCAGCGAATCGAGAACTTCCTGCTCGCGGCGGCTCAGATTCGTGACGGAATCGGTCTTCAGACGACGGCCCTGGCTGGTAAGGATGGAATCAACGAATCCGGAAAGAAGTTGCCGGGGGACCCAGAATCCTCCGGTGGCAACGAGCGGGAGAGCCCGGATCAATTGCTCGCGGGCTTCGACGTAGGTGAGAAGGCCCTTCACTCCAAGACGCAGGAGGGAAAAACTGTTGGCATCGTTGTGTTGCTCACCGACAACGATGAGGCGGGCCTCCGGATGGCGTTCGAGAATATTGGCCAAGAGCGCTCCGGTGGCGGGCTTTGCAGCATGAGCGTCAATGACGTAAACCTGGGCGCGAGGCGGCTCAAGAGCACGGAGGTCGGGGGCAAGAGTGGACTCCAGTTGCTTGAGAACAACCTTGAACTGGGACTTGGCTAAAATGCGTTCGAACTCGCTCAGCACCAGGGGATGCGGCGAGAGGATACAAACGGTCAGTTTCGTGGAAGTACGCTTCGTAGTCACTGTTCGACAGATTATTGAAAACTGGCCAAAGGGGCAAGTCCTTTGGTGTGTCTGTTCACGAATTGCTACTGACATCTACGATGCATGGCCCCAGGGTACTTCCTTCAATAGGATATCGACTATGCGCTTTGCAGTATGGCCGTCCCAGAGGGGAGGAATGCGACCTGCTTTACCCTTTCCTGCCAGTGTATCACGAGCAGCCGCGATAATTTTGCCGGGATCGGTACCAACCAGCAGGTTTGTGCCTTGGGAGATGGTAATGGGGCGCTCCGTGTTCTCGCGTAGCGTAAGGCAGGGGACACCGAGAGCCGTGGTCTCTTCCTGGATGCCACCAGAATCGGTGAGGACCAGCTTTGCTTTGCTCAGGAGACAGAGAAAATCGAGGTACCCGACGGGCGGAATGAGGCGAAGCTGGGGGTGATGTTGGATACCGCTTTGCGTCAAGCGCTGCTGGGTGCGCGGATGCACCGGAAAAATGACGGGCATTTCGGCGGCAACGGCATCGATGGCTCCTAGAAGCTGGCTGAGCTTTTCCGTGGAATCGACATTCGAAGGACGATGGAGGGTCAGAACACCGAAATGCCGCCAGCCCGCACCATTCTTCAATCCTAAATCATCGCCGATGCGGGAGTGCTGGGCAGTTGGCAAAAAGTGGAGCAAGGAATCGATCATCACATTGCCGACCATGAAGATGCTGCTCCGGGGCCGGCCTTCTTTCAGAAGGTGCTCGATGGCGTCCTCTTCGGTAACAAACAGGTAGTCGGCGAGAGCGTCGGTGAGGATGCGATTGATCTCCTCGGGCATAGTGCGGTCAAAGCTACGGAGCCCGGCCTCGACGTGAGCCACGTGGATGCCGAGTTTCGCGGCGGCGAGAGAAACAGCAATGGTGGAATTGACATCACCGACAACGAGAACCAGGTCTGGTTTGCGTTCGACAAGAACCGGCTCAATGCGTTTCAGAATTTCAGCGGTTTGCGATGCGTGGGAGCCAGAGCCGACTTCCAGGTTTACGTGCGGCGAGGGGATGCCCATCTGGCGGAAGAAAATGTCGGACAGGTTTTCGTCATAGTGCTGGCCGGTGTGAACAAGGATGGCCTCGATTTCCTGATGGCGCTGCATCTCGCGCATAAGCGGGGCGATTTTCGGGAGGTTCGGCCGCGCCCCGACGATATTGAGAATTTTCAGGTGTTGGCTCATGGAGCGTTCGTCTCTGGCGTCCGAATGCAGTATAGCATCCGGGAATTGAGCGTTCCGTGCGGCCGATTCGCCATTCGGGCGAAAAAAGCACTAGTTCAATGCGTGGGGATAGGTATCCGCCGGGAAACCTGGTTAAAATAGAGATGTCCGGAAACGCCGGATTTCTTTGGTATTTCGACCATTTTGTCTGGCGAACCGGCAAGGAGTGACACCTTCGAGCGCATGCGTAACCTGAACGAATCGGCGAGAGCCCTACGTGAGTTGCTTGCGGAAAGGATCCTCGTGCTTGACGGCGCGATGGGGACGATGCTGCAACAACGAAACCTGAATGCGGCGGATTTTGGCGGAGCTGCGCTCGAAGGATGCAATGAAAACCTGGTTCGAACGCGCCCGGATGTCGTTCTGGATATTCACAGGAAATACTTTGAGGCGGGCTCGGACATCGTCGAAACGAACAGCTTCGGCGGGGCGCCGATTGTGCTCGCGGAGTATGGGCTGGCGGCAGACGCACATCTCCTGAACAAACGCGCGGCCGAGCTGGCGCGGCAAGCGGCAGATGAATTCAGTACCCCCGGGAAGCCGCGGTTCGTAGCCGGTTCCGTGGGGCCAACAACCAAGGCGATTACGGTTACAGGCGGCGTGACGTTCAACGAACTGCGAGAGACCTACTACACGCAGGCAAAAGGCCTCGTTGAAGGCGGAGCGGATCTGCTGCTGGTCGAGACTTGCCAGGACACCCGGAATATCAAGGCGGCGATCCTCGCCATTCACAAACTTTCGAAGGAGATGGGGAGCGAAGTGCCGTTCATCGTATCGGTCACGATCGAGCCGATGGGAACGATGCTGGCTGGTCAGACTGTGGAAGCAATGTGGGCGTCGCTGCGGCATGCCAAGCCGCTGGCGTTTGGGATGAACTGCGCAACAGGACCGGAGTTCATGACCGACCACATTCGAACGCTAAGCCAGCTTACAGGCGAATTTGTGTCTTGCTATCCGAATGCGGGTCTGCCCGACGAAGAAGGAAAATATCTCGAAACTCCGACGACGCTGGCGGCACAGCTTGAGAAATTTGCGGATCACGGCTGGTTGAATTTCGTTGGGGGATGCTGCGGCACAACAGAAAAGCATATTCGCGCGATTGCGCAGATGGCGGAGGGTAGGAAACCACGGCGGCGGCCGGCGGAGACGCACCGGGCGGTGTATTCGGGGATTGAGACGATTGAAGCGGAGGAAAGCACGCGGCCGCTGCTCGTGGGGGAGCGAACCAACGTGATCGGTTCGCGATTGTTCAAGAACCTGGTGGCGGAAGAAAACTGGGAAGAAGCGAGCGAGATTGCCCGGCGGCAAGTACGGGGCGGTGCGCACATCGTGGACGTGTGCCTGCAGAGCACGGAGCGCGATGAGAAGAAAGATATCCCGCCGTTCTACGAAAAGCTAATTCGAAAAGTGAAGGCACCGGTGATGATCGATACGACCGATCCGACGGCGATCGAGCTGGCGCTGACGTATTGCCAGGGCAAGGCGATCATCAACTCGATCAATCTTGAGGACGGCGAGGAAAAATTCGAACGCGTGGTGCCGATTGCGCATGAGTTTGGCGCGGCAGTGGTGGTGGGCTGCATCGATGAGGACAAGCTGCAAGCGCAGGCGTTTACGCGCGAGCGGAAGCTGGCGATTGCACAGCGTTCTTACAAGCTGCTGACGGAAAAATACGGGCTAGGGCCGGAGGACATCATTTTCGATCCTCTGGTTTTTCCTTGCGCGACAGGCGATGAGAATTATATCGGCGGCGCGGTCGAGACGATGGAAGGGATCCGCCTGATCAAGCAAGCGCTGCCGGACGTTCGAACGATCCTGGGTATTTCGAATGTTTCCTTCGGGCTGCCGGCGGGTGCGCGGGAAGTCGTGAATTCGGTTTTCCTGTATTACTGCACGAAGGCGGGGCTGGACCTCGCCATCGTCAATACGGAGAAGCTGGAGCGGTTTGCGTCAATCCCTGCGCAAGAGCGAAAACTCGCGGAAAACCTTCTGTTTTCACATCCGCCGAAAGATGTGCCTGCCGATCATTCGAATGCCGGGTTGTTGCGGGATGTTCCCGCCGACTGGCGCAAGCAGAGCAAGGAACAACGCGCGGCGGTCAATCAGCATTACATCGCAGCCATTGCCGAACACTTCCGGACGACAAAGAAGAAGGAAAAAGCTCGCGCGGCGGACGTGCCGCTGGATGAGCGGCTGGCGAACTACATCATCGAAGGCACGAGGGACGGTCTGATCGCAGATCTGGAGAAAAAGCGCGGGGAGGGTGCGGCGCCGCTGGACATCGTGAATGGACCGCTGATGGCGGGGATGTCGGAAGTCGGGCGGCTCTTCAATGCGAATGAATTAATCGTCGCTGAAGTGTTGCAGTCTGCGGAAGCCATGAAAGCGGCGGTGAGCCACCTCGAACAATTCATGGAGAAGGCGGACACGGCCAAGCGCGGAAAGGTCGTGCTGGCAACGGTGAAGGGCGACGTACACGACATTGGGAAGAACCTCGTCGAAATCATTTTGAAGAACAACGGCTACGAGGTAGTCAATCTCGGCATCAAAGTACCGCCGGAGGAGTTGATAAAGGCATACCAGGAGCATAAACCGGATGCGATTGGATTGTCCGGATTGCTGGTGAAGAGTGCGCAGCAGATGGTGATCACCGCGAATGACTTAAAGGATGCGGGGATCGAAATTCCCATGCTGGTGGGCGGCGCGGCGCTCTCGGCAAAGTTTACGCAGACGAAGATCGCCCCAAGTTATGGGAAAGCCGTGTGCTACGCAAAAGACGCGATGACCGGGCTGCGGCTGATGAACGAATTGATGGATCCAGCGACGCGCGAGAACGTGCTTCGAAATCACACGGCAAGCGGAAATGGCGCGGGCGTGTCCACGATCGTGACAGTGAAGGAGATCCCGACGGTGACGCACTCGCCGCGGGTTCGCGCGGACCTGCCGATTCCGACCGTGAAATATCTGGACCGCAAAGTCCGGCTGGTGCCGGATTTGCGCGAAGTCTGGGGCTACATCAATCCCTTCATGCTCTATGGGCGGCACATGGGCTTCCGGGGCGACTTTGAGAAGCGTTTGGCGGAACGCGATCCAAAGGCCGTTGAGCTATTCGAGAACATGGAAGAGGTGAAGAAGGAAGCAGCGGAGTTCATGAAGATCCGCGCCGTCTGGCAGTTCTTCGAAGCGGAAGCGGAAGGGGATTCCCTGCACTTATTTGCGCCGGGAGCAACGGCGCCTTTGCATACGTTTCGATTCGGGAGGCAACGGCAGGGCGATTTTCTGTGCCTGGGCGATTATGTCTTGCCGGCGCAAAACGGACAGCGCGACCACCTGGCATTGTTCGTGGTGACGGCCGGAGAAGGAATTCGTGGACATTCGGAAAAAGAAAAAAATGAAGGCTACTACTTCAAGTCCCACGGCCTGCAGGCGCTGGCAATCGAGACGGCGGAGGCGTGCGCGGAATGGCTGCACCGGCGTATCCGGGAGGATTGGGGCTTCCCCGATCCACCGGAGATGACCATGGGGCAGCGATTTACCTCCCGCTACCGAGGGAAACGCTACAGCTTTGGATATCCGGCGTGCCCGAACCTCGAGGATCAGGCAGGACTCTGGAAGCTATTGAAGCCGGAAGAAATCGGCATTCAGCTTACGGAAGGCTTCATGATGGATCCGGAAGCGAGCGTGAGCGCGCTCGTTTTCCATCATCCGGACTGCACGTATTTCAGCGTGGGGGAAGACCGCGAAGGCTGATTTCGGTTTCCACTCTGATCGAGACGGTGATTCGGGATGACCACTGTCGCGGCAATCCCGTTGGCCGAAAACTCCAAGGAAACCTTATCCCGCCGGCGAAGCTCCTACGGATGTCGCTTGATCGCCAGCAGCTGCATGAACCAGCTCGTGGAGAGCGTGTTCGAGGCGGCGCCGGTGTAAGAGCCCGCTGCGGTGGTCTGCATGCTTTCCATCAGGTTGCTGTGATAGGTGGAGAGAGTCGTGAAGCCGGCGCCGCCATTGGTGACCGCGCTGTCGTTGAAGGCCACGGCGTAGAGGAGGTCGTTAGCAAAGTTGGTGGTGACCGGTCCGCAACTGATGGCGGTTCCGACTCCAGCGGCAGCACACGTTGTATCGATCGGATTCGCCGGATCAATATTCGTGTATTCAAATTGATAGAGGTGGAAAGAGCTGTTGGAATTGCCCGTGAGGGTAACGGTAATGGTAATCGGCGCGCCGCCTCCCACGATATTCTTGGCGTAGAAGGTCTGCGCGCTCTTTAGCGTGCCATTCCAGTTGGTGGGCCCGACCGCGCTCGTATAGACATTTCCCTTGTTGTCCGTGACCGACGAAACGGAGAGCGCCTGGTTTCCCCATTTCACGGAAACGATGATGAGGTTTCCGCTGATGCTGGCGGCAGGAAAAGTCTGCGAAATCGTGCTAGTGCCAGATAGCACGGACGTTTCGGTGTGCTGGGCGAAAGTGACGGGCGGTGGTGGAGCTGCCGACTGGGTCACGGTGGTGGCTATATTTGAGAAGGGACTCGCATTGTTGGCGGTGTCGAGAGCTCTCACTTGGTAGCTGTACGAAGTCGCGGGGAGCAATCCGGTATCCGCGAAGCTGGGCGTAGTCGAAGTTCCGACTTGAGCAAGAGTGGCACAGGCCGCGCCCTGGCAACGCTGGACTTGATATTGCGTGACGCCGACGTTGTCCGTTGAAGCGGCCCACGTGAGATTGATCTGCGTGCTGCTCGCGGCTGTTGCCGTCAAGTTGGCAGGAGCTGTCGGCGGAGTGGTGTCTGCGAGCGTAGTGGCGCTGGAGATGTTCGAATACGCCGAATCGCCGACAGAGTTGGTTGCGCGAACACGGTAATAGTAGATGGTCAAGGGCAAAAGAGTGGGGTCCGAATATGTGGTCGTTGCGCCGGTGGTGATTCCGATTTGCATGAACGCAACCCCGTCAGGAGAACGCTCCACTTTAAAGCCAGTTTGATTGATTGCGTTGTTGGTCCACGAGAGGTTGATTTGCGTGGCGCTGGCAGCCGTGGCGGCCAAACCCGAAGGTGCAGCCGGTGCACCGGCAAGAGTCATGGCGCTGCCGACGTTCGATGGCGAGCTGGCGTTTCCTGCAGCGTCGACAGCGATGATCTCGTAGCTGTAGCTGGTGGATGGAGAGAGACCAGTGTCACTGAAGGTTGTGCCTGTTCCCGGCGGCGTGGCAATCTGCGCAAAGGTGGTGCATCCCGTCCCCTGACAGCGCTGAATCTTATAACCGGTGACGCCGACGTTGTCCGTCGAGGCGGTCCAGGAAAGATCGTTCTGCG
Organism: Candidatus Limnocylindria bacterium; assembly: GCA_035490055.1. Lineage (GTDB taxonomy): Bacteria > Acidobacteriota > Terriglobia > Acidiferrales > UBA7541 > Acidiferrum. The sequence continues at coordinate 93,194 of DATHIB010000164.1, read as the reverse complement.
AACTGCTCGTGGCCGTCGCCGTCAAGTTTGTTGGGGCCGTTGGCGGCGTTGTATCCGCAAGCGTGGTGGAGCTGGCCAGGTTTGAATAGGTCGAGTCACCTGAGCCGTTGGTGGCCCGCACACGATAGTAGTAAAGGGTCACGGGTGCGAGAGGACTGTCGGAATACGTTGTAATCGTTGCGCCGGTCGTGGCAATTTGCGTGAAGGTCACATTGTCCGGCGAGCGTTCAACCTTGAACCCGGTTTGATTGGTGGCGTTGTTAGTCCACAAAAGATTGATCTGCGTCGCACCGGCAGCGGTCGCGGTCAAATTGGAAGGTATGGCAGGCGGACCGGCAAGCGTCGTTGCCGTTCCAAGGTTGGATGGCAGGCTCTGATTCCCCGCGGCGTCCGCGGCAATGATTTCATAGCTATAACTCGTCGAAGGTGAAAGGCCGGTGTCGACATAAGTTGTGCCGGTTCCCGTGGGTGCTGCGATTTGCGACAAGGTGGTGCAGCTCACACCCTGGCAGCGTTGGATCTGGTATCCGGTCACGCCGACATTGTCCGTCGAGGCTGTCCAGGAAAGATTAATTTGCGTGCTGCTGGCGGCAGTCGCCGTCAGATTGGATGGCGCGGTTGGTGGGGTCGTGTCTGGCAGCGTTGTGGCGCTGGAAACATTGGAGTAGCCGGAGTCTCCGGAGGCGTTCGTGGCCCGAACGCGGTAATAGTAGAGGATCTTCGGCGCCAAATTTGGATCCGAGTAGGCGGTGGCGCTGGTTGTGCCGATCTGGGTAAATGTAACGTTGTCCGGCGAACGTTCCACCTTAAAACCAGATTGATTGATGGCGTCGTTGGTCCACGAGAGGTTGATTTGCGTAGCCGAGGCCGCAGTAGCTGTCAAAGCAGAAGGCGTGGCTGGCGGTCCCATGGTGACGGCCGTGGCAGTATTCGAGGGCAAGCCGGGATTACCAGCCGCATCCGTGGCGATCACTTGATAGGTGTAGCTGGTGGAGGCCGAAGCAGCCGCATCGTTGTAGGTTGTTCCCGGACCACCGGTGGTTCCAATCTGAGCGAAATTTGAGCATCCGGGCGTTGCGCAGCGCTGAATCAGGTAGTTGGTGACGCCAACGTTGTCCGTCGAGGCCGTCCAAGACAAATTAATTTGAGTGTTGCCGGCGACCGTGGCGGCGAGGTTGGTTGGCGCGGTCGGCGGAGTGGTGTCTGCCTGCGTCGTGGCGCTCGCTGGATTCGAAGGCAGACTGAGATTGACCGCTGCGTCCGTGGAAACGATTTGATAGGTGTAGGTTGTGGAAGGCGCCAGGCTGGTGTCGTCGTACGCGGTTGTGTTGCCCGGCAAAGAAGCTACTTGAGCGAAATTCGTGCAGCCCGAGCCCGAACAACGCTGCACAACGTAGCCCGAGACTCCAACGTTGTCGGTCGAGGCGGTCCAGGAGAGATTGACCTGGGTTGGGCCGGTTGCGAGCGCTGTCAAGCCGGAAGGCGTGGTCGGTGGAGTCGTGTCGGCGTTGGCGGCCTTGAACGCAGCCATCAGCATGAACCAGTTGGAGACGCCGGTCTCCGTGCCGAGTGCCGCGTAAGATCCGGTGGTGCTGACGGTCATGTCTTCGACCAGGTTTCCGCGGAACGTGGACTCGGCGGTGAATCCCGGTCCCGGGTTTATCCCCACAGAATCCGCAATGGAAAAGCCAAATATCAATTCGTTCGGGAAATTGGTCGTGGCGGATCCGCTACTGACGAAAGTGGACGTGCCGATCGCGGCGGAGACCACATCGAGAGGCGCGTTGATATCCGCGTTCGAATATTCAAGCTGATAAATGTAGAAAGAACTGGTGGCGATTCCGGTCAATGTCACCGTGATGGTGATCGGGGCACCGCCGCCGATGATGTTCTTGGCGTAGAAGATCTGGGCGCGTTTCGCCGTGCCACTCCAGTTGGTGGGGCCGACGGCGTTGGTGTAGTTGTTGCCCTTGTCGTCCCCGATAGAGGCAACGGATATGGCCTGGTTGCCCCACTTGACGCCAACAACGATGAGGTCACCGCTGACGCTCGGGATAGTAAAAGTTTGCGAGGCGGTGCTGACGCCGGAGCCCGTCGTCAATGCCACTTGCTGCACAAACTTGATCGGCGGAGGGGGAGCCGCGGGCGTCGTTGCGCTGGCGACATTCGAATACGCACCGATGTTTCCGGCGGCGTCATTGGCCCTGATGCGGTAGCTGTAGGACGTCGAGGGCTGCAAGCTCGTGTCGGTGTAGCTTGTGACTGCTCCCAGCGTCGTGATCTGCCCGAAATTGGTACAACCCGCCCCCTGGCAGCGTTCCACTTTGTTTCCGGTCACTCCGACGTTGTCGGTCGCTGCCGTCCAGGACAGGTTGATCTGCAGATTGGATGATGCGGTCGCCGTCAGGTTCGTTGGCGCGGTCGGCGGAATGGTGTCCGCCGAAACGATCACCGAAAGCACGGGGGTTACCGAATGACTTGACGCACCGCTCGTTCCCGTCACAGTCAGGTTGGAATTGCCGATCGGCGTGCCCGCGGACGTCGATACCGTCATCGTCGTCGAACCGGAGGTAGTGACGGTCGCAGGGTTGAAAGTGGCAGAGGCACCGGAAGGAAGGCCCGAAGCCGAGAAACTGACGGAACCGGTGAAATTGGGACCGGGAACAACGTTGATGGTGTAGCTCGTGCCGTTGCCAGCGACCACAGTTTGCGTCGCCGGCGAAAAAGTCAGAGAGAAATCCGGCGTAACGGTGATTGTGCGTGTCGCAGGACTTGGATCCGTCAGACCAACATTGTCCGTCACCGTAAGGGATGCGATGTAGGTACCGGGATTCGCAAAGCTAACCGAGCCGGGATTTTGCGACGAACTCGAGCTCGGACTTCCGCTCGGAAACACCCAGTTATATGCAGCAACTGTGCCATCGGGGTCGCTTCCTGTTCCAGAGAAAGAAACCGACTGTCCAGGGCCAATCGCCACGTTCGAAGTGGGAGTAACAATCGTCCCCGTCGGCGACAGGTCCGTGGGGGTTAAGGAGAGCTGGACGAATTGAGCGCCCGAAGGCACGCCGGAAGAATTGAGAATGAAAAGCAGGTAATAGCCTGGAGGCGCGATATTGGAATTCGGCGGCGATGTGAGATTGAGCACGCCACTTCCCGCGGTGAATACCAACCCGACAAGCCGTTGATCCATGTCGAAGGAATGAGTAACGGCTCCGGCGCGGATCAAAACAGCGGAGGTGATATTTGCAGCATCGGGGGTTTGCACTTGGAAGGCGCCGTTGTAGCCAATCACACCAGGAGTCACGCTCGCAATTGTCGGCCGGGTCGCCAGCGTTCCGTTCGAATTGAACAGATAGGGAGGCGAGTAAATTTCCATGTGCGGGTCGTAGGCTCCCTGACGTGGATTGCTGCCTGCCATGAGCACGGTCGCATCAGGCAATAAGATGGTGTTGGAATGATAGAGACGGGGGTAGGTATTTGAGCCGGCCGAAGTGAATGCGCCGGTAGCGCCGGCAGTTGGGTCGTACAACTCCGCCTTGAGACTGGCAGTTGTGCCATCTTCATCAATCTGGGAGCCGCCCGAGGTCAGAATCTTTCCATTTGGCAAGATGGTCGCGTTCATCTCGATGCGAGGCTGAACCATGCTGGGGCCGTTCACCCACTTTGGGCTGGCCGCGGAAAGATCGATCAGCTCCGTTGTTGCGGTTGAAGGGCTAGCCCCTCCTAAGATCAGAACTTTCGGGTTGTAGCCGTTTGCGGGCGTCAATGGAAGAAGAACGGAAGACCCGTAGGTTCGGGTGTTGCCATAGTTCGTGGTGGGGCCGGCGGTCCAGCTTTGGTTGGAGGGATCGAAGGTCCACGACTGGGCGGTCGAGCCCGAGAAAAACACTTTGCCATTCGGAAGCACGTGCATTCGGGGATAGAGAGGAGGTGTGAACGGCGCCATGTACTGCTGGCTCCATCCGGCGCCGACCTTGTAGATCTCGACTGCGACATTCGTACCCCCGGTTTCCGTCAAACCAGAGAACACCATGACGCGACCGTCCGGAAGCACCGTGCTCGTTGGGTACCATCGACCGTGGGCCATCGATTGGAGATCAACAAAGTTTCCGCTGGCGGGATCAAAGGCAGTGGTGCGATTCGAGCCTTGGAAAGGGTTGTAATTGATCGTGCCACCCATGATGAATGGCCGACCGTCAGGCAAGACCACCATTCCGTTGCAAAACAGATCCCATGTCAGTGGCTGGGTCGTCGTTGTGTCCGTGACCGGGTCGAAGACCCCCCCCTGAAAGAACGTAACGGTCTTGTCGTTTCCTGACCCTGTAGCGAATAGGATCTTCCCGTTGTGCATCAGCGCTAGGTGAACGGGATTAATCGGCGCCAGAGTCACCAAGGTCTGCCATTGACCCTGGACGCTCGCCTGCCCAGCGGCCTGCGGAGCCAGGAGAATTGAGGATAGCGAGCACGTTAAGAGTGCTAGTGCAACGAGTCGGCGTCTGCTCGCTGGGGTCATGGGAAATCCTTTCGGCCTGTAGCGTTCGATCATAAAAGCCGTTTAAGCCGTTCGCAGGCACCAATCTCTGGGCAAGCGGAAGAAACCTCGGCTGAAAGGTAGCCGCACATCAGCACTTGCGAGCAGTTCCGAAACCGCAATCCTTGCGGACTGCGCTTTCGATCTAGTTAGTTCGGCAGCAGACCGAAAACAGTGAACGAAGTCTGTCCGCCAACGTAAACCTTGCCGTTGGCGACAGTCGGCACGGTGAATTTTACGGCGGCCCCGGCAGCGCCAGTCCCGCTTGCAGGACTGCTGTAGAGCAAGTTGGCGACATTGGTTGCATCGTAAGCGTACAGGACGGCCGCGCCGTTTGACGGCCAGGCGCTCAGATCCAGGATCCAAACGATGCCATTGGTATTCCCATTAGCGGAGACGGCAGGTATCGCGCCTCGCGGCGGGAACGTGTTGCTCGAAACGGCAGATTGCGTTGTGGACATGGCGCCATTCGCGATCGTGAATTGGCTCAATGGGAAGTTCTGTCCCGTCACGTATATGTTTCCGTTCCAATAGGCTGGCAGGCCGTAGATACCGCCATCCAGTTGCGTGGTGTTGGGAGGAGGAACAGGAATTACTTCCTGCACGTCCTGGTTGCTCCCGGAATTGAACTTGCCCAAGCTGATCTGATCCAGCAGGTAAAGAATGGCAATCTTGCCAGTAGCGAGGACCAAATGTTGGTGGGTTGCGGAACCGACAGAGTCGGGCAGAACCACGATGCCTGCGGAGCCCATGTCAACGTCATTGGCGTCGAGAACGCTGCGGTTAAACGGAGTGAACCAATCGAGCAACGCTCCCGAGGGGCTAAGCTTCAATACCGACTCGGAGAAATTCTTCGTACCATCATAGGAGCCGTTGCCGGTCGTGACGTAGATGTTACCGCTCGCATCGGCAGCGGGACCTGCGCCGGCATCCCAAACGGACGCGCCGTTGCTCCCACTCCTGGGATCCGAGGTTGAGAACACGAACTTCTGCGCCAGGGTGGCTGGGTCATAGCCAAACACCCAACCCTGCCAGTTTGATATATCGCCGTGTGATCCGAAGCCGATGTAAACGGTGCCATTGGCCAATAGCAGACCAGGCCTGTTGAAATGGCGCAACGAGACAAAGTTTGGATCCGAGATTACAACGGGGCCCCCAAATCTTTCTGCGCCCGTGGTGATGTTCAGGGCATGCAAGCGGTGAACGTAGCAAGGAGAGCTCGTGGAACAACCTGTGCCCACCGATTCCTTCGTCTTGGCCTCGATATAGATAGTGTTCGTCGCCGTGTCAATGACCGGCGTTGATGTGATGCCGATCTCGGGGAATACGTCGTTGGTGGGGTAAGTAGGACTAGTATCGAGCCAAGACATAGTGGTGACCCCGGTCGCTAGAAAGCTGGTCTTCCAGAGCTGTACGCAAGAGGGGGAATCAGCGTCGAAGGCGTAGACGCTATCGTGCTCCGTGGCGACAAACACGACGTTGCGCGTGGTGGAGCCGACCAACAGGTTGGCCATGTAGAGCGGTTGGGCGTAGATCTGACCGTCCACCGGGCAAGAGAAGAGCTGCTTGAACGTAGACGAATTGACGTTGGAGGTCGTCAATGCATACTCTTTCAAGTTTTGACCGGTGCGAGCGACGTCGTTGTGGTGCATGAAAACACCCGCGATGTCGCTGACGGCAAAGGTCACCGAAGCAGTCACCGAAGCGTTTGTGACGCTCACCGCCGTAATGGTATGCACTCCTGGCTGTGTCCCCGGCGTGAAGAGACCCGATGTGCTAATGGAGCCGGTGGTGCTATTGCCGCCTGTGCTGCCATCTACTTGCCAGGTTACGCCAGCGTTATTCGGGTCGTTGAAGACAGTGGGCATAAATTGCTGCGCCTGAGAAGTGGTAATCGAGCCGCGCTTCGGACTGACGAAAACGGTGAGCAGGCCTTGGACGACAGTGATCGTCGCGGTGCTCGATTTGGTGTTGTCCGAGAGAGAAGTGCCCTTAAGTGTGACGGTGGCTGGGTTCGGTATAGCTGAGGGCCCGTTGTAAGTCACGGACGTCGAGGTTGCGTTTGTCAGCGTGCCGCACGTGCTTCCACTGCAACCGGTGCCGGAGATCGACCACGTCACGCCCTTGTTTTGGACATCGTTGGTCAGCTGCGCCGTGAATACCTGCGTCCCAAAGGTCGCTGGAACACTGGCGCTGACGGGTAAGATGCTAACGCTGATGGGTTGAGCCGGAATGCCATTGGCCGATTTGAACGCCGCGAAAACCGCCCCCCAATTGTCGGAGGCGCCGATCGTTGCGTTCGCTGAGGCGTTTCCGGCAGTAGTTTGGATCTGGTCTTCGCCGATCAACTTGGTGTTGGGTTCCGCGGGAACAAAATCTTCGATCTTGTAACCGGCGCCGGCTGTGTAGGCGGCGGGATTTGCGGTGACGATTTCGCCAAGGAGCAAATCGCCGCCCCACGACGTGGGAGCATTTGCCGTGCTCGGCGCCGTACCCGTGCCCTCTGCCGCAGAGGCGTTATCTAGAGAGTTGGTCAGTGCCACTCCTGAGTATTCCATGATGGAGAAGCGCAGCGTTGCGGCCGAGATGTTATCGGAGACGGTGACGGTGTTCGCACCACCGGCAATGTTCTCGGCATAGTAGACAGCGTTCGTTTCGCCATCTAGGGTCATATTGAGAAGGACTGCTTGTTTATAAGTGTTCCCGTGAGAGTCCGAAACGTTTAGCACTTGGCCTGATTTGCCGGCGCGGATGACCACGGCGATAAAGTTTCCTGCAGTGTTATTCGAAGTGAACGCCAAAGAAGAAGAGTTGGTGGTGCCCGCGTCTTTGCCGGTGTGTTGAACCAGCTTGATGGTCCCCGACCCTGCGGTCACGATGAAGGCGACACCATTGCTGGCGACTCCGCCGACGGATACGACGACGTTGCCGGTTGCTGCGCCCGTTGGAACCGGCGCCACGATGCTGGTGTCGCTCCAACTCGTGGGTGTCGCGGTCGTGCCGTTAAATGTAATCGTACTGGTGCCCTGACTTGAGCCGAAGCTGGTACCGCTGATGGTGACCGATGTGCCGACGGGTCCGCCTGTCGGGCCCACTGTTGTGATCGCCGGGGCCGCCGTGACGGTGAAGAGAACGCCGTTGCTGGCAACACCGCTGATCGAAACGATCACGTTTCCAGTGGTCGCGCCTGCGGGCACGGGTACGAGAATCTGCGTGTCATTCCAGCTGTTCGTTCTTGCGGCAACGCCGTTGAACGTCACGCCGCTCACTCTTGTACCGACCGTGGGTCCAAAGTTCGTGCCGTTGATGGCGACGACAGCACCGATTGGCCCCGATAGCGGACTAATGCTCGAAATGTTCGGGGGCGGTGTAACCGTGAAAGGCAGTCCGTTGCTGGCCACGCCGCCAACGGTAACGACAACATTTCCCGTCGTTGCGCCAGTCGGAACCGGCACGTCAATACCCGTGGCGGTCCAGTTGGAAGGTGTTCCCGCGGCGCCATTAAACGTGACAGTGCTGGTGCCCTGAGTCGCGCCGAAGTTCGTACCGGTGATCGTCACGGTCGCTCCCACGGGACCCTGGGTTAAGCCAAGCGAGGTGAGACTCGGACCCGGCGAAGTGACCGTGAACGATACGCCGTTACTGGCGACACCGTTGACCGTCACGATGACGTTGCCAGTGGTCGCGCCGTTCGGAACCAGGGCGGCAATGGTCGTCGCGCTCCAGCTTGTAGGAGTCGCGGCGATGCCGTTGAACGTCACCGTGCTGGTTCCCTGAGTTGCGCCGAAATTTGCCCCGGCGAGTGTCACAGACGTCCCGGCCGTTCCGGAATTAGGAGTCAAGCTGGTGATGCTTGGCGGAACAACGACTGTGAAGTTCACACCATTGCTCGCCAAACTGCCGACAGTGACGACAACATTGCCAGTCGTCGCTCCAGTAGGCACGGACACCGCGATGCTGGTCGCGCTCCAGCTTGTCGGTGTCGCCGCAGTCCCATTGAATGTAAGTGCGCTAGTTCCCTGCGCCGTTCCAAAGTTCGCCCCCGCGACGGTCACGGATGTCCCGACCATTCCCGAATTCGGGGTCAAACTGGTGACGCTCGGTGGAACGAGGACAGTAAAATTGACTGCGTTGCTCGACGCTCCGCCCACGGTCACTACGACATTGCCGGTCGTGGCGCTTGTGGGAACAAGCACAGCGATACTCGTTGCGCTCCAACTGGTGGGTGAAGCCGAGGTCCCGTTGAACTTCACCGTGCTGGTGCCTTGCGAAGCACCGAAATTTGTGCCCGTGATCGTGACGGACGCCCCTACTAGACCCGACGTGGGATTTAGACTCGTGATGCTCGGCGGCGGTACGGTGACGTTGAACGTGACTCCGTTGCTGGCCACGCCGCCAACTGTTACGAGGACGTTGCCGGTGGTCGCGCCCGTCGGAACCGGAACGGCGATGCTCGTCGCGCTCCAGCTTGTGGGAGTCGCGGCAGTCCCGTTGAAGGCCACGGTGCTGGTGCTTTGGCTGGCGCCAAAGTTTGCGCCCATGATGGTTATGGATGTGCCGACGACACCCGAAGTTGGATTCAAGCTCGTGATTGATGGGCCGGTGGTCCCGCCGCCGCTGACGGCCTTGAACGCGGCCAGTCCGGCACCCCAGCTATCGGATGAGCCCAGCGTGACGCCCGCAGAAACGGTTCCGGCAGTCGCCTGAATCTGGTCTTCTGCGGCCAATTTGGTGTTCGGAGATGCGGGAACTCTCTCTTCGATCGCATAGCCGGTTGCCGCGGTGAAGGTCGCGGGATTGCCCGTCAGGACCGCGCCGAGCAGCAGGTCGCCATTGGCAGTCGTGAGCACGCTGCCGCCATTGGCGGTCGCGCTCGTTCCTTGCGCGGTGGAAACCACGTCGAGCGAATTGGCGAGCGCAACACCCGAGTACTCGAGTATGGCGAACCGCAAGGTATTGCCATTAATGCTCTCCGCTACCGTAACCGTGTTCGCTCCGCCGGCGATATTTTCAGCGTAGAAAATTCCGAGCGTGTCGCCGTTCGGGGTGTCCGTGGTGACGTTAAATTGGATCGCTTTGCGGTAGGTATTTCCGCGCGTGTCTGAGACCGTCAAGACTTGCCCTGTCTTGCCCGCGCGAATGACTACGGCGATCCAGTTCCCGACGGAATTGGTCGAATTAAACGCCAGGGTCGAAGAAGCGGTGACGCCGGCATCCTTGCTTCGATGCTGGACGACTGCGATCCCCGCAGTTGACGTGGTCACCGTGAAGTTCGAGCCATTGCTGGCTTGACCTCCGACCGCCACGACAACATTGCCTGTTGTTGCGGCGGCCGGAACCGGAACGACGATGCCGCTCGCGCCCCAGCTTGTGGGAGTGGCAGAGATGCCGTTGAAGGTGACCGTGCTGGTGCCCTGCGTCGGTCCAAAATTGGCGCCCGCAACGGTGACCGATGTCCCCACGGGACCAGAAGCTGGAGTGAGGCTGGTGATGCTTGGTGGAGTAGTGACGGTGAAGTTGATGCCGTTGCTGGCGACGCCGCCAGCGGTGACCACGATATTGCCGGTGGTGGCGCCGGTGGGCACTGGGACGGTGATGCCGGTGGCGCTCCATGCTGCGGGAGTTCCCGCCGTTCCATTAAATGTGATGGTGCCGGTGCCTTGGCTTGCGCCAAAGTTTGTGCCCGCGATGGTAACGGAAGTACCTACAACTCCTGACGCAGGGTTGAGGCTGGTGATGCTTGGCGCGGGAATTGTGACCGTGAAGTTTAGGCCATTGCTGACCTGACCTCCGACAGTGACAACTATATTGCCCGTGGTGGCGCCCGTAGGCACTGGCACAGCGATGCTGGTGGCGCTCCAACTCGTCGGTGTTGCAGTGGTCCCATTGAACGTGATTGTGCTTGTTCCCTGACTGGCTCCGAAGTTCACGCCTGCAATCGTAACGGAGGTGCCGATCGGTCCAGAGGTCGGATTGAGGCTGGTGATGCTGGGAGCGGTCGAAGTCACGGAGAAGGAGACACCGTTGCTCGCCAAGCCGTTGACGGTCACCAAGACATTGCCGGTCGTTGCGCCGTTCGGCACGGGAGCCGCAATGCTGGTAGCGCTCCAGCTCGTGGGCGTCGAGGCGATTCCGCTAAACGTTACGGCGCTGGTGCCCTGAGAAGCACCGAAATTGGCGCCCGCGATTGTGACCGATGCGCCAATAGCGCCGGAAGCCGGATTCAGACTGGTGATTGTCGGAATCGGCATGACGATGAAGCTGAGCCCGTTGCTGGGTAGTCCACCGACGGTGACAATGACATTGCCCGTGGTGGCTCCCGTCGGCACGGGAACAGTGATGCTGGTCGCCGTCCAGCTCGTTGGAGACGCCGGGGTCCCGTTAAACGTAACGGTGCTGGTTCCCTGGCTGGCGCCGAAGTTTGCGCCGGTGATTGTGACAGAGGCGCCCACCGGACCCGATGAGGGGTTGAGACTTGAAATACTGGGTGTGGAAATGACAGTGAAGGTCACACCATTGCTGGCCACGCCTCCTGCAGTTACAACCAAATTGCCGGAAGTTGCGCCGGCGGGAACCGCGACCACAATGCTGTTAGCGGACCAGTTGGTGGGTGTTGCGGTCGTCCCGTTGAAGTTGACGATGCTTGTCCCCTGCGACGTTCCAAAATTGGAGCCCGTGATTGTTACTGACGTGCCTGCTGGTCCCGTCGTTGGATTCAGGCTAGCGATGTTCGGCGCCGGACTGCCGCCGCTCGTGGCGGCACGGAAGGCGGCCATCTGCATGATCCAAAGCTGCACTTTGTCCAAAGTAGCGGTGGCGCTATAGCTCCCCGTCACGGAGACGACTTGGTCTTCGAGAATGTCGCCGTCCACAGTGATTCCGCGGCTGCTATATCCAGTTCCCGGACCTGTTGAGGTCGCCTGCACAACGTTCGCGCCGATGAGAATGTCGTTTGCGTTTGTCGTTGAGACTGGGCCGCTGTCGCTCGTCGCCGTATTTCCTTGTGCGCCCACCGAAGCATCCAGCGGATTTAACGGGTCGACGCCGCTGTATTCGGCGATGCGGATGTCAGGGTGGCGCGCGGCGACGTTGAAGGTCACGGTCACGGTGTTCGCGCCGGCCGCAGCCGCCGCGATATTCTTTCCGTAGTAGATGGCCTGCGAAGCCGTAGCACTTTGCACAACCGGAGCCGCCGCCACGGCGTAGGTATTGCCGATGGAGTCCGTTACGGAGCTGATGGTCGCCGTCGAATCATTCCAGCTGACGATCACGACGTTCAGATTGCCCGCTGTCTGGGCGCCGGTATAGGTGACCGTCACGGGCGTTTGCGTTGCCTGTGGGCTCGCAGAATTGGCTTGTATGAAGACGATAGGAGAGCCTGCGCCAACCGTGAAGTTCACTCCGTTGCTGGGTTGCGCACTTACGGTGACCACAACGTTGCCGGTCGTCGCACCTGTGGGAACCGGAGCCGTGATGCTCGTGGCGCCCCATGCCGTCGGTGTCGCTGCTGTGCCGTTAAAGGTGACCGTGCTACTTCCTTGGGAAGCGCCGAAATTTACACCCGCGATGGTGACAGAGGTACCGACGGGCCCGGTGGTCGGACTCAGATTGGTAATGGACGGTGCGGGAGTGCTGCCTCCAGCCGCGCGGAAGGCCACCATCTGCATGATCCACGACTGGACTTTGTCCAGGGCGGCAGTGGCGTTGTAACTGCCGGTCACGGTCACGATGCGATCTTCAAGAATGTCGCCATCGCCAGTGATGCCCCGGCTGGTATAACCAGCTCCCGCTCCCGTAGTGGTCGACTGAACCAGGTTCGCACCAACGAGCAGATCGTTCGCGCTGCTAGTGGTCACTGATCCGCTACTGCTCGTTGACGTCGTAGTGCCCTGCGCGCCGGCAGAAACGTCCAGAGGATTTACGGTATCCAAGCCGCCGTACTCTGCGATGCGAATGTCCGGGAAAGCTGCTGCGACGCTGAAGGTCACGGTGACACTGTTCGCACTCGCTGCGGCCGCGGAGATGTTCTTTGCGTAATAGATGGCCTGCGAAGCAGTTCCAGTCTGTACGAGCGGACCAGCTGCCAGAACGTACGCGTTGCCAAGTGAATCGGTCACGGAACTGAGAGTTGAAATCGAGTCATTCCAGCCGACGACAACGACGTTCAAATTTCCGAGCGTCTGAGCTGCGGCGTAAGTGACCGTTACCGTTGCCTGCGGCGACTGAGGTGTCGCGGAGTTGCTCTGCACGAAGGCGACAGAGGCAGCCAGCGCCTGTCCCGAAGCGGCCGCGAGTAGGAGAACGAGCAGCGCGAGCGATCGGGCGAGCCGAACCTGAAGCGTCGATCCATTGTGACGACGCGAGCAAATCAACATGAAGCATCCTCCGCGGGAGACGCAGCAAATAAAATTTTCCGGTAAATAAGACTGCCAACGAGCGAGTAAGGAAGCTTTGGCTGAACCAACGGTTGGCAAGTACGGCCGCATCCAGAATCGCGACACGCCTGCTGGCTGCTGGGTTCCCCTCTTGCTATACAGCTACCGCTCAAGACCTGGTTTCGTGCCCTAACGACAGACCTCCAACCGTTAAGTAGTGCAGAATGACAAAGCACCCCGCCTTCCAAATTCAGCAAGACCAATTCATTGATTCATTTGGACTTAGCCATGGTCCAAAACACCCTCGCAAGGTTCGAGAGAAACTCACGGGCATCATTGTGCAGGCCGCTTCCATAAAATGGGGCAGACGGGCTAATGTACGGATTGAAGTCTGCGTTGATCTTTCAATCTGATAAAAAAACGCTTCGAATCAAGCAGATTCTGCCGATCGTTCCACAGAATTAGAATTTTCCTTAAATCTATGGGCAGCTTCGCCCAGCAAAGATGTTCCCGTTGCGCTTTTTCCTAAAGCTATCGGAAAGAAGAAGGAGTTTTGCTACTTCAGGGGATGCTCGTTCGACTCTGAGCTCCGAGCTGGCGCGGGTATTGCGGTTTCGAAGGTCAAGAATACGCGGCGAAGCACTACACCGGAAAGAATCAGTACAAGCCCAATTAGGAATAGCCCCATGGTCTCGGGAAGGTTTGAGAGTGATGCTAGGATGATATGCACACCCTATGCGGTGCAACTTGTCAGCCAAAGATGACTCTTCGTAACTTATTGAAAAAGAGGATGTTAACATGGACTTTACACGAGGGCAGTGGAACTCGCGGGAAACAGAATGGCGAATTCCTGTATTCCACTTCCAGAGCGCGCTGCAGGGAGTTCTCAGGGATGCGCTTAGTTAGCGAAGTCGTGGCAACGCCTCAAAGCAGTCTTGAAACGTGGCTCTGCTCAGTCCGCGCGACGAAGCCATCCCTCTCTCCAGTAATGGTAAATCGCTCTTGGGCACAGCCGGTGGTAATCGGCGGCGCACGCGGAACCATCCAAGATGATGCAAGAGGACTTCATCCGGAGCATCTTGCCATTCTTTTCGTCCACGATCTGATTTACGCGTCTTGCAACGCGATACGTCCCCCCGCAATACTTGAGCATTTCAGAATCGAACAAAAGGCCGCGGTTGCGATTCTTTTGGTCTAGGGTGGCGAATATTTCCTGCCTTGATCTTACTTGGACAAATTCGCCAGGCTGGAGTTTCAACTCACCAGCCGGAGAGGCGGCAGGCAATGCCTGGATGTGAGGATACTGCACACCCTTGCGAACGGACTGAAACTTGTTGAAAACTTCGATCAGGATAGTGCGAAACACGTCCACAATACCGAGCAACGTCTCCAACAGCTTCTCGCCCTTGGAATCGCCCAATCCCCGGTGCAAGTTTCCGGAGCGAATATCCCTGATGTATTGCCATAAATTCCACCAGGGGAGATCCGAAGTAAACTCCCTTAGATTCGTCGCTTGGCAAGAATAGATTGCTTCTGCAGTAGCTGGATCCGTTCCCCCGCGGCTCCCTCTCAGCAGGACTCCGGGGGTTTGAATAGATGCTCCTGATTTCAGGTCCACAGGGCTCTTTTGTAAGGACGAACCACATTCACCAAGCTGCGACTCTTGCGTGAACGGCGCCACGGCTCTCTTGAGCCAGGCCGCATTCCAAAAAATCAAGCAGCCGGCGTCGCAGTCCCCGTGAGCTCTCCCGTCGCAGCGCACACCCGTCAGGTGCACAGCGTTTTTCACTTGCCGCATGTTCCAGGGCTGGATGTTGTCGCACGTCTTATGCGCGATTTTATAGACTCGAAAGCGTTTCCCGCAATATTTGAGCATCTCCGGCATGAACGGCATTGCATTGAGCCTGCCGTTATCGTCCAGTGTCGCGAGGATTTCGTCCTCAGAGCGAACCTCGACGAGTTCTCCCGCCTGAAGGTTGAGCTCCTGATCGGGGATTGATCGTCCCATTTCCGTTTGTCTCTCTTTCCTTGGGTCAAAGGGTCGCGGTCGTAAAAGAGCCAGAGAGAGGGCAATTCACAACTGGACAGTCTCTTCCGGGACCGTCTTTCCAGTACTCTCTTGAAAATGACGTTCAACGCGAGCGGAGCACGCAGGGCCGAGCCGCCGGGCCATTGTGCCGGCGATCTGCCGCGTGAGATTCGACCAATCATGCTGCCGCGCGAAATTCTGCCTGGCTACGCGCCGCTCTTCCGTGTTTTCCGCCCGGCTTAGGGCTTGTGCGAGCATGGAGGACCATTGTTCGGCGCTTCTTGGAAGCAACACGATGTCCCCAAGGGTCGCGAGCGACGCGATTGGCGTTCCCACGAGTGGCTTGCCGCTCGCCAGATATTCATGCAATTTGAGCGGATAAATGTACTTGGTGTAGTCATTATCCCCGTAAGGCATGATGCACACATCGAAATGCTGCGGGTACGCCATCATCTCAGCTGAAGGCTTTCCTCCGAGGAAATGAACGTTGCGGCGTCCCATGAGTTCCTGAAGAGCGCCGTCAATTTCCGGATGCGGGCTTGCGGGTCCCACCAACACGAATGACCATTCCGGATGCTCGCAAGTCAGCTTGAGAAGCAGGTCCCAATCGATTTGCCATTTGAGGGATCCCACGTACCCGACGCGGGGATGAGGAATGGGCGCAAGATCCTTGGGTTCGTCGAACGGCCGCGAATAGGCTTCAAAATCAACGCCGCCGGGAAGATAGGTGGTTTGTGGATTGATTTTTCCCTTTTTCTCGTAGAGAGCAGGTGAAAGGATGAATACGTGATCCACGGCAGCGAGCAATCGGGCTTCGACAGGATCTATGGGGCACTCCACGCGCGAAAAAGAATATTCATCTTCGAGGTGATAACAGCTCAGATCGAAAGGAATCATCCGAAGGACGGGTTCAAATTCGGGACGCCAGAGATAGAGAATGATCTTCTGGCAGCCACGGTCCCGAAGGATGCGGCTAGCCTGCAAGAGGCGCTGCTGCAACGTAAATCGCGCCAGCCAGGCTGGCCGGTAGAAGTCCGGAAGCCAGAATTCCGGAGTATATTCGGCAAACCCCGGATATTGGGCCATGCCGGATGTTTGTGATGGTTCTGGCCGGCTCTTGAGAGTATCCCGCCAGTGGTGCGCGGGATTTACCCAGACCATATGAAAGTAGCTCGCCAGGCGCGCCATGATGTGATGGCGCACCATCCAGCGCGGGTTCCAGTGATCAGGAACAAGCGCAAGGATGCCGACGTCTTCCAGCACGGGCTTGCTGGCCGTTTTTTTTGGAGGAGCTACGTCAACCTGCATGGAGATCATCCTATCTCGCGATCCTTCCTCTCATCGTCCTTAAAAAAAGAAGAGCGTTCAAATCCGGCGGACCTTGGGATTCCACGCGAGACGGCCACCGGCGCCCACCAATAGTGCCCAGAGAAGGCTGCGCTGCTCCCGGAACTTCCTGCCTGCGAAAAAATCCTTCAGCATGCCTTTGGTTAAAGAGGAGACCTCCCAGTAGGCCATTTTGAGTACTTTCCGGTCGCCTCCCAGGATGTGCTTGCAGTAGAACGCCCCGCGGCCCACAACGTACCGGTGATTCAGAGCCTGAATTTGAGCGTCGGTGGTTCGCCCATGATTGTGATAGACAAGGACGTCGGGCGAATAGATGATCTTGAATTTTTCCCGGAAGACTCGATAGAGAAAATCGAGATCTTCCATCACCGCGCCGATTCTTGATCCAGGACCAAGGAAGGGATCGAAATCTCCCACCACATCAAAAATCTTCCGGCGAATCGACATGTTGGCGCCAATCAGGAACAAGAAAAGCTGATCGCGCGATTCAATGGGCGTCCTCTCGGGGAAGCTCCGGATGGTTATGGGCCGATCTTGTTTATCAAAAAGCTCGACTCTCCCTCCGAGCACGCCCAGGGAGGGGTCGGAGGCGAATTCCCGCGCAATCGTGGCCAGCCACTTCGGATCGGGTATGCAATCGTCATCGGTAAAAACCAGAATTTCGCCGGTGGCTGCGCGAAGCCCGGCATTGAGCGCGATTGACTTTCCTTGCCGGCTTTCCAGCAGGTAAATGCATCGTGGCGGGGTTTCTTGGACGAACGGCACAATCGCACTTTTTGTCCCGTCCGAGGAATTGTTATCGACGATCACAACCTCCCAATCCACGCCGTCCGGCACAACCTGATGCGAAAGTCCGCGCAGAAACTTGAGCAAGCTATCGGCTCGATTGTAGCTGGCGATGATGATGCTGAGCTTCATCCTGAAACTTTGCGAATCGTGGTGCTGACTTTCGCCTTTCCCTGTTCTTTCGCTTGCTACAATCATTTTGCCGGATGGAGTCCCTGAAGGTGTTGTTGCATTTGACGATTCCGCAACCATTTCTTGCTTTCGGCCATTCTCCCAAAGGTCTGAAATAACTCCAGCCTGTAAAAAGAACGGCGTTGCTCCCCCAGCGAAAACATCCACTTCCCGAGAAACCGCAGAGCGATCGGGAACAGGTAACGCGGAACGCCGAAATAGCATTTCGCGCCGTCCGGAACTCCCTCGACGAGAATAGACCACCG
The DNA here is from genome assembly GCA_035490055.1 of Candidatus Limnocylindria bacterium. Lineage (GTDB taxonomy): Bacteria > Acidobacteriota > Terriglobia > Acidiferrales > UBA7541 > Acidiferrum. The sequence goes on along the minus strand of DATHIB010000164.1, from coordinate 75,689 downwards.
GCCATAGTGAAACGCCATGGACCGAAAATACTTTCGCGTGGTGCGGTACTCTTCCACCGGGTGGTAAACCACAGCCTTGGAAGCGTACATCAGGCGTTCGCCCGCGTGCATAAGTCTCCGGCAATACTCAGTGTCCTCTCCACCCAACAGGTCATTGATTCGGTTGAGGTCGGTCCGGTAGGGACCATACTTTTTAAAAATGGATTTGCGAAGGCCCATGTTTGCGCCGATCGCCGTCGCCGTGAGTTGGCACGGCACATCGCCCTTGTCAAAATTCACGATCCCACCGTAGGCAGGGTGACGGTAGGGACCGTCGAAGACAATCCAGGAAGGCTTCTTGCAGCTCCACACAGGGATGATTTTTCCGCCAACCGCCGCGCAATCATATTTCTGGAACGCATCGTACATTTCGGCGACCCAGTGATGATCGACGGTCAGATCGTCATCCGTCAGAGCGAGAATCTCGCTGCGGGCTTCCCGAATGCCGGCATTCAAGGCGTTGGTCTTGCCCTGCGTGCCATGAAAAAAGTACCGGAACCGGTGCGAGTTTTTCGCGATAAAGGATTCACAAACCGCACGGGTATCGTCCTTCGAATTGTTGTCAACGACCAGCACTTCCCATTCGAGCCCTTCGGGCACAACGGAAGCCTTGAGACTATTCAAAGCGACAGCAAGGGACTTCGAGCGATTCCAGGTGCAGATGATGACCGTCAAGTCCATGGCTTATGTCCGAGCCCCGGTGTTGGTCTTCTTGGAGGCCGTTGCTTTGCCCCACCAGCGGGCAAGACTTCTCACGGCTGCTACCGGGTGCGATATGCCGTTCCAGGCGGCCATGCAGAATCCGCGGAGGAGCCTGCTCCAGCTCAAAGGCATTTCCAGGTTGCGCAGCCAGTTTTTGTGAAATTCAAAATAGTTCTTGCCGCGCAACTGCAAGAGTCCTTCCGCAAGAACCTGGTAGTACTCGCGCAGGCGGACCCGCATACGATCCTCATACTCGTTCTTGTCGAGACTGGATGGGCCGTACTGAACGAGTTCCGTCAGAAAGGACAACTGAATACTGTTCATTTGCTCCGCGAAGGTCGTATTGGATTCGCCCTGCGTTCTGGTAAACGTCAGCAACTGGTGAACGAAGCCAAAATCAGATTCCTGAAGAATTCTGAAACAAACTGTAGAATCCGCATGAAGATTGGACTCGTCGTAGAACTTTTTCTCTTTGCGAACAAAATCCGAACGAACGAGCGTCGCGGTCGGTGCGCCGAAAACATAGCGACCGTTGAGCAGTCGCAATCGGGAGACTTCCCTGCCAGTCACCACGGTCCGCGGGAAAGGCAGACCGCGCCACATCACGTGCATGCCGTCGCCGTAGAGGCCATACGCCCCGACGAGACCGACGGATGGGTGCGCTTCGGCAAGAGCCACCATTTTCATGATGCATTCAGGAAAGAGCCAGTCATCGGCCAGTACGACTTTGCAGTACTTGCTCAGGCGAGAAATCTGGCTGATCGCGTGATTGTGATTCTGAATGATGGGCAAAAAATCGCGATTGTCGCGGACTCGAATCCGCAAATCTTTGGCCGCGTAGCTCTTCGCGATCTCGAGTGTGCGATCCGTGCTGCGGTTATTGACGATGGTGTAGTCCCAATTCTGATAGGTCTGCGCAAGCACACTGTCGATGCATTCCGGCAGGAATTCCTCGCCATTATAGACCGGCGTGATCACACTCACGAGCGGCTGTTGCGCTGGGCTCAGTATGTGAGCGTAGAAATCGGCAATGGAATAGGAGGACATGGTAATGAGATCCAGCGGTCTTTCGCTCTCTAGAGTTGTGTTCGGTGCGCGCTCCACTTTTCGCGCTCCTCTTCAGACGGCTCGTCCGCGCGGCTCAGCCGCTCGCTGTGCAGTCCCTGCAAATTCCATTTCTGAGGAAAGTAGACGATGCCGGACCGCGAATCGAGCTGTCTCCCGGAGCGGTAGACATTCGCCAATTCAACCTCGAGCTTTGCGCAATGTTCAACGCCGTCGTAGACGATCTGGCTAAGGCCGGTGATCCAGAGCGACAAATCGTAACGGCCGGGGAGGAGATTCAGGAAATCGATCTCCAGGTCTAGATAGCCCTCTCCTGGAGCAATTTCAGGAATGTCCAGGCTGTGATGCCAGGTGCTGGTATCGGTGACGAGGGTCCCCATCTCGGTCAGAAGCCGGAATCCAAAACTTGGGTACGGAATTGTTTTCTTGGCATGAAAGTGGAATCGCAACCGGATGCTGTCGCCGCTTCGCGTAACCAATTGTGGCTGCCCATCCAGACCGAGAAACGAGATGCCCGTGTAGCGAATATCGCCGTTGCCGTGGCGGGATTCCACCACGCTCAAGTCCGAAGCGCTCTGCTGAGTCTCCGCGAAAGATGACAAATACGATTCGATGACCTGGCGGGTCGGCCCGTCTTGCCGGACACCGCCACTGTCGATCCAGATGCCGCGCGTGCAAAGATTTTCCACGGCCGCCATGTTGTGCGAGACGAACAAGACGGTTCTACCGCCTTTTCGCAGATCTTCCATGACGCTCAGGCATTTTTTCTGGAAGCCCGCGTCACCGACGGCCAACACCTCATCGACGATCAGAACGTCAGGTTCCAAGTGCGCAGCAACTGCAAAACCCAGCCGCAATCGCATGCCGGAGGAATAGCGTTTGATGGGAGTATCAATGAAACGTTCCACTCCGGCGAATTCAATAATCTGGTCGAGCTTGGCTTCGACCTCTTTCTGCTTCATCCCAAGAATAGAGCCGTTCAGAAAGATGTTTTCTCTTCCGGTGAGCTCTTCGTGAAAGCCAGTGCCAACCTCGAGTAAGGAAGCGACCCGGCCGCGAACCTTTACCCGGCCGGAGGTCGGATAGGTGATCTTGGAAAGCACTTTCAACAAGGTGCTCTTACCGGCTCCGTTGCGGCCGATTATGCCGACGACTTCTCCTTGTTTGATGGAGAACGTAACATCTCGCAGCGCCCATAACGTCTCGGCAATAGCGGATTCCCTGGTGAAGGGATTCTTCAGGAAGCTGGCCAGGCGCTCGCGGAGCATCGTCTCCTGGCTCATTTTCCCCAGGCGGTACTCCTTCGAAAGATGTTCGACGCGAATCGAATCGTTCATGCGAGTCCCTTGATCATTCTGGCAGGAGGGCGCGTGCATTCTCCTTGTTCGATTGCCCGGTGTGCGCGTTGAATTATCATCGGCAGCTTTCCTTCTTTAAAACCAAATCAAATAATGTCGGCAAAGGTCCGCTCCGCCTTGCGGAAATAGAGAACTCCGATCACGAAGAAAAGAAGCGAAGTGCCCAGCGAAGTTGCCATCAATTTCCAGTCCAGCTGATGACTGGGGAAAATACAGGCGCGGAATCCTTCCATAACGGCGGAAAGCGGATTGAGAGCAAGCAACGGCCGCCAACGGGGAGAGAGATAACTCACCGGGTAAAGAACAGGACTCACCCAGAGCCCGAGCTGGATCATGAAGGGAATGACGTGCTTGATGTCGCGATAGCGGACATTGAGCGCTGCGAACCACATGCTAATCCCCAGGGTGACCAGCAGCATTTCCAGAACGGCCAGCGGCCAGAACACGAGCGTCCAGCTGGGTTTCACCCGGTAATACGCCATCATTACAACCAGGAAGGACGAGCCGACACCGAAGTCCAACAAGCTGCTCAATGCCGAAGAGGCAGGCAGCAGAATTCGCGGAAAATAGATCTTCGTGATTAATGGAGCGTTGCTCACGAGACTATTTCCGCCCTGGCCGAGCGTTCCTGCAAAATATGTCCAAGGAACGAGCGTGGTGTAGAAAAAAAGAGGATAGGGGATGCCGCCGCTGGGAATATTCGCCATCCGGCCAAAAAAGAACGTGAAAATCAGCATCGTAAAAAGCGGCTGGATGATGGCCCACGCAGCGCCGAAAGCGGCTTGTTTATACCGCACCTTCACGTCACGCCACGCGAGGAAATAGAGCAGCTCGCGAAAATGCCAGAGTTCCGACATCCATTCCGCTTTTGTGGCGGTGATTTCTTCGCGAGCTTGCGGAATGGACGGGAGCGATTTCTGATCCGGTATCACCATACTAGCTTTCGACAATGAAAACCTTCCGCGTATCCGCCTGGGCTATTCGCTTCGATGCCCCGGATTCGCTGTAAACCCATAAAGGTGTCCGCAGTGAACCACTGCTTTGCCCGCTGAGACGCAAACGCGTCCAGAATATGCTTCGACTTCCGTTCACAAGTGGCGCGATCCAGTGCGACAAAGAAGTTCGGGATTCCCAGGTCGCCATCGTACTTGGGAATCTCGTATTCCAAGATCAGATGGCTGCGAAACGTGTTCCAAGTCAGTTCACAAACCACTCGATGATCCTGATGCAGATCGTGGCGGTAGTGCGTCAGAATGAGATCGGGAACAAACTCTTTTTTAAGTTTTTCGAACTCCACTTTGATCCGCGCGTGAAGCGAAGGGAAAAAACTGTCGCGATAGCTGCGAATCACAATTCTCTTTTTCTTTGCAGACGCAAGAAAGAGATTCGCCGCTCGCAGAGCTTCCTTCTTTCGAACTGGAGTCGAGCTGAATACCAGCCAGTAGATTTCGACTTCCCGACGTTCACGCAGGAGGTGCAGAATCGTTCCGCCGCACCCAATCTCAATGTCATCGCAGTGCGAACCCAGGCACAGGATTCGGCGCAGGGGTTGCCGGGCAGAACCCAGTTGAAACTCAACCATCACGACGACTCACGACGTAGCCGGCAGAATCACCAGCGGAGGTTTTCACGGTCTCCGGCGCCGGAGCGGCACCTTGCGGGGAGTTGGATTTCCAAACCACCCAGGGCGCGTCTCCCCGCGCATACAAATCATCCAATTGCTGCTTGTCCTTGAATGTATCCATGGAGGCGTAAAAGCCGTTGTGTTCGTACGCCATCAACTGCTTTTCCTGGATCAATCGCCTGAAAGGCTCGAGGACCAGTTCTTCTCCATCGCGCATATGCTTGAAAATATCCTGCTTGAGAACAAAATATCCGCTGTTGATACGAAGTTCAGCATCGCGAATGGATTTGATATCGCTCACCACACCGTCCGGCCCGGCAGAAACAAGGTGATAAGTCAAATTCGGCTTCGCGGAAACAAACGTGGCAATCTTGTCGTGTTGCTTTGAAAACTCGATGAGTCTCGGAAGCTCCAGGTCGGTAAGGCCGTCGGCATAATTCGCTAGGAATGCCTCCTCGCCCACGAGGTATTTTTCCACGGCTTTGAGCCGCTGCCCAATGTTCGAATGCATACCGGTTTCAGCGAACGTGATGTTCCAATCGTGAATATCGCTGTTGAAGAGTTGCAGGTCCTTGCCGCCCTTTGAGAGCGAAAAATCGTTGGACACGCACTCGTCGTAATGGAGGAAGTACTGCTTGATGGCGTCCGCGCGATAACCCAGGCACAAAATAAAATCCTTGTGACCAAAGTGCGCGTAGTACTTCATGACGTGCCACAGCACTGGCCGGTAGCCAATGGGCACCATTGGCTTGGGAACATTGTCGGCATATTCCCGCAAGCGCATCCCAAGTCCGCCGCAAAAAATGACCACTTTCATCTGCGTTACTCCTTCACCGCTTGAGAACTCGCGAGAACTCTGGACGCGCTGTTTCCATACCAGCGATAGATCTTGATCTGGTTCTTCGTTCCCTGTCCCGATTCGAAAACGAGGTGCGCACACGGGCCAGGAACTTCCCCGGCGCTCACGATTTCTGCCAGCGGTGCATCACTCATGAACTTGCACCTCCGGAATCGGCACGACGAACTTCCCGCCCCACTCGCGAATAAACGCGTTCTGCTTGATGATTTCGTCCTTCAAATTCCAGGGAAGAATCAGCAGAAAGTCCGGCTTCGTCTCCCGGATGCGGTCCGGCGGAAAAATCGGAACATGGGTCCCCGGCAAGAATCTGCCGTGCTTGTAAGGATTTCTGTCCACAGTGTAATCCAGGAAATCCGTGCGGATGGCGCAGTAATTCAACAGAGTATTGCCCTTCCCTGGCGCTCCGTACCCCGCGATCTTTTTCCCATTGCGTTTCGCGGAAATCAAAAACTCCAGCAGCTTCCGCTTCGTCTCCTTCACCTGCTCCGCAAAACGCGAGTACGTCTCCAGACGCGTGGTTCCGGCCGCTTCTTCTCGCCTACGCAACTCCCTGACTCGCTCCGCCACCGGTTTCGATGAATCTTCTGCATGCCGCCCGTAAATCCGCAGCGATCCGCCATGCGTCGGCAGTTCCTCAACGTCGAAGAGCGTGATTCCATGCTCTGCGAAGATCTTCTCCACCGTCAAAAAGGAAAAGTAGGAAAAATGTTCGTGATAAATCGTGTCGAACTGGTTTTCTTCCATCAGCCGCTGCAGGTGGGGAAACTCCATGGTGATCACGCCCGACGGCTTCAGCAGGATTTTCATACCCGCCACAAAGTCGTTCAGGTCCGGCACTTGCGCGAGAACATTATTCCCGAGCAGCAAATCCGCCTGTTTTCCCGCTACCGCCAGCTCCCGGGCCGTCTCTCTCCCAAAAAACTTCACTAGCGACGGCACACCCTTCTTCACCGCCACCGCCGCAACATTTGCCGCTGGTTCAATTCCCAGCACCGGCACACGCTTCTCGACAAAGTACTGCAGCAGATATCCGTCGTTGCTGGCCAGTTCCACCACAAAACTCTTTTCGCCGATTCCAAACTGCTCCATCATCCCGCCCGTGTACTTCTTTGCATGCGCCAGCCACGAGTCCGAATATGACGAAAAATATGCGTAGTCGCTGAAGATGTGTTCCGGCGTGACGTATGCTTCCAGCTGTACCAGAAAACACTTACCGCAAACATATGCGTGCAGCGGATAGAACGCTTCCATCTGATTCAAGTGGTCCCCGGGAAGAAAGCTCTCGCACAACGGCGACATTCCCAGATCCACGAACGTGTGTTCGAGCTTCGTCCCGCAAAATCTGCATCCGGATTGGTTCTCTGGAGTCATCAATAGTCCTGGTCGAATTTGAGTAAAGGCATGACCTCGACGGTGCTATGCCGACGTCGCGGTCTCGAATTCCTCCGGCTTCGCGAACGGCGGCTGCGTCTCGTACAACTCAAAATATTTTTCCGGCAAGTGAGCCAAGTCTGTCCCGCGCAGGTAATCGCCCATCGTCGTTCCCGTGCAAGCCGAGTCCACGTTCGGAGCGCCCCGCCGTGCGACAACGTCATCCACGTTGACGGTACGAAAATCGATGCTGAACCGCGTGCGGCCCGAATTATTGGGCACGCTGGAATGCATTTGGGCGGCGGAGAAAAGCAGAACTCCACCCGGCGGTGCGATCACTCGGATTTGAGGATCGAGTTCCATCGGCTCTTCTGGCTTGGGTTGCTTTCGAGTGTCTTGCTTGAGGAATTGAGCCGCGTTCTGCCGGCTGGTGCGGTTCCACTCGGCGTAGTTGTATTCGGCGGAACCGTTGCGTACCGCCTGGCTCCAATAGTGTGGATGAAAAGCCATCGCATTCTCCGAAACGATCGGATAAATCGGCATCCACCAATTGATCTGGCACATCGGCGCGGAATACCACGTGTCGCGGTGCGGGTGGAAAGCGTAGGCAATACCGGACGTAAGGAAATCATCGCTTGTGGAAGAGCGCATCCGCGGCACGTCAAAGTACGTCTTCTCCGGATCGGCGCCGAGTTCGCGCAACATCCCTTGGATACATTTCTTGGATTCCGCAGCATGAATGAATTTTGGCTTAAGCTCGGAAAGGATTGCCGCGTAACGCTCCACCGCCAAATGGAATTGAGCGGTTTCCGGGTCGAGGGGGTGGAACGCCTCCTCGGCCATCTTGCGGGCAAAATCAACGAGCGCGAGAGAGCTCGGCGTGGGGGAATAGACGAGCAATTGGCCGCGATAGAGTAGTTCGCGACGTTTGTCATCTGGGATGGGCGCATCGATGATGATCGAATTCATGACGTTATCCTTTCCGCAAGCTCAACGTGCGGCCTGCGGCACAGACTTGAAATCTTTCCGCAACAATTGGTGTTCCTGAAGGGCTTCGGCAGCCCTGCGAATGACATGGAAACTCATTCCCGCCCGCTCCGCGATATCGAGCAGCGAGTTTTTCCCGTCGGATTGATTGAGAACCCACAGCATCGCCATTTCGCTCAGTCCGGCGTCGGCGGAGCCTCCAACCATGCGGTACAGGCCTCGCTTTCCAAGCTGCGGCTCGCACTTGGGGTTTACATTCACAAAAGTTCCGTTATTCTCCAGGACTGACAAAATTTCCAGGCTAACCATCAATGCTTCACCCAGTTTATCGGGGTGGACGAATTCCAAGTTGTCGGCGGAAGTGTGGTATTCCGGAAAGGTACCGTGGGGAGTGCGTGACAGCCTTCCAACAGGGAGATTGATTCCCGGCGAGCAGTATTGGCGCTCGTCGTAGCCGTAGGGCGAGAAATCCAGAACCTGGTGCGGTTGTCCAAAACGCTGGAGTACATGGGCCGCCGCCCGATCGATGTCTGCCGTGCCCTTGCGGCTCTTCTTATAGTGCAGCGGTCCGGCATCGCCAACGCCCGTTAGCACCAGTCCGTGCTTGATGTGGGAAATCTTGTCTTCATTTTTCGCGAGCCACGTGATGGCGCCGATCGTGCCTGGAATGAAAAGAAAGCGATAGGAATAGCGGCGCGGCGCGGATCCCAGGAAGCGCGCGAGCGAAACGGCAAGCGCTATCCCGGAAAGATTGTCATTGCACAGTGACGGGTGGCACGCGTGGCAGGAAATCAAAAATTCATCGTGCGTCTCTCCCGGCAAGTAGCACTCGCCGTAGGTCAATTGACCGTCTTCCAAGCTGGAGTCGATGCAGACTTCGTACTCCTCGTCTTTCAGCTCCGTCAGCTGCCGTTCGGAAAGGCAGAATCCCCAGGTCTCCTTGTAGTAGGAAGTCCGGTAAGGAATCCATTGGGGATGAGCGGGGAGCGTGAACAAGTGCTTTTTCAATTCAGACAGCGGCATCCGCTCGCGGACGGGAACGCTGTAGTTGACGACGTGCAAATTCGACTTCTGGAAATCTATGACCCGCTCGCCTCGGGAGTTTTTCACATAGGCATCGCGGATATTCCATTCTTTTGGCACACTCCAATCAAACACCAGCGTGCCGGTGGGAACTTCTCGCAGCTCAAGGGGGATTTGCCGCTGGAGCAGCCGGAGGCTCTGCCGGAGGCCATTGCCGGTGATGCTGCGGCAGATGGGATAGAGCTCGGAGATCAAGCTGTACATCGCTTGGCCCTCAGCCAGGGGATCTAAACCGCTTTGGAGTTCGCTTAGATTCAAGATTTCCTGGCCGCTCTCATGAAACGAAGTCGGGATAGTTTTGATCTCGATCGATGATAATCCGCTCGCCCTCAGGCCATTCAATTCCGAAAGCTGGATCGTTCCAGCGCGCGCCTCGCGCATGTTCCGCCGAATATTGCTGCGCCATCTGGTAGAAAACTTCGGTGTCGTCCTGCAATGTTTGAAACCCGTGTGCAAAAGCTTCCGGGATGTACAGCATCCTGCGGTTTTCCGCGGAGAGTTCCACCGCGAAATACTGCTTGAACGTCGGCGAGGCAGGCCGCAAGTCGATGATGACGTCATAGATTGACCCCGAAGCGCACCGCACCAGCTTCGCCTCCGCGAACGGCGCTGCCTGGTAATGCATTCCTCGCAGCGTGCCTTTCCGCTTGTTGAAGGAAACGTTGCACTGCACTACTTGGGTATTCAGGCCGTATGCCTCGAATTCCTTCTGGCAAAATGTCCGGGCGAAAAAACCGCGGCGGTCCGTGCGTCGTTCCAGTTCGATGAGGAATGCGCCGGCCAGCTTAGTCTCCGTAAAAATCAAATCTCACCAGCCGCTCGTCGAGGGCACTTCAGGAATTCTTCGCTTGCAGCACGTGTTCGGTTTCCACAGCCTGCCAGCGCAGGTCCGCATTCAAGCGTCTCGATGCCAGCAATCCTTGAATATGGTCGATGCGCTTGTAGCGCGCACCTTCGAAGTCCTCGACGCGCAGGTCCACCTTCTTGTAGGCCTCGTAAAGTTCGCGCGCGCCGCGCCGGGCGTCCCACTTCGGCTGAAATGCCGGCAGCGTCCTGGCAATGCGGGAGAAATCAGCGCGGTAACAGCGCTTGTCTGGACCCGCATCCGCCGCAAACTCAATCGTGCAGCCCGGAACCGTTTCCTTCACGATCTCGGCCAGGTCGCGGATCTGGTAATTCTCTTCGCTGCGGCCCACGTTGAAGGCTTGATTGTGAATCAGCTCGCGCGGCGCTTCGAGCGCTGCCAGAAATGCGCTAGAGATGTCTTCGATATGCACGATCGGCCGCCACGGCGTCCCATCGCTCTTGATGAACACGCGGCCCGTCGTCAGCGCCCACGCCGTCAAGTTGTTCAGCACGAGGTCAAACCGCAAGCGCGGCGACACACCGTACGCCGTCGCGTTGCGCAGAAACACCGGGCTGAATTCCGCACTCGCCAGTTGCGACACTTCCTGTTCCACCAGCACCTTCGAGCGCCCATAGGGCGTGACTGGATTGAATTCCGCCGTCTCATCCAGAATCTTGTCGCCCGCCGCGCCATACGTGCTGCAGGATGAGGAAAACAAGTAGCGCTCGACCCCAACTTCCTTTGCAAGCCGCGCGAGCCGCACCGAGGCGTGGTAATTGATGTCGTACGTCAAGTTCGGATTCAGGTTGCCCAGCGGATCGTTCGAGAGCCCCGCCAGGTGAATCACAGCGTCGAATCCCTTCAGGTCCGCAGCCTGAACATCACGCAGGTCTTTTCGTACCGAAGGAAACTCCCGCGGGGCCTCTCCAAATGTGCATTTCTCGAAGAGATCGCTGTCCAGTCCGGCGACTTCGTGCCCGGCATCCGCCAGCAGCGGCGCCATCACCGTTCCGATATAGCCTTTATGACCCGTGATAAGTATCCGCATTCCACCATTCCTGGATTCTCGGGAATTCCATCAACCCGCCAACTCTTGAAACCGAAAGCAATTGAATTGTGCTTGCTCGGACTGTCGGCCGCGCCAGTTCTAGCTAGTCTAACCTGTACCATAATGACTAGTCAGACTGACACCCACACTCCCCTTCAAGTAAGCATGCAGCGTACCAGCAGGTCCTCGTCTCGCACATTCTAAACCATTGTATAATATGGACTTAGGAAAATTCGCTCAAATTACCAGGCGGACTCCAAAAGGATACGTCCAACCGCTTTCCCCTTAGCGGCACCCATTTTCACTCGCTCGCCACCGTCCGAGACCTGGCGCAGGAATCCCGCCTCTACCCCCGCCTTCTCGAGTCGCAATCCCTTTCCGGTGCTTCACCGTCGAGGCAAATTCGCCTCTACATGGCTGGAGTGATCTTTGACTTCGCATTCCTGTGCGCCATAATTGCTGCTAGGGAGCACTGCCAGTCATCGCAGAATTTGCGGCCCTCTCCGGGGGCAATTCCCAACCCTATTCTTAATTTTGAAGTATCCTATTTCTTTTCTGTCTATTGCGCACTCCTCTCCTTGCGCGAGGTCGTATGCAATTCTTGATCCTTTAGAATCAGTCAGTTACGCACTCTTTTGCAGAGGCGTTTTCGTGAATTCTTTTAGAATCAATCAATTCCACACTCTTTATCAAATATAGGGGTAGAGGGGTAGTTCTTGCTGATTCTAAAGAATTACTTCAATTCGACCCACACTACGCGGGAAATGAGGCACTTATAGGACGGGCTGCTCTAAACCGACACAAGGTCTTCGACATGGCTGAGTTGGCTGACGAGCGCGGCAAGGGGGCAAAACTCCACGTCTCGGATTAGCTTTCGCAACTTGGTTTCTGTCCCTCCTAGACCGAAATAGTGTCGCGCTCGCGCCGAGAGGCTCCCGCCCATCCGGGGTTGCTCCGGATCCAGCTCCCAGGGATGAATGTAGACGCAGACCGGAGAATCCTCGTGCTGATTCAAGTACCGGATCGATCTGAGTGTGTAGCTATATGGCAGCAGCCGTAGATAGGCTCCGCCACCGATCGGCGACCTCTTCGATCCCATCGCCAACGTCGGCATGGGGAACTCTAGAATTGGTCCGCTGGCGGTGTAGATCCAGTAAGGAGTCCGAGGCGCATCGGGAATCCCATAGGAAGGGTGCTCTACCGGGAATATGCTCGAATCGTACTGAAATCCTTCTTCGACAAGAATATCCAGCGCCCAGGACGATTTCTTTGTCACGGAGAAACTTGGAGCTCGATATCCAACAACTTGCTTTCCCGTCGTGTCCTCAATGACGGTTTTTGCGCGGCGCGTATCTTCGCGGAATTCTTGGGGTGTCAAATCGAAAATGCGTCGGTGCAGCATACTGTGGCAGGCGATCTCATGCCCTGCGTCGGCAACGCGCGCCACAACCTCCGGCTTTTTCTCCGCCACCCAACCCAAAACAAAAAAAGTCGCCAGGCAGTTATGCTCCGCCAGCAACTCCAGAAGCCGATCGGTGTTTTGCTCCACTCGGCTGGGATAAGAGTCCCATTCCTCCATACGCACTTTACCCGCGTAGGCGCTGACGTGGAAGTAATCTTCTAGATCGATTGTGAGGGCGTTTTTCATCAAATGCGACAAGATCTGAGCATTAGACTCCGACACCTGTTGCAGTACAAACGGCTGGTTTCTCGCTCATATTTCAACTTGGAAGAAATGGTGCAATTGGCCTTCCATGAGGTGGTCTAGAGCCGGCTAGGCCCATAAGTGATTGTAAACAAAAAAGATATTGAAATGATGCTTGCGCCGCCAGCGAAGAAACTGCGGATCTTTTAGCACAATCTGGAAGAGTATAAGAAAACAACTTCCTTCTCGGGTGTGCGGGGATCTGACTGAAAATAGCGTCGCGAGGAAGATCCGGCTCGGCAGCCTCGTCAAGGCTCAGTCCGAATATGCTAGTCTCGCTAGTACGGAACGAAAAGGTGTCGTGATGCCACCGTTCGCAATTTTAGGAAGTATCAGGGCGATCGAATTTGATGTCCCTCCGGGAACGAATTGGGATCCTATGGATTGCGCTTGCGAATCCTGACGTTCACAAGTTTGTACCCCAACAAGATCAACCCCCTTCAGGGAGTCTTCATCCACCAACGTGGGCTCCACCTCGCGCGCCGTCCCGGAAATACTCTAGAGGTAATCGCTCCTGTGCCCTATTTCCCATCTTGGTGGCACTTGACACGGTGGCAACACTTCGGCCTGATCCCGCACCTGGAGGAGATCGACGGCATTCGCGTCCATCATCCTCGCTATCCACTCGCCACAGGTATCAGCATGCCACTACACGGCATGCTGGTATTCCTTGGATGCTTGGCACTCGCGCAGCGGCTGCATAAGGAAAGGAAATTTGACTGCATCGATGCTCACTTCGTCTATCCCGATGGGTTTGCAGCTGTTCTGCTTGGCAGAATCTTGGCCCTGCCAGTCATCGTTTCAGCGCGCGGCACGGACATCAATGTTTACCCTTCCTTTCCCCTCATTCGCCCGATGCTGCGGTGGACCCTTAGGAACGCCGCTGGCGCCATTGCGGTGTCCGCGGACCTGAAGAACAAAATGACTCAATTGGGAGTACCCGATGAGAAAATTCGGGTGATCTCCAATGGAGTAGATGTGGAGCGCTTTCAGCCCCAGAATGCCGAGGCATCGCGCAGAAGCTTAGGGCTGCCGGAAGAAGGACCCATCGCCCTTTCGGTCGGCTCCTTGATCGAATCCAAAGGGCATCACCTGCTCATAGCTGCTGTCGCCGAACTCGCTCAGCGCTTACCAAAACTCCGTCTATATGTCATCGGCGAGGGAGTCTTGCGCTCGAGACTTGAAGAATTGGTGCGCGAACAGCAGTTGCAAGACCGCGTCTTTCTCTTGGGCAATAGGCCAAATGAAGAACTAAGTCTCTGGTTCAGCGCGGCGAATATTAGTTGTCTGATGAGTTCGCGCGAAGGCTGGCCGAATGTCGTTTCAGAAGCGCTCGCCTGCGGCACGCCTGTTTTGGCAACGCGCACGGGAGGAATTCCGGAAATTATCACGTCTTCCGATTTCGGAATTCTTGCCGAACGAGATGTGGATTCGATCGCGGCGGGACTGGAACGGGCTCTCACCAAGACGTGGAATCGAGAGGAAATTGCACGGCACTCGCGATTGCGCAGTTGGGATGCAGTTGCCGCGGAGGTCCAAGCTTTTCTCGAATCGAAAGTGCGGCAATAGCGAGAGCGAGTCTCGAGAATCAGTGGGGCGCGGTCGATGAAACCGTTTTCGATCGCTATTACCTCGCCAATTTCCAGAACGGCAGAAAAACCAGGTAGCAGGGAATCTTGATCCATTCGGAAAAGACGATCTTGCGCATTGGAGCGTCATTCCACCAATTTCGCTGATTCGGTTCAGCGCTTTCTTCAGGCGCGACGAGAACACCGGTTTTTATATTTCGAGGCAGTATCACGCGGCAACAGATGCGCAAGCGCCACTGGTGCGGGCCGCGGCAATAACGACCAGCAGCGACGAAATTTCCGGATGCGCGCCGAGCCAATCCGCGAGAGCATCGATTTCGCCCAGCGTGCCCAGAGTCCTGACGGGGATGCGCTGTACGCTGAACTGTTGATTCTCGAACAGAACAAAGAAATGGCGTTGCGGCGGGGGGGTGCTCTGCGCCCTCTGCAGCAAATCGATTCTCTGCGGCAATCCCAATTCCGGAAAGCGGCGAATCTCGAACCAGCCGACACTGAAGAGAACGCGCGGCGCAATTGACTGGTGCAAGAGTTGAATTGCGTAGAGTTTGCGGACCTTGAATCCAGCGAGAACAAAAATGGCATCTGCACGGCCGGGAGGATCTGCGCGAACCAGTCAGTTGAAAATCAATTTGAGCATTGGCGATTGCGAATCGCGGAGTCGTAGATGCCTATGTAGCGCTGGGCGAGTACTTTCCAGTCTTTTTCGCGCAAAATGAATTCCCGGGCTTCCTCGCCTAGTTTGCGTTGCAAACTAGGCTGCGACAGGAGCCTTTTGGCCTGCAGGCAAAAATCTTCAACGTTATCAGCACGATACAGGATGCCGGTCCTCTCAGACTTTACCAGTTCGCGCATCCCCCCCACGTCGCTTCCGAGGATGGCCTTCCCGAGCGCCATCGCTTCCAGCGGCTTCAGAGGGGTGACTAGCTCCGTCAGCCGGATGCTGTGCCGCGGGTAGACCAGCACGTCGACCACAGAATAGTAGCGCTCGATTTCATCGTGCGGCACTCTTCCCAAAATTTGAACAAAGTCTTCCGCATTCAACTCGCGCACCGCTTCGCGGACCGCGGCCATTTCTTCGCCGTCGCCGACAATCAGCAATTTGCAAGCTGTTCCGCGACGGCGAAGCTCCGCGACGGCCCGCACCAGCCAGGCTATCCCTTCCCAACGGTAAAGGGAGCCGATGAAACCCAGGACGGGATCGCTGCCGAGCCCGAGTTTCGCGGCAAGGCTTTCGTCGCGGGAAATCGGAGAGAATTTCTCCACGTCGACCCCATTCGGGACATGAAAAAGTCTTGCAGAATCTGTTTTTCTTTTCTTGAGTTCGTCCAGTATCGATTGCGAAATTCCCACGACCGCGTCGGCGCGATGCACAACGTAGTCCTCGAGCTTCTGGCTCAGGCGGTAGCGGAGAGAACGGGTGGTGGTTTTATTCTGATCGACGGCGGCGTCCTCCCAGAACGCGCGCAACTCGTAAACGAAGGGGAGGTTTTTCGAACGAGCGGCCAGCAGCGCACCCAAACCACAGAGGGCCGGCGAATGCGCGTGAATGATGTCGACGGGCTCGCTCTCCAGCAACTCGAGAATCCTGTTGCGGATAAGCTGCACAACGGCCGCCCCTCGAATGAGTGGCAGCCGATGGGCGATGGCCCACTCCGAGAAACTCCCGCTGTACGGGGTTCGCCGGTAAGAGATGTCTTCCACGACGGCGTCTGCGGCTTCAGGGTCGTCTACCAGTTGGAGGGGACCAGTCAGCACTCTTGGACGCAGTCCAAGGCGATATTGCGCGGCAACCAAATGAAGACTGCGGATGCTATAACCCGTGTGCACAGGCCACGAGTGGTCCAGCACGTGTAGCACACGGATGGGCCGCACCGCCTGCTGTTGTACTTTCTCTTGTAAAGTCTCCGTATTCATCGAGCTCCGCGGATTAATACGGGAGAGTCCTCACTGCGACTTTCCCACTGCGCCAATGCACTTTTCGATTCACCGACTCAATCAGACTCTATGTTTGATTCTGCACCTTTTGCCGTGGCGGCGCCCATTGCCTTGAAAGGTCGCCTCGAAAACACTTCACACAGCCGACCAGCGACGCAAGATTGACCATACAAAAATAAAAGACCAGGGAGAAAATCTTTCCGAGCTTCTGCGGCTTCCACAGCCAGCCTACCAGCGCCATACCGTAAAAAATGGCTTGCAACAACGCAGCGGCCCGATAGACCGGAAACTGCAAGAGCGCGAGACTCGAAACAAATAGCAATATCATGAAGAATGGCGCGAACCAGCGCAGCAGTTTGTGCGAAACCAATAGAAACCAATGTCGCGTGTTGTTCAATGGATTCAGCACGGAAGGGATGCGCCGCAGGGCGTTCAAGCTCCTGCTGATGATCCGGACTTTGCGGCGATATTCCTGGCTGAAATTCTCAGCGGCCTCCTCGTAACACACCGCTGCCGGCTCAAACACACCGGTGTAACCGCGAGCGATAATCTGAAGCGGGTTCAAGAAGTCGTTGATGTCGGTGGGCAAGAGTGGCGAGTACAATTCACGCCGGATAGCATAAATCGCGCCATCGCCGCCAACGACTGAGCCAAAGAGAGATTCCTTTTTCTTTAAATACGTCTCGAGTTTCCAATAGAGCCCCTCGGATTCTGCTGAAGACGATTCCGTGTTTTTTTCGCAGTACCTTGCGTTCCCCACGACATACCCCACCTTGGGGTTTGAAAAATGTCGCACGAGACGCCGAATCGCGTCCGATTGGTAGAGGGCGTTGGCGTCCGAAAAGACGAGGACTTGACCCTTTGCCTGAGGAACTCCAAGATTGAGGCCAGCCGTCTTTCCCATGCGCGGATGCTGGCGGATCAAGCGCACATTCGATTGAGAAACAAATTGTTGAACGATTTCATCCGTCCCGTCATCCGAATCATCTGAGACCACCAGGATCTCAAGCTGATCAGAGGGGTACTCCAGGGCAAGCGCGTTCTCCAGCTTGGCGGCAATTACCTGGCTTTCGTTGAATGCGGAAACGAGAAGAGTAACCGAAGGTTCAGGAACATCAGCCGAAGGCGTAGCTTTCTCCGATAAGCGAGCTAGCAACGTCAGCAGAACGAGGTATCCGAAATAGATATAAGCCAAGAGTCCCGCACAGACCCAAAAGACGAATTCGAATATTCTCGCTAGTTCCAAGCGTGCAGCCTCTTGTTCGGGCGCCAGCTCGGGCGATTTCCTCGCCGGAGGCAGACCTCTCTGCAGAGCGTGAGAATGCCACGGCCGCTTCGGGAATCGTGAAGTGGCCCTAACGAAGAGAGGCGGCGAAAGTGAGCCGGCGCCAAACGGCTCGCAGGACACCCAAGTAATAAGTTCATCGGGTCTGACATTTCCAGCGATTTCTTCAGGTGCGCCTACTCCTGTTTCTGAGGCACTGCCTGTTTCTCTTCTTTCTTGGACGCCGTATCCTCTTGCCCTGGCGTTGGCCGGCCGGTCGCCAGTTTCAATGTGTTGTCCTCCGGATCCCGGAAGGCGATGTAGATGGTGTCGTCCCGGCCGATGGCCATGGTGGCGTAGCGGAGCGATTCCATGCCGTTTCTCGCGAGCACCTGAATGTGCCATTGCTTGCCGTCCCAATAAGCATGCTTCAGCAGACCGGCGTCGTCATAGCAGATGTGTGGACGTGCCTGCTTGTCCAGTACGATGGCACTCCGGAAATGCGCCCAGCCGCCGAGCCAAGTGAACTGGTCTACCGTTTCGATTTTCCAATTTTCTCCCACAAGATGGGCATATTTCAGCGCTTTTTCGCTGTAAAAACTAATGTGCGGTTTTCCCTCGGAATCAAGAATTAGAGAGTTGCCTTCGCCGATGTTGAACTCTCCATGGCTTCGCGTGCGAGAGTCCACGGTGCTGAACTCCCATTGCTTGCCATTCCAATGAGCGAGCCGCAGTTCGCCGTCGTACCAGGCACTGTAAGAGAGGAGCGGATTGCTCTGGGCATCGAGGACCATGGAATTCCACTTGCCGGTTTCATTGTCGAAGTCCAGAGTGCGGGCCAGCCACGCGTTGTCCTTGAAGACGGCGTAGCGGATGTGCAGATAGTTGGGAGTTGGGCCGGAGAGCTGGTACCAAGTCAAATGGGGGACGCCCTCCTTGGAGATCACGATCGAGCAGGTGTATCCGATTTCGCCGCTATCCTTTGCGATCTGAATGGACTGCCATCGCTTGCCGTCAAAATGGGCATACTTGATGATTCCAGGCGTGTAGCAGACATGGGGATTGTCGCTCGAATCGAGCGTCAGCTTCGTGGTGAACGCGCCGAGCTGCTTGTCGAGCACCATGAAGAACCATTTAGCCGATCCGGCAGGCCGAAATCCATACTTGAGGGCGCCAGTGTTGTCCGCGTAGCTGATGTGCAAATTCGAACCGGAGTCCACAGCCAGGGAAGGAAATTTGGCGGGCAGATCGATCAGATCATAGGTCCAGGACCAGGATTGGGCGCGAGTGCTCCCGGAAACGAGAAAAAAGAAAAACAGCAGCGCAGCGGCCCGAGCGACGGAGCGCGAAACAAGTTTGAGAGTTCGAATCAACATTTCTGACATCCCGACTTAGAACCTCCCGAAATTCTGCGAGCGCGCCCCGCTGCTGCGGGCTCGATCAGGCTTCCCGAGCGATCAACGATTCCTCCGCTACTTTGATAGGCTCCGTTTCCTCCGCACGAACGGGAGCCGCTACCGGAGTCTCGGAGCGATAGAGCATTTTGAGAATGATGACCATGGCGACGAGCTGATAAAAAAGATCGAAATTGGCTAAACCCAAAAATGCGCCGCTCACCAGAAAACCGAAAAGAGAGACTTCGATCATATGGGTATAGGGAACGATCCACCGGCTAGAAGGCGAACGTCCGGAGCGGCGCCGCAAGCCGAGCAGACTTGCCCAGCAACTGGCGACGAGACTGAGATAAAGCGCGAGCCCAACGAAACCCTGCTCTTCGAGGATCTGAAAATAAATGCTATGGGGACCGGAAGAGAGGAAGCCTCCTGGCAACGGCTCATTCTGGTAACGCTGGAAAATCTCGACATCCGGAAGCGCATTGAAGGAACCGCCGGTGACGGGGTAGTCCATTGCAAAATTCCAGGAAGTTCCCCAAGACACGAGCCGCTGGTGACCGGACATGTCCACATCGCCGCGGACAAGCCCTCCCATACGATTCATCCATTGGGGCGGCGCGAAAGTGATCACGGCGGCAAAAGATAAGGCCACCAGAAAAACGCCAACAAGTTTATACCGCGACTTAAACGTGATCGCGAGGAGCACCGCGGCCAGTCCGAGCAGGCCGCCGCGCGAATAAGTGAGCACCACGGAGAGAACTCCGCAAGCAAAAGCTAAATGCAGAAGCCATCGGTAAGTGCGCGTTTTCTCATCGCGCGCGAGGAAAAAGAGCATCGGAAGAGACATATTGACGGCCAGGGCAAATGAGTTGTTGTCAGCAATGAAAGAATCCGGCGGTCCCCAGACGCGAGCCTCTCCGCCGGTACGAACTCCGAAGATCGCGCCTTTGACGGCCAGGGCTCCAAAGCTCAATGCCGTAACCATGACAAGAGACTTCAATCTCTGGTGCGAAGTGACCAACAAAATCATAGTGAATGTGATTAACAGGACTTTGCTGACTCTCACCCACTCCAGCTTCGCGTCCAGGATATGTCCCTGAAAGAATGGGACCTGCATCGCATAGAAAAAGGTGATGCAAAACCAGATCCACAGGACAGCCAGTAAAAATGTTTCCCGCTTCAGAAACTGCTTGTTGATGTTGGAAGTAAACAGACAGCCGATCAGAGTGGGCACGGCAATGACCGCCGCCACCGGGAAGTTATACATGAAACCCCACGTGTATCGATGTGGGTTAAAGAATGTAATCCACGTCCAGATCAAAATCCCGAAGTAGGGCCGAAAAAAGCTGATCGGGATGGAGATCGCGATGATAATGAACAGAATCAGGTCACGCATCGGAGTCTCCCAATGCGCCGCCCATGCCGACCGGGATGGGAACTTCTTGAGCACTGTAAGAACCGGCCGGCGAAACGTTCAACGCACGAAGCTCTTCGGCGCACAGAAACGCCCGGCCAAGATCGAAGGCAAAACGGGCGAGTGAGCCATCCAAGCCGACTTGCAAGCGGCGCAGTTCGAAAAGATTGACCTGGGGAGTATTCGCGCCGGGAACGGTGGTTGCGGCGGAACGATATCCGCAGCGCGCAAGCATATCGAGGGCTGCGCTGCTGCAATCGGAAGCTTTGCCGAAGGGAAACGCAAAATCCAGGACGGGAATTCCCAGCATTTTCTCAAGAAGGCGTTTGGAGGCGCCAAGCTCCTGCTCCAATTCCTGAGGCGCCAACTGGCTCACCACCGGATGGGTGAGGGTGTGCGAGCCAAAGGCAATTCCCGCCTGGTGCATGGTGTGAATCTCATCCCATGTCAAAACGCGGCTGGAGAGCTTATTTTGAGGCAGACCAATCTTATTCTCCAGTAAGGCGCAGCACTCGCGACGCTGTGAATTGGGAAGTGTACGCAGGAAGGCAACTACTTCTAGAGCCGCGCGCAAGCGATCCTCCGGGGAATTCACCTGGAAAAGCCAGGGGCCCTGGAGGTTGAGCTTGAGTTCGCCGCTGGGGGCCACAGCCATGGCCAGGAAAACGCGGTCATACCAGGCAACCTGGCCGGTCTCGACGGGCTCGATAGTCAAATAAACCGTGGCCGGCAGGCGGTACCTTTGCAGAATCGGAAAGGCTACGGTGTAGGCGCTGCGATAGCCGTCGTCAAAGGTAATAGCGACTCCGGGCTCGGGCTTCGCGCCGCTGCGTAATTCACGACACGCTTCATCGAGGGAAACTACCCGATAATTCTCGCGCAGGAAACGCATTTGCGTTTCGAAGAGTTCGCGGGTGAGCGCAGCGCAGAGCGGATTTCCGGACTCGCCAATTCCGTGGTAGCACAGGATCACAAATCTGGGAGTCTTGACGCGTTCGAAGCGCGGAAACGGAAGGGAAGAGTGCGGGTGAATTTCATGGGACTTGGAGAGACGACGGGCGAGATTCAAGGCTCCACTGTAGTGCATGCCCTTGATGAGGAGTTCCCGCCAATCGAACAGCGGCTTGCGCGGGATCGAAGCGTGCACCCAGCCCTGGCTTTCGGGCCGAAGAGCGGGGAGCCCGCTTGTTGAAGTGCGCTCAATCCGCACAAACACTCTCCAGAGACCGCTCCAAGTGCTGACGATGCCAAAGCTCCAAGGCCACCAGATACCAAAGAATCTCGCCGTAAAAGTGGGCGTCCTTGCCGCGGTGCAGCCGCAGCAAATGGTCCAGAAAGGCGGGGCGAAAGTAACCTCGCTGCCGGGTGCGTGAATCCGTCAAAACGTCCGCAACGAGCGTTTCCAGTCGGGGATCTTGCAGAAACCATAGCGCGACAGGCACACCAAAACCGTGTTTTTTCTTGTAAAGGATATTGTGCGGCAGGATTTCCCTCATGGCTTCTTTGAAGATGAAGCGCTTTTCAAAGCCCCGCATCTTCAACGC
This sequence comes from Candidatus Limnocylindria bacterium, assembly GCA_035490055.1. Lineage (GTDB taxonomy): Bacteria > Acidobacteriota > Terriglobia > Acidiferrales > UBA7541 > Acidiferrum. Next base: position 53,861 of record DATHIB010000164.1, on the reverse strand, counting down.
CGCGGGGACGCGTCCGGAAAGCTCGGCGAGCGTGTAATCGAGCAGCGGAAAGCGCGCGCGGACACCCGCCAATTCAGCAGTGCCCAGCACTTTGCGGAGGTCATTGTCGGCCAAAGTCATCTTGACGTCGAGATAAAGCAGCCTGTTCAGATCGCTTTCCGCCACGGCGGAACGAAAATGCCCCTCAGCAACGTCAAGCCATGTTTCGGGCGGAGCGCTCTCCAGCAAACCCTGCTCGAACATTTCCTCCGGCGGAGTGCTCAGTAGAAGATGGTAAGAAAAAATCCGCCGCGGGAGAGGAATGTTGGCTCGCCGGACGTAGCGCCGAGGCAGACTGAGATGGCTCTCATTTTGTGGGAGCAAAGCGGCGATCGGTTCGATGACTCCCTTGCGGAGCCAGGCTGGCACTTGTTGATACAGCGCGAAGCGCTTGTCGGTCGCGTAACGCTCGTTGCCGGCGAAGAGTTCGTCGCCTCCATCTCCAGCAAGCAATGTGGTCACACCAGATTCGCGTGCCATGCGGGCACAATGGTAGGCCCCAATGGCGGAAGAGTTCGCGAAGGGCTCGTCGTAATACTCCATGATCTTCGGAATAGCGTCGTACGTATCACGGGAAGTCAGGCTAAGTTCATGGTGGTTGGCGCGGAAATGCTTTGCTGTGGTGCGAGCAAAGCCGACCTCGCTGTAGACCGCTTCGGCAAAAAAAATCGAGTAGGTGTTGACGGGAGACTGATACTCATTCATGAAGGCGACCACACTGCTACTATCCGTGCCCCCACTTAAGTAGGCCCCCGTATTTTCCGGAGCGAGATCGGCCAGTTGACGATGGACTGCGGAGCGCATCCCTTCGCGGACTTCGTGCGCCCAGTGGGCAACGTCCCGATTGTCGCTCTCACGATATTCGAGATCCCAGTAGCGAGTCTGGCGAATCTGGCCAGCCTCATACACCAGGCAAAACCCAGGGCGAATCTTCTCGATTCCCTGATAAATCACCATTGGAGCAGGGACGGCACTGAAAAGCATGTACTGCACAAGTGCGGCCGGATTGACTGTCGCCTGCGCTTCCTGGGTACTGCGAATGGCTCCCACCCGCGAAGCAAAAAGGATGCGGTCACCTTCCTTGCGCCAATACAGACTGTTGACCCCAAGGCGGTCAATCGCCAGCACTAAACGGCGGTGCACTTCATCCCAGAGGGCGAAGGAGAAAACGCCATCCAGCAGTTCGACGAAGGAAACTCCGCGCTCTCGATAGAGGCGTGCCAGCAATTCAGCGGATGTAAGGCAGGCGGGATCGTAAGTTCCGCCTTGGAGAGACTTTGTGAGTTCCTGGCGATTGAAGAGTTCTGCGTCTGCAGCGATACGAACGCCGGGAATACTGGCCACTTGCTGGAAGTGCCAGCGCTGCGATACACCCAGCGCCACGGAATCTTTGCCAGGCGCTAGTTGACCGGTCTCGTCCGGCAAACTGAGAGCGGCGAGCATCGCTTTGATGCCCGCCGGACTCAGAGACCGGCCCGGTTCGCAGATTCCGCAAATGCCGCTCATCTGGTGCCTTTAAACTGCAAACGTTTCTTTCCATTTACGGAACATCAGGACCGACCAAAGGTGCGCCGATCGGTCATAGTGTCCGCGCTGATGCTGATTCCAGATCTTCCGGAGGAAACCAGGATCGAGAATTCCGTCGTTCGAATCGAAAAGCGTTTTCTCCGTCATTTCCTTGAGTTCCTGGCGGAACCATTGACCCAGCGGAATGGCGAAGCCCTGCTTGCGGCGGTGAAGGATTTGGTCCGGAAGCATGGAGGACATGGCTTTCTTGAAAATGTACTTCCCGGAGCGGCCATTCAGTTTGAGGGAAGAGGGAATGCGCGAGATTTTTTCCATCAACTGATGGTCGAGGAGGGGAGCTCGGACCTCCAGCGAGACGGCCATGCTGGCGCGGTCCACTTTCGCGAGGATGTCGTCTGTCAGGTACGTTTTGATGTCCAGGTACTGGATTCTCGAGAGGAGGTCATCTGTGTCGGCGCGGTTGTAATGCTCGCGGAAAACCTCGATGGTGTTGTAACCACCGAGACTCTTCTGGAATTCTGGTGTGAACAGCCGCTGCTTTTCGTCGGGACGGAAATAAGAAATCGAATTGAAATAACCTTCCAACGGCGTTTGTGAAAGGCTCTGAAAAGTGGCCTTGCCGCGAACGACGCGCGGGGCCCAGGCAAGCGCGGGATACCAGCGGCCGAGCGGACCAAACACGGCCGACCTCACGAATTGCGGCACGTTGCTCCGCAGGCGGTTTTCATAGTAGTCCAGCATGTATCGGCGATAGCCCGCGAGATTCTCGTCGCCTCCGTCACCGCCAAGAGCGACCGTCACGTGGCGCCGCGCCACCCGGGAGACGTAATACGTGGGAATAGCAGAGGAATCCGCGAACGGTTCGTCAAAGTGCCAGACCAACTTCTCCATGACCTCCAGCGCGCTGGGCCGCACCGTTTCTTCGTGATGCTCCGAATGGAAGAGATTCGCAACTTCCCGGGCGTACCCGGCCTCATCAAATTCTTTTTCTTCAAATCCGATCGAGCAGGTTGTGACGGGCCGCTTCATGAGGCGGCTCATCGTGCCGACGATCGCGGAAGAATCGATGCCGCCGCTCAAGAAAGCGCCGAGCGGTACGTCGCTCATCAGGCGCACCCGGGTCGCTTCGCACAATTCGTGGCGCAGTAGTTCGCACCATTCATCCTCGGTGCGGTTTTCCACTTCGGCGAAGGAAAGATCCCAATAGCAGACTTCGCGAATGTTTCCGTTCGAAGCCACCAGATAGTGCCCCGGTCGAACTTTGCGGGCAGCGCGATAGATGGTCTTGGGCGCCGGAATATAGCCGCACGAAAAGTAGTCGCACAGCGCTTCCCGGTCGATCTCGCGGGACATCCCGCCGGCGGCGAGCAACACTTTCAACTCGGAGCCGAAGATGATGCGTTTGGAGTCCGCCGCATAGAACAGCGGTTTTTTGCCCACGCGGTCCCGCGCGAGCAGTAGCTTTCTCTCTTTTGAGTCCCAGAGGGCAATGGCAAACATTCCCCGGAGCATTCGAAAACAGCCCTCACCGTATTCCTCGTAGAGGTGAACGATCGTCTCGGTATCCGAACGTGTGGCAAAGCGGTGGCCGCGGCTCTCCAGTTCACGCCGCAGTTCGGAATAGTTGTAGATCTCCCCGTTCAACATGACCCAGAAGCGGCCGTCCTCGTTGGAGATTGGCTGGTGGCCTCCCGCCAGATCGATGATGCTGAGCCTCCGGAATCCGAAGCCAATTCCTTCGCCGCAATAGATGCCCTCGTCATCCGGGCCACGATGAACGATAGTTTCGTTCATCCGGTGGACGACTTCCTGGGGGAATGGCTCCCGGCGCTCAAATTCGAAGATGCCGCTAATTCCGCACATGTGCGGTATCCGTCCTTACGGCCGCGATCCCCCGGCGTGCAGTGAGATCAAGATAAAAGCTGCGGTATGTCTCCAGCATGCGGCTCAAGCTGAACGACTCGATAGCCCGGTTCCTAGCCGCCGTGCCCAACTGGTGAATGAGGGCTGGATCCCGCGCCAGGAGCTTCAGCATGCTTGCAAGCCATTCGGCGTCTCCCGGTGCAAATAAGCAGCCGTTAACGTGGTTTTCTATGATTTCTGGATTGCCGCCGACATTTGTCGCGAGGACCGGCAAGCCACAGGCCATGGCTTCCAGCAAAGTATTGGACATCCCTTCCCCGAGCGAGGGCAGCACGAAAACGTCCATAGCGTTCAGCATCTCGGGGACGCGGTCGGAATCGCCTGCGAAACAAACTCGGCCTTCAAGAGCATCCGTGGCCCGGCCCTGGAGTTTTTCGCGCTCGGGTCCCGAACCAACTAGCAGAACTCGCACATCAATCCCGGTTCCCGATAGCAGCGCGACCGCTTTGAGCAGCGTCTGTTGATCCTTGATCGGCACCAATCGTCCAACGGCGCCAACTACGAAAGATTCTTCGGACAAACCCAATTCTTTGCGCACCGCGACCCGCGTTTCTCTGTGGGGTGCAAAACGCTGGGTATCCACGCCGTTGTAAATCACGCCGATGCGCTCTGGGTGGATCCACGTTTGGCGTGCATGAAAATTGCGCAGTTCGCGAGTGACAGCGAAAACTGCATCCGTCATGGCGTAAGCTGCGCGACGAAAGAGACGGCGGCGGATGGGCAGGCCAGCGAACATGTCGATTTCATATCCGTGCTCGCTATGAATGACCACAGGAACGCCGGCCAGTTTGGCCGCCGCCACGGCCTCGATCGCTCCCCAATTGCGCGCGTGCACGATATGTGGGCGGTATCGGCGCATGATGCGAGCCAGCCGGAAGAGCGGGAATTGCAACTTGAGGTCAGAGCTTCCTGCAACATACATCTTTTCCTCGGAAAAGGACGATCGCACAAAGTCTGCATCGAAACCACGGGTAGTACAGATCCGGTGTTCGAACCCCTCGCCCAGGCCGGCGATAAGTTTCAGAATACCCATCTCTGCGCCACCGCGGCCCATGTAGCTGATGACATGCAGAATACGCAAAAGATTGGCATCCTCGGAAGGCGTGCCGGTGATGACGGCATGCGAGGTAAGATTGCGTTCGATTTCAGGTTGGGTCTGCATTTTCAGAGAATCCGCACCGGAATCCCGCGCGGGCCGGTTACCGGCGATTCAAAGGCGCTCTATTCCGGTCATGGAATCCAGCGTACGACTCGCGGTCCCAACCTGTTCGTCAGCCACAACGGCAGGCGGCTCCAGACTCGGGTCGCAACTTCAAATTTGGGATTGGCAGGGGAAAAGTTTGGAGCGGTCTTGCGCTTTACCAGAAATACTTGGTAGTCCAGGTCCGTGATCTTGGGATTCCACTTCTTCTTGAAGGCGTACGCTCCGGTGCCTTTCTTACTGCGTCCGAAATCAAAGGTGTTCATGCCGGATTGGGCCGCAAACTTCATGAGCTCCCACCATAGGAAATTATTGGCGGCCAGCGCGCGCGCCAGCGGCAGGCCCCCGATATAGTACGGGTGCATGGTGTCGCGAAAGAGAAAAGACACCGCACTTGCCACGGGTTCCGAACCCGCATACACAACGAGCACATCGATCTGCTTGCCAAACTCCTCGAGAAGATTCACGAAAAGCGCCCGAGGAAACACCGGCGTGCCGAGACGGCGCATGTTAATCGTAAAGAGCTTATAGAATTCGTCGAGAAGTTCCGGGCCGCGATGCACATGCAGGTCCGCCTTTTCAGCCTTGCGAATCATGTAACGGATATCTTTGGGAAGTCCCTTCAGCACCGCTTCCGGGTCCTTCGAGAGAGCCATCGAAAAACTGGAATAGCGCGGATTGGGAACAAATCCAGGCAGCGTCCCGCCGATCGGATTCCGCAATTCTAAATAGTCCACTTGCTGCTCTTGCGCCTGCCGTTTGAGGAATTCGAGCAGGGCCTTTTCAGCCTCGGGGTCCTCGGCGCAAATGCCACCGTACGAAGCCAATGGAGATGACACTAGACACCGGCCCACCATCCAATTCGAAACCTTGAATACAGGTGCAACCGCAACGATTCGACCATCGCGCTCTCCGAAAACATACTGGGCCTGATGATCAAATGTTCTTTCGACAACCCGCTTCCATGCCACTTGGTGGAAAAAGGTCCCCTGGGGATGCTCTAAAACGAAGCGATCCCAGCGCTCCGCATCCTGACTCTCAAACGCGCGAACCACAACCGGCGCGGGAGAAGCGGGAGGATCGGTAATCGGGAAATTCGCCGCCTGAACGCTAAGTGATGTCATCTTTCATTCCGTGGGGGGAACCATGATTGCCCGCCGCGCGCGCCGGCGAGGCATTCTCGTACTTTTCAAACAACCAGGACTCTTCCACTCCTAGGTAGCCGGAAAGCCTCTGCCGCTGTTCTGGCGAGGGCTCGCGATAGCCGTGAATGATTTTGCTCAGAATGCTCTCGTCGATCCCCAGCTCGCGAGCCAGGAAGTTCTGCCGAACTGCGCTGCGAAACAGTTGTAATTTTAAGTTTGGATACATGGCATCGCCTCAAACTGCCCAATACAGCCGACGCTGTATTGGACACTGTCCACATCCAAGTCGGAACGAATAGGGACCTTGCTGAAAATTTGCGTCAGCTCTTGCCGGAACCGTAACCATACCCGTCGTAGTCCTTCCCACTGACATCGGTGGCATTAAATACCACACCGAGTAATTTCTTTGGATCCAACGCTCCTGCGGTCTTCTGCAACGTTTCCCGCTGCCCATGGTGCGCGCGCACCACCATCACAACACCGTCGCAGGCCGCGCTGATCAGCTCGAAATCGGCCAGAGGAAGAATCGGCGGCGTATCGATAAGGATGAGTTTGAAGAGCTCGCTGCAGCGCCCCATGAATTCCTGCCAGCGCGATCCGATGAAAAGCTCCGGTGGAGATGACAAAACGGTCCCGGCAGGCAAAACGAACAAGTTCTTTTGATTGGTCGACACGATGGCTTCGTCCGGGCTAACATCGCCCGCCAGAACTTCCGCCAGTCCTGGTGTGCTCGGATGGTCAAGCATCGACGTAAGCCCGCACATCCGCAGATCAGCATCAATGACCAGCACGCGTTGCTGAGGAAGTTGCGCGTAGCACAAACCTAGATTCATGGTTGTCAAAGTCTTGCCTTCGCCCGGCAGTGAGCTTGTGATCGCGATCGACTTCAAGCCGGTTTTTGCCTGGGCGCGCATCAGTCTCGTGCGCAATCCACGGTAGGCCTCTAGAGCTGCCCTTGATGCTTCACCTTGATGGAGGACTAGTCGTGCGGCGTTCCCATTTCCGACGTGAACTTGCCGGCATTGGCTGAGACCCTTGTCCGCCAACTGCGTGTCGGAGCCTGGCCCGCGCTTGAGCGACTCCAGCAATTCCTTGACGTCCATGTCCTGGTTCGCAAGTTTCTGCTGCGCCCACTGATTTGCCTTCTGCGTTTCGTTGAAGAACTTGCTCATTTATAACTCCAGGGTGGAATTACGGCGCAGCTTCATGGCTTGAACCAAAACGTCGACAGCCGATTCGATGACCTTGTCGCCGGCAGGGTCTTTTTCGTGCACCGCGTTCACCGACACCGCGACTTGTTCCTTGATGCTCATCTCGGAACGGACTTCATTTACCTCGGGCACGAGAGCACGGCGCCTCTTCATGGCTTGAACCAGCAGGTCAAGCGCCGACCCAATGACTGCATCCCCTGCAACTCCTTTGCCGGCGGTCCCGTTTCCGGAAGCAGCACTCCTCTCCTCAATCGCTGGCTCGATGTGGGTCTCGTTCAATCCAAGCTCGGACGCAGCCTCCGCTACGATGACCAGATCGATGACCGCCCGGCGTGCCTTGCAACCGATGGCCAGGCAGGCATCGCAAAGCAAGTTCACGAGCCGGGGAACGCCCTCGGTAAGCCGCACAATCTCTTCGAGCACCTGGGTAGGAAATGGAGAAGTGGCGCCGCGAAAACCTGCGGAATGAAGCCGCTCGGCGATGTACGCGCGTACCTCGGACAAACTCAAGGGCCGAAGCGAGCAACTGCTCGCGACTCGCTGCCGGAGTGCACGCAATTCGGGCTTCCGAAGTATGCCGAGAAGCTCCGGCTGACCACACAAAACGATCTGCAACAGTTTTTCCTGGTAGGTATCCGCGTTGCTGAGCAGGCGAATTTCTTCCAGGAGTTCGGGCGTCAGCAAATGCGCCTCGTCCACCAGCAGGAGCGATGTGCCGCCCTTTCTTTGTGTCTCCAGGAGCATCCGCTGAAGAGCGGAGAGACGCGCCGGCTTACTTGTTGATGTGCACGGGATCTCAAATTCCGAGAGGAGCATTTCCAGGAATTCCTCGCGGCTGAGAGTCGGGTTAAGAATGAATGCCGAAGAAATTGGGTGATTGGTCGCGGCTCTCTCCGTGAGGATTTGCAGAGCCGTGTGAACAACTGTCGTTTTGCCAGTTCCAATCGGACCAGTCAGCAGGACAAAGCCCTTGCGGCGCATCACTGCTTCAACCAGCGTCGCCAGCGCGGCCGCATGTGGTTCCGCAAGGTGAAAGAACCTCGGATCCGAAGTGAGCCGAAAAGGCTCTTCGCGAAGGTTGTAGAAGGTGGTGTACATATGCTCTCTACGAAACGAACCGAGAAATCGCCAGGCCGAATGCGACGGCTGCGACGGCGGTGCCGGCCGTCAAGCTCGCGATCCGCCAAAGGGCCCAGGCGTGTTCCTTATCGCTGGTGATCATTGGAATTCCAGCGAGCACTGGCTTACCGAAGATTTGCGCCGCTTCCCTCTCGTGCCTCACAGATTCATCGCTGACCTCGACGAGGAAAGCCACACCAACTCCACACAGCAGTCCGAAAAACAGGCCACCGATGATCATGATTCCGCGCCTTGGTCCCGCAGGCCCATCGGGTGGAATCGCTGGGTCCAATACTTCGAAACGCTCTCCGGCTTGATGCGTTTCCAGCTCGCCTGCCATCACCGCGTCCAGCTTCTTGGCCTGGAGCTGGTTATAGTGGTTCCTCAGCGTGTCGTAGTCACGCATCAGCCCGGCGATCTGTTGTTCGAACACGGGAACCTGCTGCAGCTTACCAACGTGGTATTGGATCTGCTTTTCGAGTTCAGCCTGGATCTTGGTTTGGTCCTCGATGTCTTGGTCGAGTTTGTTTACTTCGGCTTCTACCACTGGATTGTGAGCTTGATGTGTCGGGGTACTCAATTGCGGGTCCGGAGCGTCTGTTGCGGTTTTCTCACTTTCCGCCTTGGCTTTCAATTGATTGATTTCATTGCGCAACTTGCGAACATCCGGATAATTTGGCCCGTAGCGAACCTGCATGTCCTTTAGCTGCAGTTCCAACTTCTGCAACTGCGCCTGATAAGGAGATTTGGAGGCACCCGCCTGCTGATCGAGATCGATCGTCTGCGCTGACATCCCTGCCATGGATTGGATATATACCTTGCTCTGGCGATCGCGGTTCACTTGATCCTGGCTGTTCCGCAACTGATCCCTAAGGGTGTTCATGGCTTCCAGGTGATACTGCTTGGACTCTGGTAGATCCATGATGTAGCGGCTCTTGACGTCCTGCAAAAGGTGCTCTTTCTCTTCGAGTTGACGTTTCGTTTCCTGCAATTCAGTTTCGAGGAACTGGGACGTTCCGTTGAAATGCTGCTGGCGGGCTTTGAGGTTCCGCTCGATGAACAACGATGCGAGGCGATTGGCAACGCGCGCCACTTGATGCTGATCCGTGTCCGTGAAGGCGATGCGAAACGCGCTAAGCCGCTGTCCCCCAGAGTCCACCACCTCAATGGTCGTCGACTTCTGCATGCGGGAGACGAGCTCCTGTTCGGACACCTTGTCGCGCAGTTGGGGATACAGACCCATCTCCTTCGTCAGCAACCCGAGCTGTGTCGGGGACATGACTTCCTGGCGGATCGTGGAGAGACGATCGGCGACAGTACCGCTCACGCTGGTCGGAACGACGCTGTCGGGTACCTTTTGAGGGTCGACCAGAATGACAGTTTCTGCTCGGTAGATACTCGGGAGCCGTATCGCCACCACCGCAATACAGACCGAGATACCCAGAGTAAGCAGGATAATCCACAATTTGCGGCGGCGGGCTAGATCTAAGTACTCTCGAATCTGCACGTTAATCGCCGCATCGCCGGAAGCGGTGAAGACTGGTTGCTCGTTCAAAGATCTTCCTCCAAGTGGTTGCTCGCTCTGTCAACAAATTTCCGACACAACTCATCTAGCAAGTTGTCTTCCAGAAATTCGAGGCGGAACTTTCTTGCCCTTAAATTTAAATAGCCCATTATCATATACTTATGGCCAGAGACCCATTCGTCTTCCTGGTGTCCGGATGCGGAGTCACGCCCAAGGGAAACCCATTTCCCATATATCCATCTTCTATCCGAGGCTTTGTCTCCAGATAAGGAATGAGTTAGTTAGGCTCGGGAAGCCAAGAAGAGATGGGATCTGACAATCAAGCAGCCACTATGAGAGTGCAAAATCATCTTTCGACAGAGATTAGGGGAATTACTTAGTTGGCCACGCGACCGGGTTGCCAGCGCAGTCCGAAAGAATAGATATTCCGATTGCCGCTGAACAGGCTAGTCGTGCTCGCTGATTGATTCTTCCGGTAATAATCGAAAGTGGCAAAAAGACCAGTTCTGGGCGCCAGCAAAAATTGCACATTGGATGTTGCATACCAACCAGCGACTCCTCCCGATTGAACCTGTCGCAAATAACCGCCTCCGGCGGACCAGTTAAGTCTGGTGCTAATCTGATTTTGGTACGTGAGGTCGACGCGATCCGCATATTGATTGGCGATCAATCCGTTTGAGAGTGTGTCTCCGCGTGAGTAGTTGAGACTCAGCGAAGATCGCCGCAATTGCTTTACCAATCCGAATGTTCCGTAAACAGACCATTCCCGAGTGTTCTGAGCCAGCGCAGAAGTTGTGACACCTAATGAACCTCTCGCGAACAAGGTCGCGCTCATTTGGCGTCCCGCAGTGCCAGCGATGGTGTGAAAAATTGTGTCGGTCGGCGTACCTGTCGTCGAAGTCCCCAGCCCCGCTTCATGGAGAAGTTGGCCCGTATATTGGATACCGACGGTCTGCCTCTCGCTCATACGGTAGTTCCAACCCACACTGCCGCCGTAGGACGAACCGCGGATGAGGTTGGCATGCGCTCCAGCCTCTGAAAAAGTATAGTTCGGAGTGATGGCAATCGATGATCGCCTGGACAAAGCGTACGCCACGGACATATAGGCATTGTTCGAGAGCCAACGACTGGGCCCATCGAGGAAATTGTTGGTGGCCACGCCCGAGGTAACCGTGTTCACATCGAGATACGACAAACCAATCGACTGCTGGGTATAGTAGTAACGAAAGCCATCGCTGAATCTTATGTTCCATCGTGGACGGGTGTAAATCAACCAGTCCAAACTGGTATTCTGATTTGAAAAATTACCAACAACCTGCCCTTGGGCGATAGCCATACTCGGCTGGTATTGGAGCGCAAGCCTGGTGGTGCCAATCTTGTGGTCGTAGACCACGGTAGTCTGGAAAACGGTCGCTGTATACGAAGCGCCGGGCGCCGTCTTCGTTCCCTCAAACTGGTCCACAATTCCGCTGACTCCCGCCGAGGGGATGTAAATGCTGCCCCAGCCAACGCCTTCTCGGTTTCCAGCCAATAATCCGGAAGTTCCGATTTGCCGGATGTACGAATCCGCCCAGGCCAGCGCGTAAGGACTTGCGGGCTCGGCATCCTTGCGGTCTGTATCCTTTGAAGCGTCCTGTGCAGCAGGCTTTTGTTTTCCCGTGGCCTGACCTGCTTCTTGCGCCGATCCCAAATTCGGCAGCAAAAAAGTCGCAAGGATCGGGAAGAAGATCAGCCAGATGCTGATACGAAGATGTTTCTTGTCCTGCATGTTTCTCACTCACCTCGAAGAATTCGGCTAAGGCAACACACCATCAAGGGACAACAACCACGTCACCTGGCTCGAGCGTTACGTTTTCGCTTTTACCCGCCACTGCTTTCTTGTAGTGGAATGGGATGCGTATCTTTTTGCCATTCTGTTCGCGGAGAATATAAATGGAGTCCGCTTTTGCAAAAGGTCCAACTCCTCCAGCCACGGCCAGCAACTCCAGCGCCGTCATATCCCCATTGAGAGCATACGTTCCCTGATGTCCGACCTCGCCAACCAGATAAACTTTTCGGCTGCGGATAGCTCGAACGATGACAGTGACTTGCGGTTCGTTGACAAAGTTCTTGAGCTTGTCCATCAGGACATTCTGCAATTCCTCGGTCTTCAATCCCACCGCCTTCACATCATTTACCAGAGGCAGCGTGATCATTCCGTCCGGCCGGACAACGACCACGGTCGAGAGTTCCGGCTCGCGCCATACGGAGATCTGAAGTTCGTCTTCGACTCCGATGATATACGTCAGTCTCTGTTCGGGAGTCAGCGCCGATTGCGGTACAGATTCCGGCTTCGCGGCCTTGTCCGCCGGCTGTTTTTCGGCTCTATCTTTGTCATTCTTGTCGTCTGCCGGAGTAGGACTCGGGCCAGACTGCGATGATTGTTGATGCGCTGTAGAAAGTTTCTCAGACGGCCAAGCCAGAAGCACCGAAACCGGGAAGCTAAACAAGAGGGAAACCGCTACCCTTCCAATGAAGTGTCGAGAAGACAATCGCTACCTCCGTTCCACAGTATGTAAGCTCAAGAGCAATGTTCCGGCCAAACCTTTTCTGCCCGTATCTGTTGAAGCGATGGCATTTAGAGGACACCGGCGGGGTGTGCTCAACACCACAGGAAACCAGTTTCCCGAATTATGAAGTCGCCTCCACGACTCGGGAAGCCACCCTCCTAAAGATCGAAGAACCGAGAATCCCTTAGAGATCGAATCGTTCTCTCCGGTGACCAAGAACGGCGGCCTCTTTCGGGCCTTCTCGTTTGGACCCAGCTAGCAGCCTCTCGACTCGCTGCAATGCCGCAAACGACAGAATCAGCGCGTGGTACCCGATGAACCAAACCGCAAGCAGCATAGTGTCTGTGGCGCGTCGTGGCTGACTCTGATAGGCCATATCTTGTGTCCTCGAAACTTTACTGAGTTGAAATCCAGCAGGTTCCCTGCCCCAGAGTCTCTATTTCGCTCCGCGCTGCCACAATACAACTTTCGCGGTCTCAAAAAGAATGGCGAGATCCAACGTCAGAGAAAGGTGTTTGATGTAGAAAAGATCGTATTCGAGCTTTGTCTTTGCCTCTTCGATGCTGGCCCCGTATTGATACTTCACTTGGGCCCAGCCCGTAATTCCCGGACGAACCGAATATCGCAAGGCATAAAATGGCGTCTCAGTCTCGATCATCCGGCAGAAGATCGCTCGCTCAGGTCGCGGCCCCACAAAACTCATTTCACCCCGCAGTACGTTCACCACCTGTGGAAGCTCGTCGAGACGCAGTTTGCGGATGATGCGGCCCACCGGCGTGATGCGTTGATCGCCATCCGCGGCCCACTTGGGGCCATGCTCCTCGGCATCGTGCTTCATCGAGCGAAACTTCAGGATTTGGAACGGGCGTCCGCCCAATCCGATTCGTTCCTGACGGAAGAGCATCGGACTGCCCGACTCCAGCCAAATCGCGAGCGCCACGATTCCCATCATTGGCAAGGCAAAGATCAGGAGGAGCAGCGAGACCAGAACATCCAACATGCGCTTTGCGGCGAGCAAGAGTGCGGACTTGCGAAAACCTTCCGACAGGATCATCCAGCTCGGCGACAAATGCTCCAGACGAATTCGTCCGTCAATCTGTTCGCTCACCGTGTGAGCATCTTCCACCGCTATGCCGGCGAACTTTAGGTGCAGGAGTTCTCGTAAGGGCGTCTGACCGCGCCTCTCTTTGAGGGAAAGCACGATGCGATCGATCTTTTCCCGAGCGGTTATCTCTTCTAGGTCCCTTGTCGCACCAATGATGCCGGGATTGACTAATGACTTGCCAATGTTCTCTCCACGCTCATCGAGAAAACCCACGACCTTGAGGTGGAGTTCAGGACGGTGGAGGATCTCACGAACCAAAGAAATCCCGAGAGGCCCCGTGCCAACGACGAGAACGCGCTGCTGTCTTGGCAAGAGAAAGTCAGCTTCAAGCAAGACCAGGCGCCAGCACAGCAAGAACAGGAGTACCGTTGGCGCGGAGAGGACAGCAATGCCCCGTCCAAGACTGTGGTCCGGGATTAGGTAATACAGAATCGCGAGAATGACCCAGGCAGTTCCCACAGCCTGGAAGAGATAAACAAACAACTCGCTGCGCCTATTCACCACACGCGAAGCATAGAGATCATTGTAATAGAGAGATATTCCGCATGTTGCTAAGACAATACCAAATCGAAAGGGCATGTCGGGCAGGCGGAGATAGTGCAACACTGAGTGGTAACCATGTAAACGAATCAAAATCGCCAAGCAAAGACCGAGTGCGATCAGGCATGCATCGCCAACAATCAGTACTTTGGTTGTCATCGGAATCTTTTGGCCACCAATTTTTAGCATGGGTTCTGTTGGGGTACTATGGTAGTAGCGTCGCTTCCGCCAGATTGATTCTCAATCGCTTCGAATCTTTGATAAGGAGACTGGGCCTCTGACGGCACACCAGCCCCTCAACCATGTTTGGAAAGAAAGCAACTCACCATCCAAAGAGGCATCCAAGATTCCTCGTACTAAGACCTCTCTAAGTATATTTATTGTCAATAGTTTAGAGAATCTCATGGGTAGCCTGTGGACCGTCTCACGAGATCTCAGTTTCTTTTCCAGGGAAACGACTTACTCACATGGGAAATATTTGTTCCAGGTCAAACTTCCTGTGTAGACGATTGCAACTTTGTTACGCCGGATTGAATTTGAAGGACTTACCGCGAAATCTGGGCGTAAAGTGTCCCCATACCCGCGCCAATGGAGGCACGGGATTGTCGAGGAGGTCGCCAAACTTGGATTCAAGATTGGCTTAGGACTGCAATGTTTTGTTAAGTTCAATCTTATGAATGCCATAGACACATAAGTCTCTTTGGCAGACAGCGTGCTTTCCAAGTCCATGAGCCCCACTTCCATGACAGGAGAGGTGTGCTGTACTCCGGTCGTTCACGATTGGAGCGATGGCTTCGGACCCTGCATCTCAGGCTCTTCGGACTGAGTGACCGCAGGCTTCAATCAAAGTGTCCCAAAAATGGCCAACCTAGTTCGTCGCGCAGGAGTCGATCGGGAGAAAACAACCCTTACCGCTTTTCTTTCAAGGTATCTCTCGCCGGATGCGAACGAGGCCCGTTACGAGTGGTTATACTGCAAGAATCCCGAAGGGATGGCGCGAGTGTGGGTTGCTTGCGAGTTTGAGACAGGCATGATTATCGGAGTTGCGGCAGCATTCCCCAGGCGAATCCTCCGCCACGGAAAAGAAGTGCGGGGCTACGTTCTGGGTGATTTTTGTATTCATCCGGATTATCGCAGTCTCGGGCCCGCCCTGGCTCTGCAAAGAAGCTCTCTTGAAGATCTCTCCAGGGAAGGCGCGGGATTTGTATTTGACTTTCCCAGTACTTCGATGCTGGCAATCTACAAACGACTTCGCATCGAACCTCAGGAATCAGTGATCCGATTCGCCAAGCCGTTGCGAGCGGACCGACAGGTCCAGAAGCGCGTCCCTAACAAAGCAGCCGGACGCACTCTGGCTGTTGCTGCGAATGCGGCATTGCGTTTACGTGATGCTGGCCTGAGACGATCCAGCGCATGGAAAATTTCGGAGGAGAGCGAACCGTGCGGTGAAGAGTTCACGCTTGCAACTCAGCGGTGGGCTCCCGGAATGGGTGTATGCGCCGGCCGCAACGCCGATTACCTGAATTGGCGATTCTTGCAGCATCCGCAACGACGCTACCAATTTCTGACGGCTCGTAAGGACGGCAGGCTTTGTGGCTTTCTGATTTATCATTGGGCCGGAGAGGATGCGACCGTTGTTGATCTGTTCGCGGAAGGAGACCCGGTCAGTAAGGCGCTGCTCGTTGAGACGATTACGATAATGCGGCGCAAAGCCGTCAGCACCTTGAGCGCTCCGTTTCTCTCGCATGCCGGCCGAGAGATTCTTGAAGATTGCGGATTCCAGCCGCGGGAGTCGGCTCCCGTCATCTTGCTTACCCTGCCCTGGGCGGCGAATCGCCAAGACGATCAGGGCGCCGATCACTGGTATCTAACGCATGGAGACAGAGAAAGTTAGCAGCGAGGACGAAGAAATGAATCAGACCACAACAGGCTCAATCGAACAGAGAATTCACGCGTTTCTGCTGGAAAAATTCCCGCTCGCACGGAAGTCTGGAGTCGGCAAAGACACGGCACTGCTTGAAAAGGGAATCCTGGATTCCCTTGGAATTCTCGACGTGGTGAGCTTTCTCGAAACCGAATTCTCGATCGTGGTCAGCGATGATGAGCTGATGCCGGAAAATTTTCATACGCTCGGCACTCTCTCTGCGTTCGTCCTGAAAAAGACCGGAAAGAGTGAATGAGCCTTCCTCTGGCAAAGACCGAAGATCAAATTACGGGCGCGGTGCCCGCCGATTTCACGGCGCGCGGAGCCGGAGTCCCCCCTCATGTACGGGTGTACTCGGGATTGGAGGAACTACCCGAGTCTTTCCTGAATCTTTTCGAGGAAGCAGGGCGTCAAAGCATCTTCTTGGCCCAGCCTTGGTTTCAAAATTTCATTCAGACCGCGATGGGCCCTGAAGATCGTGTGCGGATTTATTGTGCCACAGCAGTAGGTGGGCAAGGAACGCCTGCAGGAATGCTGCTAATGCGCGGCTCGAGCAATTCGAACTCATTCTCTTCTCCCCGAAAGCTTGAAGCACTGGCCAACTATTACAGCTGTTTTTACGCACCGCACCTTGCTGTTTCTGCGAGTGAATCACACCAGACCATTCGGGCCCTTACATTAGCGATGGCCCAGGAAAATCCACGTTGGGACGCGGTCGAAGTCAAGCCAATGGACGTCAACTCGACAGAATTTCCCGAACTCGTCGGAGCGTTTAAGGCGGCCGGATTCATCGTGCAGACATTCTTTTCTTTTGGCAACTGGTACCTGCCCGTGAACGGACGGAGTTTCGCACAATACTCGGAAAGCCTGCCTTCGGTGCTGAAAAACACACTGAACCGCAAAAGAAAGAAACTGGGAAAGAGCGGACGAGCGAAAATAGAAATCGTGACCGGGGGGCAAGGGCTCGATGCTGCGATTGATGCCTATATGAAAGTTTATCTTTCAAGCTGGAAACAACCTGAGCTTTACCCGCAATTCATCCCAGGACTCATCCGCATGTGCGCGGCAATGGGAGCGTTGCGTCTGGGGATCATCTACGTGGACGGCGAGCCGGCGGCAGTTCAACTTTGGATCGTTCACCACGGAAACGCGTTGATCTACAAGCTCGCCTATGACGAACGTTTCGGGGAATTGTCCGTGGGCACGATTCTCTCCGCGGCACTCTTCGAGCATGCTCTGGACGTGGATAAGGTCACCGAGGTGGATTACCTGTCCGGAGACGATGCGTACAAGAAAGATTGGATGTCTCAGCGGCGGGAGCGCTGGGGAATTCTGGCGCTGAACCCCCGCACGCCAAGGGGCGTTCTGGCCATCGCGCGTCACGTCGGTGGACGCGCCGTGAAGCGCGCAGCCATGTCGCTTGCCAGTCCATTCCGACGCGGCAAATCGCGGAACAGCACGGTATAAGCAGAAATCGCTGAATCAAAGGAGAAAGGGTTTTCGAATAGTCGCTATGGACTTCCTGATTTGGCATCTATTGCGTGAGAGCGCTAGGCGTTCACCGGAAAAAGAAGCCCTCGCACACGGAGAAGAGCGGCTGACTTACGGTCAAGTTGCACGCCGCGTCGAAGGACTCGCCGTTGGCTTGCGAAGCGCCGGACTCCGCCGCGGCGACAGAATGGGCATCTATCTGGAAGCCTCTGTCCCCCAGGTCATCTCCATCTTTGGCATTTCGCGCGCAGAGGCTGTCTATGTTCCCATCAACGCACTTTTGCACGCCGAGCAGGTAATGCATATCGCTCGGGATTGCGGGATGAAAGGTCTGATTAGCACGGCAGCGAAACTCGCTTCGCTTGCTGAGGTGCTCCCACAGATTCCCTCGCTCGAGTTTCTAGTGGTGGTCGGTTCTGGAGAAGTGACGGCGCAACTCACGGTTCACCCTTTTGATGAGTTCTGCGCCCGGACACTCCCAGCAGACTGGCGCGAGACGAGCATCGAAAAGGATCTAGCGGCCATCCTCTACACCTCCGGTTCAACCGGCAAGCCTAAAGGCGTGATGCTGAGTCATGCGAACGTGGTCGCCGGCAGCCGGATCGTCTCCACTTATCTTGGCATCACCGACGGCGAGCGTATCCTCGCCGTTCTGCCTTTCAGTTTCGACGCCGGAATGAATCAATTGATGACCGCGTTCGAAAAGGGCGGCACCTGCGTGCTCATCAATTTTATTTTTGCGCGCGAAATCGTTCAGGTCCTGCTCAAGGAAAAAATCACCGGTCTCGCGGGCGTGCCCACTTTGTGGAGCCTGCTGACGCAGCCCAATGCAACTCTCGCCAAGCAACCGGTGCCTCACTTGCGCTACATCACGAATACGGGTGGCGCAATGCCGCAGGCGGTCCTCAAAGTGTTGCGAGAAGTGCTTCCCGCAACGAAAGTGTTTCTGATGTACGGGCTCACCGAAGCTTTCCGTTCGACTTATCTTCCGCCGGAAGAACTCGATCGGCGGCCGACCTCGATGGGCAAAGCCATTCCAGACACTGAAATTCTTGTGCTCAACGAGCAAGGTCAGCTTTGCAAACCTGGCGAGCCTGGTGAACTTGTGCACCGCGGGCCGACGGTTTCGCTCGGCTATTGGAACCGGCCGGAAGACACAGCCCGTGCCCTTCGGCCGAATCCGCAGTTGTCACCGGAACTGGGTGACTGCGAAAAGGTTTGCTATTCGGGCGACCTCGTAAAAATGGATGAAGACGGTTTTCTGTATTTCATTGGCCGGCGCGATACGATGATCAAGTCCAGTGGATTTCGCATCAGCCCCACCGAAGTGGAAGAGGTGCTCTTCCAGAGCGGAGAATTACGCGGGGCAGCCGTCATCGGCATTCCCGACGACACTCTCGGACAGGCTATTAAAGCGTTTGTTGTATCGAAAGACGGCAATTCCTTGGACATCAACGCGCTACTTGCTTTTTGCGCGGGGAAAATGCCCCGCTATATGGTTCCGAAAACATTTGAAATCCTGGGCGAGCTGCCGAAAACTTCGAGCGGAAAAGTGGACTACCCAGCGTTGCGGCGCCGTGAAGGGCTTTGATGGCTGATCTGGCGGCATATCTGACAGCGAAGTATTTCCCGAAGTCTGGGAAGTCACTGGTCATCGGTGAGTTGCCGGTCAATCAACTCGTGGAATCCTACGGCACACCGCTGTTTGTTTATGACCGTGCCGTGCTGGATCTGAAGTATGACGCGCTTCGTACCACTCTTCCGGAACGCTTCGCCATCTACTACTCTATTAAGGCCAATCCTTGTCTTGCCGTTGTGAAGCATTTCCTGAGCCGGGGCTGCGGGATCGAAATTGCATCGGCGGGTGAGTTCCGGAAAGCGCTGGAGGCGGGCTGTCCACCGGAACGAATTTTGTTTGCCGGACCTGGAAAATCCGAAGCGGAACTCGAACTGGTGCTCTTGAATGGCATCGGTGAGATCCACATGGAGTCGCTCACAGAAGCCAAGCGCATCGCCACAATTTGCCGACCTCTTGGTCGCCGCGCTCAGGTTGCCGTCCGCATCAATCCAGCAGCCGAAGCCGAAGGCGGAGCGATGCGCATGGGTGGCCGCCCGGCGCCATTTGGCATGGACGAAGAGATCCTCGATCAAGTACTGGAGGCTGTTCTTGCCGAGCCAGCGCTCGATCTCTGCGGAATCCACCTGTTCACCGGAACTCAGATTCTGGATGCGGCAACTCTGCACAATCAGTATCGCCACGGGTTGAGCCTCGCCCGGCGCGTCGTTGAGCGGCTGGGCCGCCCGCTCCGCACGCTGGATTTCGGCGGAGGTCTGGGAATCCCGTACTTCGCGCATGAGCAGGAACTGAATCTTGATTGTTTGCGAAAAGGACTGCTGACGCTTTGTGAGGAAGTGGATGCCCATCGGTGCTTCGAGGGCACCCAGTTTCTCGTCGAACCCGGTAGATTTCTCGCCGGCGAAGCAGGCGTCTACCTGACACGCATCAGCGACATCAAGATTTCACGCGGCAAGAAATTCCTCATTGTCGATGGTGGAATGAACCATCATTTGGCGGCTTCCGGCAATCTTGGCCAGACTATCAAACGAAATTACCCCATAGCCCTGGTGAATAAGCTGACCGCGCCAGCGGACGAAGCCGTGGATATTGTAGGCCCCCTCTGCACCCCGCTCGATACCCTCGCGCGCGGGATCGTCCTCCCGCACGCGGAAATCGGCGACCTTGTCGGCATCTTTCAGTCCGGCGCTTACGGCCGGTCAGCGAGCCCGGTGGGTTTCCTCAGCCACCCTTTGCCGGCGGAAATTTGGGTTGACGCAGAACTACACACTAGGAATGAACGGTGAATAGACGCACACACGGCCCCAGATAGGCTCTTCAAAGAAATTGCACCGGCCGGGTATAGTGAGATTGGACCCCTTGGGAAATGTTCTAATCATCGCGTACCACTTTCCGCCCCAAGCAGGCAGCAGCGGTCTACTGCGATCGCTGAAGTATTCCCGCTACCTGCCCACCTTCGGCTGGCAGCCCGCGGTGCTGACTCCGCACGCCCGTGCGTATGAGAAAATCGACGAGAGGAGCCTGGATTCCATTCCCAGGAATGTGCCGGTCATTCGCGCTTTCGCGTTAGACACAAAGAAGCACATGGGCATCGGGGGCCGCTATCTCAGGTACATGGCCTTGCCGGACCGCTGGGTCAGTTGGATTCTCGGAGGAGTCCCTGCTGGATTGCGCGCGGTTCGAGTTCATAAGACCGACGTGCTCTACTCTACCTTTCCGATTATGTCGGCGGCTGCGATCGGGCTTGGATTGCAGCGCCTGACCGGTTTACCTTGGGTTCTCGATCTTCGCGATCCCATGCGCCAGGACGACTACCCTCACGATCTCCTGGTCCGCCGCGTGTGGGGCGCCATTGAGCACGCCTGCATGCGACGTGTCTCCCGCGTGATTTTTACGGCGGAAGCTACCCGGCAGATGTACCTCGAGCGTTACCCGGATTTGCTCACGCCAGACATGTGTGTCCTCATTTCAAATGGTTATGACGAAGAAGATTTTCGATACCTGCATATTCCCACGCCAGGTCCTGTTCCGGTGGGCCGTCCCATCCGGCTCGTTCACTCCGGCCTGATCTATCCCGTCGAGCGTGACCCAAGACCTATGTTCAGCGCGGTCGGTCGCCTGAAAAAGATGGGCCGCCTCAGCGCCGATAAAGTTCAAATTGTTTTTCGCGCACCTGGCTCGGAAGACTTGTACCGCAGGCTCCTCGCGGAGAGGGACATCGAGGATCTGATCGTTCTTGAACCCCACATGCCCTACCGTCAGGCTTTGCAGGAATGTGCCGACGCCGATGGGCTCTTGCTCTTCCAGGCCGCAGATTGCGATAAGCAGATTCCCGCGAAAGCCTACGAGTACCTTCGAATTGGCAAGCCCATTCTTGGTTTGACAACGCAGACCGGTGACACCGCGGCTCTCCTGCGCGAAGTCGGCGGAGCCACGGTCGTCAACATCGCATCCGAAGATGAGATTTATGAGGGATTGTCCACATTTGTTGATACTTTGCGAGTTGGCACTCATCCTCTTCCCGACAAGGATAAGATCCAGCGCTATACACGCGAGGCTCAGACAGGCCAGTTGGCGAAGGTCTTGGATGGATTGACCGGCAAGTCGCCGCGCGCGGAAAATCGTGCGGACGGAGAGAGTTGCGAGTTGACAGTGCACCCGCTCAACGCGAAAACATCGAGACACTAGACAAGCCATGTGCGGAATCTACGGCATCCTGAATTTCGACCGTCCTGAGCAGCCCTCCGACTCCATTCTCGCCGCCATGGGAGGGGTCATCACGCATCGGGGCCCGGACGACTTCGGCCAATATCGCGGCCGCGGCATCGGGCTGGGCATGCGACGGCTTTCCATCATTGACGTTTCCGGCGGCCACCAGCCCATCAGCAACGAGGATGAGAGCATCTGGATCGTTCTCAATGGTGAGATTTACAACTTCCAATCGCTCCGGGACGAGTTGGAGACAAAAGGCCATATTTTCCGCACGCTCACCGACACCGAAGTGATCGTCCATCTCTACGAACAAGAGGGTCTTGAATTCTTCAAGTGCCTTCGCGGGATGTTTGGCCTCGCGATCTGGGATGCCAAACTCGAACGTCTCGTCCTTGGCCGTGACCGCGTCGGCGAAAAGCCGCTCTATATCCGCCGCGAACCAGGGCGGCTCCTCTTTGCGTCGGAACTGAAGTCCATTTTGCAGGTACAGGATGTTCCGCGGCGTTTGAACCACGCCGCCCTCGAAGAGTACCTTGCGCTAGGCTATGTTCCCGCCCCGTTGTGCTTGCTTGAAGGAATGGAGAAGCTGCCAGCTGGCCACTATCTCGTCGCCGAAAAAGGCCGCACAGAAATCCGCCAATACTGGGATGTGCCCTTTGGCCAGCCCGAAAAGCACAGCGAAGAGGAATGGATCGAACAAATTCGCGTCAAGATTCAAGAAGCGGTGCGTATGCAATTGGTCAGCGACGTGCCGCTCGGTGCGTTCCTGAGCGGCGGGTTGGATTCAAGCACCATCGTGGCGGTAATGGCGGGTCTGACCGGCCGACCCGTGAAGACTTACTCGATTGGGTATCAGGGTGAGCACAGCTACTACAACGAGCTCCCGTACGCGAGTGTGGTCGCAAAAGCTTTCAACACCGACCATCACGAGATCGTGGTGCGGCCCGCCGTTAGCGAACTCCTGCCGAAGCTTGTCTGGCATCTCGATGAGCCCGTGGCCGACTCCGCATGTCTCACCACCTATCTCGTTTCAAGGCTCGCGCGCGAAAGCGTAACGGTGATTCTCTCGGGCGTGGGAGGCGACGAGCTCTTCGGCGGCTACCGTCGTTACCTCGGCAACAGTCTGATGCGCTATTACAGTTTCCTTCCCGGACCCCTGCGCAGGAAATGGCTTCCAGCGCTGCTCGATCGGATACCCCAGGACCGCCACTCCACCTGGAAAGACTATGCGCGGTATGCCGCGGCATTCGTGAAGTCAGCCGAGCTTGAGCCCGCTTCGCGCTATATGGCCTACGCCACCCTCTTTGCTCCCCAAGTGCAGCACGAACTACTCCGGCACGCAACGTCGACGGACTCTCGCGTCTCGAATCTGGCCGCGGCTGCTCTCCAAGGCTGCTTCACCCGCTGCACTGATCCGGATAGCCTCAATCGTATCCTTTACGCGGATTTGAAGACTTCCCTGCCGGATGATCTCCTGGCCATGACCGATCGCATGAGCATGGCGGCGTCCCTCGAATGCCGCGCACCGCTGGTGGATTACGAACTGGTCGAACTGATGGCTCGCATGCCTTCATCGTTCAAAGTCCGCGGCTTCACCATGAAGTATCTGATGAAAAAGGCGGTAGCGCCCTGGCTGCCCCGCGAAATCCTGAAGCGAAAGAAGCGTGGGTTTGGCGCACCGATCGGCGCCTGGCTTCGCAAGGATCTCCAGCCGATGGTTTCTGAACTGCTTTCCGAAGATCAAATTCGCCACCGCGGACTGTTCCACTGGCCGGCGATTCAGCGGCTGATTTCCGACCATGGCGCTGAGCGCACGGATCACACGGATCATTTGTTTGCACTCGTCATGCTGGAACTCTGGTGTCAGATTGTTCTGGATGGCAATGAGTGGGAATCAGTCCGCACACCGCAGGTAGTCTTCGCCAGACATTCCTGATGCTTCCGCTCTGAAATCCCCGCCCCAGTCTGCTCCCCGCCGCGCGCACCTCAATGCGCTCTTGTCGGCGTTGGCGGGGCGATTGGCTTGGTGGAAACGATCAGTTCATCGTACCAGGCATAGGCGGTGGGAAGGTCGAGGCCCGCGCTTTTGTTCGTCATGTAAGTGAGCAGCGTCACGCAATCGTAGTCGTGTCCTGGGTTGTCATTCTTCAGAATGAAGTTTGCCATCTTGATCCATTCCTGCATCGGCTTTCCATCCAGGCCGACCCAAGCGTTGATAGTGCTGTCCGGCTTGCCCCAATGTCCGATGGAAATTTGGTAATAGAAAGTCACCCACTGATTCGCGGGATAGAGGAAGCAGTCCTTCGCATTCGTCCTTCCGTACCAGCAATTGTAGTCACCTTGCTCAAGTTTGTAAGGGGGTGTGCCGTCGTTGGTGACCACGCCGCGGCCGCCGCAGTCGGTGTACATGATTGGAAAACCTGCATGGTAATACTGCGCTGTCGATAGCTCCACTTGCCCGCATGTGGCGCTCTCGTTGTGAAAGATGATCTGTTTCCACGTCGTGTCGCCCCAATTGTTCGTCAACATTTCCGGAGAAAAACGCTCACGGAACTGAACATAAAACGTTGCGCCCGCCCCGAAATTCGTGCCCAGGGGTTGCCGCCAGTACCCCGCTGCGTTCGCCCCGGTGTGCGTGAGAATTTCAAATTGCAGCGATCCTTCTCCGGAAGCTTTTTCTGATCGGTCGAACTTTCCGTGGATGGAATTGTCTCCACCCGGATAAAGGCCGGGAGCGGGCCACCTTGCAGCAATATTGATGAGGGGAGAATCGAAACCT
Organism: Candidatus Limnocylindria bacterium; assembly: GCA_035490055.1. GTDB lineage: Bacteria > Acidobacteriota > Terriglobia > Acidiferrales > UBA7541 > Acidiferrum. The sequence continues at coordinate 29,495 of DATHIB010000164.1, read as the reverse complement.
TGGCATACCACGACTCCCGCCGTGTGGCAGCGCGCATTGAAGTCCTGCGGCTGCTGCTCGGTAGCTTCTTGTCTTGTAGAAGTGGACGCCTCGGTCTCGCCGCTCCCGGAAGGCAGCGCTGGCTGTGCAGGTCCCATCGCTCGACTTGGATTCGATCTCTGTTCAAAAGCGAGACCGCAAAGAATCAATCCCGCCAGTACGGCGACTCCCAAGGTTTTCATGGCTCCGCCAGTCTCTCAGTAATTGTTCGTCATCAATTATTGCTGGGCTGCGCGGGTGTCGCAACTGGATTCGTCGAGGGTGCCAGTCGCAAGAGGAATGCGTTTTGCTTCCAATCATTCACAAGTGCGAATACGCCAAGCTCAGGGAAATAACGGAAGCGGCCGAATGTGCCGTTTGCCTGCTCCGGACCAGGGCCCCCCGGATACGACTCCGAAGTGCATGCGCGCGTATCTGAGTGAAAAAGATAGACCGTGTCACCACCAGCCCAGCCCACGATCAGTTTTCTCTCCGGATCGAAGGCCAAACCCGGGTAGAGCGCATGGAGCAGTGGCTCGCAGCCAGTGACTTTGTGCGACCAGTCTTGCGCGGTGAAATTGGATCCCGGCTGGATGTCAATCGCCCAGAATTGTCCAGGTCCTCCAACCATGAAAAACAATTTGCGTTTGGGATCGATCACTCCTGAGAGGCGGTAGTCCACCCCGGAGAGCGGCTTCAGTCGCGTGTAGGCATTTTTGGCGGGGTCGTAGCGAAAAAAATTAGCCGTGTCGGAAAGGAACACCATCCCGCTGTTAGGATCGTAATCTGCAGTCACGCCGGGATTGTTTGATGGGCTGTCAGTCCCGTGGGGGTCCATATTTCTCCATTCCATCTTTGCCAGATCGAGGGCCCAGGTATCCGCACTCATGAATCCGCAATTCGCTTTGCTGCCTCCAAAGACGAACATCTTATGCTGCCCCGCTAGATACGCCAGACCGTTATAGGTGTGCCGGGATGAAGGTCGGCCGTCGTCATAAGCTTCAGGACAGCTCGTGACATTCGTCACCGGGCTTGGTTCTGTGAGCCGCGACATTTTCATGTTGTTCAAATCCAGTCCATACACCTCGTTCCCGTAGTAATCACCGTGCCCGCCGCCCCAGATGATCAACCGGTTGCGCTTTGTATCTGCGACTCCGCCATTCCATGCATTGACGACTGCCCGGCAGCCACTGTTGCCTTCAATCGAAGGGTCTGCAGGGCAGTGCGGCGCTAATTGCGTATTGGGAATCTCATGCCAGCCAGCTTTCGGTGGTATGCCTGTTCCTGCGGGAGTTTCAGAGGGTATGCTCTGGCCCCACGTGAAGGGTGATAGCCCAAGCATTGCCGTCAAGACCAGCCAATCACGGATCAAACTGAGTTTCAAAACTTTGCCGCATATCGGAATTCCAAAGTTCAGCGTTGGCAAGGCCGTAGCGGAGTGTGCCGGAGGATGATGCATCTCTCTTATCCAAATCTAGTTGTCGGAATAATCTTATCGCACAACTGTACTTCTGACTGGCAAACCGCCGGATGTCACGGCCTGACGCGGACAGACTTCCGCATAAGCCGGCCGGAATGAAAAAAAGCGCTGATTCGGTTGTCTCGCCGAAACCAGCGCCTTCCTTGAATCGAGTTGAAATTAGTTGTTGGGTGGCGCGATCGGTTGACCTGAGACGATCAACTCGTCATACCACGTGTAAGCCGTCGGTCCAGCGGAGACGGTCGAGCTTCTGCCGGTCATGTAGGTCAGCAGCGTGACCATGTCGTAGTCAGCGCCGGCCAGCGTATCTTCATACAGGGTGTGATTTGGCATATTCACAAACTCTGTGTACGGTCCTGCGCCGACGGACACCCACGCCTGAATGGTGCTGTTGGGCTGACCCCAGGTTCCGATGCTCACCTTGTAGTAGAAGGTAACCCAGATGTCTGCCGGATAAGTGAAGCAGGAAGTAGCCGAGTTGTTTGCGGTTTGATAGTGGCAGTTGTAGCCGGTGGCAGAGGTGTCTCCCTGCTCTTCCAGGTAGTCTCCGTTGTGCAGATCGACCACGAATCCATCCGCGCCGCACTGGCTGTACATCGTCGGATAGCGCCTCTGGTTCCAATTGACGGTCGTCAGTTCAACGTTCCCGCAGGTCGAATTGTCATTCGACAGGATGTCCTGTTTCCAGAACGTCATCGAGCCGCTGCCCGTTACCCATTTGTTCGTGAGGTATTCAATCGAGAAGCGTTGGCGGAACTGGAGATAGAATGTGGAGTTCGCGCCGTACACCTTCGCGCTGGTCGGACCGTCCGATAGATTTTGGGTGAAGAGTTGCCGCCAGTAGCCCGACGAATTCGCCGAGGCCAGGGACGGCACTGTGAATTTCAACGAACCCGCACCGGATGCCGCGATGGTCGTGTCCATCGTGCCCTGGATTGTGCCGTTAGCGTCGGGATATAGCCCCGACGCCGGCCACTTCGCAGATGTAAAGACCGCCGGATCATCGAAACCCTGGCAGACGATCACTCCCGTCTGGGCGCAGCGCGTCTGGAAGTCCTGAAGTGCCGTCGAAGTGGCATTTGAGACCGTCACGCTCACAGCCACGGCGTTGCCAACGTTGCCAGCCGCATCGCGGGCTTGCGCTGTCAGGGTATGAGCACCGTTGGTCGTGGAGGTTGAACTCCAGGAAACCGAATACGGTCCGGTAACGAGCTGTAGACCGAGGCTCGCGCCGTCGAGGAAGAACTGCACACCCGTTACAGCCACGTTGTCGCTGGCGTTCGCCGATACTGTAACCGTGCCGGACACTGTCGCACCATTCGCCGGAGCAGTGATTGAGATCGTCGGCGGCGTAGTATCCGTCACGCTGCTCGTCTGAAAAGCGAAGTCCCCGCTAATGGATTCGACTCCGCTCGAATTCTTCGAGCGAACGCGGTAGTGAAAGAGAGTATTCGTCGCCAGGCTAACGAGCGATATCGCATGGCTCGTCACCAGCGTGGAATTGAGTGTCGTCAGGTTTCCGTATGCGGTCGTTGTGCCGTATTCGACCTGCGAGGTTGCTGCCACGTCCGTTGTCCACGTCACTGTTGCGCCACTCGTGGTAATGGTTCCCACGCTCACGCCGGAAATCACCGGGCCGCCCCCGCCGGTTCCGCTAGACTGCGTCAGGCGCAAGGAGTGGGCGTTCGTGTCAATCGAGTTTGCCACCACAAACACGCCGAGCGCTGGCGAATAATTAAATCGGCCAAAGGTGCCGTTACCCTGGATTACCGTCGGTCCGCCAGAATAAGTCACCGAGCTGCACGAATCGGTATCCGGATTGTAGATATAGGCTGTGTCGCCGCCGGCCCAGCCAACCATCAGTTTCTGAACCGGATCGTAGACGAAGCCCGGGCCGGATTTGCCGATGATCGCGGAGCAGCCGCTACCCGTCAGTTTCGTTGCGGAATAAGGTGCAGTGAGGCTAACCTTCCCGAATCCTCCGTTGCCCACGCAGAAGTACAGGCGGCGGCCCTCATCGATGGCCGTCGTCATGTTGAGCACCCCGGTGCAGGCGCTGACGCTTTTCAGATTCGTCCAGGTGTTCGCGGCAATGTTATACTGCCAGAAAATGCCCGTGTTATCCTCGACCTCGTAGAGGTCCTGGGTCGTCGAGTCATAAGCGAATTGCGGCACGCTGCCGTTGAAAGCATGATTCGGGTGCGTCGATGGACTCTGCTGAGCCCATGAGCCCGACGCGGGGCTATACTGCCACTGTCCGTCGGTGTCATTCCCACACGTCGACTTAAATGCTCCATAGAGAAAGTACGTGTCCTGTACGGGTAGGTAGAGTTCGCCGTTGTAGATATGCCTGCTGTTTGGTGTGCCGTCCGTGAATGCCTCCGGGCAAGATCCCAGGTTTGAGATCGCCGACCCGTGGGAAGCATCCTTGACCAGAACTGGAGCAATCGGATTGGCATTCAAGTCGATGGCGTAGATTTCGTTGCCATAGTAGTCGGTGTGGCCGCCACCGTGAATGATCAAGCGATTGCGCTTAGTGTCGAACAGTCCACCATTCCATGCGCTCATCACTGCCTTGCAGCCGGTTGCACCCTGAATGTCGGAGTAGGATGGGCACAAGTTTTGTATGCTTGTGTTTGGAATCTGATACCAGCCCAGAGCGGAAGGTATTCCACCGCCGCTTGAGGCCGTCTGTGTTGTCGCCGAGGCACCGGTCGACTGCGCAGAAGTGTTCCCCGCAACGTCGAACGCGGCTGCGCTGTACGTGTAACTTGTGGACGCGGAAAGCCCGGAGTCCTGGTAAGAAGTGTCCGGAGCCGTGCCAATCTTTATTCCGCCGCGGTAGACGTTGTAACCCGTCACACCGACGTTGTCAGTCGAAGCCGTCCAAGACAAATTGATCTGTGAAGAGGATATCGCCGTGGCCGTCAAGCCGGTAGGAACTGTGGGCGCTGTTGTATCTGCTTGGACGGTGAAGCTCACACCGTTGCTCGCCACTCCGCCAACCGTAACGACGACGTTGCCCGTCGTCGCTCCGCTCGGCGCCGCCGCAGTAATGCTCGCAGCGCTCCAGTTCGTCGCTGTCGCCGCGGTTCCTTTGAAAGTTACCGTGCTCGTACCTTGCGTCGCTCCAAAGTTCGTACCGGCAATGGTCACCGAGGTACCTACCGGACCGGAAGTTGGATTCAGGCTCGCGATGCTCGGAACCGTCGTCGCCGTGTTATTGACCTTGACCGCCACTCCCGAGCTGGTCGCTGCATTCCCGGAAGAATCAGCCGCCACCGCCGTAATGATGTGATTCCCGTTTGCGAGGGTCGTCGTGTTCAGCAAATAGCTATAAGGTGCGGCAGTGATTGCTGTCCCAGTGTTGGCGTTGTCCACCTTGAACTGCACGCTCGCGACGGCGACGTTGTCCGCCGCGCTTGCCGTCATGGTTACGAAACCGGCAAGCGTTGCGTTGGCCGCTGGAGATGTGATCGAAACTGTCGGTGGAGTCGTATCCCCGGCCGTAGCAAACGTCATATCGTTGCTGGCCGCATTGTTGCTCTTAGCGTCGGTGGAACGAACGCGGAAATGGTACAGCGTCCCAGTCGTCAAATTTGTAAGCGCCATCTGGTGGCTGGTCACCAACGTCGAGTTCACTGGCGTGCTCGAACCGTAGCTCGCGCTGGTCCCGTAATCGACTGCAGAATTGGCAGCCACGTTTGTGGTCCAGCTCACTTGGAAGCCGCTCGTAGTTGATGTGGCTGCTTGCACGCTCGAGATTGTAAGAGCGGTCGGCGGCCCGCCGGAATTTCCGCCATTGGTGTTGACCAATCCGGAGCAACCCGCAAGACCTAGACTGATAATGCCGAACAGTAGGAGAGCGTATGAGTTGAAATCACTTCTTGCGGACTTTCGTGTAGAGCGAAATGCATCAGACATAAGTTCTTTCTCCCAGCAGCTCCATAGAGCTGCCGCATGCAATTCCCCTACGGGTAATAAGAGTACTGAGGTACTGGGATCGGGCATAACTGGACGCTAGGCGCAAAAGAGGCCAGTGTTGAGGTCTTGAAAACTACTGTCCTTGAGGGCAATCGGGCAGCGAGAAATACATATAACTCTTTATGAATCAATATTTTACGAAATCGATCAATCCGAAACTTAAGCTCCGGTGCGATGCGAATCTTAGCCTGCGTAGCGAATCAGTCACCGTCCCGCAGACTCGCAAAGCAAGTGCGTCAGAACTTATGGCGGGCCTACGGCGGACAAAGATCAGGACATACGCGGCGAGAGTCGGGCTTTAAGATTCGCATTTCTTTCTTGGAGGAGTAAAGTCTCTGCGGCTTCCCGCTCTCTCTGCAGCTCATGCAGGGGAGTAAGACGTCATGTTTATTCGTCTCGAAAGAAACAGGTCGGAAGATCAATCTGCGATCTCCCTACACGGGAATTCCGGCACGAATTGAACTAAGTACTGCGTTTCATATGTTCAGTCACGTATTTTCTAGGCCGCCTTTGCCATGGGGTGGTGCAGTTTGCGGAGCAATGCGCTGAGATCCTTTCGTGTGAACCGCCACTCGAAGGGTTTGGCGATGGTTTGGTAGTGACGCCCGAATGCCAGCAGGCGTTGCGCCAACTCCTGCAAGGAAGAGAAATCGTTGGGCGTCAGAACCTTTCGTTGGAGGATCGAGAAATAGATTTCGATTTGATTGAGCCAACTGGCGTGAATGGGCCCGTGAACGAGCACCAGGTTGGGATGCTTGGTCTGAAGCCTTCGGGCTGCCCGGGGACCCCGATGCGCAGAGCCGTTGTCGACGATCCAGAAAACTCTTCGCGCCTGGTGGTAGGGCCGTTGTCTCATCACTTGATCCACGAGACGGTCAAAGGGCACCTTTCCACTTTTGGCTTCGCAGCGGCCGAAGAGTTTTGCACGGTGGACGTCCAGGGCGGCGAGATAGGCCCAGGCCCCCAGCCGCTTGTATTCGTGCTCGATTTTCATCGGGCGATGGGATTGTGTGGGTAATGACTGGGCTTTTCGGGAGCGCGCCTGAATGCTGGTCTTTATCATCCGCCGAGAGGACGAACTCGTTGGGGCCGAGTTTACGGCCCTTCCAGATGCGTTGGTACAAATCCAAAATTCGTCCGGCCTTCGCTTCGAAATGCGGGTCACGCGGAAAAATCCAGCAGCGGTGCTGCCAAGGACGGATGGCGTCCTCGTTCAGCCATCGCCAGATGGTGGTGTCACTGAGGGATGCCGTCAGGCCGCAAGCGCGGATATGTGCGCCGAGTTCCGCCACGCTCCAGCGAGAAAGGGGCACACCGCGGCGATAGGGAAATTCGCAGGCGATAGCTTTAACCTGCACGACCAGTTCTGGGGGGGGGGAAACCCGGGGTCGGCCGGGGCGATGGCAGTCTTCCAGACCTGCCAAGCGTTTTTCGAAGAATCGTTTCCGCCAGCGGCTGACGATCTCACGTCGAGTGCTCAGGCGATCGGCAATCTGATCGTTCGACAGACCCTGCTGAGCGAGGAGGATCATCTTGGCGCGAGCGACAGTAAAATACGGTAACGTATACTTATTGGCGCGCCGTTCCAACTCGTCTCGTTCCTGCTTGGTGAGGAGGATCTTGTACGGGCTATTACGTGGCAAAATAGTGCCCTCCTGGCACCAGCATAACAGAAAGGAAGGTCACTCGTGCCGGAATTATACGTTACTGTATTTATGTAATAGAGTACTTAGTTATGCCCGGCAGCGTCCACGATGTAGAGCACCGCATCACCGCTGAACGGCGATGTGAAGCTCTTCGTCGAGCCTCCCGTGATTGCCGCCCCCGCCGTCGTCGCCCCCGTGGCCGGGTTGAACCACTCCACATTCAGCGCCCGGGTCGTCACTCCCAGGTTCACCGTAAATGTTCCCCCGTTCGGCGCGTACACCAGATACTCCGCTCCCGTCGCTGCATTGTCCGCCAGGCAGAATCCCGTCGACGTCAAGCTCCCCTGCGGCGTCATCTTCGCCAGGTCCATCTTGTTCGCGTAGCTAAGCGTATACCCCAGGTTGTCCCGCATGTTATTCCACCGCGAATCTGGCCCCGTGCACACCCCATTAGATGGGCTTTGGCACAGGTTGCGGTTCCCGGTCGTCCAATAAATCAAGTAGGGGTCCATAAACATCACTTGGTTGCCGTTCGCGAAGTTCTCCCACACGTAGTTGCGGTTCACCTGCCCGCTGTCATTCCACATCCCGAAATACGAATGGTCGCTGTCGTTGATGTTTACCTTGCATGCCGGTGCCCCCGATCCGCAACTGCTCGGCGGTGATATCCTCGCCACCGGCGCCACCCAATCCGCATCACTGTTGTACAACGTCCCATCATTCGCCCCGTTCACGTTCAAGCTCGCATAGCCCACGGGATGCTGAAAAGCCTTCCCCCTCTCATAAGTGTGAATCAGCGCGATCATGTGACCCTGCCACCACGTCGAGTTGTCCGGGGCCTCTTCCGACGGTTCCCACAACACGTTCGGCTGATCGTTCACGGTGTCGATCACCTTCCACACGAACGCATCCTGATATCCCGTAATCGCATTGGGACTCGTCATCGTCATGGAGTTCGCCCCCCCTCCGTCGTCCACCCCATTCACGTTGTTCCCTCCCGTGAACGGATAACCATCGTTCGAACAGCGGTTATTCGTCAACCCCAGCCCATCAAATAGTTCTACCACCGCATAGATCCCGTTCTGCTGCAGTTGTATAACCCTGGCGCGCAGGCGATCGAAGTACGCTTGATCCAGTTGCGTCAAATCAAAGGCCGGCAGCCCGTCCGAGGCCACTTGCGTCCCGCTGCTTCCCCCCGTGCGCTTCCACGGAAACTGCGCCACGTGCCACGTTCCTCCGGCTCCCCAGTTGCAATACGTGGGCAGATCCTTCCGCCACAAAATCGTCACGTTGTGCCCATGCGACTTCAAAAAGTTCACGTAACTGTTGAAGTCAAACGCCGCCGGCGCACTGCTCTGGTCCAAGTCCTGGAAAGCATCCCAGGTTTGTGAACCGGTCAGCAGAATCGCTTTCCCGCTCCCGTCCGTGAAATAGTGCGCGTTCCCGGCCAATACTCGCAAAGGCCCCGTTGCTCCCGTCCCCACAGAATTGGAAACTGTAATCGTAACTACTGAACTCGTTCCCTTGTTACCGGTGGGGTCCTGCGCCGCTGCCGTCAAAGTGTGAGTTCCGTTCCCAAGCGTGGTGGTGTCCAACGAAATCGAATAGGGTGATGTGGTCAGCTGTGCCCCTGTATTCGTCCCGTCCACAAGGAACTGCACAAACGATACCGGGCTGTCAGGATCCGTAGCTGTCGCTGTAAGAGTAATCGTTGCCGAAACGGTCGCATTGTTCGCCGGCGAAGTGATCGTCACTACCGGCGCCGTCGTATCCGCCTGAATCGTAAAGCTCACGCCGTTGCTTGCTACTCCGCCAACCGTTACCACCACATTGCCTGTCGTCGCGCCAGCCGGTACCTTCACAACAATGCTCGTCGCGCTCCAGCTTGTCGGCGTCGCTGCCGTCCCGTTGAACTTCACCGTGCTCGTTCCTTGCGTTGCCCCAAAGTTTGCACCCGCGATCGTCACCGATGTGCCCACCAATCCCGACGTCGGATTCAGGCTCGCAATGCTCGGCGCCAGAACGGTGACCGTAAAACTCACACCGTTGCTTGCTACGCCGCCAACCGTCACCACAACATTGCCAGTCGTAGCTCCGCTCGGCACTGCTGCTGTAATGCTCGTCGAGCTCCAGCTCGTCGGCGTCGCTGCCGTCCCGTTGAACTTCACCGTGCTCGTTCCTTGCGTTGCCCCAAAGTTTGCACCCGTGATCATCACCGATGCGCCCACCAATCCCGCCGTCGGATTCAAACTCGTGATGCTGGGCCCCGAAACGCTAACCGCAAAGCTCACGCCGTTGCTCATTACTCCGCCAACCGTCACCACAACGCTTCCCGTCGTCGCTCCGCTGGGCACCGCCGCAGTAATACTCGTCGCGCTCCAGCCCGTAGACGTCGCCGCGATCCCGTTAAACGTCACAGTGCTCGTTCCCTGCGCCGCTCCAAAATTTGCACCCATGATCGTCACTGGCGTGCCGATGACTCCCGAGGTTGGATTCAAGCTCGTAATGCCCGGTCCCGGAAATGTGACCGTAAAGCCCACGCCGTTGCTCGCCATGCCCCCAACCGTCACCACAACATTTCCCGTCGTAGCACCCGCTGGCACCTTCACTACAACGCTCGTCGCGCTCCAGCTCGTCGGCGTCGCCGCGATCCCGTTAAACGTCACAGTACTTGTTCCCTGCGTCGCTCCGAAGTTCGCACCCATGATCGCCACCGGCGTCCCCACGACTCCTGACGCCGGATTCAAGCTCGTAATGCTCGGCCCAGGAACTGTAACTGTAAAGCTCACGCCGTTGCTCGCCACGCCGCCAACCGTCACCACAACATTTCCCGTCGTGGCACCCGCTGGCACCTTCACTACAACGCTCGTCGCGCTCCAGCTCGTCGGCGTCGCCGCGATCCCGTTAAACGTCACAGTACTTGTTCCCTGCGTCCCTCCGAAGTTTGCACCCATGATCGTCACTGACGTGCCGATGACTCCCGACGTTGGACTCAAGCTCGTCACGGTCGGGGCACTTGTATCGGAGGTGGTAAACGTCAGGTCATTGCTTACCGCTGCGTTATTGGCCGCATCGGTGGAATGCACTCGGTAATGGTACAAAGTCGCTGGCTTCAAGCTGCCAATTGCTACCTGATGGCTCGTGACCATCGTCGAGTCCAGTTGCGACGTCGAGCCATAGCTCGACGTAGTTCCGTACTCCACCTGCGAATTGGCCGTGACATTCGTCTGCCAGTTCACAGCAACACCTGTTGCCGTGGCGTTCGTCGTCGCTATATTCGTGATCGTCAGCGGTCCCGGGTTTCCCCCCGATGTGCTTGTCAAGCCCGAACAGCCGGTGTTGCAAAGCACGGCACCTACAGTGAACAGCACCAGTATGTTTGTTATGTTTGTTACGAATTGACGGCCCGAAATCCCCAGTGCGTTGCGGAAACCCCTCATGACTCTCCCCGATCTCCCAGGATCAGCTGCATTTTCAGTGGCTGCGGTGCGCCGAGTGCCGGTGGGAAAACAGGCCTGTTTCCCCTCTTACGAGGCTAGGAGGGACCTGCCGATGCGGCTACTGGCCTCGCGGCCAATTTCGGAGCAGGGGGGTGACTGCCCCACCATGAACCAAGGAACAAGGTTCTGCAAAGAAAGTACAGGTTTTCTGCCGACAGGACAAGCGTCAGTTATGTCCGGCGGTATCCACGACGTAGAGCGCCGCATCCCCCGAACGGCGCCGTAAAAGTCGCCGTCGGCCTTCAGGTTATGGCTCCCCCGCTCGTGGTCGACCCGTCGCCGGGTTGAACCACTCCACATTCAGCGCCAGGGTCGTCGCCTTCAACAGGAGAAGCATCAAAACGCGTACTCCAAGAAACATTTGTGATTGCATCTTAGTCGCTAGGATGGAACTACAGCTTTAGACTGCGTCCGAGCGTCGGCAGTTAATTATAATCTAATCTGTCCTTACCGCCTGGTCATGGGGATAGTCTGCCTGGGGTGTCTTGCGCTTGCTTTTCGGGGACAGGCCCGCCTCCCGAATCTTGTATATCAGCGCCCGGTAGCTGATGTTCAGCGCTAGTGCCGCCTTTCGGCGGTTCCATTTGTTTTCACGCAGCGCATTGAGTATCAGGTTCCCTTCCATCTCGCGGACCGCTTGCTTGGCAATTCGCTTCAGCGGGATGCTGCCATCAAGAGCCACTCGGAATGGAGTTCCGAAGGAAGGTCTCGGCAGCCGCTCCGCCTCAGCAGTATCGAGCGAACCAAGAATCGCGTACCGCGCAACCACATTCTCCAGTTCGCGAATGTTTCCTCGCCATTCCCGGCACGATAAGTTCTCGATGTTTTCTTCGGTAAAGCTCGGCGCATCGCGCTCGAAGCGCGCGTTCAGTTGCCCCAGGAAGTAGTCCGCCAGCAGCGCGACGTCTTCACGCCGCTCGCGCAGGCTCGGCAAATTGATGCTGATTACGTTGATCCGGTAAAACAAATCCCGCCGGAAGCGCCCGGCCTCGATCTCGGTCTGTAAATCTCGATTGGTGGCGCAGATGACGCGTGTTTCGGCCCGTCTTTCTTGCTTATCTCCGATTCGGCTAAAATGTCCATCTTGAAGGAATTGCAAGACTTTGGCTTGCAGGCTCAAATCCAGATCCGCGATCTCATCGAGAAAGAGTGTTCCTCGGTGCGCCATTTCCACGTACCCCGGCTTTGATGTATGCGCATCCGTGAATGACCCCTTTTCGTACCCGAACAATTCACTCTCGAGAAGAGCTCCTGGGATTGCTGCACAGTTCACTTTTACAAGCGCACCGGAGCACAATGCCGAACGCGAGTGAATGTACTGCGCGAGCAGCCCCTTTCCTGTTCCGTTCTCTCCTTGAATCAGGATCGGGACGTCGGTTGCCAGCACCTTCTGCACTTTTTGCCGTATAGAGATCATCGCTACGGAGCGGCCAAAGATAATCTCTTCAGGAGGCAGCCCACCTGCTCTCGGAGCCAATCCACTGTTTGTATTCTCGGGAACCACCATCTTGATCCCTTCGTGTTTCAGGTGGGAACATCTCCTCCTTTCCCCAGTGCACACATAGAACCAAACTGGTACTCAGCATCCTCTGAACGAGAAGAACCGGAGACCACCTCGATTTCCCCTGTAAGTGGCTCAATATACAGATCTTATTGAGAGAGAGGAATGTTGGCCTCTTTGTCGAGGAAGGCGATCATCTCCCCAACGAGATCTCTAGGGTGTGCGAAAAATGATTGCGCAAAGGAGACAAACTATTCCCTGTTAGGCACTTGCAAAGAATTAGAAAGGAAGACAGGCGCTCACGTGTCAACAAATTGTTGCCGTGAACCACCTACCTCTGCGGAAATATGAACGCTTCCAGCAGGTCTGCGCGGGCTTTTTCGTCTGACGCTACCACTCGCAAAATGTCGCTGATCGATAGCATCCCCCGGAACTCTCCCCGTTCATCCAGCACAATCAAGTGAAAGATGCCGTTCTGCTCCATCAGCCGCAAGCATTCGTCGAGCGTCTTTTCCGCCGTCACCGTTACTAGTTCGCGCGTCATGATGTCCGAGGTCTTCATCCACGCAGGACACTTGTTCTCTGCGGCGACCTTGTCGGATACGTCACTCTGGGAGATCACGCCGGTAAGCTTGCCGCTTGCATTCATTACCCCGACGGAGCGCACCTGTTTCTCGCGCAGATATTGCGCGGCTTGGTGCACACTCGTCTCTTCGGTGATGGAGAAAATTTCCTTCCGGGACCCGATGAGATCCGACACCTTCACTGGACCCTCCGCGGGACATTCTGGCCGGATAGTAGGCCTAACCCGGGCTCGATTGCAAGATGATTTCCAGAATACTCCCGCTCAGGAAAAAAACGCTGGGCGAGAAAAGAGAGACCCTAGCAAACCGTTCGGCAGGACGGGCTATGCGCCGGCTTAGGAAACGCGGTCAGGCTCGCGCGGGTTCCCCGCGGATAATGTCGTACCTTTCAATCACCGCGGCCACGCCCATCCGTGCACTGCCGTCTTCCATTCGGCGCTCGACACGCACCACTTTGCCCAGGGCTCGAACAAAAACCTCTGAACCGTGCGTTATCTCCGCGGGAAGCGTCATCGTGAGGTCCAACAGTGAGCCGGATTCCAAGTTCTGATCCACTACAAAATAAAGGCCGCGTGTGGAGATATCGCGGGTCTTACCCTGCTGCGAATCTAGTGCCCGTTCGGCGGGCACGCGAACGATGATCGGTAAGGATAAGTCATATCTTCGAGTTGAACGGCGTTCCGTCATCACCCATCCTCCCATTCCCGCCGCGGGTATCTTGGCTTACTCGCGTTTCCGTCGAGGAGTCCCTTTGACCCGATTTACGCAGACCCCGCCACACCCTCAATCCGGCAAGAAAAATCGATGCGCGCGCCATTTCCCGCATCGGACCAGCGACGCAAGGCCAATAGTTCATTGACGTTAGCAACGTCCTGCAATGAGACTTGCGCTGAAGAATATTTCCACAGGTTGACTCGGCCTGGATTCAGCTTGATCCATAGTGTATACAACTAGGCCAGCCCTTCTTGCAACATTTGTTTCAGCGCAAGAATCAGTCAACTATCGAGATCTGAAGCTTGATTTCTACCGCACGAGCGGGACGATCGCACCAAAACGCTTTCCAAAATGCCTTTCTCCTGCCGCGCCGCGGGCGAAAAACGGCAAAGGCTGGTAGCGCTAATCGCGCCGCGTCCCTACCGCCGAGGCTGGTTCCTCTACCGCTGTCGTTGAAGCTGCTTTCCGCGTTCGCGGCGTATCCAAGTTGAATTGCCGCATCTTGTAGAGCAGGGCCTTGTAACTGATCCCCAGCATCTTTGCAGCATCCTTGCGGCACCAGCGCGTCTTCTCCAGCGCGTCGGCGATGGCTTCCATCTCGGCCTCGTCTTTTAAGCCGCGCACCAGCGCCTTCAATCCCTGCTCCTTGGGCGGCGCGGGCTCTTCCCGAGGCGAAGTCCGTTGACGCGTGGAGGACATCTCTACCAATTCGCGTAAGCTGCCTTCATCGTCTTCGAGAATCACATAACGCTTTACGAAATTCTCCAGCTCGCGCAGGTTGCCCGGCCAGGGATAATTCACCGCTGCATCCAGGAGATACTTGGAAGGTCCCGGTGGCGTCTTGCCGAATTTCTCGCTGTACTTCTGCAGGAAATGACGGAAAAGAAGCGGTATCTCAGCCGTCCGCTCCCGAAGTGGCGGCACGTTGATGGACAAAACGTTCAGCCGGTAATAGAGATCTTCGCGGAAGCGTCCTGTCTTCATCGCTTCGTGAACGTCAACGTTTGTTGCGGCCAGCACGCGTACATCCGTCTCCACCAAGTGTCGTCCGCCCAACCGCGAATACTGGTGATCCTGCAGGACGTGCAGTAGTTTTGCCTGCAGGTGCGTGCTCATTTCCGCGATTTCATCCAGGAAGATCGTGCCCTTGTTGGCCATTTCAAACTTTCCTGGTTTGCTGCGCACCGCGCCCGTGAACGCGCCCTGCTCGAATCCGAAAAGCTCCGATTCCAGAAGTTCGCCTGGCAACGCAGCGCAATTCACCTTCACAAACGGCTGGTTGCGCCGCTTCGAGCGCAGATGGATCATTCGCGATACTACTTCCTTGCCCACACCGCTCTCCCCGCAAATAAAAACGGGCACATCCACAGGCGCGATCTGCAGGATCTGCTGGCGGATCCGTACCATCTGAGGACTGGCCGCCAGGAAGCTCAAATCCTCGGTCACCTGGTCGCAGTAATCGCGCAGAGCCTGATTCTCCGTGGTCAGCTGCTTTTTCTGCCGCGACTTCAGCATTGCCGCGTCCAGCTCCGTTTTCTCGAAGGGTTTTGTCAGATAATCGTGCGCCCCAATTCGGATGGCTTCGACGACTGTGCCTACCTCGTTCGAGCACGAAAGCATGATGACGTTAAGGCTGTGATCCACCTGCATCAGTTCCTTCAACGTATCGAGGCCGTTCATCTCCGGCATCAGCACATCCAGGATGATGAAGTCGGGACGCTCTCCCTTGTTCACTCTCTCGAGCGCTTCTTTCCCTGAACCGACGGTTTCCACATCGAACCCGTCGACTTCCAGCAGCGTCTGCAGGTACTTTCGAATGCTGGGCTCGTCATCCACGACGAGGACTTTCTCTTTCACGGCCATTGATTTTTCCCTTTCAATCACAAGAATTCGCGCGCTTCAGCCCTGATCCATCGGCAATAAAAATGTAAATCTGCTTCCCGTCCGCGATTCGCTCTCCACCCAGACTTTTCCGCGATGCGCCTGGATGAGCCGCTTGGCGATGGCCAGTCCCAACCCCATTCCAGATGTGTTCCTGTCCACCCGCACAAAATCCTCAAAAATTTCTTGATGATGCTCCGCTGCGATTCCTGGTCCCGAGTCCGTTACGCTTACTTCTACGCTGTTCGGGCGCGGCAACCGAAACCTGCGCCGTTCTTCCACCGGCGCCATGGCCTCCACCCGCCGTTCCCAGAAATGCGGCACGGCACGCAGCGTGACGCTGCCCCCGCTCGGCGTATGCTTCAAAGCGTTATCAAGCAAATTCGCCGCCACCTGCTGCACCTTCTGATAGTCGAATCGGAATGTCGGAATTGATGGGTCAAAGCTCGCATCCAGCTTGACGCCTTTGCGTTGAAACGCTTCCGACCAGCGTTTCGACAGCTCATCGAGACAATCTCGCAAATCGTTCTCTCGAAGCTGCAGCACCAGTTTCCCGCTCTCTAGCGCCGAGTAGTTCAGGAACATGGACACTAGACGCACCAGCCGTTCGCAACTGTCCTTCGATTCTTCAAGAATGTCCTGCTGCTTGTCCGTCAATCGGCCCAGCGAACCGGCCAGCAGAAGATCGTAGTAACCCTTGATCACCGCGAGTGGCGTTTTCAACTCGTGGGCCGCTGACGCCAGGAACACCGTCTTCTGCCGGTTCACTTCTTGCAATTTCAGATAGGCGGCCAGGAGATTCCGGTAAGTAATCTCGCGTTCCTGCAGTAGCTCTTGTACGGTGAGCTGCGTCGCAGGATCCGCCACCGGCTTCGCCTCCGATTTGAGCTCAATCTCCACCACCAGCCAGTCCGGCTCGGGCATCCACTGGACTCGCACTGTGGATTTCGCTTCCCCGCGCTGTATCTGCAGATGCACCTCGTGTTCGCCCTTTTCGATCTTGTCGAAGATCCTCCGTGGTTCCACATGCAGAAGATCTCCAAACAGATTCAAACCCTGGATTGCCGTGTATCCGCGGGATTCCATGCATTTTCTCGCACGCGTATTTACGAATAGTAAATTCCCGCTTCGCTCAGCCACGATCAGTGGTTGCTCTATCATGTCCAGCAAACCCCTGACGAAGCCAAGAGGAAGAACCGCGCGGTTCCCCTCTTCCGACATGGGAGGCGTAGTAATCCGTCCTGCCATCAGCTCATTCCGCCCCTTGCATGGAGTGGTAAAAAATTTCCCTCGGTGGCATCGTTACAGAGGGACCTCGAAGAGTCAATGGTAAAGACGTTTCATTTGCACATTTGAGGAAAGGAAGTGCATATCCAGAGCAATGTGCTCATCCTGAGGAGCTGTTTCTCCCCTATACACCCACAATCAGCTCATAATAAGCAATTTATTGAAGCTCTCGATTGTGTCCTCTGGCATTCCAGATGCATACGTCCGTACTAGTTCATTGGTACTAAGACAGAGGGAGCACTTGGGAATCGACATACTCAAGAAGAGCCAGCTCGTGGAAATATCGTCAACCCGACGCTCCCCGCGTATCCGCTTGCAGGTGCCCGTCTTCCTGAGAGCCGCTGATGTGTCCGGCGCAGAATTCATCGAGCTCACCAAGACTCTCAATATCAGTTCCACTGGCGCCTGCATTACTTCAGTGCATGTTCTTCGGCCTGAGCAGATCGTCCACTTGACCATCCCCGCCCCAGCGGCCGCCTCCTCCAGCCTTGTTCCTAGCGAGACTCCGCCGATCATAGCCAGGGTATTGCGGCAAGAGTCGGCGGGTCACATGCGTCTATTTGGTTTGGAGTTCCTCCGTCCACTTGAGTAAATCTCGGCAATCTCTTGCCTCGCCTACTTTCTCTCCGGGTCGTTTTGTTACCTAGCGCTCCCTCTTTCACGTGCGTTACACTTTTTCGTACCCTATATGCCGCTTTTATAATAGGATACGCGCGCCCTTCGGGAGGTAAGATTCCCAAGTGGACTCGCCCGGGTCCAGTACGAATGGACTCTTGCTTGCTCCACATAAATACAGAAAGTTTGATTCGCTTTCCCCAAACCCCGCGGGGATAGGCAGAGGTTAGGTCTATACCGGATATGCCCAGCCCCGGCGCCCCTGCGCCCCTGCGTTTGCCGATTGAGGATTCCTATTTCGAGCTGTTGGCAGACACGCTCGAGAGTCTCGATTTGCCTGCGCGCGGCCAGTTTCTCCAGCGATATTTTCGTGCGATCGCTCACCTCGATCTGCGCGAAACCCAAAGTGTACAAATTTGGGATGAGATGCTCGCGCGCCGCCGCGAGCTCACTGATCTCGTCGGTCGTCAGGTTTCTCTGAAAACGGCACTCACGGATGTCCTTTCGTCCTCCGGTCTTCTTCATGTTCCCATCCTCATCGAGTATGACGAGCTGAAGAGACTCGAACTCAATGCCGTGACCGATCCCTTGACCGGTCTCCACAACCGCCGGCTCTTCGCTGAATCATTTGAAAAAGAACTCAATCGCGCTCGGCGCTATGGCCAGCCTCTTGGATTGGTTACCCTTGACCTGCACCGCTTCAAGGAAGTAAATGACCAGCACGGCCATCCGCGCGGTGATGACGTATTGCGCGCTGCTGCGGCTACCTTGAAGAAAGCCTTGCGCACTTCCGACTCCGCTTTCCGTATCGGCGGCGATGAATTCGCCTTACTCCTCCCGCAAACCGATTCCCCGCAGGCCCTCGCCTTGTGCCGCCGCGTCGAAACGGTATTTGCCGAGATGCTCCAACCGCTGCAGCTTTCTGTCACCGTAGGCATGGATCACGGCGTCGCGATTTTCCCCCAAGATGCTGAACAGGCTGATCAGCTGATTCGCATCGCCGATGAGCGCCTCTATC
The DNA here is from genome assembly GCA_035490055.1 of Candidatus Limnocylindria bacterium. Taxonomy (GTDB): domain Bacteria; phylum Acidobacteriota; class Terriglobia; order Acidiferrales; family UBA7541; genus Acidiferrum. Next base: position 11,267 of record DATHIB010000164.1, on the reverse strand, counting down.
GCCTAAAACAAGCGAACCACAGCAAAAGTGGCAACGGTTCCTCGCGCACCGCGACCCCGTCTGCTCCAGACGCGCCGGCCGCTCCCGCTCCACAGCGCGCTGGCCCCGCACCACCGCCGATTTCGATCGAAACCAAGCGCGCACCAGATAAAACCGAAACAACCATCGCTGCGGCTGCCTCTGCAACCTCCGCGGCGATCTCCGCGGACCTCACCGCTGCCCCTTCGCACGTCTTCGCCGTCCAGCGCAAGGCCGAGCGCGTATCCATGACTGGTACCAATGCCTACGCTGTTCTTGGCGACCAAGGTGTCCGCCGCGCCCGCGTCCTCGATCTTGGCTTTGGCGGTGTCGCCATGGAACTGGATTCAGCCGAAGATCTTCCGGAAAATCTTCTGGCGGTCTTACACGTCCCTATTCTTCCGCCCGTTCGCGTGAACCTCAAGCCTGTGTGGAAACAACTGACCAGTCAGGGCGGTTTCCGTGTCGGCTGTGCCTTCGTTTCCTGAGCATCTCTGCAAATCCCGCCACAGCCTCGGCCCGTTACCATAAAAATGACCCAGAACTTCTGGAGCCACATCCCTCCAGCCCTGATACAATTTCGCCGCATTTCCGTACTCCGAAAGGAGGCCCGATGTTCGAACCCAAGATGAGCCGAGCTTACTGGCCCGACGCCCTGCAGAATCCTTCTGATTCAACAACTGGCCTTAAGTCCTGGCCATGGGCCCTCGAGCGCCTCGAAAAGTCCCACAACTATTGGATCGCCACCTCGCGCCCCGGGAGCCGGCCGCATCTCATGCTTGTTTGGGGCGTCTGGTGGCAAGATGCGTTCTGGTTCAGCACCGGGCCGCGTACGCGCAAGGCCAAGAACATCGCCGCCGACCCTCACTGCGTGATCGGCACCGAAAAAGCTGACGAGGCCGTAATCCTCGAAGGCATCGCTGAGGAAATTAAAGATCGTTCCGTTTGGGAGCAAATCGCACAAGTTTATAACCGCAAATACGGTGGAGACGTCGAACCTCTTCTCATGTCTTCCGGCGGATGCGTCTTCCGCGTCAAACCGCAAATCGCTTTTGGCCAGGACGAGCACGCCGAAAATTTCGCTGAATCCGTAACTCGCTGGCATTTTCCGGAGGAGTAGCATTCCCTGAGCATTCCCTGTGATTCCCTGTCCTCCATTTGGCGGAACTTGACACTTCGCTTATGATTAAGAATTGCCTCGCGACCTAGCGACGCGGCTGTAGTCCCCTGACCTTGTCGGGGTGCCGTGCAGACCGGACGCGACAGAATGGAGCCTCATGAAACCCGGTATTCACCCTGACTATCACACCGTAACGGTGCACTGCGCCTGCGGCCACAATTTCACGACTCGTTCGACCATCAAGGGCGACAAGCTGAATGTCGAAATCTGCTCAAGCTGCCATCCCTTCTTCACCGGCAAGCAGAAGCTGATTGACACCGCCGGCCGCGTCGAGCGCTTCACCAAGAAGTACGCCGACGCTGCTGCCAAGGTCGAAGCCGCAAAAGTCGAATCCGCCAAGAAGTAAGGGTCTTGTGGGACAGCCATTCCTGGCTGTCCCTTTTTCTTTATCTCTCTTGCTCTCTTTTTTTCTCTTTCCCTGAAGGCGAATCCTTCCGCGAATTCTCCGCGTTGCTCTGCGACTCTCAGCGTCTCTGCGTTATCTTTTTTCTTTAAACTTTTAACTTTCGACTTTCAACTTCCCTCTCTCCCCCGCCCGTGTACAATGAAGTTCCATCGTGGCTACTCAATCCCGCATGTTTGATGGCGCTCGCCCCGGCGAACTGATCGAAACCGCCCCGCCGCGCGTCACTCTCCGCAACGCCTTCGCGCACCCTTTCGATTCCGCCATTGCCGCGGCCCGGACCTGTTACGCACCCTGCCTCATCGGCCCCGAAGAAATCACCGAGAAGCAGCGCCTCAACATTGGCGCCGCCACCTTCTACAGCGGCCATCACACCGTCTACCAGCACGCCCATTTCGAATTTGGCCTCGAAAACGTCAGCCGCCAATTCGTCTGGTCCTTCCTCCACGCGCATCCCTTTTACAATTCCGAGCAGCAAAGCCAGCGCTACGTTCGCCTCGACCGCGCGCAAGCCTACGTTCCTCCCGTCGATCTCTACTTCAACCAGCAATGCCGCGAAATCTACGAACAAGCCATCGCCCGCGCTTGGAACTACTATCGCGAGCTTTCCGCTCTGCTCATCGGCGACGCCCGCACCATCCTCAATGACATTTGGCACGTCAGCTCGATGTCCAATCCCAAGCGTCTCCAAAAAATCGAACGCTCCGCCGAAAAGCGCGCCATCGAAATCGCCCGCTACGTCTTGCCCGTCGCCGCCTTCACCACCATGGTGCACACCATCTCCGGCATCGTCCTCCATCGCCTCTGGCGCATGAGCGCCGCCTCGGACACGCCCAGCGAAGCCCGCGCTGTCATCGGTGCGATGGTCGCGCACGTCAAGGAAATCGACGCCCAGTTCTTCGATCGCTTTGGTACGGAACCGTTGGAGGAATTGCCGGAGTGGGCCGACCGTTCTGCGGTCGCGCATGAAAAAGGCGCCGCTGCGAATTCGAATGCCGGAGAGGTGTTCGCCCTCGAATTCGACGCCAAACTCGCCGGCAAAACTTCCCGCCTCGTCGATTACTCCCCGAACGCCATGCGCGTCATGGCCGAATCCTATCGCACCGTCGCCGGCCTCACCGCATCGCAATGTCCAGACGCCGAAGCCATCGATCGCCTCTTAAATCCCGCGCGGAATCTCTATCGCCTCGAAACGCTAAACGTCGGCGTCCACGCGCCGGCAATGCGCGCCCTGCAACACGCCAACTACACTTTCGCCAAGAAAATTAGCCACACCGCCGACAGCCAGAACCAGCGCCATCGCATGGTCCCCGGCTCGCGCCCTCTCCTCACTCTCACCGACACCCGCGAACCCGACCACATCACCCCCATGCTCCTCGCCAACAATCCGCGCGCCAAAGAGGTCTACGAACGCGCCATGCTTGACGCCTGGGCCGCGAAGAATCAGCTCCTCGATCTGGGCGTCTCCCCGGAGATTGCGCTCTATCTCCTCCCCAACGCCAAATCCATCCGCCTCTACGAATCCGGCTCGCTTCTCCATCTCCTCCACAAATGGACCATGCGCACCTGCTTCAATGCCCAGGAAGAAATCTACCAGGCTTCCATGGACGAACTCGCTCAGCTCCATGAAGTTCACCCCGAACTCACTCGCTACATCGGCCCCCCGTGCTACATCCGCGCAGGCATCACCACTCCCATCTGCACCGAAGGCTCCCACTTCTGCGGCATCAAAGTCTGGCTCGACTTCCCCAACATCACCCGCCGCCTCTGAAACTCCACAGCAACTCGAACCGTCATATACTTGGGTTGGAAACTGACTATGCGTCCAAGTCCTGCTCGCCCCGTCGCCTCATTCCTCGCCGTAGCCCTGTTGTTGTCGCCTTCCTCCTTCGCCTTCGACACTCCCTTGTCCGACCAGGCCGTTCGCGAAGCCTATTTCCTCGGCCAGCGGCGTGACGAAACTATGGCCACTTTTCTCAATAAATACACAAAATTCTTCCCGCCGCCGAAAACTGGTCCGGACATTGCCTCCGTCACTTTCTTCACTCCTTTCGCTCTTCTCGTCCAGCAATCCAGCCAGCACACGTCCGGTTACAGCGCCCAGCAAGCTGCGCTCGACCATCGCGATCAGGGGGAATTCGTAAGAATCGTTGTGCAAATCCAGCTCACCGATTCATATGGCCCATTTATAGCTCGCCCCACAGGTTCGCGCTCCGGTTCTCCCGCAGGCCTTGCCCCGCGTCCTTACGACTTCTGGAAAGATTTCGACGTTCAGGTTTCCAGCGAAGACCAGATGCTCAAACCCTTCTCTTCTTCCGGCCAACCCAATTTCATCTGTTCTGAGGACGGCGGCTGCACCCTCACCGGCGCGACTCTCCAATTCGATTTCTCCGTCGAAGATTTTTCCTCCGGCTCCGCCACCATTGACGTGGTTCCCCCGAAGGGCGATCCCGTTTCGCTTGACTTCGACCTCGACCATCTCCGCTGACCTCTTCGCACCTGCGCGACCGGTCAAGGTGGGAATGACATCCTTACTGCTATGGCAGCGCCAAATTCACCGTTATACTTCCTCTTGGGAAGGTCCAATGCGCCACCTCTTTCGCGTTTTCGCCAGCTTCCTAGTGGCTCTTTGTGTGACTCTGCCCGCCTCTGCTCTTGATACTCCCCTCTCCGACGAGGCCGTCCGCGAAGCCTATTTCCTCGGGCAGCGCCACGATGCATCCTTCCTGACCAGTTACATCAAGTTTCTCCCCATGCCCAAAACCGGCCCCCACATCTCCTCCGTTACCTTTCTCACTCCGTTCGCCCAGCTCACTCAGTTCTCCAGCAAGTACGTCGGCAACTACAGCGCCCAGCAAGCCTGGCTCGATCACCGCGGTCAGAATGAGTCTGTCAAGATTACCGTTGAAATTTATCTGACCAATTCCTATGGCGCTCTGATCGCCAATCCAGTCGCTTCACCACCCCGTTCCTCTGCTCTCATTCCGCGCCCCAATGATTTCTGGAAAGACTTTCGTATCCAGGTCTATAACGGTCGCCAGATTCTTTCCCCCTCCGATTCTGGCGGCCGCCCGCTCTATCGCTGCGGTCGCTATGGCCCTTGCCGTCCCAGGGGCGCTGCCGTCGATTTGGAATTCCCCGCCGTCGCCTTCACCTCCGATTTCGTGACCGTGCAGGTAATTCCTCCCGAAGGCGACCCCGTCTCCGTCGACTTCGACCTCACCCGCCTCCGCTGACAAGCTGTAGCCCGCTTGATTACAGCATCCCCGCGTTAGACTCCCCCATTCCGCTCGCGGAACATTCAGGATGAGGCACTCACTCCAATTTTTCCTTGACTTTTCTTAGTGTTCTGGTACACTAGCTTCCAGGTAAATCTCCGTAACATTCTGCCTGCAGTTGGTACTTGTCGCGGCAGTATGGTGCACCCTCGATCTCCACGTTAAGTCCTTTAAAATCAACAGGGTCGAAAAACCCTGGTCGCAAATAAAATCGTGCTGAAATCAAAGGAGTTAACGTCAATAGCTCTAACTTGCCTGACACTGCGCAATTTTCATGAAGTTTCGCGGGCCGGAGGCCCTAAATGACACTTATGAAGAACATAGGGGGGGACTGTTATGGTTAACTAGGAATGCCGCACGATGGCATGTCCGCCCTTCTCTAAGTTTTCAGTTTCGGTAGGGCCGAACTTGGGAAAATTGGAGAGAGCAACTTTTCACCCGGGCGCCTCCTTACCTCTCTCCTTCACGACCGCCATCTTAATGTCACCGGTCCATTCATAGGATGCACCATCGCCCCGCCCGTCCGCCGCGACTCGATCAAGTTGGCCTTCAGCGCGAAATACCACTTCGCCGGCCGGTCCGCGTCGTCGATCAGCATCAACCGCGGATTGTGCTTCAATCCTTCCGCCTGCTGGATCATCGTCTCCTGATCCTGGCGGAGAAAGATCTTGCCGAAGATCCGGAAAATCGAAACCGGCAGGAAGAACAAATTCCACGCCGCCACGAAATCGATCCGGCAAAGATCCCGCCGCACTGGCGTCACCGTCGCGCGGCTGGAAAACCACATCTTCCCGCTGCGATCTTCCTCTGTGCGGATATTCGGCAGCACGAAATCGATCGTAGTCGTCACCGGCTCCCCGGTGATTTTCTTGAGCAATTGATACGGCGCGCTGTTCGTGCTCGGCGAATGCGGGCTCATCCGGAAACCGTTCGGAATCGGCTCGAATTGTTTGGCTTTCTCGTGAATGCTCCCGCGCTTTCGCCAGAACCACGACTGGTGCACGAACGGCCCATGCGCCGGGTCCATCAATCCAATAATCCCCTGGTCGACATGCGAAGGCAGCACGCAGGAAAGGTGCGTGATCTTGTATTTGTCGCTGAAAACGGTAAGCCCCGGCACCGCCGGAATCGTCTCCGGCAGCCGCGTCCCCGGGGTATTCATGTAAACCCAAACGTATCCGTCCCGCTCCTCGCAGGGATAGTGCCCCGCAAAAATGCGCTCCACTTTCAATTTGTCCTGATTCGAAAGCGAAGGAATCTCAACGCACTGCCCGCTGCAAGCATCGAATCGCCACCCGTGGTAACAGCACTCCACCACTTCTCCGTCGAGCCGCCCATAAGACAGCGGTATCCCCCGGTGCGGACAAGAATCCCGCATCGCAAACACTTTCCCCTCCGCCGTCCGCCCAAGCACCAGCGGCACCTCCAGCAGCATCGCAGTCACGAGCTTCTGCCCCGTGATCGCCGTGTTCCGCACCGCCGGATACCAAAAATCCCACAGAAAACCAGCGTCTGCGTGGGGCAGGGTTTCCGGCGCCGCCTCAGCATCCATTCGCATCATCGTTCGTACCGCTTCGCTCATGGCCTTGCTCGCATCGTAGTATACCGCCTCACATAGGAGCAACCAGGCCAAGGTCACAGTGTTCGGTCATCGGACAGTTTGCTGACTCTACTTTTACTGGTGCCCGGCGGAGTCGAAGTAAGGAGGCGGATGAACCAGCTCAGGAAGAAGAGAAAGGCGCCACTGAGAAAGACGGGAACGCGCGGCGGGTTACTCCAGGAATGGTCGACATCCTGGCCAACATTCAGAAGGGGCCATTGGAGAAGCGAACCCGCACCGAAATCCTGAACGATCTGGGCGGCCTGGTTAGGGACACACGGGAGAGTCTTGCGATTGGATGGATCGGAGAGATCAGCGAGTTCTGATGGACTAAAGCCCAAGTCCCTCCGATGATTTCCGGAGAAGGAAAATGCCTTTTAGAAGAGGCGTAACGCTGCCGAGAACGAAGACAAGAGGAAGAGCGCTGAATTTGGCTTCCCGTGGAGAGAAGATCCAAAAGCACAGGGAAGCCACGGCAAGGCCCAAATAGAGCACCGCGCGGCGCGGATGGTATTCCAGGTCGCCGGCAAAGTTTTTGAAGAAGAATTCGCGACGCGTCACGGTTCGCAGCCTACCTCAAATGGGGCGCGTGACGTGTTAGCGAGAAATTGGCCCATTCCGAGATCCGATTTGCGTGATTTGCAGTTCGGCGGTATTCTTATAGTTGAGCAAATCCATGTACGCTACCTTCTATTAGCTGACTCGCTTTTTCGCTCCCTCTCCGGGAGCCCGCACTCGACTGCAAACTGGAGTTTTTTAACTTGATTCTTTTTCTTTTCTCTTACTAAGAACTGAGAACTGATCACTGAAAACTTTTTGAGGTACTGCAATGGCCGTTCTTTCGCTTACTGAGAAATTGAATCAGCTTGGCGCTCGCTATGACGAGCTCACGCAGGAACTTTCCTCCGCGGAGATCGTCTCGGACTCCTCGCGCTTCCAAAAAGTCGCCAAGCAGCAATCCGAGCTCGGCGAAATCGTCGCCAAGCACCGCGAATTCAAACAAATCGAAAAGGACCTCGTCGGCACCCACCAGATGTTTCTCGAAGCGGAAGACGCCGAAATGAAGCAGATGGCCCACGACGAAGAAAAGGAACTCACCGCGCGTAAGGAAGTGGCCGAGCGCGAACTGAAACTCCTGCTGCTCCCGAAAGATCCGCTCGACGAAAAGAGCGTCATCGTGGAAATCCGCGCCGGCACCGGCGGCGATGAAGCCGCGCTTTTTGCCGCTGAACTCTTCCGCATGTATTCCCGCTACGCCGAAACGCAAGGCTGGAAAGTCGAAATCCTGGAAAGCTCCCCTTCGTCATTGGGCGGCCTCAAGGAAGTCGTCGCCGCGATCCAAGGACAAAAGGTTTATTCCAAACTGAAATATGAAAGTGGCGTGCACCGCGTCCAGCGCGTTCCCGCCACGGAAACGCAAGGACGCATTCACACTTCGGCTGCAACCGTCGCGGTTCTCCCCGAAGCCGACGAAATCGACATCAAGATCGAAGCGAAAGATTTGCGCATCGATACCTTCTGCTCTTCCGGCCCGGGCGGCCAGTCCGTCAACACCACTTATTCCGCCGTGCGCATCACGCACATTCCCAGCGGACTGGTCGTGTCGCAGCAAGACGAAAAGTCGCAAATCAAAAATCGCTCGAAGGCCATGCGTGTTCTTCGCGCGCGCCTGTACGAACAGGAGCAGGAGAAGCGCCAGGCCGCGCTCTCCGCCGAACGCCGTGGACAAATCAAAACCGGCGACCGCTCCGAAAAAATCCGCACCTACAATTTCCCGCAAAACCGCGTAACCGATCACCGCATCGGCTTGACGCTCCATCAGCTAACCGAGGTGATGGAAGGAAAGCTCGCCCCCCTCGTCGATGGCCTCGTCGAGCACTATGAATCCGAGCGCCTCCAGCAGGAACTCGCCACCGCGTGATGCCGCAAGACTCATTGAATTCGAGCGTCGTGAAAGGCTTCTTCGTATTCGCGCGCTCTTTCCGTCTCTGTGAACTTTGCGTCCTCTGTGCTCTCTGTGTTAGTTCTTTCAGTTCTTTCTAACCGCATCGTGCCTCAATGAGTGCCAGCGAATCTCACATCGACGTCCGCAGCGCCCTGAAACAAGGGCTCGCCCAACTGCGCGACGCGCACGTTCCCTCCTTCACGCTCGCCGCGGAACTTCTGCTGCTCCACGTCCTCGGTCGCGACCGCACTTGGCTCTACGCGTATCCCGAAGAACAAATCGCCAGCGCCGATGCCGAACGTTTCTCCGCGCTACTCGCACGCCGCGCCGCCGGCGAGCCAACACAGCATCTCACCGGCAAACAAGAATTCTGGAGCCTCGAGTTTGAAGTAACGCCTGACGTCTTGATTCCCCGCCCCGAAACCGAACACCTCATCGAAGTCGCCCTCGACCGCCTCGCGCTCCGCGAACGCCGCGCCGGCCGCAAACAGACGCTCACCGGCGAAGGCTTGCAAATCGCCGAAATCGGCACCGGCTCCGGCTGCATCGCCATCGCCCTCGCGAAAGATCTGCCCGGCGCAACGATTTACGCGACGGACATTTCGAGCGCCGCCCTCGCCGTTGCGCAGCGCAACGCCACCCGTAATTCCGTCTCCGACCGCATCCATTTCCTCGAATGCAATCTACTCGATGGCTTCATCGATCGCACCGCGGCATCCGCGGGACTCTCCGTTGTAGGGGCGCAGCATGCTGCGCCCCTACTTGGCAATGACCCACCACACGAGTCACCAGTCACGAGTCACCAGTCACTTCTTCTCGATCTCATCGCCAGCAACCCTCCCTACATCGGCCGCCGCGAATCCGCAACGCTCATGCGCGAAGTCCGCGATCATGAACCGGAAATCGCGCTCTACGGCGGCGAAGAAGGCTACGAATTCTACGCCGCTCTCATCGCGCAAGCCGCGGCGCACCTCAAGCCCAGCGGCATCCTCGTCCTCGAACTCGGCCACAACAGCCTCCCCGCCGTCCGGCCGCTCCTCGACGCACCCACCTGGACGAATGTAGGCGTAGCCAACGACCTCGCCGGCATCCCCCGCGTCCTCGCCGCCGAAAGAACTTGAACGGGGTTGTCAGTGCTCGTAAGATTAGCCAAGGATGAATTACTCATCGTGATCGACCTGCTCACCGAACAGTATCTCAGGAGATTTGTGCGGCGCGTCCCGGAACTCGAAGCAATTTGGCGCGCTGCCAAAGCCAAAGGCCTCGATCGCCTTTCGCTCCGCGAAATAAGTACTGAGATCAAAACTTATCGGCAAGAACGCAAGAAAAGAATCAGCAACTCACTTCTTCAGTAGACCCCGCGAAAAAAGCGTAGGCTAAGGGCATGCCGGACCTCGCGCGCTTCCGAGCCAAGCACGACCCATTCGAGGATCAATCGGCCCTCGCGCAATCGTCCATCCTCCATGTGGACATGGACGCGTTTTTCGTTTCGGTGGAATTGCTCGAGCGGCCGCAGCTTCGCGGGAAGCCCGTGGTAGTCGGCGGGCGGCCGGATCAGCGCGGCGTGGTCTCCGCCGCTAGCTACGAAGCGCGGAAATTCGGGATTCACTCCGCGATGCCGCTTCGAACGGCGGGGCGGCTCTGCCCGCAGGCAATTTTCCTGGATGGCCACCACGAAAAATATTCGGAGTGGAGCGACCGCGTCGCTGCTATCCTCGCGAAATTTTCTCCGATCGTCGAAATGGTTTCGATTGACGAAGCCTATCTCGATCTCGCCGGCACCGAGCGATTGCACGGACCACCACTCGCTGCTGCCGACAAGTTGCTTCGAACCATCACGCGCACGACGGCGCTGCCGTGTTCCGGCGGGCTCGCTACGACGCGGCTCGTTGCGAAAGTTGCGTCGGACCAAGCCAAGCCACGCGGCCTCGTTTGGGTCCCTGCAGGCAGCGCACAACGATTCCTCGCGCCGCTCCCCGTCAGAAAAATTCCTGGCATCGGCGAAGTCACGGAGAGAGCGCTTCGCGCCCTCGGCATTGAAACTGTCGAACAGATCACCGCTGTTCCGCAGGAAAAGTTAGAAGCTATTTTTGGTCAGTGGGGAACGGCCCTGTATCGCAAATCGCGAGGAGGCGATTCCTACGAATTCGTTATCGATGCGGAGCCGAAATCCATCTCGCACAATCACACCTTTGGCGAGGACACTGACGATGCTGACTCCCTATCCGCGATGCTCAGCCATCTTTCGCAGAAAACCTGCAAGCGGCTCCGCGAAGCGGGCCTCGCCACGCGAACGCTCACGCTGACGATTCGGTACGCCGGATTCGAAACGCATACGCGCTCCAAGACTCTGGGGGAGCCCACGCGGCTCGATTCCGATATTTTTGCGGTGTTTCAAGAACTCTTTCGCGCCCATCGGGATGTAAAAAGAAAAATCCGGTTGCTCGGAGTCAGCCTCGACGGCCTCACGCACGGCGGTGAACAACTCGATTTGCTGGACGCCGAGCGCCGCGCGAAACTGGAAAAACTCACCAGGGCCACGGACCGCCTCCGCGACCGTTTTGGTTTCGGCAAAGTGCAATTCGGCGGCTCGCTTCGCCGCGATGAAGCCGGGCACGACCGCGACGATTCGTAACTTCCGGCGAAACCTCGGCCGAATGACCCCCCAGTGAGCGGCACAAGCCCGGGACTTAGCCAAGCGGCGCGTCACCCGGTTGCACAGCAAAATTGCCAACATCAGAAAGGATTTCGTGCACAAGTCCTCGAAGGACATCAGCAAAAACCACGCCGTCGTGTTTATCGAAGACTTGCAAGTCAAGAACCTGAGTGCCTCGAGCAAAGGC
>DATHIB010000163.1:0-3837 GCA_035490055.1 Candidatus Limnocylindria bacterium | reverse complement strand
CGAGTTAGCTCGATGCTGCGTTCGGCTGGCGATGTTTTGGTTTTATTTGTGAAATATCTGCTTCTTGAGAATTCCAAAAGATGATTGTAAACAAAACGGGCGCAACCAAACTGGCGAGCCGCCGCAGGAGCTTCCTCAGGCGTGAGGTACACCCTGCCTTTGACACCGTGTTTGGTTTGGCTAGACATGAGACAGCCCTCGGAGGAACGCCTTAGCCGCTCCTGTTAATTCTGCTTTGAAGCAAGGCATGCGCCTCTGGCACGCCATCCTTACCGAATCTGGCTTCTAACTTAACGTGTCTAAGATAGTTGACCATCCAACGTTGTCTCGGCATATTTTGTTTGGGCAACAGACAGCGAGGCACGCCTGCGGTTTTCAGCCTTGCAAGGTTGGTGTTCTTGGTCGATTGCTATGACGCGGGACATGGCAAAAAGAGAACCACTTTTGCCGCCCGAGCCTGCGATTCGAAACGTCTTATCAGGCTGCAGTGCGACCTTGCTACGGCTGCTGTCAGCGATCATCTGAATCTGTATTTTTTTGAAGGCTCGCCGGACAGGATTCTTGCCCGGTAACTTTTTTCCCGGCGAAGGGCTGCATTTTGCGCCGAAGATATTCGATATAAGTGTCGGGGACGGGATTGTGGAGGACTTCGTCGATAACCGGCCCGAAGTAGGCTAGGGAATGAATTGGGGATAAGGCTGCGGCTTCTGGTGGTCGCAGGAGTCGCCGCAAAGAACCCAACAGGAAAGCCGTCTCGATCAGCAACAGAGGGAGTCCGCGTTGTTGCAGTTGATGGGCATGGAAGCGGTCTCGGGAACTCGGCAATGCGGGCGTTTCCGGGAGCTGTTGGTAGAGATTTAGGACGGTGCGCACGTACTGTTCGGCGTCATCATCGAAGCGATTCATGGTTTTTTCCTCCGGGTGGCGGCCTCCCGCTGGCTTTCGCGAATTCGGTAACTGTCGCCTTCCAGGCGGGTCACATCGGCGTGATGCAACAGACGGTCCAGCAGCGTGGCGATGCAGGTAGCGTTGGGAAAGACTTGGTTCCATTCTTTAAATGCTCGGTTGGTGGTCACGATCACGGACCTGCGTTCGTAACGGCGATTGATGACTTCATAGAGGATGTCCGCAGCTTTATCGTCGAAAGACAGGTAGGCCAGTTCGTCGATACATAAGAGATCCGCTCTGCTGTAGCCACGCAGCTTGCGTCGGCGACCCTCGAACATTTCATGGCGCAGGTCTTCCACGATGGCGGCAGCGGTGCGAAACAGAACCGAGCAGCCCGCTAACACAGCGAGGTGGCAGATATTTTGGACGATCATCGTTTTGCCCAAACCGTTCTGGCCTACCAGCACGAAGTTGCGTGCTTCGTGAATGAAGTCGAGGGTGAGGGCCCGTTCGATGACCTCGCGTTCGACCTTGGTGGGCCAATCCCATTCAAAATCGGCCATGGGCTTGAATTTCTTGATGGCCGACAGCCGTAGCCGTCGCTCCAGACTACGGCGGGAACGCTCTTGGGTTTCCTCCTGGGCGAGTTGCTCCAGCAGCATGCGGGGAGACCAACGCGCTTTGGTGGCCCGGGCGAGAAAGTCGTCCAGGTTCGCGGGGATGGTCTTCAGACCGATGTGCTTGAGCTGCGCTAGCAGGTCATTCATCGGCATCGGGCTCATGGTGCTTGTCGGTGAGCTCATCGTAGGACTCCAGATCGTGAGGGATGACATCGAGAGATTGCAGTTCTGGGTGGCGACTGAGATCCACAGGGATGGGAGCGGAGTGTTGCTGAGAGCGCTGCCGTCGGCTCAGGATGAAGGCCACCGAAGAAGCACGTGGCGTGTTGCGCTCGACTGCTTCCCGGATGGCCGTACGCAGCTCGGCGGCCCCGTAGGTATCCAAGAGCTTGAGGAGCTGTGCGGTTTGGCTGCCCGCCGATTCTCCACGTGCGAAAGCGGCATCCAGCAAAGCCTCGCTTTCCGGCACCGCTTGCGACAAGCGACCGCCTGGAGTCGATCCAAAGGCCTTGCGCTTTTCCTCCAGCAGGGCTTGCTGGTGATCTGCATCAAGCACTAGCTGGTGTCGATCATAGGAGCGGCGATGCTGGGCGATCTCCTTACTACCGTCCAGGATCCGTACCCTCGCGTCTGAGGCCACCAGGGTCAGCGGACGTCTTATGGCCTCCGGCGGGATGGAGTAGTCGTTCAGGTCGAAACGAAGGTAAATCGTCTTACCCGCGTGGATCGGGAGAACCAGATCCGTCTCGAACGGGTGTGTCGGTAAAGGAAGCAGTCGTGGTTGTTCTTCGGTGAAGACTTGCTCCACGGTTCTGGAATCATCATCCGGCCAAGGACGTTGATGAGCCACTTGGTCACGCCAGAGAAAGGCTTGACGATTCAGCTCTTCGAGCGTGGTGAAAGTTCGGCCGGCCCAGAATGATTCGCGTACATAGAGAACCGCTCGTTCCACTTTTCCTTTTTGATTTGCTGCCCGTACCTGGCAGGGACGAGGAGCGAAATGATAATGCGAGCACAAGTCCAACAGTCGCGGATGAAAGTGAATCTGGTCGCCGCGACGTTCCAGCACGGCACTGCGGAGGTTATCGTACAAAAGGATTCGCGGTTGTCCTGACCAAGTGTGAAACGCGTGAACATGACCACGCAGAAAGTTTTCCATACTTTGATCGAAGAAGAATTCCAGATACAGGGCGCGCGAGTAGGAAAGCGTGATCAGAAAGCAGGACAGACGCCGACGGGCGCGGCCGACGGAGACTTCGCCGAAATGGGCCCAGTCCACTTGTCCCTGCTCGCCCGGAAACGAGCGGAGTCGCAAAAAGGGCTCCTGGTGAACCGGTCGCAAGCGAGCTACCACGCGTCGCAACTGCACAACACTTCCGGTATAACCGCGCTCCCGGATCATCTGGTAGATGCGCGTGGCACGCAGCCGGGGATACTTCTGTAAGGTCTGCCGGAGGAACTCTACGTAGGGGTCGGTCACCAAGGGACGAAGAGCCTTGGCACGATTGAACTGCTCGGTGTCCAGCGCATGGCGGACGGTGTCTGGGTGCACCCCGAGTTCCTGCGCGATGGTGCCAACTTTCCAATGTTCGGCGTAGAACCAGTGACGGATCTGTACGCGCTGTTCACTGCTGAGCATGCTCACCTCCGGAAGATTCGGGGGAACGGTTCCACGAAACGTCCCAGGCGGCCGCAGAGGACACAGCGAAGTAAGCCGTGGTGCCGCTGCAGGGCGCCGTTCCCTTGGGCGTGCAGATTCCGGATCGGAAGCGCACATTGCAGCGGCATTCTGCCCGCGACGGAAAGCATCAGGGAAGATACATCCGTCACGCGAGGTGATGAGTGGCGCCGCCGATACGCGCGCTGGCGATCGCGATGGTCCTGGCGCCCTTCCGGGCTCTGCTGGTGACGGCGGTTGGCCAGGCGGTGTTGTTGCCGGCGCGTTTGCTGTCGACAGAGCTGGCTGCAGTAGTGCTGTCCCCGGTCACAATGGCGACAGATCCAGAAGACCTGGCCACAGCCGCTGGCACGGCAAACTCGTTGACGGAGGACAACTTCGGTGTGGGCCGCCATCCTCGCCCCAAGGTGGGGCTGGACAACGACGACCGATCATGGCAGCTTGAACACCTGTTGATGTTTGGCTACCTGATGAAGGTCTGCCACACAGGGAACTCGACCGCTCTAACGGTCGGGTTCCCACTTCCCACCAGTGGTGATCAAACTACCAGATGAATGAAGATGAGGGGTGTGCGCCTACGGCGCAGATGCTGATATGTTTATATTTTCCGGCGAGCCTTCAAAAAAATACAGATTCAGATGATCGCTGACA
>DATHIB010000162.1:0-2841 GCA_035490055.1 Candidatus Limnocylindria bacterium | reverse complement strand
CGCCGCCCGTCTCAACCACGATTGCCAACGCCAGCGGCTCTGAATCAGTGTCCTGCTCTAGTGTAAGAAGTTGCGGTACGCCGTTGTCGGTGAGAAGGAAGTCGTCAGCCTTGAGGTCAAAGACCACACGTCCTTCCTTAGTGCTCACGAACACCGGAGCCATAACTAGGGTGGAATGCACCTTCAGTTTCGGCTGGCCGGTATCGCTCTGTTGCGCGATACCCACAGCGGTGAGGCAAAGCAGGAGAATCAAAGTGCAAACAGACTTCATAGATCAGGTCCACGGTGTGTGCGAATCGGTCATCCGAGGCAGACGGCAGCACCACGAGTCCAGTCTGATTGCAAATCAGGTGGCTGTCTACACGTTTAGCTGCGACCCGACATCAGTCATGTCCTATCGATGGGGATTGTGCCTGTTCGCTGCTGTCGCGTTCAACTCCAAGGCCCGCGAGAGCAACGCACGAGGTAAGATAGCTCTGCCCTTTGATGAAGGCCACTAGCCCACATTATTCGTGAAAGCTAAGCTGGGCGATCATTTTTTCACTTTTCGTCGACGACGAGACCGTGCTTGACAATGAGAAAATTTTCTTGAACGGGACCACTGATTCTAAAGCTCTTGGCGAGACTGGAGGTCGGATTTTTGCGAAAAGCGAGACACCTCCACGAGTAGGTGACGAGTAAAAATTCCCGGGGTGGCCCTAGCCAGGTTGCGCGCCCAAGCTCAAGGCCAGACGATGGAAGCTATCGCGATACGGGAAAGCCTGAGGTAGGTGCAGCACGATGCGGCGTACCGAGGCGATCACCTGGGCTCCGAGCTTCAAGAAGCGCTCGCGGAGAATGGAAACCTGGGTTCGAGCGCAGTCCGTGCGCGCCAGGCGCGACCGCAGTTCTTGCAGGAGTACGTAGGCCGCGGCGGTCATCAATACACGGAACTGATTGGCCAAGAATTCGGTGCAACTGGTGCGCCCAATCTCCATGCCGTAGTGTAGTTCCTTAATGCGATTTTCTATGTCACCCCGTTGACAGTAGACCTTCTCGTAGAGCCACTTGGGACTCTGCTTCATGTTGGTGACCACAAAGCGCGGATTATCTTTCGGGTCGCGGTCGGGATGGCGAGTGACTTCCGCCTTATAGATGATGCGCCGCTTATACTCCCAGGTCTTCTTGGTTTTATAGCGGAACTCCCCGTAAATATGCTCGGTCTCCCCGCTTTCCTTCGAGAGGCCGCGGGCCGTGCGCATAGCTCGCTCGACCAGGCGATCCAACACCGGATTGGAGGCCATGTTTACGACATATTCGAGCCGGGGCTGGCCATCCAGAAAATCCAACACCTCCGGCGCGGCGAACCCTCCGTCCAGCCGCACGCGAATCCTGGCTTTCGGAAAAGCCTTGCGCAGGCGGGAGATCAGCCGACTCAGAATTCCTACTGCCCCACGGAATCCCGAGGCATTCCCGGGACGTAAAACCGCCGCCACCAAATATTGATCCGGCTCCTTATCGAAGGTGAGAAAGGCCACCGCGGGAAGATAGCAGTAGCAGTCGTAGTGAGCGTTAAAAAACGATAGTTGCTGCTGGCCGTGCGTTGGATCATCCGTGGGATCCAAATCGATGGTGATCCGGCGAGCGCGACCGTGCAGACGCTGGCGATGCCGTTCAATCACGCTGTCGGCCAACGCTTCCGCCATGCGAAACAGCTCTTTGCGATCCGGACTATTTTCAAAGCGCGAGAGGGTCGGCTGCGAAGCCAGATCTTCCCCTTTCACGGGATCCCGACCGACCAGGAGTTTGTGCACCGGGTCGCAAGCCAAGCGGGCCGCGTCATTGGCATCTTCGTATCCACAGGCGATGGCCATGACCCGCTGCGTCAGCAGTTCGTGCATCTGGTGATCGATTTTGCCCGGTTGCCGCTCGTCTTCTAAACAAGCCGCCAGTGCTTCCGTGAGTCCTAAGCGTCGGTCAGCGGCTTTGAGCAGGATCGCTCCACCATCGGAGCTACCTTGGACTTGATCAAATTCCGCGACTACCGGTCGATCAAAAATTTCTGGGAACAACAAACACTGTGTTGTGGTATGTTCAGTCAAGCGAAAGCCTCTCTTGTGGTTTTAAATCCTTCTGACAAAGCTTTTTTACCACGAAGAGGCTTTCGTGTCTCCAAATACGTGAATTATCCGGGCTAGAGGGTTCCCTTGGGCGGTTTTCTAGTGGCCAGCCGACGCCCCGCCATGGAAACGCTCCTTGTTCCCGAGGAGGGACGCGGAATTCCGCTGCGTTTGGTTCATCCTAAAACCGGCCCGGCGTCGAGCTCACCGTGGCCCTCTGGCACGAGTCGAACTAGGCCGCCCAGCATCGGCTCAATGCACTTGGCGTGTAACGGCGATGCGCGCCTGGGCCAGCACATGCGCGACCTGCGTCTCACGCAGGCGTGAAGCGTCGTATTCGAACGACAACTGGTTCTTCGATTCATTGACGTGGAAACTGCGCAGGCCATAGGTGTTTGCGAATAGGCCGAGTTGGCGCAATTGCTCTTCCGTCAGCGGAGACTGCAATTCATAAGTAATCTCCACGAGGGTCATAAATGCATTATAGCAACCCAGCGCAAGCGAAATGGCTGGCAGGTCTGGCAGGTCCGTGGCTGCTTGACACCAGATAGAGAGGAGGGGTATATATAGGGGTGGAGGGTATCATGACGTCAGGGACGGCGAAATCGATCCGCGGCCCAAGGGAGCTCGATCGCCCGAGCATTGCAAACTGTGCTTGCGCATCGGACGCCGGAGGGCGCAAAGCCATCGGAGTCGATCCCGGTCTGAAGGAGGCCAATCAAAACCGCCTCCGCCGCATCGA
>DATHIB010000161.1:0-39416 GCA_035490055.1 Candidatus Limnocylindria bacterium | reverse complement strand
TAAAGCGCCCGCTGACTCGGGCCCAAGACAAAAATCTTCCGCCACACCATTCCTGATGACCACAATCTTCTCGGGTTGAACCCCGGCAGCGGCTAGTGTGCATCTCTTCCATTCGCCGTCCACCACAATGCGGTCAGCGCGCTGATAGAGAAACTTTGCAAGGCGTTCCAGGCTGCGATAGAAGATTGAACTTGGTGGAGCAGCCCCCACCGCCTCCAGGGATTGCGGCCAGAGATCGCGCACTTCGAATACAAACGGTTGCCTACGCGTCCGTGCCACCGCGTACCCCGCCGCACCTACTAGAAGTTGAGGGGAGGTCGCGATGACCACACCATTTCTAGGGGCGATCCATGGGCCTACCAGGGCGGCTGACAGAGCAAAAGAGCAGTAATTTGCCGAGCGACCCCATACGCCACGATTGGCTGCCGGATAAAGCCATGTTCGGTAGACCTTCACACCATCGCGCTTCTCACGGCTAAATCCCCTTCGCCACTGCCGTAGGTAATCGGAGTGCAAAACTCCTTCCGGATGGTTAGGGAAACCGGTCAATAACCTGACCTCATGCCCTGCTCGTACCCACTCGTCGGCTAGATCAGCAGCACGCACCGCAGGAGCGCAAACCTCGGGCGCAAAATATTGGGATATATAAAGAATGTTCAAGGGAAGAACGAAAGCTTTCTCAGCTTAAAGGTAGCGGAACGTTGTCGACTTCAACGGCTTCTTGGCCTAAACATCGCGATATGACCGGTAGTCTTTCTCCAACCGGAGTCAAAGTGTAAATAAGCCTTACGGGTAAATCACCTTCCCAGCTCCAGTGGAGTGTAGTTCGGTGCTGCCGCAAGCCGAATTCAGGCGCGTACCAGCTTTCTCGCGCCATCAATTCTCCAGGCCCGAGAGTCGTCAAGAAGTACTGTTGTTCATCGAACTGTATTGCCCAGCGCGTGCTGGCTGTCCCGACAGCACTTCTGGCTGGATTGTTCGCATTCTCGACTCGGACTGCCGGGTGGAAGTGGATGAAGGACTCGACGAGGTGCTTTCCCTTGCCACTCAGTGAGTCGATGACCACCCAGCTGTTTCTGGGTGTCAGGACGATCATACGAAAGTGAGTAACGCTACGGTGCTGGTAAGCGTAATGCCCTCCCCGCACAAAACTCATTCCAGCGGTTTCACCCGCGTCGATTCGGCCGACACGGGGACGGCGCCCCACGCGAAAGCTTGCCCAGATTTCAGCCTGATCTTCTCCATCGATGCGAACCGTGTTGTGCGCTGCTGTGGAACGCTCATAGCGTCGCTCGGCGCAAGGCTCGTATGTACTCACGCCGGTGTCAACCACCACGCGCTGGCCGTGCAAAGAAAGTTCGTAGCTGAGGACATCGGAATGCCCGTGGCCGGGTTGGTAGTCGGGCCCCAGCGGTCCGCAATCAAAAATCAAACAGCCTCCCGAGCTCGGGGCGCGAATCACAGCGTACCCCGTATCGTCCAGAACGCTCACCTCGGGGCGAGCGATTGACGGAACTTCGACTGAGTCCCCTGCCAGCGTGAGGAGTTGACCGGCCGGTCGCGCGATCCCTAATGCCGAGTCATTGAAAAGCGGAATCTCGCCGTCGGGGTGGAGCATGCAACGGAGGAAGGCAGCCATCCGCACGATGCATGCTGACAACTGCGGCGCACACTTCATGACACACCCGCACGCTGAAGCCAACGTTCTGATGTCCAGCAGATCTTCCAAGGCCTCGGCGTGGTACATGGGAGATCGCTCGAAATGTCCACCGTCGGCAAGGATTTGTTCGGCAAGTTCTCGCTTCAGAAGCTTTTCGCCCTTTGCCCACCAGCGCGAGCTTTCAGATGCGCCGAGGAGCGCGCCGGCAAACATCAAGGCCTTGATATTTTTCATGAGGTGATTTGCCAAAAGGTGCGTCTCCAGTCGGGCCTCAAGGGCAAGCACTTGGATTCGCAGGCCCGCAAGCAAGGCCTGGAGAGTCTCTCCTTCCCCCAGAGCTTCTGCTCTCTCCGCGTTTCGCATTAGGAATTTCAGCCAATTGACTATCCGCAAGGAGAGCGGATATGGTTCCCAGCCGACCTCCATGCCTGTTGTGTTCTGTGTGCACCAATCCAGTGCTACGTCCAGCGCCCTACGTAAATGAAAGCGACGCTCGAGCGCACGAAGATCGACATTGAGAAAATCGCAGTAATTGAGATGATAGAGCCAGAGTCGGCTGAATTCCCTCGAAGACCAGGGAATATACCCTGATGGTGGATGTGTGACATTCAGAAACCGGAATTCGCGAGTTTCAATCGCTTGAAGCGCTGAAGGTGACTGCCACTCGGGGAATGCGGCAGGTGGCGCAACTTTTCGCAGGACAGCTGGGACAAACTTCCACCGTCGGAGCGTTTCGCGCCGCAGAACGCGCCGCTGAGCTAGAGCGGCAAGTTGCGACCCCCGCAGATGCCGCACGGTCCGCCAGTAGGTTCCCACGGTAGGCCGTGTCACGCGGGATGCGAACTCTGGCAGGCGAACGTCGCAGCCTCCGCTGACTGCGTACGCGGTATCGAATCCAGGTATTGTCGGTGCCATTCTTCGAAGGAAATCAGTGCCCAGAGGTGGAGAGAATAATCACGCCGACCTGTCATCAGGTCGCGAATCAATTCCGTTACCGTGTCGGGATCGAAATATCCTCGGCGCTTTACCTGCTCGGGGGAGAGATACTCGCTCAGCAGGGGACACAGATGCCCTCGGAGCCACACACCCATGGGAGGGTTCAATCCCATCTTGCCCCGCTTGAGGACGCTTTCCGGCAGCCAATCCCGAGCAGCTTGCCGGAGAAGGAGCTTGGTTCGGTTCCCCCGCAACTTATATTGCCACGGCACGCGAGCCAAAAATTCGATGAGCTTGTGGTCCGTGTAGGGGCAACGAATCTCTAGCCCGTGAGCCATGCTCATGCGGTCGGAATAACGCAGAATGTTGTGCGGAAGAAAAGAGTGGAGGTCCACGTAATTGATACGATCGATCAGATCAGCGCCTCCCGCTCTGGTGAAGAGTCCCATTAGAAACTCAGAGGGATCGTGGCCGGCCAATTCGCGTTTCAAATCCTGTGAATAAAGGCGGTTAAGCAGCGCTTGGTCAAAGTAACGGACCCAATTAAGGTACATGAGTTCGGGGGGATGGCAGCTCTCGACAAGAAACTCCCTTGCCCGCCGCTTAAAATGATTTCCATTACTGGCCTCCGGAAGGTGTTCGGCCCCCCGTGCCACCATGTGCCTCAAAAAGAGAGGGACACTCCGATACCGCGAAGATAACAGCGCGCCCTGGTAGCGCGGATAGCCTAGAAAGACCTCGTCGCCCGCATCGCCGGCCAAAACCACGGTGACATGTCTTCGTGCCACTTCGGAGAGTTGGTAAAGCAAGATGGACGTGGGGTTGCCGAAAGGCTCATCAAAGTGGCGGGTTACGGTGCCAAGTAATGCCGCCGATTTTGAGATAATTTCCAGTTCGAGAGGCTGTGCGCCAATCGCTTCACTGATCTCCCGGGCAAAATCGGCTTCGCTATACCAACGCCCTCCTTCCTGGAATTTCAGAGTAAATGCGCGGACGGGAGCAGGAAGGGCATTGGCCATCAATCTAGCGATGGTGCCGGAGTCAAGTCCTCCGCTCAGAAAAATTCCCAGCGGCACGTCGCTGGATAGCCGGGTAGTAACGGCATCCTCGATGGCTTCTTGCGTTTCTTTGATAACCTCTTGCGACGCATCTTTCTCTCCCGTGAAAGCTACGTCCCAGTACCGTCCCGTGCGGAGCTGTCCAGCCTTCCATTCCAACCAATGCGCTGGGGGCAGCTCGAAGATACCTTGGAAAATCGTCTGCGGAGCGGGCACATATAAATAAGTCAGATAATCGTCTAAAGCGGCGTAATTGAGTTTACGCTCGAAGCCGGGAAGCAAAAGGAGGGATTTCATCTCAGATGCAAACGCGAACCGCGTACCGTTTTGCGCGTAATAGAAAGGCTTCAGGCCGATGCGGTCGCGGGCAGCGAACAGGCTACGCTCTTGCTTATCCCAAATAGCGAACGCAAACATTCCGCGCAGTTTCTCGAGCCCGTTTCTTCGCCAGGCGACGTAGGCCTCCAGTAGGGCTTCGGTATCCGAGCGCGTGCGAAACCGCACGCCTCGGCCTTCCAGCTCGCGCCGCAGCTCCTGGAAGTTGTAGATCTCGCCGTTAAAGACAATTGTGTAGCGCCCATCCGCCGTGGTCATGGGCTGCTGGCCCGTCGCAAGGTCAATGATGCTCAACCGGCGGTGACCCAGGGCGAGGCCCTCGTCCCGATAGTAGCCCTCCCCATCCGGACCGCGATGTGCCAGCACGCGAGTCATCAGCTCGATGAGGTGGCTGTCAGCTCTTCCGACCATTCCTGTGATTCCACACATGGTTGAGCGCGTCCTTCCCTCAATCCTCAGGCAATACGCGCACAATCACTGGCATGTGGAGAATCAGACTCCCCTGACACTGCAAGCTGACCTCTGGCCACGCGCTCCAAAACCTCCACAAAACGGCTGGCAATTTCATCCCAAGTCGGCACCTGAGCCAAAACGCGCCGGCCGTTTTCAGCCAACCGCCAGCTAAGGTCCTGGTCTTCCATTAATCTCGCCATGGCCTTTGCCAGACTATCGGCATCGAGCGGGTCAAAGTAAAGGGCAGCGTCCTGGCAAAGATGACGTGCAAAGTCTCGGTCACTGGTCAGGATGGGCAGGCCAAAGTGCATGGCCTCAAGATACGTCCGCGAATAGGACTCGAGTAGGGTGGGGAAGATCAGTGCGTTTGCACTTCTATAAACCTCGGGCAGCCTCTTGTTGGGGATCGGACCGATGTTCTGTATCATGCTGCCGTACTCCGAGGATTCGAGTTCTTCAAGCAGCCTACGGGCACCGGGATGTTGGTGAGGAGTAATCGTAATAAAACACTGTGCCCGCCGGCACGTGTACTTCGAAAGCTTTTTGACGGCATCCAGAATGATGTCGATATTCTTGTGGGCATAGTAGCGACAGAGGCAAAGAAAGATGAATCCTCTTGTCCGCTCTTTCCTGTTTGAAGGAGAAGGAACCTCGCTTTCACCCATCCTTTCAACAGAAAACGTATTCGGAATAACTGCCACCCTGGCAGGATCAATGCCGTATCGTCCACAGAGGCGATCCTTCATGACGGATGTCTGGGTAATGACCGCCACACGGCTGGGGAGGTCGCGGTATATGTGCGTACCGAAAACTCTTATTAGTTTCTCTCTGATTGTCCGGCGCCGCTCGGCAACTGGATCGCGATACACCATCCAAGGATTATGAAGGAGTACGACCGTGGGGCAGGGTGGGTTCGATGGCGGAAAATTCCCAAGGCAAAGCAGCGCGTCGGCCCTTTCCTCCCGGCAAATTCTGGGGAGCATACGGTTCAAGAGGAGCGATCGCCGCAAGAGTCCCGAGGGCTTCTTGCAGATGATCTTGCATGTGTTGCTGCCCGAAATTGCTTTGTAAGAATCCAGGTCAGGTGCAACGAATGTGAACCTGTGTTCGATATGACCGGCGAGCCTAGTCATAAGATCGACGGCGAGTTCCTTGCCGCCTGCAACAGTCAATCCGATTGACTCAATAACGAATTTCAATTGTTTGTCCTTGAAATTGCAGGCAGAGCTCGCTCTGAGCTGAAGGCTTTGGATTCGACAGAAAACCTCAAACTGCGACCTGCGCGCACCCAGTGGTCCGGTCTGCAAGCACGGCAGACAAATTCTCCATGACCTGTTCCCCGTAGCGTTCCCATGAGTAGCACTCGGCCCTCTTTCGTGCTGCCCTTCCCATTTCCTGTCTGAGTTTTTCACTAGCGCGCAGAAACGAGATGCGTTCCGCAAGAGCATCGGCATCTCCCGCCGGGACCACGAATCCCTCCACTCCGTCTCGGACCAATTCGCACGCCCCGGAGTTCGGAGTGCATATCACAGGCAACCCACAGGCCATGGCTTCGCCGACTACGAGTGGCCACCCGTCTCCCCATGAAGGAAAGACGAAGATTGATGCTTGGGAATATACCCGCTGAAGATCCTCATGGTTGAACCGGCCGAGGAGCCTAACGCCGGGGAATGGCTTGCGGAGCGTGGAGCTTAATTCAGGCGAAACCCGACCTACGAGGGCGAGCTCTGCAGTTCTCCCCCAGTTGAGGCGCCGCCAGGCTTCAAGCAGCACCGGCACACCCTTCAACACGGAAAGCGTACCCACGTACAGGATCCGAAACACTCCGTCTGCTTTTGGCGCGGGTCTGAATCCCTCGCAATCGGTCCCATAGGACGCTTTGAGCAGCTTTTGCGCGGGGATCCCCTTGCTGAGAAACGATTGGCGCACGAACTCCGAGGGTACCGCGAGGTAGTTTGCCTCATCGTACTGCGCGAGTTCTGCATTGAAAGAGGTTGGATAAAGGATACAGGAAGTTCGGTCCCAAAACTCCAGTCCAAGGCGCGCGTACTGTTCCATAAGAATCTCCCTTAAGTGCGCGGAATGAACAGCACCACACTCAAGTATGGCGATAGCTCCGTGGCGCCTTGCAAGTTTTAGGAGATATGGGGTTGAATGCATCCAGACGACCGCGACATCCGCGCCGCAGACGTATCGCGCCGCCAGGCGATCAAACACGACGCGGTTCCAATAATCGCAGGCCGGCGCTAGATAGCGACCAATAAACGGCATCCGCGCCACGGCTATCTGTGAAAAGACGGTAGCCAGCGACACGATCTTTTGGGATGGCAGTGAAGAATGGCGCAACTTGAAACTGGGATAGCCACTCACCATTCGCCTTAAAGCACCGCGGCGATGAAGCTGCTCCGATAGCTTTAGCGAGTGCGCCAGGCCTCGGCAGAAAACGGTAACCTTCACACGCCTCCCAGGAGCTTTCGGCTCACCTGCAACGCATCGCTGATGATCGCCGGGCAGAAGCGCACCATAAGGATGGTATAGACGCTCAGAACGACGGCCACACTGAGGACACAAGGAAGTACCTTACCTGAGGCCACGACCGCAAAAAATGTCCGCGACACAACGCCTACACCAACGACCGAAAGAGCAACGACGAACGGTGGCAAGCAGCTTGCGAAGAAGGCTGAGCTTTTCAGTCCAAACCATTTGTTGCTCAGCCAAATCCCTACGAGAGCTGCAATAGTCATGCTCGAAGATAGCCCGATTGACACTCCCACCGCTCCGAACTTCGCACCCAGCAGCAAGCAGACTATGAAAATGGGAGCAACCGCCAAAGAGAACCTGCAAAGGGAGGCGACCTCCCCGTGCACCGTTCCGAGGCTGATGACGCTTGACACAGGGACATAAGAAAAAGCCGCGACAGACAGGAGGGCGAGATATCGTCCGGCCTCAACCCACTGTTGACCATAGACGACTCGTACCAGGTCCCCGCCAAAGGGCACCAGTAACAGTGCCATGAGCATGGGGACAGTTATGTTGAACTGCCAAAAACGTATATAGAGGCCTTTCACTCTCTCCGGATTCTCGCCGTTCATACGTGCCAACATACTAACCAAAGGTTGCGTTACTGGATCGCAAAGGACGACAAAAGGCAGCGTGGCCAGAAAGAACGCCCGCCCATACTCCCCGAGAACCGCGACACTGACGAACAATCCCAAGATGATCTTGTCAAGGCGCATGAAAATATTGAAGCTCCACCTCGAAAGCGTAAGCTGTAGACCGAAAGACACCAGCGGCCTGACCCTCGACCATTTTAGTGAGAAACTCGGACGCCAAGGAACCATTAGCCAGAACATTAGCGCCGGCGTAGAAGTGGCGGCGAGAGCTTGAACGGCCAGAGCCCAAGGGCCGAGTCCATACAATGCGCACAGCGCTCCCAGACTTACACCGAGGAGCTGGCCCGTGATGCTCGCGACATTCAGTTTCCAAAACTCAAGTCTTCTAGTGCAAATCGCCGCGAACGGCGCCTGTACACTGATCATTAGGAACGCGAGGCCTGCCAATACTGCCAATCCCGCCTGGCGAGGGTCTTTATACACTTTCGCGATGACAGGACCACTAGCGCTCAATATGGTCAAAAGGATGAGCCCGGCGGCGATGTTAACCCAGAAAAGGCCACTGAGATCGTCTTCTTCTAGAACCTCTTTATGGATCACTGCCCCAGTTATACCCAGATCACCGAACGCTGCCCAAAGGCTGGCAAAGGCTCCCACAACCTCGTAGACTCCAAAATCCGAAGGCGTGAGCAAACGCGCCAAGGCCGCTACCGAGAAAAGGCTGAGGGGGTATCTTACGAATCGAAAAGCAAAGTTGACCGCTGCAGCCCGCGCGGTGCCCTTAACAAGCGCAGCCAGTGGGATGTCTACAAAGTTCCTGAGCTCTTCAGATGCCGCTGGCGCGCGGTATAGGTGAGGTGGCAAGTTAAAGCTGAACCTCTTTTGGAAGCTCCCTCGGACGCCACCTTGCGGTCAAAAGGGAGGAATGAGCGTCTTTTGCCACAAGCTCTCTCTCCGCAAGCATATAGGCGAGCGCCAAGGGTCCAAATATGAAGATCGCGTTTTTTAGGCCAGCCCAGATATCCTGAGCCGTGAACAAGAATAGAACACACACTAAACCAGCGTAAATTGCGATCGACCTAGCACTTCCTTGCCTCGCCTTTTCAAACAGCCCTTTTGACCAGCGCCCCAGGAGGAACCAAAAGATCGATCCCAGAAAACCCCACTCAAAAAAAACGGAGCCAGGCCCCGTAATAGTGCACCCCCAGGCGGGAACCCACCCCCAGTGCTTTTGAATAAGCTCATAGGGATTAACGCGAAACATATCGTAAGGCTTGTGGCGCCAAAGAAAACGGGGGATAAAGTTGACAAATCCACTATACGGGATCTGCTGACCGTAGTCATATTCCCCGAGGTCGTAGCTGGCCGTAACAAGGGCCGAGTGCAAGATGAATTCGTTCCCCGTGCCGGGACGTAAGACGCTCTCGACGAAGCTGCTGTCGACTTCAGTGAACCGACTTACGTCCGTGCCCACATAAATGTATGCGCGGTATGCAAGAAGCAGAAGCGGAACAAGGCCAGCCACGAGAAGACTGGTAGCTAAAAAGACCCTGGATGGCGGCGCCGAGCGCATGAGGTGAGTCACCAGTATCCAGATGGCGAGCAAGTAGAAAGAATCCTGGCGGGAACTCCTCAGGACGGCCTGAAAAAAGAAGAGGGCCGAGAGCGCCGACACGAAGAAGGCCTTTCCCCGGAACCACGTTGGTTTATGGACGCACAACACCGCCTGCAACATCAGTAAAATCCCAGGGCAAATGAATCTTGAAAGGTCGTAAATGTAAGCCGTCATGTCCTCCACGTCTCTCGTCGCTAAATCATGAGGCTTTGAAAAAAAGGATGTCCATCCTCCAGCGTGCCGCACGTTGATGGCGTAGCCGAAGATTCCGAGGGCGACTAATACCGCACCGAAGATGTAAACCAAGCGGGCCGAATAGTAAGTTCGGGGCTGCCGTTGGCTGGAGTTTGGCGCTGGAGCCCTCAACATCCATCCCCCATAGAACGCCAGAAGTGAGAGCATTGCAACGAGGATTCCGAGCACGTACATCCTGTCATCGAATAAGTACTTGCTATCGTGAAACCAATACCCAACCGAGGGCAGTAGAACGTAGAAATAGGCAAAGAATCCGCCGACCAGGACGGGGGCGGACAGCATTTGCCACGGTCGTCTTAGAGCAAAGGCGCCCGGCGCTAAGGTAATTATACCCATTGCCAAGATCAGGACAAGAACGGGATCGGTTACCCATGTCGTCATACTTTCCTGCCAACAAGCACTGTCTCAGGCTACCTCCTGCCTCTCCGGAAGATTGACCACTCAAGCTTCCTGCCAGACCCGGGCGAGCCGTGCTACGGCTCGATCCACTGAGCAATTTTCCATGACCCAGTCCCTGCCTCTTCTCATCCTCTCGAGTTCCGTCGGGAAACCGTCCAGCAAAGAAGAGAGCGCGGCTGCTATGTGCTTGGGAGAAGTCTCGTCGATGAGACGGACTCCGTCAGCAGCCGCCAGTTCCTCCCCGATTCCGACGTGAGTCGTGCAAACGGGAAGACCAGCAAGCAGTGGTTCTACAATGCACGAGCCAAACGTCTCCGCTTTTGAGGTTACGACCGCGAAGGTGCACTGTCGTAGGAGGTGCGGAACAACATCACGCGGGACACGCGGAAGAAAGCAAATCCGGTCGGAGATCTCTAACTCCGCGGCGAGACGTTTGCACCTCGGCTCAAGGGGACCACTGCCCGCCAAGACCAGCAGGAGACGGCGGTCTCTTTGAGCAATTGCTTTCCACGCCTGAATTAGAGGGATGTGCCCCTTCTGACCGTAGAACTGCGCGAGGTAGATGGCCTTTGGCACGTTGAGGTCTTGTATGCGGCTGTCCGGGAATGGATACTGCAATTCGCTAGGCCCGGCCTGACCCTCGCTGAAACCGTCCTGGTCTACCCAGAAATAGTTAACAGAACTTTTGGAGCGCATCAGGCCGAAGCCCCTCATCTTGCGTAGTTCCCGGCCGCAGAGGGGCAGGACCTTATGACTAGCCAGATTCAGAGTCAGCGACCCAAGAAAGTAATACAGCGGCCAAATCCTGCTTCCATTATGCAGGGCGCCCACGCTCGTGCTAACAATGATTCGGTTACCCTTTGGCGCAAACGCGGCAGCAAATCGGGCCGCAATGGAATGGCGGATACCTCCGCAATGCACCACGTTGCGGCCAGGGCGCGAAACTGAGGCGATGGTTTCCGCCGCGCGTCTTACGCTCCCCAGTTCCCCCACTTCCAGGCTGGGATGATCAACTACGTGGATGCCGGCCCCACGGAGCCGCTCATGAAGGCCCGGGGATTGCTCGCCGGGGGTGCTCACCACTACCAAGGGGATCTCGGCCCTTTTGATCCCCAGCGCGAGTACGGTGCTGTAATAGGTCAGCCCCCACCCGCGACTGTTTCCAACTAGAATTACACAGTCTGGGCCCATATACACTGAGATGAATTTATATCCTTCTGTATACCATAACGTAGCAGTATCCGTCCTCGAGATTGCGCATAACAGGGCGCAGCAGAGCCACGAAACAAGAAAAGACGAAGTGCCTTAGTCGGTCTCGGACATCGGCGCATTCTGGAGGTCGGAACCGGCCGACCGGGATGCGCCGCAGAAGCTCGAATCCGTTGCTCGACGCGATGTGATCAATCTCATAAGAGGTCATCGGATTGATGTGGCCGATCGCTAACATGTTTCGGCGACCGAACCCCAACGGAACTCCCTTCGCAAGGAAGTACGCCCTCGACCATTTCGAGGAGACATTGGGAGTACTGAGTAAGAGGATCCCACCGGAGCGAAGCATCGAGTGGCACTGCTCGAAGAATTTCCACGGGTGCCTGAGGTGTTCGATCACCTCGACGGCACACAATGCGTCCGGGCAGCTTCTCTGCAAGGCTTCCGGCCACTCCGCATCTAGATCACAACACACAAAAGGCACGCCAGCGGCGTTGAATTGTGTCACCTCGACATCACTTCCGGTTACCACATAGCCCAACGTTCTGAGGCGGTGAGAAAAAGCCCCAGCCCCGGCGCCCAGTTCCACAATGCGCCCTGGTGGGCTGATGTAGTGTGGGAGGACTCGCGCAGCGGCTTGGTGAACGCCCTTAGCGGCGAGTTCTCGCAGCTTGGAGTCTTCAGAAGCGATTAATTCCGAACTCCTATACAAGTGACTCAAGTTTTCCACTCGGTCTGAGACGGCTCATTCTCAAGCCGGGAGCTCGCACGGTTGATTCCACTAAGCGGGATCATAAGTAGCCCCGTGGTAAACTGTCCCGGCGCGCCCTGAATGCCTCCGAAAAACGCTCTCGGCCGGCGATTACGACTCGGCGAGGAAAGTTGAATCGCAATATTAATTACGCTTTTTTTTGCGGTCCATGCGATCCCTTCAGGGTCGAAAGCGGGGGGCAGCCTCCCGGAGGCATTGTCAAATGCTTGTTGAAAGTTAGCGAAATGAGCATCCAAAGCTTTACGCGCAAGCCACACGAAAAGTGAGATTTGACGCAATGCCAAGCTTACCGGGAAGCTGCGGTTTTCGGCCTATGGGAACCCCCGAGCCCTGCCTATCCGAAGGCCCCATCGCGCACGGAGGCCAATCCGGTAGGTTCCCGCCCGGGCTCTTGAATGTGATGCGGGATTTGAGAAGACCCATTGATTAATCGCCCTTGAGTGCTGCAAGCCAGCGATTATGCTCCGTGCGACGGTCTTCTGGTAAAACCACCCGCCACCATGCGTTTGGAATAAGTTTTACCTGGAACCCCACCTCGGTTAGGATTCGTGCACAGCTCCCCTCTAGTTCCTTTGAGTGAGTTTCGATTAGCCAGCGGACTTGCCGAAGACCGGCCAGGTCTTTGGCCCCTCGAAGGATGGCTTCCTCTGCACCATCCACATCGATTTTTATCAAGCAGGGATATTGCAGGGATTCTCCCAACGAATCCAACGTGCACTCGCGGTCGTTGTCGCAAGTGCCCACGAATTTAGTGCAAAGCATCAATCGGTCTGTTCCGTGCAAGTCATTCAGCTTTAAATTCTCGTAGAGGCTCGGCAGAAAAGCCTTGTCCGGTTCGAACGCATATACTCGCACGGCCGGCGTCTTCTTGAGAAAGAAGAGCGTATACTCGCCGAAGGCCGCCCCAATGTCGATCGCCGTTGCTATACCTGCAGATAAAGATCGAAGCCAAGAATAAGTCTCCCTTTCCCACAAGCCTAAGTACATCTGCGATTGCGTCTTCATGGAGAGATTCATGACAATTCCCCTGAACGGTCCCGTCAGTATCCTCCGCGGGCGCGGCTGACAGGTGACGAATAGACTCTTCAGGTCTGAAATCGGCCTCCATTTTTTGCTTTCTGGCAGGTTCTGCAGGTACAGATTATGCATAGTTTTCCCTCCGAACCGGCACGTTTGGCAGATCTCTTTCGTTCAGTTGCAATCCCATCGCGAATGCTCAGACTTAGCTACCGCACCATGCCCGCCAGTTTCGCAAGCTGCGCCAGGTGCCGCAAGATCGTCGGCAATATTCTTACAGTCCGAGCAGTACAGGAGGACTCCACCTTCTGGCTTGACGGGCAAATTCGAGTACATCACACGCTCAAGCCTGGAAGGCCCCATGACCCTTGCTACCGACAAATCACCGATCAGCGTCACGGGGCACCAGTTGGCGCCACCGTTCTCAAAACACTGCATCGAGTAGTTCGTCCCACTAACCGTCCCGGGTGTAGTTCCGCCCAGCGTAACATTGCTGTATTTGTTCCCCATGAAGTTCAAGACTTGCCGGTAACCCGAAGGACTAGAAGTGGCTACGATGTGAATTTGCCCGCCCGTGTCGGAGCTAATCTTATTTCCAATAATGTTAAACGTTCCTTGCTGTTCGTAGTCGACAAGCTTCTGATTCTTCTGCGAAGTCCCGATCTGCCCGCCGATGATTGTTACCACGCCACAACCCGTGTCGCTGCCAGGACTAGGGAAGGACATCACAGCCGCTCTACCGGAATTTTCATCGTAAGGAGAGATTATCGTTGAACTTGCGACTTTGCATTTAATGGTCCAATCAGGCCCTGTCGGGTGGGAGGCTACTACCGGGTTCCAAGCCGCGAAACTGCCGCTTTCGATGTCCCAAGGCTGTACCGAGACCCCACTCATGCTCATGTCATCGTACCGAATGTTCAGTGTGTTCACGCCGGTCTGATACACACCAGCCGATGACAGTTCGCAGACGTCATTCCTCAGGCTCGATTCGCTGACTTGCGTGTTGTTCAGGTCCCCCACCCAAAAACAGGTTCCTAAGTTCGGAGCGATGCTTGGGGTAACAGTGATGCCACGGGCGAGGACGCCTTCAATCTGAGTGTTGTAGGAGACGAGGCCCCCATTTTCAAGGTTGCCTGTATATTTTAAGCCGATCCCTGCCGAGGACCCACCGTCAAGGACAAAATCTTTAATCCTACATCCAATACACCCAACCGCAGCCAGCATCGTGCCCCCAGAAGCTCCAATCCACTTGAGGCTTGTCGTCGATGCGTTGGCGCCCTCGCCGGAACCGGCCCCCTCAAAGATTAGTCCCTCAAAATTAACAATAGAAACTGTCGAGGCGGTGGCATAGCACCCCTTGGGCAGAAGCAAAGTGGCACCCGAGTAATGACCAGACCTCGCGGCCTGGATGGTGGAGTTGATCGCACCGGAGTCGTCCGTTGTGCAGTCACCTTTCGCTCCGTAACCCTTGACGTTATAAACCTGGTTACCATAGTCCGTCGTCGACTCGACGTTTGCTCCGCCCACCAGAGTCCCAGCGCGCACCTGTGCAATGCCATGCCTAAGACACCAAGCCCCCAGTGGGACCAAAGCCCCAAGCGAAACCAATAACAACAAGAAGGCCGGTTTTTTCACGACCCAATCACTTGTCTCGCGAGTTCTGAGGGCCAGCCCGAAGTACAGGGCATGGTCTCTCACGGAGCCGCGAATCGCGGTCCCGCTCTGTGGGATGGAATCACGTGATCTTGAATGCCTCCCGCATTCGCACGAAACTTACCAGCCCCTGAGCGCCAGCGAGACCTCAGTGAGAATTCAGTCGAGTCTACACAGCGGACATCCTTGGATGCAGATACAGGGACTCTCGCTGAGGCTTAATGAACTTTGGGCCCCAAGCAGCGTAGCGAACGATTAGGAAGGCTTCCGCGGGATTCACAAACCTGGGGGCCGCTCTTCACGGGTGATCGTGGCCGTTTGGGCCACGGAAGTCTGCCCAGTGGCCGCCCTAGCTTGGAAGGTGTGAGCTGACTGACTCCGAAGCCGAGGCCCGCTTCGTCTTGCCGGAGCCGGAGGAATAGTAGTAATTACCATAGTAACCGTAGTATCCGTTATGACGCACGTCTACCTTATTGAGGACCAATCCTAGAATTCTTGCTCCTGCATTCTCCAAGACCCTGCGAGCGCGTGCCACTGCCCCTCTGGCGGTTACCCCACTTTCGACGACAAAAGCAACACCATCCACGAACGTTGAGAGAATCATCGCATCGGTCACGGGCAGCACGGGGGGCGAATCGATCACCATGAACTTGAACCGCTGACGCAATTCTCTCAGTAAAGATTCCATGGCAGACGAGGAAAGCAATTGCGCCGGGTTGGGAGGCTTGGGACCGGCGGGAAGTACCCAAAGAGTAGGTACAGGAGAAAACTGTCTCAGTGCCGCCTCGATGCTGTGGGCTCCCGTCAGGAAACTAGCGAGACCTTCTCCATCGACGAGACCGAGGGACTCAGCGATCCCAGGCCTACGAAGATCGGCATCTATGATCAGAGTGCTGTCTCCTCTTTGAGCGAGTGCAATCGCCAGGTTAAGAGCGGTTGTGCTTTTCCCCTCTCTAGCTGTAGCGCTGGTTATCAATAACACCTGCGGAGGCCGCGGCGCCGTCGAGAGCACCACAGAAGTGAGGAGGGTTCTAAAGGATTCTGCCAGCGCTGACGACGGTTGCTTTAAGAGCGCCAACTCTGCTTCGCCCCGCTTTGAGGTGCCGTTGTTTCGGGTAGGTGAAAGAGCTCGCCGGTGAGGGATTTCGCGCTCGAGCGGAACAACCGCCAAGGCGGGAGCGTTCACAACTCTCTCTGCCTCTTCGATGCTCTTGATCGAACTGTCCAAGGCTTCCTTTACAAAGGCGAGCATCACCCCGAGGATCAGCCCGACAGCTAGGCTGACGGCGATATTGAAAAGTTTTTGAGGTCGGACGGGCACCTTGGGAGGCCGAGCGGAGTCAACGAGATGAATGTTGGTTGCGCGAAGACCGGCTGAAACCGTTGCATCCTTGAGCCGCTGAAGCAGGCTGTCATAGAGTTGTTGATTTGTATCAAACTCACGCTTTAGGAGGTTGTGCTGGATCAGGAGCTGGCTCAGTGCTCCGACGCCGACCTTTTCTTTGGCTACTGCCGCAGTCAGGAGCTTTTCCCGGCCGCGCGCTGCCACGTAATCATTCCTCAACCTCTCGACCATGCGCTTCCTTTCTGTGTCGATGAGAGATTGAATTTCGTCCACTTGGCTGCGCAACCTCTCGACTTTAGGGTGTTTCGGCCCG
This sequence comes from Candidatus Limnocylindria bacterium, assembly GCA_035490055.1. GTDB lineage: Bacteria > Acidobacteriota > Terriglobia > Acidiferrales > UBA7541 > Acidiferrum. The sequence continues at coordinate 23,282 of DATHIB010000161.1, read as the reverse complement.
TATTGCTCCAAGGCGTCAACATTTTGCGTTTTCAGATCGGCAAACTTTTCTTCCAGCCGCTGCAAAAGCTCGTTTTGAGCAACAAAAGCAACTTGCGATTCATTCGATTGCACGAGTTCATAGAGCGACTCCTTTTGAACCCGATCGCCTTCGGCGTTGGTCAAGTCTCGGCTAAGGTCGGCCAGTCGCTGCTCAACGACACTTTCCTTGTCACTGATATTGACGATTGCGTTTTGTCTCTCGTAATCGACCAGCGCCTGCTGGGACTTTTCAACCTTGGCTTTCAATTCATCAAGCTGCTGTTCCAACCATCCGGATGCCTGTCGAGTCGCATCGTACTTCTGGCGAAAATTGTATTCGATGTAGGTGTTTGCCAGCGAGTTCGCAATTTTGGCTGAGAGGCTGGGGTCCGGACTCTCGAAACTAATATTGACCACGTGGCTATCTCGGACTCGCTGGACGTGCAAACGGTGCTTGAATGGCGTGAGGAACCTGTCCTCCGATGCCTGAAGTTGGACTGGAGACACGTCGTTGCCCAGCCCGACGGCCGACGCCCAGGCCGGATCTCTTGTCAGCCCAAGTTGCTCGATTGTCCGCTGCGCCAGATTATCACTCTCGAGGACTTGAATTTGGGTGCCGATGAATGCCTCGTCCGTCGGGACCTGCCGATAGAGGTCGTTGAGGGATTGAATTTGCGGTGTATCTGCCTCTATGTCCAGATGGGCCGTGGCTTCATAAATCGGCACCATCTTAAAAGAGGCGATGGCGACCAGCAGGGCCACAATAAAGGCGGCGGTCACGATCGTCCATCGGCGCTTATTAACGATGTTCCAATACGTTTGCAGATAGCTGAAGCTTTCGAAGTCTTGTACATCGATCCCAAGAGCAGGGAAAGCAGGCGAGTGCGTCGATTCCACCGGCAGCCTTGAACCGCGCAGCGACAGGGCTTCGTTATCAGGCATATCCTTCACTCTAGGACGCAAGAATCGGCAACGAGAGTCTGCGGTGCCTCACTCATCTTCAGCGGCGCCAGATGATGAGGCCGGTGGTGATGTAGACTGCAGAATCGACAGCGCGGCGTAGGGCCTTCGTCCCTGAGCTATCTGGAACAAAGAGAATATCGCTGGCTTGCATGCGGGGGTCGGGGGCTCGACCTGTCAATACGTTCTTCAAATTCACTGCAATTTCTTCTCGTCCATTCTTCTCTTGTGGATTTTTCCGGATGATCACCGCTTTGGATTTTTGGGCTGTGGATTTCGTGTCCTCCGCAAGCGCAAGTGCCTTCAGGACAGTCATTTCCTCTTCGCTGCTCCTTAATGGGAATCCTCCTGGACGATTTACGGCCCCGACAACATAAACGACTCCGGCTCGTTGAACGGTGACCCGGTCGCCCGGATAGAGTTCCACGTTGGAGGCCGGTTCTCCAGTCTCTATAAGCCGCTTGAGGTCGATTGTGACTGTTTCTGTACAAGCAACATCACTGTTGGGACTATTGGGTGGAGTGCATGCCCCGGATTGGTTGAGGGCCTGAATCGCGACTCCGCCGCGGATTACGAGCGCCATATTACTCGCGTCATCCGAAAGACCTCCCGCCTGCGACAAAACATCCAACACTGTCGTTTTTCCGAATAATGGGTAGATCTGGGGGCTCTTCACGGCTCCGACTACGGTAATAGAATGGATACGAGATTGCTTGACCGCCACGGTCACGCGAGCATTACTAAAGATTTCTTCCTCACCGTATTTCTTGACTAGGAGTCTAGAGAGCTGAGCGGGTGTCAGCCCAGCGGCTTCCACAGCCTCGGCGAGCAACGGTAACTCAAGCTGCCCAGCTGGCCCGACGCGGTACTCGCCCGAGATATCCGGGGCGTCATAAACGCTGATGCTGAGGACGTCGTCCGGACTAATAATGTACTCCGGGAGCGTGAGCGAGGAGGCAAATTTCGAGGGCAAACCGGGTCCCGACAAGGTTTCTGAGCTAGAGCTAGTCGTTGAAGAGGTTTGCGCGGCCAGGGATGAACAGGAAACGGACACCAGCAGACAGGCGGCGGCAAGGCTGCTCCCACGGAGCTTCCTCAGGGGGTCACACTTTACGCCAGCAGAAACCATCATTTTGGTTCTCCTCGTTCACTTCCCTTAAGAGAATTAATCTGCCGTTGCACTTGCGACTGGCGATGTCGGACGTCAGGGACACACCATAAGGCATAAGCGCGAATGTTCTTACTGATCCAAACACCGACCCATGCCGTTCTGGTCTCGGCACTCGCTCCGCCGCCCTGCCTCCACTGTCTGTCATAAGGTTTGGCACTAACTCAAGATTCTGATTCTGAGATTTAATAAGCGGCTCTAGTCTGAGGCCATGGGCTGCGTCTTGAATTGGATGATTGTTCTCCGGTAGTTGCCAACCCGGCCAGCGTTGCAAACCATGCTGCGTTAGCTGGGATGTGCAAATTGAAATCAAAGAAACTATGCACAAGCAGGCCACAGCATCCTATTGCCGCGCCCAACCGAATCCAACCGCCTTCAGATCTCAGTCGGTAATGCAAATCTTGAAATGCGAGACGAAAAAAGAGCGCCAGAGCTGACAGAATGAGTACTGTGCCTACCAGCCCCGTTTCAGCCGCTGCCTCCAAATAATCGTTATGCGCGTGGTCGATCCACAAGTCACTGGGAAGGCTCTGATAGCCCGGATAAGCGGTCTCAAAATTTCCCAAGCCAACACCTAAGACAAGGTGATCTCGCCACATCCGGAGCGAATCGAGCGCAAAGCTCTTGCGGGAGCTATCAACCCAATCTGGACTCTTGACGTTGAGGATCAACCCTAGGTGTTTCGAGGCCCGCCCGGAGTCGACCCAGGAAAATAGCAGCATTGCCGCCGCGATTGTGGCCGCCACGGCCTTGGCCAATCTCCGTTTCTCGGCAGTGCGGGCGCCCCACCCAAGCAGGGCAAGCACGAGCGTCATCTCTGTGAACAGCGCGAGCAGGCCGCCGCGGGAGCCGGAAAGGAGCAACGCCGCCACCGCGACCGTAGCAATAACAGCCAGCACCAACAGGGAAGCAGCAGAAGATCGTCTGTGCCGCCCAACAATGTAGAGGACGGCAACCGGGACCAGCATTTCCATGAGCCCGGCGTAGTGGTTCGGGTTAACGTAGGGACCAAAGTGGAGATTACCGGGAGTGTCCACCATGCCATAAATCTGGGCGGTCCCCGAAGCAATCTGCAGAATCGCAAACAATCCCAACAAGCCAGCAAAGAGCAGCACGGTAGGACCAAACAAGCGCCAAGTCCGGCTGTCAGCGCTTGCGAAAAGCTGGGCGGCGAGGAAAAAGAACGTGAGGTCCGTCCCCAGCAGCAGCAAAGCCTGGCGGGTCTCGAACCGGTCAAGCGGTAGTTGCGCCCAATACTGCGCGAGTCCCAGAAGAAGAAACGTCGCTAAGGGTATGTAAAGCGGCGACCAGACTAACTCGAGCCTCCCTTTCCAAACGCTGCCTGTGGCCCACAAGAAGAGCGCAAGGCTAGCCACAAGCCCCAGCGCAACCCAGGCCCCGGTAATCACGGCGCCAAAGGCCAATGGCGCGGCGATCAACGCGGCGACGAGCAAGACCCGAGCAACGGAGAACGCGAGCGGAACTGGCTCCGCCGCCAACTCACTCTGTCGGCGCGCACCAACCTCAATCGATTCCACCGAGGCGACTGATAGGTTGGGCGCGATCCGGCCGGAAGTCATTTCTCGGCGGTGCAATCCTTGCATTCGAGGGTTACCGCGTCCAACCAGAAACTTCCGGTGATTTCCATCGGGAAAATCCGGCCACGAGGTCGCCATAGGGAGAGCTGCACAGACTGTGTTTCCGGCCCAGTCGAAAAAGATAGGCTCACTGGGTGCCACTCGGTTGTTCCCACGGTCGTCTCGCTAATAGCGTCTTCGAATCCTCGTTGTTGGGCGTCACTCACGCGCAAGCAAGGGCCGCTAGTCGAGGTGATGTCCTGCGAGCGGACGTAGGCCTTCAGCGAGTACGTACGATTGGAATGGACTGGCACAATCTGATGTACGAGCTCATATTCATTGTTAGAACCAACTGTAAAGTCCACACGAAGGGAATGAGCACCGTGGTAAGCTCCGGGGGCTGCGAAATCCAGAGCAAGATAATTTGTCGAGCCCGTCCGCCAATCAAACCCCGCGTTCAACGGCAATCGTTCGAAACCGCCGTTGAAGACTAAGTTGTCTTTTTCCTCGACGTCAGACCTTTTGACAATTCCCCGGCGCTCCAGGTCCTGCCAGACATGCGCGGCCTCCTCGATTCTGCCCAGATTGATGAGGCGCTCGAGATAGGGCTGAACCGAGGACAAGGGAAAAGGACCATGGTTTGCTGCGACGAAGCTCCAAATACGGTAGGCTGCGTCGTTGTCGCCTTGGGCGCTCAAGAAATCTACGTAGCCCACTTGGCCCATTGAATCCATGCGTATAGCCACTTTTTGAAAAATAACGTCAGGCTCGAACACGGTTAAAAGAGCGGCCCAAGTGTCCGTAGCGTATATTGAGTCAAGTTCCAATAAGCGCCGGAATTGCGCCAGAGATTCATCAAGCAGATTCTTCCCGAGATAAGACTCGGCCGCGAGCTGATGGTAATAGGGCACCATGGGACAAAGCTTCAATAGGTGTTCCATGGCTCGGTCCGCGCACTGCGTGTCACCGATGGATTGACAGGCTGAGGCTAGGTCTGACCAGTAGAGCCGACTGTAGCGGCTTAGCTCGGTGGCCCTGCGCAGGCATCGGACGCTTTCGGCCGGATCGATCTCTTTATAGACTTGCCCGAGCCTGTGCTGAAGCTGAGGGTCGTTTGCGTCCAGGAGCAAGATCAGACGACCTGTTGAAGGGCTCTCGAATGAGGAAGCGAACCCAACTAGCGACATTTCTGCCGCGAGGAGCAAGCTCACGGCGCCAACCCCCATCAAGAAGGGCAGCGACCGAGAACGCCCCCGAAGTGATACTTCCATTCTCGCAACGCCGAGCTGCCGCAAGATCATGTACTCCGTGCGGTTGATCTGGGTCTCATTTGTCCGACGGACAAAAACCTCTTCCTGCGGCTTGAATTACGCGCACTTACTCGAGTGGACACAAGGAGTGTTTGGGGAAGGCCCGGCTGTGCAGCACCGGCCGCTACAACACACTTTACCCGGCGGGCAGCACTTCGTCCCGCAGCAGCTGGAATTGTGAGCGCAGCATATGTGGCCATTGCAGCAAGTCTGGCTGCTATTGCAGCAGTCACTGCCGCATACGGTCTTATTCTTGGGACAGGCGGCAAGACCTGCTGCGTTTCCCGGGTCAGGGCTACCCAAGCCCCGGGAAGGGCTGCCAAAGCTCAAGGATGCTAGCACGGCACCACCAACTGCCCCGCAGACTAGCCTGAGCGTTTGTCGTCTGGAAATCGGCCTGGCGATAATACGCGATACATCATCAAGCAACGCGCTCATGGGATCCCTCCTCTGATTGACCCACGCCGTTACGGGCGAGGGCCAAAATAGCATCTGTACCAACTGCCACTTCCTTAGCAATCACACCGTCTTCTCGGATCAGAAAAGCTACTGGGGTCTCGAAAATCCCGTACTCCTTCGAAAGCTTCCACTTCTCCTGAAAAACGATTGGAAACTGAAACCCGTGCTGCTCGGCCTTACGGCGGTTCTCTTCTCTATCGCCACGTCCAACAAGGATTAGCGCTAAGCCGTTATTGGAGTGGCTTCGGTGCAGACGGACCAAATGTGGGGCGAGTTCGTCACAAGGCCGGCAATGAGGATCGCTGAAGACTAGGAGCACCTGCCGGCCCCGGTATTCTTCCAACGAAACCATACGACCCTGGAGGTCGGGAAGGCGAAAAGCTGGCGCGCGAGTCCCGACCTTCAGGCCCTCCCGCTCGATCCGACTTGCGGAGAGTGGCCGCTCGCCGGGAAGTCTCCTTCGTTGAATTTGATGTTTGCCGACCTCAAGAGTGCCGAACTCACGGGTAGCACAGTGCTGGGCCAGTGCAACGACCCGATCTGCACCACTTGCGAATGGCCCCGCTACTTGCCCCTGCTCATCTAACAAATACGCTACGGGTGTACCCTGATTAGCAAAAGGCGCGGGCATGTTCTCATCGTTGATGAGGAGGACAGGGCACTTCAACTCATATTCTGACACCTGTTCTTGATTGGATCCGGAGTCACCGTAAGTCAGCAGAACCAATTGGACGTTCCGCTCCTGGAGACTGGTGTCGAGGTGGCCCAACTCTCGCGCAATGGATTCGCAGAACCCGCATTCGAAATTCCAGTTGACCAACAAGACACGCTTGCCGCGAAAGTCCTCAAGCGCAACGGTTCTTCCCGTAAGGTCGGGAAACTTAAACGCGGGGAAATGGGTTTTGAGAGGAAGTCCATCCGGTTCAATTTGGTCACTGGGATTCTCTGGCCCAGTTCCCGCCAGTTTCGCATTCTCCTCGATTTGGTCCAAACGCAGCAGGATTCGCCCCTGCTGTTTTGCCAGGGCGTAAAAGCCTATCCAAATACTGATCAGGATTAAGAGAAGGAGTATGTCGATCACTAGGATACCCTATTGCTTGAAAGCCTTCACGGTAGAGAAGAAGTTGTTCCGCTTGTTTGTTCCGGCGAAAAAATCAGCACGTCTTAGTAAAACGAGCTGTGGTGCCGAGAACGGAAGGCTGTTTTGCGTGCATTGGAACCCAATTCCCAATGCTCTCATTTTGAGCATTAGCCAACCCTGGTCATTTATTTCTAAGCTCGGTAGGCCTGGGCGGTTCCTGATCGGTAGTAAGGGAGATCAACCTTCGAGGGCGGGCCGTTCAGTCGCTCAATCAGAAAGGCATCAATTTCGACTGAAGCTGCCTTTCCTAGCATCTCGACGGAAAGGACCAGCCGATAAAGATTTTTCTTCCGCACAAGAATTCCTTGTATTCCCTCCATAGGACCACATTTGACTCTTACCCATTCGCCGCATTTCAAGAGGGGATGCGGCTCGACCGGGGCACCGCTTTCGATGGCTCGCCGGATGGCCTCGATCTCGACGTTTGGAATAGCTGCCGGCTGACCAGCGGTCGATACGAGGGCATGTATACCTGGTGTCGTCATGATGTCCAGGCGGCGCTCAGAACCTCCTTTAAGAAATACATAGCAAGGAAAGAGCGGCAAAGAGAGAAGCTTGGTCCTGTCCTTCCAACGGTGCGCAACCGAGTAGAGCGGGAGCAGGGTCTCGAATCCCTTGCTTATGAGAATCCGAGCCACCGTCTTTTCATGTTGATGACGCGTGTAAATCGCGTACCAGTCGAGCCGGGAGTCGAGATGAGTCCCATGCGAGTCCGTTGATCTGCAAAGCATAAAGCTCCGCCCTGTGACTTACAGGAGCCCACTCCTCCCTCGAAACCGTAAGCGATCTGACCCGCCCCCCAGACTAACGTCATGATCAAAGCTGGTCAGATGCCGCTCAGTGGCTGCACGCTCGCCACTATCGTGTCTGGAGTTACAAGCCCGTCAGCCCGGGATTTACCAGGATCCTCAATTTGAACTTCCTAGCACAGCAAGAGCCGCTCGATCATCATCCCGAAACTGAAAGTTGTTCACGCTCAATTCAAGCCTGCATTTCCGATTGCTTCCATAATTCTTGCGATTCAGCGTCGCCCCCGGTTTCTGGTCACTGCTCACCGGTGATTTTTCCGTGGCTTTCATATCCGTTCAACACACAGATCACTGCTACCCTCAGCTAGGCTGACGTCTTCGATGGCCACCGCGAAGCCCTCACCTCCGTTTGCATGCTCGACCCGAATCACCGTTGCTTCTGTCTTCATCCGCAGACTCCGCTCCCCGCTGTGGAGCGACAAAAGCAAGACGTCGAGTTGGATGGCGCATCCCACTGGCGGGCTCGTTAAACTAAATATGAAAGCCCCGTCAAAGCTGATGTCCCGGGTTACTCCTTCTCCAAACAGGCAGCTTTGCTGCGCGCCTTGCCATGTGAACACCGCGTTGGCTGCAAGCCGGTGCCGGACTCGTTTTCTGAGCTCCATTCACACCACGCGGTAGTTCGTCTTGCTGATCGTCCCAATGGCCATCCACCTTAGTAGTTCTGCATCTATTTCCGCCTAAGGCTATTAACCGAGCCGTGCGAGCACAAGAAGCGGAAAGTCATATCGTGATTGGATCCCTGTGACTGATTCTTGCTGTGACTTCTCACCACAGTGCATTGGTTCCAGACGGCTGAGATCTCAGTGCCTGAGGTGAAACCGACTGGTGACAAATGACCCCCCAGTGGGGGTGCCAGTCCTAGTCACCACAATCTGTTCCCGGACTTACAGGAGTTCCTTTTATGTTTCCCAAAGCCCTAAACGATGACGCGCGGAACCACTAAACAACCTCTAACGGTCTAGGAGCCTGTCGGGAATAGATTTTGTCGCACGTGAAATCAATAAGTTACGGACAGAGATACGTCTGCAAGTTATTGATTCTTCGTCGAGGATTTGTTTTCTCCGACACCCTCATAGCGGAGAGACCTGCGGAGCGGCATTGCTCAAAGTCAGAGATTGCTGTGGACTTAACGCAGGAGAAGGAAATCTTGTCCGAGACGTTTTCCCCTTCCCGTGGCCCCGCGCATGCTTTCTACGGCCAGAGGCGATGCTAACTAACCGCGCAGGTACGAATGGTCTGTAGGTACTTTTTTCGTTCTGATGCTTTGCAGGGCATTTAAAAATTTCGCTTGCACTTAAAACACGCATGACGTATAAAATGTCCTTCCTCCCGCCCCCCATAAGTCATAAGGAAATGGGAAACTGTATGGACAAGCCATACCAACAGGATTCCGAACGAGTGCATGTTTCTGTCGTCGATGCCACGCGAATGGCCAGCCAGCTGATTGCGGCTGCGTTGAAGCGCTTTCGTAACAACTTTAATATCCGCGCATTTGCAGGGAGCTCTTCCGAGGTATTTCTCGAGCTGGAGAATTTTCGCCCCCACGTCGCTGTGATCAGTGCTCAATTGGAAGACGGTCGACTCGCTGGTTTCAAGGTTTTGCATCAGTTGCGCGCCTCGAATCTGAAAATTTCCAGTGTGATGCTGCTGGATTCCGGGGAACGCGACCTCGTGGTCGATGCTTTTCGGGCCGGCGCGCGAGGCATTTTCTGCCGGGGCAGTTCTTTCAATGCCCTCCCGAGGTGTATCCGCCGAATTCACCAGGGACAAATTTGGATTAACAACGATGAATTAGAATTTCTTCTCGAACTGGTTACCAACCTTAGACCGTTCCAGATTCAGAACGCAGACGGAAAGGCATTGCTCACACCGCGCGAACGGGACGTCGTTCGCCTCGTCGCGGAGGGCATGAGAAACCAAGAGATTAGCGTGGCGCTTAACCTTTGCGAACATACGGTCAGGAACTACATCTTTCGCGTTTTTGAAAAACTGGGTTTGTCCAGCCGGGTTGAGTTGGTGTTGTACGCGCTCAGCAGGGAAAATGTCGCTCAGTGACCAGCCGTCTCACGATCTAGTTGGGCGATCGGTGCCGACTGTACCTGGTGCTGGATTGCCCAGGGCATTTGTGAATCGAAAGTAGCAGCTCGATGTTCCTGGAATTCTATGGGTTGAAAGAGCAGCCGTTCGGCGTGACGCCGGATCCGCGCTTCATCTGCCCTAGCCGAACCCACAGCAAAGCGTTCAATTCCCTGTCGCGCGGCCTCGAAGCCGGGTGCGGCTTCCTGGCCCTTATTTCCGGACCGGGTATGGGCAAAACCACACTGGTATTCCAACTCCTGAACCAGCTAAACCAGACGTCTCATGCGGTCTTCCTGTTCCAGACCCAGTGTGATTCCCGGGAGCTCTTGCGCTACGTGCTCAGCGGCTTGGGGCTCGATGCCACGGGGCAAGATATTGTTACCATGCACGAGAGGTTGAACCAAGCTCTCGCGCGCGAGCTGCTAGCAGGTCGACGCCTTGTGCTGATCATCGATGAGTGTCAAAACCTCGACAACTCCGTGCTGGAAACGGTTCGACTTCTGTCCGACTTTGAGACGCCCCAGACGAAGCTGATGCAAATTATTCTCGTGGGCCAGACGCAATTGGCGGAGAAGCTATCGAGCACTAACCTGACGCAGCTTAGGCAGCGCATATCGATCCTCTGTCGCTTGGAGCCGCTTACGCGGGAGGAAATCGTTGGATACATCGAGCGCCGACTTCGACTGGCGGGTTATGCAGGACCACCGCTATTTAGCACCAGAGCTCTGGAAGGAATTTTGGGGCATAGCGAAGGCATTCCACGGAACATTAACAATCTGTGTTTCAACGCGCTGCTTGCTGGGTACGCTGCGGGGTGCAAGCAGATTGATTCCGCCATCATGGACCAAGTTCTGGTCGACCTTGAAATGGATCCGCTCAAGGTGAAGAACGCAGTCACCCAGCAGGAAACTCCCACGCCGCAGAGGACACCAGTCATTCTTGATTCGGGAATGTTCGAGGCCAACCTGGATCGCAAGCAAGCCGGCCCCGAAGACATAGAGGAGATTGTGATCGAGTTTGACGTCACTCCTCCAGACCTGGCGGTACAAGTCGCTCAGCTGCGAGCATCGCCTTCTCCGCCAAAATCTCCGCTCCTTTGTGCCGAGGTCTCGCGTCGGGCTTATTCGGAGCAGAAGGAAGGCGATCTAGGCAGCGATCCCGAGGCCGTATCTCACTTTGACTTAAATCTCCCAATGCGGGTGCCACAAGTTGCGGAGCCTCTTGTACCGCCGCAAAAGGCGCAATCTGATCCAAGCAAGTCGCGAAGTGAGTTCTCGGGGCGAACGCAAGTCGCTTCCACTATCGTGGACAATAGGGTCGCTAGCTCTGGCGTGATCCCTAGTGCGCAGAAAACATCCCAACCCGTACGATTGGCAACCCCCGCGCCGGGGCACGCGCCCGTGGTTTCCTATCCGGAGATTTCGACGGAGAGTTTGCAACGCAAGACCGTGGGCGCTTTGACTCTTGGCTTAGCGGTTCTCCTTGCGTGTCTTTTACTCTTTTATGACAAGGTTGGAGCGAGGCGACAGTCACAGGACCCGCTTGCTGCGGCAGCGGCTCCTGTTGTATCGCTTCCGCCGAGTCCACCGGTTTCAGGCCCTCTGGCCACCGGCTCAACACCCGCTGCCAGTCTTCCGGGGACGGATGCGGCACGTGCGCAGTCATTTCTGACGCGCATGCTGGAAATGAAGATCGTACGTATTGTGATTGATCCAGGTCATGGCGGCCATGACACAGGCACGACGGGGCCCACCGGTTTAACGGAGAAGGATCTTTGCCTGGACGTCGCACTACGGCTCGGGAGGATCATCAAGCAGCACCTCCCCAACGCGGAAATCGTCTTCACGCGAACCAAGGATGTGTTTATCTCCCTTGAAGAGCGCACGTACATTGCCAATGACATAAAGGCTGATCTCTTTTTGTCGATTCACGCGAACTCAAGCCCCTATCCCGCGGTTCGAGGCATCGAGACCTATTACTTGGACTTCGCAGGAAGCACGGAGGTGATGGAAGTCTCCGCGCGCGAGAATGCAACGGCTCAAGAAAAGGTATCGGACCGGTTCGAACTGATGAAGAAGATTGGGCTTGGCGAAAAAAAGACGGAAGAATCAAGGATGTTTGCCGAAGACATTCAAGACTCTCTCAGCCGGTCAATCCGGCGGTCGGCCAGCAGCACGCAGAACCGCCGGGTGGGTCGCGCGCCGTTTGTGGTCTTGGTTGGAGCGAATATGCCATCCGTGCTAACCGAAATCTCTTTTCTGAGCAATCCGTCGGACGAACAATTCCTCAGGAAAGCCGAATACCGCGAGCGCCTGGCCGAGGGTCTCTATCAAGGCGTGGCAACCTATCTCCAAAGCCAGAACAGTTTCACGCATAATCCCCCGGCGCGGGGTCCGGCCGTCGTCCCCTCTGAGTTTAGCCCCACCTCCGCTGGATCTGCTGCGGTCGGGCAGTCTCGTGACCAATGGTAGCTTCTTGGTCTCCCAAGCATCACGGATGCGCATTCGACCCATGGATCGCCAGCCATGCCGTGGATTTCACGGTTACGTCACAGCCGTTGTTGACCCCGTGGTTGGACCAGGACATCGGTTCAGGGTTCCGTGGGACTTGCCGGAAGTGCTACGATCCGATTTACGAGCTGACCAAGGCACACAGGGCATTCACTGAAGCGGCTTGAAAGTGGTATAAGGCTGCGGCACCACAGGAAGCCAGCGTGGGCAACTGCGAGGAGCTGCGAGGGGCGACGGCTTACGTCAGAAGCCTTCCTAAGGCTTCCCAAGGGCTGTCGGTTTCGGTTACCGGGAGCGCCAGGGCGTCGGAGAAGAGCGGCGCTGGCGCGCCGGGTGGGGGGTTAGACACGATCACCCCAAACCACAAGTTTCCACAATCGCAAAAGGCAACTTGACTCCATGTTCTCATTGTGAGAACCTGACTCTTCATGCGCATCATAAAACGAGGCGCTCTCGAACAGTTCTGGCAAAAACACCCGGACGCGAAGGCGAGCCTTGAAGCATGGTACGGGGTGGTGCGCAAGGCAAATTGGAAAACGCCTGCGGAAATGAAACAAGTTTACCGCAATGCTGACTTGGTCGGACGGAGAACGCTGTTCAATGTAGCTGGCAATAAGTACCGCCTAATCGCGCGAGTGAACTACTTTATTCAAAGAGTCTTTGTGTTGTACCTGCTGACGCAGTCGGAATATGACGAAGGGGCCTGGAAACAATGAGCACGACAACTATAGATCTCGACGAGAAAACTTACGGGCAACTGCTGGGCCGTACGCTTCCCCATGTCATCCACACGGATGAGGAATCCGAACGTCTCACCAACGAGCTGCTGCGTCTCGACGAACGTGAGAACCCTTCGCCAGAAGAAAAGGAACTTGCCGAATTGCTGACCATGCTCATTGACGAGTACGAGGAGCGGCGCTATCCAATTCGGAAAGCAAGTCCACAGCGGACACTCCAGCATTTGATGGAGGCGCGCAGCCTGACTCAAAAAGACCTCTGGAAAATATTTGGCTCGAAAGGGATTACTTCCGAGGTATTTCACGGGAAGCGCTCCATCAGCAAAACGCAGGCCAAAAAACTCGCTGAGTTTTTCCATGTCAGTGCAGAGCTGTTCATCTAGAGAACTCGGGAAGAGCGCTCAGGGGGGAACCAACGTTGGTGGAAATCTGGAGTGCATCCTACCATCGCGCCAGATACTACGATCCTTCTGTAGGCAGGCTCCCCCAGCGAGGCCCCAACGGGGTGGCTCGCGCTTAGTTGTATCTAACGACTCTCGTGGTTTGTCGTTTCCCTCAATCGGAATTAACGACTGCGGTACTACGTCGGAAAGCAGTTGGACTCAGTATGTTCAGGGTTATGACGGAAACCGAGTGTTGGGGGAAATCGACCAGAAAATGCGATCCGATTTTGATCGTTTTCTGCTGTAGTGAAACTGCGTTCGGAGTCGCAAAGCTGTTGGCCGAGGTCATCGAATCCGCGTTGATTGTCTCAATGACGGCGCTGGAAGACACCTGCGCCCCAGCAATGTGCACTGAAGTGCGCAGCTCTCTCTGCGGATCTGTATTAACGGCTTTGATGAAGATGTGCTTACCGTCAGCAGTGCGGCTCACCACTACATCCAAATAAGGCACGCCTTTGCCCTCGCTGGTTGCGTCGAATGTAGGGCTGCTTACGCGCGCGGTGATTCGTTGTGCGCCAAGGTGCCGATTGTAAAGTTCATTGACGAGGTACGTGGGGGTGACGAATAGGTTGTCGTGGCTGGCCTGAACCATTCCTCCCGACCACCCGTTTACCATGTCGGACTCGGCGCTCATGGCCACAATGTCGCTGCGCTCGAATACGTTCATAAGCCGCGCGGCGTATAAGGCAGACTCCATCGAGTGTTGGCTCGGCACGGGCAACGAGGTGTTCCATTCGTTGATGGCCAGTTTGATTGTGCGTCCGGGAACGAGATCACGAATGAGATCACCAACTTGCTTGTAGAAACGTTCGTAGGACAATGGGTGGGCCATGAGGTTTAACGGATCACCCATCATATCCCTGGTACCGTAATAATGATGGATCGCAAGATAGTCGATATGAGGACCCGCAAGCCGCAAGACCGCACGGTTCCAGTCCATGTTGTTGTCGCCGACAGCGATTAGCTGGATGGACGGGTCGACGCCGGACATGGCTGCGGCGTAGCGTTCAAAGTTCTGTGCATAGGTATTGGCATCGCTGTGCCCGTGAACCCAGTCTCCCCAGATTTCGTTCCCAACTTCCCAATACTTCACCTTAAACGCATTGAAGTTGCCGTTCGCTGCGCGCATGGCGCCTTGACGGGAAGATGCCTGGCCGTTCGCATACTCGACCCACGCCGCTGCCTCAGTAGGCGTTGCGCCGCGGCCCTCGACATTCACGGTAATCGAGGGTTCAGCGCTGACATTTCGGCAGAGACGAACGAATTCATCAATGCCAAAATCGCTGGACTCCGGCTCGTTGCCCCAGGAAAGGTTCGTCCATGTGAGGCGCTGATCGCGCGGACCAATGCCCCACATCCAGTGATAATCCTGAGCAACGTTTCCGCCTGGCCAGCGAATAAAGGCAGGACGCAACGCTTTGATCTTCTGGAAGACATCGGAGCGCACGCCATCCACGGCATCACCCGGTAACATAGAAACCTGGTCGAGCCAGAGGCGGCCCTTTCCGCTGAACAGGATGACGATCTTTGCGAGCGCATCACTCTTTGAAGGAGTCAGGGTGAAATCGTATTTCTTCCAATCTCCGAAAACATCATTGATCTCCGCAGACGAGTAGGTTTCCCCGCCGGTCCTGTCCGCTTCCAGCGCAACATGGATGCGAGCCTTGAATACATCGGTCCTGATCCACAGATAGCCATGGTAAGGGAGTCCCTGCCGAATGGGGATGCCCCCTTGGCGGATTCCACGGCGCTGGCCATCGTCTTCGGCAAGATTCACCCGCAGCGAATGTTCGGTTCGCTCACTCATGAATTCGTGGCGCGTTGGGTAAAACACTGCGTCGTCCCAGTGGAAGTGCAGCCCTGGATCATCATTGCGGTCATCTGGTTCGCGTTCCCAAAAGCGAGGCAGCCCTATCGCATTTGGTGCTTCGTCGAAACTTCGATCGCGAATCAGTTCAGCGGTCAATCCGCGCTTCACACCTTCGAACATAAATTCATCAAATTGGCCGTAGAGCACCGGGCTTATTTGACCCTCGACCCGATCCGCATCGATCTCTACTGCTGCGACGGCTGGGCCTGGTTGATGCTGGGCTCGAAGCGCAGGCCAAGTGAGATACAAACCGCAGAGAACAAAACTGAACGATGACCACAGAGCCAAACTCATCGCGGGGTTCGCCCTTCTAGTTCTAGCAGATTTCATGCAGATTAGTCAGCCGATCGAGTAAAGACACTGTTCATTGGCTTTGGCCGCACGGCGGCGATGACTATTACTGAGTCTAGCGCATTCTGAAAGCGGTACGATGTCAACCTGGAACTCCGGCGACGTATTGTCTAATCGTCGACACCAACCCTATAATCTGCGACCAGAAGGTCTCGTTAGCCTTCTTCCCAAAAGGTGAACTTTGTATCGACTCCTTGGTGCGCTCGTGCTTCTGTTCTCCGCAGTTCCTTCGTGCCGCTCGCAAGAAACGGCGCAAAGCATAAAAGTCGAGGTACACGCCGATCAGCCGGATGGTCCGATGATCCCCATCTGGAATTATTTCGGCTATGACGAGCCCAATTACACTTACACTTCCAACGGGAAGAAATTACTCGGCGAGCTCGCGGCTCTCAGCCCCAAGCCGGCGTATGTTCGTGTTCACAATCTTTTGACGACCGGTGACGGCTCGGCATCCTTAAAATGGGGCTCCACAAATATCTACACGGAAGACGCAGCGGGAAAGCCGGTCTATAGCTGGACAATTTTGGATCGCATTTTCGATACCTTTCGCGCCGCTGGTATCAAACCACTGGTCGAAATCGGATTTATGCCGGAAGCGCTTTCCACTCATCCACAGCCTTACCGACACAATTTTCCGCAAGGCTCAGTTTTTACCGGCTGGACCTACCCGCCGAAGGACTATCAGAAGTGGTCGGAAGTCGTTTTTCAATTTGTTCAGCATCTTCGCGAGCGCTATGGCGACGCGGAAGTAAAAACCTGGTTGTGGGAAGTCTGGAATGAACCCGATATCGCTTACTGGCAAGGCACTCCCGAGGAATTCCTCAAACTCTACGACTACTCGGCCGATGCCATTCTGCGAGCGCTTCCCAAAGCTCGCGTGGGCGGCCCGGATTCCACCGGCCCTGCTTCTCCGAAGGCGGCTGAATTCTTGCGCATTTTTCTCGATCATTGCGCGCACCAGCGAAACTACGCGACTGGAAAGACCGGTTCGCGACTGGACTTCATCTCTTTTCATCCCAAGGGCTCACCAACGTGGCAAGGCGATCACGTGGTGATGGGGATCGCGCGCCAGCTCGCATCCATAGAACAGGGTTTCAAAATCGTCAAATCTTTTCCCGAGTGGCGTGACACCCCGATCATTCTGGGGGAGTCCGACCCGGAAGGTTGCGCGGCCTGTTCAGCACGCACCAATCCCCAGAATGGATACCGCAATGGTGCCTTGTATGCCGCCTACACGGCCGAGGCGATGAACGCCACCTACGCACTGGCGGCCCGCGAGCAAGTTCGTCTTGCAGGCTCGGTAAGCTGGTCCTTCGAGTTCGAAGACCAGCCCTACTTCGAAGGATTTCGCGAGCTGGCCACCAATGGAATAGACAAACCGGTGCTCAATGCCTTCCGGATGTTCGGGTTATTAGGCAGCGAACGCGTAAAGGTTTCGAGCACGGGTGCGCTTCCCACTGGGCGGGTCGTCAGCGCAGGAGTGCGGCAGCAGTCGGATATCAGCGCCATTGCCACGCGCACGAATCACGAAATCGAAGTCATGATCTGGAATTATCACGACGAGGATGTGGATGCCCCCGCTGCGCCGAACGACTTGGTGATCACCGGGCTGCCCGAATCCATGCACCTCGCGCATGTCGAACATTTCCGTATTGACGCGCATCACAGCAACGCCTTCACGGCTTGGAAGCAAATGGGATTCCCGCAATCTCCTTCCCCTGAGCAATACGATCAGTTGCAGAGCGCGGGACAATTGCAGCTCCTCACTTCGCCGGCGTGGATTCTGATGGAGCACGGCGAAGCCCATTTGCAATTCACTTTGCCCAGGCAAGGCTTGTCGCTCGTGCGCATCAGGTGGTGATGGCAAGCTTGTCAAGCAGAATCCGTGCACGCAATAAGTAGTTCATCTTGAGAAGGCCTGCTCATGTTTGACGCCGACAGGCTTACCCCCATCGTTCCCGTGGTCAAACAACATGAAAGGTGCCGAGACAGAATCGGCGCAATCTGCTGCCGGTTCTAAGTCGGGTGACGTGTCGATTCGAACCTTGGAGGATTTGCTTCGGCGCTATCCGATCATGCGTTATCATACGAGGCCTTGGGCAGCTTGGCCTTGAGTGCGCGCTGGTGTTCCGAGGCGAAAAACAGCCTATAGAAAGCGGTCCGCTTGAATCCAAAGTCGGTCAAAGCGAACTACAAACTGGGGCTGCTGTTCGCGCCAATGGGAAAGAATGACAAAGCGGAAGACCGAGTGGAGATAGCGAAATCTCTCCAAACGGAGGACGAATCCAGCTCTCATTTGCAGCTTTGACTGTTGGACCCCGGATCGATGGACAGTCGCGCGAAAGTGAATCGAACTCTAGACTTGGTCGTTCTCCTGGTGGGTTCGATTCTGCCCGGCCGGGCACAGCTAAGTAAAAATGCGCCGGCATCGGTCAGCCAGATTCAAGATGAAATAAAACAACATCCTGACAGCCCCAAGCTCTACGTCGCGCTTGGCCTGGCATATTGGGACCGGAACGATTTCTCGCATGCCCTCGAAGCCTTTCAGCGCGCGGTGAAGTTGGGCCCCACCTCTGCCGAGGCCCACAACTGGTTAGGTGTCGCTACACTTGAGAGAGGTGATTTGCCCGGCGCCGTCGCTGAATTCAGGAAGGCCGTCTCGCTTGACCCGAAATACGCGCGGGCGTACACGAACCTGGGATCGGCGTTAGCCAAGAATGGCGAATTGTCCGAAGCGGTTGGGGCCTTTCAAAGAGCACTGGCGCTTGAGCCTGACAATCTAGTGGCGCACCTGAATCTGGGCGTCGCTCTTCGGGAAAAAGGTGATGCCAAGGGCGCTCTTGTGCATGTACGGCTGGTCGCCGAGCGCGAACCGGACAGCGCCGATGTTCAGTACGTGTTCGGCCAGACGCTACAACAGAGCGCAGATCTTCAGGGCGCAATCGAAGCGTTTGAGAGCTCGGTGCGCATCAATCCGGAATTCCACGAAGGTTATTATGCGCTCGGCTTGGCCTTGAAGAAGCAGGCTGCATCGCTGCCTAAGCCACGCCGGCCTCTGGCGAGTCCGGCAGACGACCTCTACAAGCGTGGAGAGCAGGCTGCCGCACAAGGCGACCTGAAAGAAGCCGAACGACTACTCAGCGAAGCCCTAAGTAAAGATGATAGTCACGCCGGCGCGCAGAATCTGCTCGGTTTCATACTAGGCCAAGGAGGAGATTTGCCTTCTGCGCTGGTCCACTTGGAGCGCGCCGTCACGCTCCGGCCGGACCTTTCTGACTCACACTACAATTTTGGCGTTGCGCTGTGGTACAGCGGTTCGAAAACCAAAGGAATATCCGAGCTGCAAGAGGCTCTTCGACTTGATCCGTCGGCAGGCGCTGGCTACGCCTTTCTTGGAACCGCTCTGGGCGAAACGGGCCAGATAGAGAACGCACGACGAAACCTGCAACGCGCGATCGCGCTCCTGCCGTCCTTCCCCGCCACATACATCGACCTCGGAACCGTTTATCTTCGCGCGGGCGATCTCGATAAAGCGCTGTCGCAATTCGAGGCCGGGATCAATATCTCCGCTTCGTCCGGTCCCGCGCCCGATTGGGATACGGCGATTGCAGGCATTCGCGGAGCGTTGGCTGCGAAGCCGGACCGCGCCGAAGCGCACAACATGCTCGGACTGCTGCTTGGACGCAAGGGTGCAGACAGCAAAGAGGTTCTAGCGGAGTTCCGTGAGGCCGTGCGGCTGCGCCCGGATTTCGCCGATGCACACAATAACATCGGGCTGGTGCTAGCGCAGGGCAACGAGGACAAAGCAGCTATCGCCGAGTTTCGTGAGGCTCTGCGCATCCGACCCGATTATGCGGACGCGCACGCGAATCTAGGCACCGTCCTCATTTCCACGGACAGTCGAGAGGCCGTGCGGGAACTCCAGCGAGCCGTAGCGCTCGCCCCGGGATTGTTGAAAGCGCAGTTCAATCTCGCGGTGGCCTACGGCTCAGACCCGAGCTCTGGGCTGGCTAAAGAAATCGAACAGTTGCGTAAGGTAGTCGCGACCGAACCAAACTTTGCGAGTGCGCGCATCGCTTTGGGTAAGGCACTTCTCAGCGACGGGAAAGTGGAGGAATCCATCGGAGAACTTCGGGAAGCGGTGCGGCTTGAGCCACAGAATACCAAGGCTCATTACCAGCTTGGGCTGGCTCTGGCGCGGGCAGGACAAAAGGATGAGGCCACTGCTGAGTTGCAGAAGAGCCGCGAATTGGCTTCTTCCGACGACCGGAGGCAGAACGCTGATTTGGATATCGCCGAAGGCCGCGTGGCGCTCGACAAGGGTGAGTTGGATCAAGCCGCCTCCAAATTTCGGCACGCGGTTGAGCTCCAGCCCGAATCTTCAGACGCCCAGCATTTCTTGGGAGTGGCTCTTGAAAAGGAAGGCGATGCTCACGGTGCTTCCGCAGCGTATCGAAAGGCAGTGGAGTTCAATCCCGGCGACGTCTTCGCCAGAGAAAAAGTCCAGTTGCTTTCGAAGAACCAGGCACCTGCGGACGACTCCCAAGGTATCGCCGAATTTGAAGGCTACATCCGAGCGGGGCGATTCCAGGAGGTTGAGCCGCTCCTGGCTGCTTATGTCAAAGAGCACCCGAAAACCTCTTGGGGTTGGTATGCCTTGGGCTACAGCCAGTTCGCCCAGCGGAAAATCGGCGAATCCATTCAGGCGCTCACGAAATCGCTCCAACTCGACATCCAAAATGCTGAGGCCCACAAGATTCTCGGCCGCAACCTGATGATCATTGGAAGGTACGACGCCGCCCAGGCGGAGTTCGAGCAGGGAATCCGGTACAACCCGCAATCCGCTGAGATGCATTTCAACTTGGGCAAATTATTCTCCATCCAGGACAATTGGAGCGTTGCACGAAAGGAATTTGAAGCGGCACTCCATATCGACCCTTCGTACATGGAAAGTTTGGATGGTCTGGGTTTTGCTCAGGAGGCTCTGGGCGATGACGCTGGAGCTGTCGCGAGTTATGAGAAAGCCATTGCGATCAACGAAGCCAGGAAGGGAAAGTTCGTGTCGGCACATGTGAACCTCAGCGCGTATTACAATCGGAAGGGTGATTCCGAAAAGGCTCTCGCGTGCGCCCGCGCTGCGTGGGAACTCGATCCCAAGTCTGATGGCGCTTGGTTCCAGCAGGCAAAAGCGAGGGAAGCACAGGGAGGGCTGGTTGATGCTGTCGATGCCCTGAACCGGGCCATTTCCTTAAATCCTCGAGCGTCTTCGTATTATTACGTTCTGGCCCACGTCTACCGGCGGCTTGGGAAGGTGGAAGATAGCCTCAAGGCTCTGGATTCGTTCACGCGCATGGAGAAAGAGACAAGCGACCTGGAAGAAATACGGCGAAATCTCACCAATCGCTCCGCCAACCCGCCTCAACCGAAGAGCCAACGCGACTAATTGACTCCACAGCGCGCAAGCACTCCGCAAATTTCTTACAGCTGCATTCCGATGAAGGGATTCCTCAGCCGGGACCGCATCGCGGCGCAAAACCATTTTGGGGAGCTTTGACGAACCGCCTCGTTGTGTCGGACGACGGTCGCCGGGCCACATACGAACTCTGGAAGCTCTCCGCAGCAAAAAAACTGATCAACGTTTTCGCAGCGGGTCCCCCTGCCCTTCCACGAGTGTAATGTATTGATCGCGTGGGAGATTGGTGAAGCGTTCCACGCGGCCGCTTGGCAGCGGCCACTTGACCTCGATCCAGTCGATCTGCGTGCGCTTGCCGATGCCCAGCACCACGCGCGGGTCGTGAGAGGCCAGATAACTTCCCGCTCCCGTCTTGAAGTGTGACCGCTTCAGGTCTCCGGCCTGCCAGGTAATCAGCGCGCCCACCGCGTCGGGATTGGTTCGCTTCGCGACCAACTTCACACCCAACCAATGACTTAGCCGGCCAACCTGATTCTTGAGCAGCAGAGGCGGGCCGTTGTTGACTGCGACCAGCACATCGAGGGCGCCATCGTTATTGAAATCGCCAATCGCCATGCCGCGTGCGGCATAGGGCTTTGAGAAAAGGGGGCCGCTGCCGGCCGTCACGTTCTCGAATCCTCGGCCCGTGCCGTGAAAGAGCAACATGGGCTCGCGGTATTTCACTTCGCTGGAATGCTCCTGGATTTTATCGTCAGGGTGGCCGTTGGCAAGGAAGAGGTCCAGCGTGCCGTCATTGTCGTAATCGAAGAATTTCACCCCCCAACCGCTCATCAGCCGCGTGACCTTGCCGATGCCGTAAGGGACGGCCATATCGTCGAAGGTCTCGTCGCGGTTGTTGTGGTAGAGCGAATACATCTCCTGGTCTACGTTGGTGACGAACAGGTCCATCCAGCCGTCCTGGTCGTAGTCGGCGGAGTCCACGCCCATCCCGGACCGCGCCCGCCCTTCGGCGCTGAAGCCCACGTTGGTCTGGAGGCCCATCTCCTCGAACTTTCCATTGCCATGATTGACAAACAGGAAATTCGCCACCGTGTCATTGGCGACGAATAAGTCCATTCTTCCATCGTTATTGATGTCGCAGGCGACGACGCCCCATGCCTTGCCCAAGGACTTCGAGATCCCAGACTCGTTGCTGACGTCGGTAAAAGTACCGTCGCCATTGTTGTGGAACAACCAGCTCGGCATAGGATCGTAAACGCGCGGGATACAGTAGTAGCGTTCGCCAGTCTCACGGTTGCCGCAAAACCTGTTCTTGGACTTGTCGAAATCCACAAACCGGCAAATGAAGAGGTCGAGTTTTCCGTCGTTGTCGTAGTCAAACCAGACCGCACTCGATGCCCAGCCGTTGGTGGGCAGGCCAGCTTTCCGGGTCACATCGGTAAACTTGCCGTCACCGTTGTTGTGGTAGAGAATGACGCCGTTGTACTGCGTCACAAGGAGGTCGGGCAAGCCGTCGCCGTCGTAATCGCCGGCCGCCACACCCATCCCATACCCGCCGCCGCCGACACCAGCCTTTTCGGTCACGTCAGTGAATGTTCCGTCGCGGTTGTTCCGGTAAAGCGCGTTGCGGAGCGGTGACCGGGGATCGAAGAAATCACACTTGCCGCTGTTGACCAGGTAAATGTCCATCCAGCCGTCGTTGTCATAATCGATGAATGCGCATCCAGCGCCCACGGTTTCCGGCAGGTACATCTCCTGGGAGCGCCCGTTGTGGTGTACCCAGGTAATCCCGCTCACCGCAGGCGGGACAAGTTCAAACGGAAACTTGCCATCGCTTTGAGGCGTTGCGAGGCAGTATGACCCTGGGGAGAGTGGCACATAGCCCGCGACGAGCGCAGCGAGCAGACGCTTCAGGAAGCCACGGCGCGAGCGGTGGTGCAGCCCTGTTTTCTTGAACATTAAGCTGTGGAGCTCCCCAGATGGCCGCACGACTTCAGCAGAATACCGCCCGCCTCGTCGACAAAAGAATTTAACACCCGCGGGCGCACGCCCACAATACTTACGTGTGTTCGTGCGTTCAGTGAGAGCCGGGAGAAGTTGCCCCGGTTGTGGCCGCTTGCTATCATGAACAAATATGCGCAGTTTTGGTGAGCGCACAGAGTTCCTCCGGCACAGCGCTTGCCGGGTTTGGCCTACACTCCGGTGGTACATACCGTGTCTTTCACTTCTGATCTTCCCCAGCGTTGGCTTGGCACAGCTCAACCATATTGAGGTGGCGGCGCGCCTGCTGAGCCAGGGACAGATGGACCAGGCGGAAACCGAAGCCCGCCAGGCCCTCGAGAATCCGGTCACGCGAGCGCTGGCTTTGGCGATGCTGGGGACGATTCGGCTGCAGGAGGCCAGATATCGAGAGAGCACCCGCTTTCTGACCC
>DATHIB010000160.1:0-22026 GCA_035490055.1 Candidatus Limnocylindria bacterium | reverse complement strand
CACGGAACAACGGGCTCTCTTCGTACATTGGGATATCGGCATGACCGGAGTGTTTAATTGATGGGAGCCGGATGCGCCGAGAGGTTCATGTCCGGTTCTGCGAGAGGCTCGCGGTGACATTCCGCGGGCCTACTCCCCCGGGATCGCACACACGTCGATTTTCACGTCTGGAGCTTTTACCGGTCTTGTGCCGGGAAGCCAATGCGGTGAACGAGATCTGTGTATCTCGGATCGGATCGCATGGCATCAAAAGCCGGTTCAGTTCTGAGACCAAAGATCAATTCTTGCGAGCGGACTTGATATGCCTTTCCCAACCAGGCAAACGCCTCAAGGTTTTTGCCGACGCGCGCATAAAACACGGCATGGTTATAGGGATCGCCCGGATTCGTCTTCCATTGAGAGAGCTGCTGTTCGAGATTCATACGCCAATACTCTTTCGGACCAAGTCTCTCGTACGCTCGGCGAAGTCGCGTGAAGCGTTGAGCGGCAGCTTCTTTGCTTTCACCGTAAAGAACAGCAGTTTCCTCCTTCAGATCAATCGCTTTGGAGAAGTCGCCTTTCCATTCGTAGGCTGTGGTCAGCAGCCATCGCGCCAGGCCATTACTGCGATCCATCTCCAATACTTTCTGGCCGCCTTCGATTGCGATGTCGTATTTTCGCCCCGTCAGCAGGGGGACGAGAGCAAGTGCGTTGACAACCGGAGACAACGGGTCGACTTGCTGGACCTTTTTCATCTCTGCAATCGATTCCTCGATGTGGTTCCCTTGAGCTAAATACATACCGTACCAAAGGAGAGGCCACGAAGCGCCCGGATTCAACTCAACGGAGCGGCGAAACTCTCTTTCCGCCTCCGGGAAATTCCACTCGTAGGCATACTTGACCCAAGCCAAAGAACTATGAGCCTGACTTAGAGTCTCATCCATCTCGAGAGCCTTCATTGCGGCCTGGCGGGCCTTGAGCAGCCCTTCCTGCACGGGAATCGACTGAGTCGCAGCCGCCCAGCAGTACGTCTCGGCTAAATCCGCGTAAGCCTGTGCGTATCGCGGCTGCAATTCGATGGCACGTCCGAAATTCAGGATCGCTTTTTCGAAACCGTCTGGAGTTAGTTGAGACGCATAGTGGCGGCCTCGCACATAAGCATCGTAGGCTTCTGGGTCAGGGGGCTGGAGGCTCGTCAACCGAGCCTGCTCTTCTGGTGTCAGTGTGACCCGGATCTCGCGCGCAATCGAGCGCGCCACTCGATCTTGTAACGAAAACACGTCGGTCAAGTCTCCCTGGTAGCTGTCAGCCCATAGATGTCTCTCTGGTGAAGCCCGAAGCAGCTGTGCCGTGACGCGCACGCGGTTGCCGGCCCGCAGTACTGTTCCCTCCACCACGGCATCCACGTTTAGTTCTCCCGCTATCGCCCCAAGTGACTTGTGTGTTCCTTTGTACGACATCACGGAGGTGCGGGAAATCACGCGCAATTTGCCGATCTTTGCCAGGTCCGTGATGAGTTCGTCTGTCATTCCGTCCACGAAGTATTCCTGCTGCGAATCATTGGAGAGATTCAGCAGCGGCAGAATTGCAATCGAACGGATAGGAGAGAGCGATTCACCCGCTCGGACTCGGAGGTGTCCGATTCCCCAAGCCAACACTGCAAGCGCCATCACGATAGCAACGCCCAAGACGACGCGTCCCCGGAGATCTCTTGACCTGACGGAAGGAGACTGGGGCCCCGGTGTCTCATCGGTTTGTCGCGCGGGTTCAACAGAAGGTGCAGCCGGCTGGGAAACGCTGACCTTTCCGACGAACCGGTAACCACCCTTCGGCACCGTCTCGATGTATTGCGCCCCGCCGTTCTTCTCATCCAGCGCCCGCCGGATCGCTGAGATGTTCTGCGCCAGGTTCGCCTCTTCGACGAACGTCTCCGGCCATAAGCGTTTCATCAATTCGTCTTTGGTCAGCAGGTGTCCGCTGTTCTCGACCAGCAAAAGCAGCGTATCGAACGCCTTCGGCGCCAACAGTACTGTTTGATTGTTACGCAGTAACAGGCGCTCGGCAGGGTCCAGCCGGAAAGGCCCAAACTCGTAGACGTGCTTTCCTTCCGGCATGTTAGGGGCCTTCAGAAAATCCCTAAGATTCCTTCAACTTTTCCCAAAGACTTCTGAGGCGGCCTGAAGCTAGCTTGCGGGAACGACGCTGGCTGGCCGCGTCGGAATTTCAGATACCTGGTGAGTCGGACTCGATGCTAGCAAAGTTCGCCCGCAGGAGCAATGTGTCGCTTCTTCGGGCTCATGGAGGAAACAGTATGAAGAACACGATTGCTTCCGCCCGCCCGTTGACTCGCGCTGGGCTAATGGCCCTCGTCGTTTTCGTTCCGGCGATGGCCCTGTTTAGCCGAGCTTCGTCCACCCCAAAAGTTGCTCCACGTTCAAGTGCCACGGAACGTCATTGCGTTCCCGTCGGGGGAATGCTCATGACCAACTTCGGCGCCATCGATGCAAACACGACTATGGGGACAGCCACGGGGGATCTACGCGGCGCCGTTAGCGGAACGCTTCTCGGCGCACCGCAGCCTGGTCCAGGGCCCACTCTGGTGTTCATGATCCAACATCACTGGGTCACTGAATCAGGAGACACTCTCACGTTTGACCCAGCCACGGCCACGACGGTCCCACTCTCGCAAACCCTCTTCGCCGTCCTCACCTACCCCGTGCACATTACCGGCGGCACGGGGAAGTTCGCCGGAGCCACCGGCGATATCAAGAACATCGGTGAGGTGGATTTGAGCAGGCAAGCGACGGTATTCCGCTACAGCGGCCAGGTTTGTTTCGCGGAACAGGACTAGCGGCATCGCGGGGGCCCCGTCCATATGGGTTGATGAACGCGCGGACCGGATGCGCACCAGAAGCGCTGAGTCTCAACTGAGGACCTTCTTGAAGGAGCAATGAGATGAGAAAACGAGTCGCGGTTCTTGAGTTTACTGCTAGCTACGTACAGACAATACAACTGATGCGCAATGCGGACCGTTCGAGAGGTCAAAAAAGAATCTCGGGTCAACTTGCTCGGACCTAACGAATCAAGCCTGTGATTTGGATTTAATGGATTGAGGAGCGTTCCCAATGACAACAGCTATCCCTCCCAAGTCTATAGTAGGCAATAAAGTCAGCGGTCTAGGAGCGTCGCAGGCAATGTGTCCGCCTAGTCGAATGGCGATTCCCCGAATCCTATCCATTCGGCAATCGATACGGTTTTTCAACATGACGAGAGCGTACGAGAAGCAATTGCCGCCAATCTAAGGAAACGTAGCCCTACATCGAAAGCATTCGCCGACCGGACTAGGGCGGCATTTTCCGGCTTCAGTCCAAGCAAGTATTCGCCTGCCGAGCGTGCGCGACCCAACTACTTTGCCCCTGGCGATGACTTGGCCGAGTCCCTGAAGGCTGTCTTCAGTCCCGCAAGACCGAAACTCGGGCCAAGAAAGAGCTTGAATCGCTCCTCCTGCGCTTCGTCGATTCCCGTCTGCACGGAGACGATCTGCGGTGATGGCAGATTGCTTTCAACGGCATGGGTAAACGCCTGAAGGCGCTCATCGAGCATTGTGCCAACCTGGCCAGCTACACCTAGACGCCTATTTCTTCAACCAGTTGACTTCGCCTAGCCGAGGCATTCAGAAATGCGAGCGTCACCGTGCAGAATGGCGGCTATCATGAGGACTCCGAATGGTGGCCAGGGCAACTCAAGGTCCTCTGTGAACGCAAAGAGCTTTGAGCTCCTTAATTCGGGAAACCGAAATTGATCCCTTACTATAAGTTCCATCTACAGGGGTTCTGCGACAATGACACGAACAATCCAGATCCTCAGTTTTCTGCTTCTGGGGCCCTTACTGGCTCCCGCCCAGATGTCCTTTCCTGGCGACAAAGAACGTGAAAGAATCTGCAAAGAATTAGTTCGGCGCAGTTCTCTTGTCGTTGTGGCAATCCCTGCGTCACAGCCAGACGAGATCGTGGACCGTGCCAAATTGAAGGCTGCGCTTGCGCCGGGCCGCGTGCCTAATGTCGCTCAACTTAACGATCAGGTTGTCGGCCGACGTTTTTACGCAAAGGTGGTCGACTTGCTTAAAGGAGAAGGGCAGTCAAAAATGGCGAGATTGTGAAACTATTCGTCAGCGGCGGAGACCTGGTTTCCTTTGATGCCCTAAATATCGTTGAGCCGGGAAAGGAGGGTATCTTCTTTTTGTCAAGGATGAGCGAATCTGATCCCAGACTCAAAGACGCCAGGGTTCTCCCCGGGGTTCTCCCCCCGCAGGCAAAAACGATGGAATTGTTGCTTTTCGATGTTCCCGGACTACATAAATTCACAGATGAAAACTCCTGGAGCATGATGTTGTCGAGCGCGAACACCTTCAAAATAGCCAAACGGGCCGTTCACGCTCACTCAAATCCGCAACCTTAACCTTGTTGAATCCGGGGGCCCCCGTTCTGTTTGCCCGCCTCAGCCTGTCGCTGTGAATGCTGAGGTGCCGACATGAATCGCAGCCATAGGCGAGTGATAGAATCCCGCGTCGGGAGGAACAGGGATGGAAATTCAGCCTGAAGTCGTCGGGTATTTCAGGAGCCTAGAACTCGCGCTGAATGTGCACAAGGAGAAAGGCACCCCCAAAGGAGACCCCACGTACAGCAGGATGTATACCCAACTCGCCAGAGATCTTGCTCATTTAGGTATCGGACGGGATGAGATTCCAGAGGCCGCCAAATCTTGCGGTCACATAAGCACGTTCGAACACTTAGAACAGCTTATGAAAAAACCTGTCGGCTGACTGAGGACGCTTCCTACAGCAAACGCTTTAACGATGTATGCCGATGCCCGCCTTTGCCAGGGCCAATTACTGGTCGGCAGGGGAGTTCCCAAGAGTTTCACACTTGCTGAAGCGGGTGGGATTTTGCATCTGGGTGCCGGGGTGTCCAATCTCTCGGCGGGAAGGCTACGTGCCAGAACATAGGATTGGGCAGCACGAATTCCACTCCCATTTGTGGATGCTCGCCCTGGCGTCGGGATATGTGAGCCACAACACATTCCAGTGCCGCCTTTGTCTGGACGTTCGACAGAGTGAGCCGCTGTCCTCGGTACACCTGTGTCGATAGGAGAATCAATGCACCGTGAGCACTGATGGCCTTGGTTTGCGTCCTTCAAAAGGCAATCCGACACCCATCTGCCCGGAGACTCGCACTGGAATGGTCATCAATACTCGCTGACTCCTTCGGCGGTTTGCTGCGAGCCAGGAGGTTTCGCGGGATTCGTTGAGCCACGTCCCAAGAGTCTGAAGGTGCTCCGGCTCAATGGTGGTAAACAGCAGACCCATGCCCTTGCTAGCTCGGGAATAGACGACTCTTGCTCCGGCTTCAAACAATTGTGCTCTTTTTGTGATGCGTACGTCTGTAACCGTCCCTAAAGGAAGAGGGTTGTTCGTGTCCACATAGCAGCCTTGCTGACTCAAGTCACGGACGCGCGTTTCAATCCGCTCACCGGATTCAGCCGCTACTACCTCAACAGCGGCAATGAATTCGTAGCGAGGATGAGTCCGGCGGTCCGCTCCGGCAAGCGCGACGGAAGGGCTAGCAGGTTTCTCCACCTCACTGGGAATCGTGGGAGTGGGAGGGCTCGCAGGTTTCGAGCCTTGTTTATGCTTGCGGCGCTTCATGCGGGAATCCTCGCAGACCTCACTGAATGAGGAGCAATTCCCTGGCGTGGCCTTCACAAAGGTAGAGAGCGGTATCCGGGTCCCTCTGCCACTACCAGTCGGTCCAGCGCTGTTCCCAGTCTGGTCGGGCCCGGTATGGAGTAGGGTGTATGCGCGACGTGAGGACAGGCCGGGAGATACAGAAATTGGTCGGGTTGATCTCTATCTGCGACCGTTCTGAGGTACCTGTGGGCGCGAACATCCATTGCGACGATTACGTCATATCGCTGATCTCTAGGTCTCTCTATGTAAAACCGGCAGTTCCCATTCTCGACCTGTGAAACAGCGTCTTCGTGTGTTAGCGTCCAATGACTTCCATCCGGCGTGAGCCCACAAATCGCATTGATGCGCTCATGTGCGCCCGTTCGCTCGGTCTTCACGATGCACCGTATACGGAGGTATCGAGCCATTTGCTAGCCTCCAGACGATTTCAATGCCCGTTGGATATCGGTTCGG
Source organism: Candidatus Limnocylindria bacterium (assembly GCA_035490055.1). Taxonomy (GTDB): domain Bacteria; phylum Acidobacteriota; class Terriglobia; order Acidiferrales; family UBA7541; genus Acidiferrum. Next base: position 15,848 of record DATHIB010000160.1, on the reverse strand, counting down.
CTATTCCGGCAGAGGTTCTATCAGCAACCAATGAACGTCAATCCGGTAAACACCTCATTCGAGGGTAGGAAAATTCCCGCTTTACATAAAATGACCGAGGAAAGAAAGTTCGCCATTCTGTTTGCCGCAACGTTTTTGGCTGCGCGGAGGCTCATCGACTTGGACACGAACAAACCGAATATGGCAAAGGGATTCTTCGTGGATCGTGCCATCGAAGATGCTGCCTTTATACTGGAACGGATTGATGCGAGATGGCCTACGATTGTGAACTCCTTCTTTCTCTGCGAAGAGCCCTAGCGGGAGTTTACTGCGGGTTCGGTCGACAGATTTCTAAGAGTTCTTTTTTGTGCAGTTTAAGGCGTCCGGTTGGTATTACCCACGGTGGGTAATCTGCAGCTCGTCCAGCTTCAGCGCCTTGGCCTCTCCGAGCCAACGCTGCCAAAAGCGGGCCCGGCCGACCTGTTCCCAAGCGTTGATGCTGCCCATCCTGGCCCAGAACAACACCAGCGACGATTTCATCACCGCCGCTGTGGAAATGCGCGGTTTCTCTCTCCGGTCGGAAAACTGCGTGACGATATCTTCGGAGAGCTGAAAGGTTTTTTCCGCATAGGCGATCAGGCGGCGAAGAACGGTTATCGTTTCTTTTCCTGAAGTCGTTTCCATTCCAGCTCGGAAACTTCCTCAATCAGTTCCTGCATCAGGCGATAGTCGTTAACGGCTTGGCGAGCGCGTTGCTGCCAGACTTTTGGGACACAGATCTGGCGAAGCTTCCCCGCTTGGCTCTGCACCAGGTACAAAGACTTATGCAGTTCCCCTCGGGCACAACGACAATTGGCCTTGCCACAAGTGCCCGAACGTTCCGAGAGAGTGCCACGAAGGAACCATTGACCGGAGGAAAGCTGCGCAATGCGGGAACGGAAGTTGCGCTCGGCGGCGGAGAGTTTGTTGCGGTTCAGCGGGTCGCTCATATCTTATACATATCACATATACAAGACATAAGAGAAAGTCAAGAGCAAAAACACAATGCGAATTTGCTCTCCGAAGGAACATCGCCTAAAACATGAATGGAATCAAACGGATTGATCGGTTAACAATCTTCGTTGCGGAATCCCTGGGCTTACGGGGCTTACGGATTGGAGAGGGTTATGGACACGCCAAATCTCATCCGCGTTCAAGTGGAAGTTGCGCTCGGAGGCACAATTCTATTGTTTCTTGTTCCACAAGTCCCATAAGAGTTTCGCTGTTGCAGGCCCATGCCCGGCGTAGTGGTTATTAGAAAATGTAAAAATCTTCAAGACCTTGGTATTGCTCACCAGTGATTTGAAAACCTCGACCCAATTTTTCAAATCGCTAGTGCGGTCGATGATGGTCTTGTCCCACCTCGTTGTCTGCTTCTCGATTTCTTTGCGGTCGCCTAGCCAACGGACATAAGCAAAGTCCGCCGTAGTCAGATCGAACTTTTCTTTCATCTCCCACGGTCGTGGCATGAAAGATGTGTCGGTCAGAGCCAACGCGACGTTGTGCTCTCGGAGCACGTCCCCGAATTTGGCATCAAGTCACTTCTTGTTTCGAATCTCGATTGCAAATTTGTGATTCGCAGGAAGTTTCTTTAGGAAGGGTGCCAGCACGGCGAGAAAACTTTCTTGCTTCGGGAATTTCGAGCGGTCGAAGAACGGAAACTGAAAGACCATCGGACCAAGCTTTGGGCCAAGAATCTCCATCGTTTTCACGAACTCTTCGAATTCAGAATCGCAATTGACTAACGCTTTTTCATGCGTTATGACCTGCGGAATTTTGACGGAGAAAATGAAGTCCGCAGGAGTCCGGGCGGCCCAATTGTTGACCGTGCTCTCAGAAGGACATCCGTAGAAGGTCGAGTCCACTTCTACCGTGGCAAACTGCGTGGCGTAATAGGAAAGGAAATCGCGTGATTGCATGCCCCGTGGATAGAACGAACGTTCCCAACCCGCTGCGGTGAACGCGGAAGTGCCGAGAAGAATTCCAGGCAGAGAGAAAGGACGTTCCACATTCAGGCTGTTTGCGGGCTTGCCTGACTCCTCCAACTTCTCCATCGGGAAGAGAGTCGGGTTGCGAATAGGTTCCCCTTTTGGGCGCTTTGGATTCACGGCACGGAGAGCCTAGCACCCACATCGTTTGTGTAGCAATCAATGCACTCCGCATCTTGCTGAACTGTGGGATAGCTGAGCCATCTAGTGCGTTGGCCGCAGTGCCGAAAGTACTGGCGCGGCGGTACCATGGGACCATTCGCTGTCGCAGGTTCGCGCAATATGCTTTCCCCTTCGAGCGTCTGAGGAAACGACGGAAGAAGGGAAGCACCTGTCACCTGTGAACGTGCCATTTAGAGTGCTCGTATTTCTCCTTATCGCCATAGGGGGAATCGTCGCCGCCTCCCGCTTGGTGGCGCCCAAGAAAGGGGTTGCCTGCTGCAGCGCTGAGGTCTGCGCTCGGAACCACCACCATGAATGAACCCAGTAGAAATTAGGCTTCGTCTCTGTGTTCCTTGACCACGCTTTTCGGGTTCTTGTCCTCACGCAGTCCGACAAACTTTGAATGTCTGAAGCGGTCGATTTACGCTTCATACTGCACCTCTTCATGGCATAGGCAGCCAAACCAGAGACCATAGGGTTGGTGAATCTTGAGTCGGTGTAACAATAGCACGACGATCGAGCCTGTTGGATTGCTCTCTTATGTGTGATTGGAACTTGGCAGAGGAACTGTATCATGCACCTATCCATGCCGCATCTCGTCTTATTGGGAGATTCGATCTTCGACAACGCTCAGCACACAGGCGGCAGCCCGGACGTTGCCTCGCAACTTCGTAAACTGCTGCCGTCTGGATGGGGTGTTTCGCTGCTGGCCGTCGATGGGTCGACTACTTTGAACATTCCTGACCAGATGCGGCGTCTTCCAATCCTGAGAGTTGCAATCGAGCGAGGCATCCCTGTAATTGACTTGCGCTCGATCTGCACAGACCCTACAGACTACGCGAACCCCATCGAGCCCTCCTCAATTGGCGGCGAGAAGATTGCAAGGGTAATCGTGGCATTGCTGACAGGGTCCCGCGACCACGTGCGCGGAACGCGAATCCTCGCTGGCTCTTAGCACGAACATGTCCGATAAGAAGGAGTTGCCAACTCCGCTTCCTTCGCAACCACCCGAAAATAAGAGAGTAGGAAGGCGTGCGAATATTGGCTCATGGGACTGCTGTACAAAATACTGCTTGCGGTCGCGGGCCTTGCGTTGCTTTTGGTAGTCGCCCTTTGTTGTTGGCTGTTTCTCTATACGCGCGATTTGCCTAACTTCGACCATCTGTCGCAGTTCGCGCCGACGACCCAGTCTGTCGTCTCAGATGCTTGTCTTGCTAGCCCATCAACGTCTGCTCCACTCGAACTGATGGGTAAGCCAATAGTGTGCTTTCGGCAAGGCTGCGTAATACGGAGCCGGGGCGGCGTGGTTCAGAAGCAGTAGCCCTGCGCCACCCAGTAATGCCAGTCGCCAATGGCCTCGGCAGAGGATTGGTCGGGATCAATGGCAACCAGTTGTGACAAGGGAACTGCCATGGTCCGGCCAGCGGATCAGCACTAGCATTTCGGCGGAGCAGGCGTCCTCAGGTGCCATACGCTGGACTTCGACGGTTTCACCCTTCCTGAGCGGCGAAACGACTTTGGGAGCGATGCACTTGGCCTGAAAAGGGAATCGGATTTTGTCATCGAGGTAGTAATACCAGCCCATGACCTGCTCTTCCGGCCCATTAGCGTCCACGATGGCTTCGTTGTGAATTCGGTCCTCCCGGACCGGGTCTTTCTTGGGTTTCTTCATGCCGCGCCGCCTCCAGCAGCTTCTCCCGCAGTTGCCGTTGCGATGTGCCGAAGCCGACCCCTTTCACGCTGCAGGGCCAACAGTCCAGCCGCGCCGCACGACGCATTCTTGCAGGGCGCGAATCTGCAACGGGATGGTTCGTTGGTCATTTGTGGAGACGCGGGCATCGAGGCCGGCGCGAAACATGTTCGCCGGTTTCCGTTTCTGGTCGAAAACGTTTTGCGATTTCGCCTCGTCAGAAGTTGGATCCTTTCGGCAAGCCGGCATAGGGTCAGCTGGTACTCGCGGCGGATGCCGTACCGCGCTCGAGCATGTTTCTATAATTCCACGGCATCCACTCCGAGGGTCTCTGGAACAACTCTCGGCGGTGTCTCTGCAACTCCGTCAAGTAGTCGAAAGCGTTGGCGCCGCAGAGCTGGCAGGTGTAGATGAGGCTGTGCCTCGCCAAAACTAGAAGCACATTTGAAATCAACAAGATGCAAAGAGGCTGTGTAACATGTTATATGGGCCCTGCGGGAGCCGTAATGGGCCAGACGAGGTTTTCGGTAGGCACAGATGTCATGGCAGTCTTTTACTGGATAGTGGGTACGATCGAGCACGCCCCAGTGGCGATGCGCGCGATAACGGAAAGGGTCCCGACCGAGAACTTCGCCATCGCATCCATCGTTGGTTGTTTGTGACTTCTTCGAATCGAACGTTGTAAATGTGTTGTCAAGAGTGCCGAGCCCCGCTGCTGCGAACGGAGCTGTTGTGCCAGTCAGGAGTGAGCGACGCGAAAATACCCGACGATTGAACATGTCGTGAGAGCATCTCCTAGTTGGTGCTGATGTCTATCTGTGATCACCGCTTGCAACAGATCAAAATATAATCTTTTCTTTCATATCTTCTGACATAGGCGCGTCTGGCGAAATCTTTGTCTCGCGAGCATAAAGATGGCGCAACTTGGGCAGGTGGCCGATCGCGGTCAGGGCAGCAGGCGTGACCGGAGTATCAAAGAGGTTTAAGGACTCCAATTGGGATAGCGGGGCGAGCGCCTGCACCGTAGCGTTCGTGATTTTTGTGTGCATCAAACGTAATGAGCGCAGGCGCTTCATCGCACCGATGGCGCTGGAAGAGCTGTCGGTAATGGTGGTGCGGGAGAAATCCGCAATGACGATGTGCTCGCTAAGAGGGGCGAGCGCTGCCAGATCATTGTCTCCAAACTTGGAACCCAGCAACGACGCGTTGATTACCAGATCGGCGGAGCCACGCGACTCGTAGTCCAATGCGGCTGGGAAGCGCTGCTGCAGTTGCGCGACGATAGGCGCGAGGCCGGCGCGCTGTTTGGCAGTAGCAACGGGATCAAATTCCTCAAAGCTCGCTTCCGCAACTGCAGGTAAACGCGCCGAATCCAATGGGATATCTTTGATGGCGTCCGCTAATTGGGTACCCGATGCTCCGGCGGAAATCCACAGTTCGATCAGTTTCACTTCGTTTGGCGACAAAGGAGGCTTGTTTTGGGCGGGCATGAAGTCATCGTCGCCTGGAGGTAAGGTGATGCGGTGAAAAAGTTTGCTACTTTTGGGATTGCCAGCCTTGATGACCGGGCCATGCTTGCTGCCGCGCATGACTGCATTGTAACTGTAAAGACGCAGGTCAGCTTTGTGCTTGGTGTGGCCGTGGCAGCCGACGCAGTGTCCCGCGAAAAGCGGTTGAATCCGAGCGCCAAAGAATGTGGCCGGACCGCCATTCGACGAGATAGTTTCGGGAATCTTGGGGGCGGGAAGACCTAACAATGTGCACAGGCGTGCTGGCATCTGTTCGGTTAGGTGATTCTCCCCTTGTGATACCTGGCCACCGCGATAGCCCGTAAAGGACACCAGACCGACTGTGGCTAGTAGCGCGATGGCATAGACCGGATTGAGGTGCGATTCGCTGCTCCGCGCCCCAAAGAGCCAGCACAACCAGGCTGCGATTGCGACGAATACTCCACCCCACATGTGCTGCGTCACGAGCGGACCGGAATAACCACCGCTTCGGGCAAGACACCATCCGAGGGCTCCGGCCACAATAGCGCCGCAAGTCGCCACGCCCAGTATGAAGTTGGCCGAAGGAAGCAGATAGGGAAAGTAACGGCTGCGTCCGGCCAGCTCCATCACCGGCACCAGCACGAGTAGCGCGATTGGCAGGTGAACGGCTAAGAGGTGAAAACGGCCGACAAACTGCAGTAATTGCGCCCGCTCGTTTCCGTCCGGCGGAGCGAGCAGCACAAGAAGCAGAAGAAACAAGATTGGCACAAGCGTGAGAAGCCCAAACCAAGCCCGGGCTGAAATATGGTGAACTAAAAATGTCATGAATTCTGAAACCCCGCTAGCTAACCGTGCCACGGACGGACATGGTCATGCCAGAACCTCGGCCACAACTCGCGACGGTTTTACGCCGGTCACCTTTTGATCCAGGCCCTGGTAGGAATAGTTGAGCTTGTGGTGGTCGAAGCCCAAGATATATAAAATGGTTGCGTGCAGATCCCGGACCTCAACTGGATCCTTTACGATCTCGTATCCCATATCGTCGGTCTGGCCGAAAGTAAGGCCGGGTTTGACTCCGCCTCCGGCCATCCAAATGGTGAAAGCGCCAGGATTGTGATCACGGCCGATCAGTGTCATGGTCTGGCCGCCGCGATTTTCCCTCATTGAAGTGCGGCCAAATTCGCCGCCCCAAACCACCAACGTGTCCTCCATCATGCCACGAGCTTTCAGATCGGCCAGCAGCGCAGCGATGGGCTGATCCACTTCGCGGCAACGATCAGCGAAACCGATATTCAGGGCCTCCTTCGCGTTTGAACCGTGGCTGTCCCAGCCCCAATGATAGAGTTGAATGTAACGCACACCTCGTTCAGCCAGACGCCGCGCTACCAAGCAATTGTTGGCGAAACTGGATTCACCCGGATTCGACCCATAGGCTGAGCGGACCGCGGCAGGCTCTTTGCGGATATCCATCGCGTCGGTCGCGTCCATTTGCATGCGGAAGGACATCTCGTATTGGGCAATCCGCGTGACCGTCTCGGGATTCCCAAACTCGGCATAGCTTTGGCGATTGATTTCGTCGATTGCGTCCAACATGCTGCGTCGCAGGGACCTGCTCACTTTTGCGGGATTATCGAGATATAGCACAGGTTCCCCGTGGGAGCGGCATTGCACGCCCTGATAAACGCTCGGCAGAAATCCGGGTCCCCAAAGCTGCTTGCCACCATCGGGAGAATTGCCTCCCGAGAGCAGTACGATGAAACCCGGCAGGTTCTGATTTTCGGTGCCAAGTCCATAGAGCACCCAAGAGCCGAGTGCAGGGTGGCCGAGGCGCGCATCGCCCGTCTGCACTAGCAATTGTGCGGGCGCATGATTGAACTGATCCGTGCGCATCGATTTGATCAAACAGAGATCGTCAATGTGTTTTTCCAGACGGGGGAGGCGATCGGAAATCCATTGGCCGCTTTGTCCCGTCTGGTGAAAAGGATATTGGGAGCCGAGCATCTTGGGCACGCCGTTAATGAAGGCAAAGCGTTTGCCGGTCAAAAACGACATGGGACAATCCTGGCCGTCCAGCTTTGTCAGCTCGGGCTTATGTTCGAATAGCTCCAATTGGCTTGGTGCCCCGGCCATGTGCAGATAGATGACGCGCTTCGCTCTGGCAGCAAACTGCGGCGGCAGGGCCGCCAGCGGGCTCTTGGGATCGCGAGTGAAATCGAGGCGCCGTGTGCCGTCTGCTGCGATTCCTCCTGCCATCGAGGAACTGAGGAGGGGCGAAGCTAATGTGCCCAGGAACATGGTGCCCAGCCCAGCGCTGAACGATCGCAGAAAATGGCGGCGGGTTTGCGCCAGCAAGCGCGCGTATATTTCCTCAGGGAGCGGCTCGCTTGCAGGTGCGCGCGGGCCTTGCTGATTGGCTTTGGAGCTCGTCATGGCAATCACCTCGTGAGGGCGGCGTCAAGATTGAACAGAACGCTGCCTACAGCCGTTAGTCCATCCATTTCTTTCGCGGAAGCACCCACTTCTTGCACCGAGTTATTGCGTACTTTCATTTTTGCCGGTACGAGGGACGACTGGTCCGAAACAGTAAGAGTCTTCTTGAAGAAGTCGCGCAGAACCGATAGTTCCCGTGGTGTGGGATCGCGAGACAATACCAAACGCGATTCATAGGAAAGGCGAGCATCGAGAACATCCTCAGCGCTTGAGCCGCCGTTTGTTTTCCTGACAACCTCTCTTATGGCTCGCCTCGCTAGCGACTCCGCCGCTTCCTGATAGACCGGATCGTTCAAGGTCACCAATGCTTGCAAGGGAGTATTCGTCGGAATGCGCCTCGGAAGGCTGGTATCCCGGTCAGAAGCATCAAAGGTGAGGAAGCTGGGATATCCACTCGTGCGTTTTACAAAAGTATAGATTGCGCGCCGGTAGCGGTTGGGACCGGTGGCGTCCTTCCAGCCATCGTCGTTGTAGACGCTTTTCCAAACACCGGCAGGTTGCGGCGGCATGACCGGAGGTCCGCCCATAGTTCTATTTAGCAGGCCACTTGCTACGAGCGCCTGGTCGCGCAACATCTCGGCCGTGAGCCGCTGCAGGGGACCACGCGCCAACAAGCGATTGCGGGGGTCTCTTTCCGTGAGAACCGGGGTGGATGCGGCGCTCTGCCGGTAGGTGGCGCTGGTCACAAGCTCGCGCAGCAGGGCCTTTATATCCCAATGTAGGTCATTCTGGAAATGAAGCGCGAGCCAGTCCAGCAGTTCGGGGTGGCTAGGTCCCTCGCCTACGCTTCCGAAGTTTTCCAAAGTCTCCACGAGACCCGTGCCGAACAACTCCTCCCAATAGCGGTTCACAGCCACGCGGGCCGTTAGCGGCTGACCTGGAGCAAAGAACCACCTCGCAAGGGTGAGCCGGTTGCGTGGCTCGTCGGCGGGAAGTTTCGGAAAAATAGCCGGCACATCCGGGGCAAGGTCCGGTCCTATCTTGGTAAGAAAGTTTCCACGCTCGAATTCCAGCGTGGCCCTCTGTTCATAGGGCTGCTCTTCCGACATGACGGGAAGTCTGACGGTGGGGATCTTGGCCAATTTCCGCTCAAGGTCTTTGAGACGCGCAATGTCTTTCGCGCGCGAAGGATCTTGGCCCAAGGAAGTCCAACAGGGGTTGCCGCTCAATGATAGGCGCACACGTTGGATGAGCGCGGGCTTGGAGTCAATGCTTTGCGTCTGTTTCAGAGCCACCACGACACGGGATCCAGGCGCCAGTTGCAGAGGTTTTGAGGGAACCCCCACGATCCAGCGCGTGCGGAATAGCTTGGAATTGGCTGCGAAACCACTGGCAACTTCCTTGCTTCCCGGCGCCTGCTTTGGAGCAGGGTCTTTCGAAACGGAATCTTCGAGATTTGCTTCAGAGTCCTGAATGAAGTAGCGAAAGGCAATTTCTTCCTTAAGGCCATTCGGTCGGAGGATCGAGGCTTGTGCCTTATCCACTATAAAGCCGGGCTCCGGAGTGTGGCGGGCCTTTACCTCTTCGAGCGGCGGTACCTCGACACGAATCGCCGTTACTACCCTCGCTCTCGCGGCAGCTATCAGCTCATAAAAGGATTGCGGCGGAGTGTTTGCATCGGCGAACGCCTCGCCATCGTGAATGTGGAAAGTTCTCGCCGGACCGCCGACAGCCTTGGCATGAGCGAGGCGCTTTTTCGTCACGGATAGCGTGTCAAGCAGATCTTTCACCTGCTCTGCCTTCGCGTTCGACGGCATTTTCTTTTCTTTGAGTTTCGAGAGCTCGAGTTCCAGCTCCGGTACAATCGGTTCCAGCGCCAATACCTCATTGGCCCCCGCTGACTGGATCGGCAGAAGCTCCCACCCAGATTTCTCTTCAACGGCGCGGTCTGACGCTTCTTGCGAACGAAGCAGCTGGGCAATCTCTTGCTGGATTTGAGAGGCCTCCGCATCGCGGGCTCTATCCTTCGGAACACGCAGAAATGGTGAATCGTCGTCCAAGTCCGCGTCGTTCGAGGTGTTGAAAAAGGCCAGTGACTTGTAATAGTCCGTGTGGCGTATCGGATCGTACGGATGCGAATGGCACTGCACGCAATTCATAGTGACGCCGTTTAGCACGGACCACGTGGTGGCAACCCGGTCTATCACTGCGATCATTCGAAATTCTTCGTCGTCGGTGCCACCCTCTTGGTTGTTGGGAGTTTGGCGGTGGAAGGAGGTGGCGATGCGGTCCGCAAAAGTCGGATTTGGAAAGAGATCGCCCGCCAACTGTGTTGTCACGAACTGGTCGTAGGGAAGGTTACGATTGAATGCATCAATGACCCAATCGCGGTAGGGCCACACGCCGGGACGGCGGCGGTCCGCCTCGTAGCCCATCGTGTCGGCGTATCGGGCCAAGTCCAGCCACATGGATGCCCAGCGTTCGCCGTAGCCCGGCGATGCCAGCAAACGGTCCACCTGTTTCTCGTACGCGTTGGGAGAAGAGTCTGCCAAATAGGTAGCTTCCTCCTCTTCAGTCGGCGGGAGCCCGGTGAGATCCAGAGACACACGGCGCAGAAGTTCCGGCTTGCTAGCTTCAAGCGCGGGATTGAGTGATTCTCGGTCCAGGCGCGCGAGGATGAAGCGGTCCAGAGGTTGGCGCACCCAATCCGGGTGCTTCACCGGCGGCAACGGTTGCGATTTTGGCGGTACGAACGCCCAATGATCTGTCCACTTTGCGCCTTCTTTGATCCACCGGCGAAATAATTCGATCTGGTCTGGCGGGAGTGGCGGCGCGTGATAAGGCATCCGCGCATCCGGGTCTGTCGACGTAACTCGTGCCATCAACTCAGAACCGTCAGCGTTGCCTGCCACAATGGTTGGGCGACCGGACTTGCCAATGCCGAGCGCCGCCTCTCGGAATATAAATGATACGCCGTTTTTCTGTCGAACTCCCCCATGGCATAAAATGCAATTCGGATTCAAGATAGGCTTGATATCGCGACTGAAATCCACTGGCTTGCGAAAAAACCGAGAAAATAGAGGGGCTGCACGGGACCAACTCGCCCACATTAGCCCCACGGCCCCAAGCGAAATGGCCACAATTCCGAGGCAACGGGAACGAAATGCAAACTTGGTCAGCATTGACAGGGCCTGGACACTCTCCTCGTGATCTCGGGGAGCCCTTCCAAGAAATCTAGCACGAATTTCCGATTTGGACCTCTACCTCGCGCATCGTATGCTCCTCCTGCCCTGTACACATCGAATTTGCCACCAGAGCAGGACCCTGGCGAGATCAGCTGGGTTCCAACGGCTCGTTTCTGTCGTCTGACGAGGGCCGCTACTGCCGTGTATATTATCAAACACGGGGCTTGCTTTCGGTCGAAAGACAATTCCGCTGAGCTATAGCGGGAGGATTTCAGAGAATCATCAACGCTTTGTTCGGTAGAGAGGAGGAGCACCGGAACCCGATAGAAGGACTGAAGCCGGAGCTAGGCACGAGCGAGCGCCGCGCAGCCGGCCCTTGATCCTCGATGGTGGTCCGAGCGGAAGATACCGGCTGTTGGCTTGAGTTTCGACCTGGAGGCCCATTTCTTCCTTGAAGCGCCGAAAAAATCTCGTTTATTAGATGGCGGTGGCCGCGTTTTCTCGAGGTGTCTCTGGCGAATTGATACGGTTGCAAGTTTCATTGCGATGTAACATTGTTACATCGCAATGGCCTGACTCGCGAGGTCTCAGTTTCCTGTTCTTGAATGTCGTTGATTTCAAAGGCGTTCGCGCCGTATAAGGTTTTCAGTAGGGACAACCCGTATGCTGTTCTGGTGCCGATCCAGGGGACGTTGTTGTTCAGCAGATAACCCTGTCCTTAAACTGAACCCATGTACAGATGACACTTGGTCCTCTGAATTGGTAAATTGCGCAGGATGGGCGATTCTGCTTCACGTGAGCTTGGTAAACGGCACCCGTACGCCGGCGAGATAGTTAGGATTCTCGGACAAAAGCCGATCCTCGCACCAAGACCGAATCTCGCAACAGGACCGAATCTCGTACCAAAGCCGATCCTCGCACCAAGACCGAATCTCGGACCAGGACCGAATCTCGCACCAAGACTGAATCTCGGACCAGGACCGAATCTCGCACCAAAACCGAATCTCGGACCAAAGCCGATCCTCGCACCAAAACCGAATCTCGGACCAAAACCAGGAGGATTGCGCTTAGGCCTGGGGTTGGACCCAAAGCGCAAAAGCGTCAACCCGCAGGCGTGGAAAGACGCGATCGGGGCGAAAAGGGTCCCCGCCCGCTTAGCGCTTCTCCCTGAGGAGAAGCCACGCTGGGACCGCATCGGGCTGAGCGCTGGCGGACAATTGGCAATCCTAGCTGTCCTGCTCTTGCTACCGCGGATTTTCCCGGACGAGATAAATACCGCCCTGAAATATACTTATGTGGAGTTGATGCAGCCCGTCACGGAAATCCCGGTCGCCCCCGAGCCGGAGCCACCACCACCTCCTCCAAAGCCGCCAAAGATAAAAGCTAAAGTTAAAGTTCCTCCACCGAAGCCTGTTGAGCTGGAACTAAAGCCGGTGCTGCCAGAACTGGTGCCGGAACTGGTGCCGGTGAAATTGAACCCTACGCAGCCGCACATCTTTAAGGTTTTGAAGCCTGAGACACCTAAGGTACGCAAGGTAGACGCGAAGCCGATAGACCTCAACCCGGTGTTAGAAGTCGCCAAAATGGATTTTCCGACCACCCAGCCCAAGCGTCCGAAAGAGGAAGTGAAGATCGAGAATCTTGGGTCCGGCAGCACGGCGCCGGGAACGCTGGTTGCTGCAGCGAACAAAGTGCAGACCGGCGGCTTTGGCGACCCGAACGGAATCGTGGGGCCCGGAAATCCGAACCGTGCCGCCAACATCAATCAAGCCGGGTCGCCTCTTCTGCCCGGCGGCCCGGGCAATGGCAACGGCAGTGGCGGCACCAACGGCAGGCGCGGCACGGTCGCTGAGGGGCCGAATAGACAGGCGCTCGGCAAGGGAGGCGGGAACACTCCTGTAAGCATTTTGGATAGGCCGCACCCCGTTTATTCGGACGAAGGCCGTACTCTCAGAATCGAAGGCGACGTAATTCTAGATGTGGTCTTCCTCGCATCCGGCCAACTTCAGGTGAACAGTGTGGTGAGCGGCCTGGGCCACGGTCTTGATCAAGCAGCAGTCCAGGCGGCAAAACAAATCCACTTCAAGCCAGCAACACGGGACGGGCACCCGGTAGATTTTCCAGCCCGCGTGCGGATTTCATTCCGCGTGGCCGCCTGAGGAGGAAAGAGAGCCAAGCTTGCCGATCACCTGCGGACGGTGAATCAGGTCATTTAAGGCTAGGAGTCCGTCCGAAAATTGACTTTTTGAGGACTGATCCTACTCGCGAAGTTATGACGTGAGCTCTGCGAGTACCCTCCGCCGTCACGTACAGCTGCTTAAGCCTCAGGATACAGCTACAATACAAAAGGAGATGGCATGGTCTGTTTCACCATTCAGGTGATTTTGGGCAGCTTTCCAAGGGGGGTATGTCAGGAGCTCTGAAGTTAATTAAGGCAGAGTCGAGGTTGCAAGGGTTGCATCATTTTTTCTTCGGAAGTTCCAGCCTGTCCCTACCGAGAATGCTATCCGGCGCGAATACCTTTGAAATCAGTGATTTTCAAGAAGTTGAAATTGAAGCAGGCTGACCAGGAGATCGGAATGTAACAATTCCGGAGGACCGGACGGGCGTGTAGGCTAGTCGTCGACCAGCGCGAGATTCAATTTGCACTCAAATTTTATTTCTGAGACCGCTGAAGACATCCTCTACAATTGTCTTACTGGAATCGGGGAGATTGTCTCCGAGTGGATTGTGGCTCAGCGGCGTCGCTAAGCTCCATCCACACGTTTTCCTTGTATACTTTCGGACCAAATTGAGGTGGTTTATGACGATGGTGAGCCGGACAACGCCGGCCAAGCAAAGTACGCTGACCGTACCGGAGAGAGTGCCCGTGGAACCAGTTGCGGCGCGTAACATCTCAGTGGATGCGTATCGCGGGTTGGTCATGCTGTTGATGATGGCGGAGGTGTTGCAGTTTTCGCGTGTCGCTGAGTTGTATCCAACAAGCCTGTTCTGGAAAATTTTGGGTTTCAATCAGACTCATGTGGAGTGGTTTGGCTGCTCTCTGCATGACACGATTCAGCCGGGGTTCTCTTTCCTTGTCGGTGTGGCTCTGTCGTATTCCATTGCCAGCCGCATCGCGAACGGTGCGCGCTTCAAGGAATTATTCTTTCACGCGATGTGGCGTTCACTAGTGTTGGTTGCGTTGGGCGTTTTCCTGCGCTCCATGGACCATTCCATGACGTATTTCACGTTTGAAGATACGCTTTCGCAGATCGGGTTCGGATACCCGTTCTTGTTCGTCCTCGGATTCCGTTCATCGGAAGCGGGACGGGCGAAGTGGGCATGGGCAGCACTCTGCTTAATTCTCGTGGGATATTGGCTAGCGTGGGCCGCGTATCCGGCGGCACCCACGAATTTCGACTGGCAAAGCGTGGGCGTTCCCGCGACGTGGAACGCGCAGCACAACTTTACGGGATTCGCCGCGCACTGGAACAAGAACTACAATTTAGGAAATCGTTTCGACCAGTGGTTCCTAAACCTCTTCCCGCGCGAACATCCCTTCGTGTACAACTCCGGTGGATACCTCACGCTCAGCTTCATTCCCACCCTGGGCACAATGATCCTAGGCCTGATCGCGGGACGCTGGTTGCGCGAATCCCGGCCCAAGATCCCCATGAAGAAGTTGCTGATTGCCGGAGTGTCGGGGATTGCGCTGGGATTGGCACTGCATTATTCGCACATTTGCCCGGTGGTGAAGCGAATCTGGACGCCGTCCTGGACCATCTTCAGCGGGGGCATCTGCTTCTTATTCCTGGCGGCGTTCAGCTGGGTGATAGATGCGAAGGGTTTCAAAAAATGGACGTTCCCGCTTCTCGTCATCGGCATGAACTCGATTGCTGCGTACTGCATTGCGCATTTCACGGAAGGGTTTCTGGAAAGCACCTTGCGAATCCACCTGGGTGCGAATTTCTTCCAGTTCGTCGGCGTAGGACTGGAACCATTTTTTCAGGGCGCGGCGATTCTGCTGTGCTATTGGTTAGTGCTGTTTTGGATGTATCGGCGGAAATTGTTCCTGAAGATCTAGGGTCGTCTTCTGAGGTGAGCCCTAAGAGGGCACTAACCCAGTGCGAAATCACCGAGTCTAAAATGCCGCGCCGCCAAGCTCCCTTCAATTCCTACTCCCTTTCCCGCACCTTTTAGGGGAAGCGTCGCAATCTTACATAGTGGGTCAGGAATCCCCGTCGGAGGAATTTCCCTGACGAGACTCGGCGGGCTGCGCCATCGTTATGCAGTCGCAGCGTAGACTCAAGAGCAATTTTGTGATGACCAACAGCCTTTCCTTGTAACCCGGCCAAGGCACGGTTCACGTTTTCTGCGAGCATCTTTTGCCGGCCGACGAATCAGCCTGCAATCCCTAACCGAACAGCTTGCGCCGAGCAGAAGGAAATCCTTTTCATGTCGGGCACAACGAATTGGCGAACCACAGGCAAAGCCACGACGCGAGAAGTGACTTCTGCCGTCTGCGACGTAATTCACAGTTCAAACGCGGAGGCCGCGGACGCTGCGACTTGATACCCGGTGTAACCTATCCCCGCGTCTCGGGGCCAGAAAGGATTTCCCACGCGTTGATTCTGGCCGGACCCAGGATCATGGAGTGAACCCTTGAAGTGACACACAAAAATAGGGCACAGTTTCCGGGAAAGGAACACAGTGAAGAGAAAGCGATACTCCCGGAAGTTTCAACGAAGGGCTGTCGAACGCTTGGAGACTTGTGAAGACGTTGGTGAGTTAGCGCGAGAACTTGGGGTACGACCGCGGTGCCTCTACAAGTGGCGCAGAAAGCTGGAGATGGTTGAGCCAGGACAAGAAGCGTCGCGGCCCAGCACGCACGCATCTGCTCACC
>DATHIB010000159.1:0-3311 GCA_035490055.1 Candidatus Limnocylindria bacterium | reverse complement strand
CCCGGTGCACAAACTATTGGTCGGTCGTGATCCCGTGGAAGGAGAAGATTTAGCCTCGCAGCCTACCCTCTCACGTTTTGAAAATAGTGTGGGTCGTAAAGAGTTGTTTCGTATGGCCGAAGCATTGGCCGACACGGTGATCGAACGACATCGTAAACGACTGAAGGGTCGCGCCCGTCTGATCACCATCGATCTGGATCCCACCGACGATCCCACACATGGCGCTCAACAATTGAGTTTTTTTAATTGGCACTATGATAGCTACTGCTACCTGCCGATGGTGGGGTTCCTGACTTTTGGCCAAGAGGCCGAGCAGTATCTGGTCACCGCGGTGTTGCGTCCGGGGAACGCCCCCGGCTCGGCAGGAGCCGTGGGCATCCTGCGCCGTCTGATCCAACGGCTGAGGGAAGCTTTTCCGAAGGCCAAGATCCGGGTGCGTTTGGATGGTGGCTTCGCGGCGCCGGAAGTTCTGGATTTTTTGGACTGCGAACCGAAAGTGGAATACCTCGTCAATTTCGCGTCCAATGCGGTGTTGGAGCGCAAAGCGGAGTCGGCCATGAAACAGGCCCGCCGTGCTTCGGAGAGCTCGCAGCAAACCGAGCATGTTTACGGCGAGTGTCAGTACCGGACGCGCAAGACCTGGCCGTGGAAACGTCGCGTCATTTACAAAGCCGAGGTGGTGCGAGCGGAGGGTAAGAAACCCAAAGACAATCCGCGCTTCGTGGTGACCAACATGAAGCAGAGCCCGCGGTGGCTCTACAAGGAGGTCTACTGTCAACGAGGTGACCTCGAGAATCGAATAAAGGAACTGCACTATGGGATGGAGATCGGCCGCACCAGTTGCACAAAATTCTGGGCCAACCAGTTTCGCGTGTTGATGACTGCCGCGGCCTACGTGTTGATGCAGGAGATGCGCTTAGGTTTGGCCGGCACAGCTTCCGCCCGGGCGCAGGTCTCCATCTTGCGAGAGCGTTTTCTGAAACTCGGAGCTCGGGTGGTGACTTCAGTACGTCGGATCCTGCTGCACTTGCCACGATCGTTTCCTTATCTGGACAGCTTCCATCGCCTCGCCTTGCACTTAGGCGCGCGCAGCGGGTAGCTTCGTCCTTAACCCACGCCAGGAACTTTTTACTTGTTGAATGCTACTTGAGGTGTCTCAGTTTCTGGTCTTCTGTCCGCCTAAGCGCTTTAGAATCAACTCGCGATTCAACAAAATTCTCACCCTTGTCAACTGCCGTCTTGAAGTGAACAAGAACAACGAAAAATCGATCGCGAATCAGTTTTCACGAATAATGTGGGCTAGAACAGGTTCGCCTGCGTAGGAATGTCCAAGATGACGGGCGATGCGGACTCGGCATCGTCGTTATTTGAATTGTTGAGCTTCCTGTTCACGGGATACAGACGCATTGCCATTGCATCGTAGGGCTTGAGAATGTCGCAAATTGCCTTGAAGTCCGTGACATCGGGATCTAGCCACAAGTTATATTTATCCGGTGGCACAATGACTGGCATTCGGTCGTGCAGATCGGCCACGAGAGAATTGGGCGTTGTTGTTAGGATCGTGCAACTTTCGATGATTTCTCCATCGGGACTCGTCCACTGGTCCCAGAGCCCTGCGAGCGCAAATACTTCGCCCTCGCCAACTTCAAAACAGTAAGGCTGCTTCACGGATCCCATCTTCCGCCATTCGTAGAACCCATCTGCGGGGATGAGGCAGCGTTTTGAAAGAATCGAATCTCGAAATGCAGGCGTCGTTGTGACGGTCTCCGACCGTGCGTTGAGCGTTTTATTTCCGATGCTCATGTCTTTCGCCCAGGACGGAATCAATCCCCAACGCATTGTCGTGAAGTGTCGAACTTTCTGACCGTGCTCTCGACGCACAGTCAGGACTGGCTGCGTCGGAGCAATGTTGTATCGCGGACGATCCTCAAATTCAGCATCCGCTGCTTGAAAGCGCTCGGCAAGGTACTGCTTCGAGTGCGTCAATCGGTATCGGTTACACACCCAATCATTCTCGCAGATTCGGAAGCGGTCTCGCTAAATCGAATTCCCGCCTTTCTGCCCTTCCTGTCTAAAACCTGCGCCTGGCCCGCCCGCTGCTCCTGTCAAGGGTCTCACGCTCCGCTCCGATAAACGCAAACCACGCGGCCTTGACAGCGCGGACGGCCAGGCGCCTCGCCCCGCCAGGAAGGGCATTTGCTTTTAATGCACCGCTCTCTGCGGTGCCAAGAAGCAAACAAACAGAACCAAAACCACCGAAAGGAGTTTTTCCAATGCAACAACTCAGCAACCAACCTGCTTTCGAACTCGGCCAGATCGTCGCAACACCGGGCGCTTTGGCCGCGCTTAAGAAATCAGGACAACAGCCGGGCGAGTTCCTCACGCGCCATGTCAACCGCGAGTGGGGTGATTTGTCCGACGAGGACCGGAAGGAAAACGACCACAGGGTCGAAAATGACTACCCTTGCGCGGGGCTCGATTGAGAATTCGGTGGCTCGATCCGATAGCCGAGGCTTCGGAGTTGCCGGACCATTCTCACAGTGCGCTGTTGCTTCGATTGTTTGTTAACAGCCGGGCCTCGTTCTTCGTAACGGACTCCCTGGTGCAAGATCAACCAGATCAGTCGACACTGACGATGGGCAATCGCGCCAATGGCTTGATTATGTCCCAGGCGCGGTACCAAGCGGCGATACACAATGTCGAAGATGCTTCCTTTGGTTCTGGCTGCGGCGTTAGCGGACTGATTAAGAAGGCGCCGCATGTGGCGGTTGCCCTTCGGAGAGCGGTGGCTGTAGTTCACGCCTGCACTCTCGTCGTCGCCGGGGCAGGCGCCCACCCAGGAGGAGAGTTGCTTCCCCGAAGGAAAGGTCGCGGCGGTGGGACCAACTTCGGCAATAATCTGTTGCGCTGAATCCACTCCTAGTCCCGGCACCTCTGCCAGCCGCTGGACCGCGTCCTGGTGCTGGCTGAGCAGACTGGCCATCTCTTGGTCGAGTTGGCTGCTCTGCTGCTCGAGGAATTGCACCTGCTCCAGTGCCATCTTCAGCAGTCGTCGGTACACGGGCTTCAGGTCCGTGCACGCGCCGAGCGCATCACACAATTGTTCCGGCGTGGCGCGCAAGTGTTGATCGGCCAAAGCGGCCAGAGCCGCCGGGTTGGTTTCACCTTCGGCGAGCGCCTTCAGCATTCGCCGGGCACTAGCGCCCAGCAGATCCGAGACCAGGCTGGACAACTTAATGTGGGCCTCTTCCAGCAGAGACTCCAATTGGTTCTGCAGCCGCACGTGATCGCGCGTCAACTGGTACTTCCTG
>DATHIB010000158.1:0-72096 GCA_035490055.1 Candidatus Limnocylindria bacterium | reverse complement strand
GGAACAGGTCTTTCCGGCGCAACTCCAGATCGTGCAGCGATTGGTTCACGGAGCCTCCTATCTGAATGTCTATACTCATTCAGATTATCAGCCCAAAAAAAGAAAAACACAACATCCACCTACAAATTTGTCGCACACCCCCGGAGTGGTTTTACGCGCGCCCAGCGTGCGTCTTTTCGCGGCGAAAATCTGGAGCGGAAACTTCCACGGTTCGGCACATCTCATACAATCTTGATCGCATCCGGCTGCCGATTCTTTGCTCCAGCGCATCTTCTCGCGTCGGTGGAATCAATTTGCCGCCCGGAAGCCGCGCCGTTTCGCCCTCCGTGGCGGGATTATCGAGGTAATTCGTCGTGATGATCGTCGTGCGGTTCTCGTTGTATCGGGCGTTCAACACGATCCCCACGATATCGCGCACCCAATCCGACGGCTTGCTCGCGCCGAGATCGTCCAGCACCAGAATCTCCACCGTTCGAATCGGCTCCAGAATCTTCATCTCCGTAGATTCACTCGCCGGGTTGTAGCTCGCTTGAATCTCCTTCAGCAGCTCGCGGTAGTCGCAAAACAATCCCGCGTGCCCGCGAAGAATCAGATCTTTCAATGCCGCAACCGCAAGATGCGTTTTTCCAACGCCCGATGGCCCCATGAACAGCAATCCCTTTTCGGACGAACCGGGGTACTCGCGCACAAACCCCTGCGTGAACAGCTTTGCTTGCTTTAGCGAGTGCGCGTGCTGCGGCGTCCAGGTCTTCCCATCCGTCAGGTCGGTGACGTAACTCTCAAAATCGCAATGCTCGTAACGCTTCGGAATTCGCGCGCGCTCCATCACCCGCGACGCACGCTCCTCCATCCTGCAATCGCACGCCACCGCAAGGCTGCCTGCCGCGCCATCCCCTCGCAGCACCAGCTTCCATCCCGTTCCCCTGCAAAGTATGCAATTTTCCAGCGCCATATTGTGTTCGTCTGCGTAGGGCCGGGCCTCAGACCGGCGCTTCTTCTTGCGAACCTTTGTAGTGGCCGGTCTTCAGACCGGCGCTTTTCCCCACGCCAGACAGCATACGAGCGCCAAGCGCACACGGCAAGCTGTCCTCATTTGGAAAACTGTGGAAGGAACCACTGGCTTTTTTCTCTGAAACTGAATACCGATCACTGAAAACTGATAACTATCGGACAATCCGCGGTGCCGCCCGCACAATCGCATGCTGCGGCGGTTTCTCCTGCGAGTGCGAGGCCGCTACTCGCGACAATTCCTGTTGCACCACTTGCGCGAACTCCCCCATCTGGCGCTCCATCTCGATCATCTTCTCGCGCATGTTCAGAATAATTTCGATGCCCGCCAGGTTCACGCCCATGTCCCGCGCCAGCGTCAGGATCACGTCCAGCCGCTCCAGATCGGAATCCGTATACAGCCGCGTGTTCCCCTGCGAACGCGACGGCTTCAGCAACCCCACGCGCTCGTACAGCCGCAGCGTCTGCGGGTGCAGCTTGTACAGCTCCGCCACCGCGCTGATCATGTAGCCCGCCTTGGCTCGTTTTTTCGCTCGCGCTGGCATCTTTGGTAGGACAGGCATTGTTGCCTGTCTCTTCTCCGTTTTCAGTCTTCAGTGCTCAGTAGTCAGTTAGAGTCCAGTCTCAAAACTCTGAGTTCCAGTTTCCAGTTTCGAATTTCCTGTTTCTTCTTTCACTGACGACTGAAAACTGATCACTGACAACTCCTCGTCACACTCCCGCCTTACTGAACAAATCCTTCCGCGGATCCCCTGGCGCGACACTCTCCAGTTCCTTCATCAGATTTCGCACGCGCTCGTCCGTCGGCGGCGGCACGACCACTTGAATCTCCACGTACTGGTCGCCTCTCGCGCCATTCCTCGCGCTCGGCACGCCTTTTTCCTTTAGCCGCAGGGTCTTTCCGCTGTTCGTCCCCGGCGGGATTCGAACGATCGACCGCCCGTCTATCGTCGGCACTTCAATCTTCGCGCCCAGCGTCGCTTCGCTCACCGTGACCGGAATCTTGGTGTACAAATCGTCGCCGCGCCGCTCGAAAAACTCATGCGGCCTCACCACCACTCGCAAATACAAATCGCCCGGCGGCGCGCCCAGCGTCCCGGAGTTGCCTTTGCCCGGAACGCGCACCCGCGCGCCATTGGAAACGCCGGCCGGAATGCGCACGTCAATCGTCTCCGATCGCCGCACGCGCCCTTCGCCGCCGCAGGTCTTGCACAACGTTCGCAGCTTGCCCGTGCCTCCGCACCGCGTGCACGGCACGTTGAAGCGCATTTTGCCCGCGGCTTGCTGGATCGTGCCCGTGCCCCCGCATGCCGTGCATGTTTGTGGCGAGCCCACCGCGCCGGTGCCATGGCACGTCTCGCAAGTATCCAGTCGCGTGATCGAAAGCTTTTTCACCGCACCGCGCACGGCATCCCAGAAATCGATGTCCAGCTGGTATTCCAGGTCGCCGCCGGGTTCGTGCTCCGGTTCCATCCCGGCGCTTCCGCGTCCGCCGCTGAAAAACTGGCTGAAGAGATCGCGGAAGCTCGATCCGCCGCCCGCCGCGCCCGAGCCGCCGCCAAAATCAAATCCCCCAAAATCAAAGTTGACATCGGACTCTCCGTCGCGAGAGCCCGCTCCACCTGGTCCGCCCGGTGGAAGGTTGTCGCTGTAGAAGCCGTACTGGTCATACATCTGCCGCTTTTTCGAATCGGAGAGGACGTCGTAGGCTTCCTGCAGTTGCTTGAATTTTTCTTCTGCGGATTTGTCGCCCGGATTCAAATCCGGGTGATACTTCCGCGCCAGCTTGCGAAAGGCCGCACGGATATCCTTGGCACCCGCCTTCCGCGGCACCCCTAGCAGTTCGTAATAATCCTGTTTAGCTGTCGTAGGCATGTTTGTAGTCGTAGGGGCGCAGCGCCTGTCCCGACTCTGTCAGGATGCTGCGCCCCTGCTCGGCACGCTCGCTAATTCGGCCGTTTACTCTCGTATGCATCTGCGCAGGAAGAAATCAAACCAACCGGTCTCTTCCTACTTAAAACTTACAACTGAAAACTGACAACTTTCTCAGTTCGGCCGCTTAGTCTCATCCACGTCCACGTACTCGGCGTCGATCACGTCGCCAGGCTTTTTCTCCTGCGCGCCGCTCGAGCCGGCGGAAGAACCCCCGCCCGCACCTGCGCCCGCCGCCGCACCGGCCTGCCCCGCGGCACCCGCCGCCTGCGACGTCTTGTATAGTTCTTCGGCGATCTTGTGCAGCGAGCGCTCGACGTTTTCCGTGGCCGACCGCAGCCGCGCCACGCCGCCTTCGTTGATGGCCTTTTTCGCGTCTTCGATGGCTTCCTCGGCCTTCTTCACGTCCGCCTCTGCGATCTTCTCGCGGTTTTCGCGGAGCATCTTCTCCGACTGATAAAGAATCCCGTCCAGGCGGTTGCGCGCCTCCACCTCTTCCATCCGGCGCCGGTCGTCTTCGCTGTGCGCTTCGGCCTCCGTCTTCATCTTCTCGGCCTCTTCCTTGGTCAGGCCGCTCGACGCGGTGATGGTGATCTTCTGTTCCTTGTTGGTGGCCTTGTCTTTCGCGCTCACGTTCAGGATGCCGTTGGCGTCGATGTCAAAGGTGACTTCGATCTGCGGCGTCCCGCGGGGAGCCGGCGGAATCCCGTCCAGCTTGAATTTTCCAAGCGAACGGTTGTCCGCGGCGAACTTGCGCTCCCCCTGCATGACGTGGATTTCCACGCCCGGCTGGTTGTCCGCCGCCGTCGAGTACGTTTCCACCTTGCGCGTCGGGATCGTCGTGTTGCGCGGGATCTGCACGGTCATCACGCCGCCGAGCGTCTCCACGCCCAGCGAAAGCGGCGTCACGTCCAGCAGCAGAATGTCCTTTACGTCCCCGGCAAGCACTGCGCCCTGAATCGCCGCGCCCACCGCTACGACTTCGTCGGGATTCACGCCCTTGTGGGGCTCTTTCCCGCCAAAGAAATTGCGAACCAGTTGCTGCACCTTCGGGATGCGCGTCGAGCCGCCAACCAGCACCACTTCCTGAATGTCGTTCGGCGACATCTTTGCGTCTTCCAGCGCCTGCTTCACTGGCTTCATCGAGCGCTCCAGCAGGTCATTCATCATTTGTTCGAGCCGCGTGCGCGTGAGCTTCTCCTCCATGTGAATCGGACCGCTGGCCCCCGCGGTGATGAACGGAAGGTTGATCTCCGTCTCCATCATCTGTGAAAGCTCGATCTTGGCTTTTTCTGCCGCATCCTTCAGCCGCTGCAGCGCCATCTTGTCCTTGCTCAGGTCGATGTTGTTCTTTTTCTTGAACTCGTCGATCAGCCAGTCCACGATGCGCTGGTCGACGTCGTCGCCGCCCAGGTGCGTGTCGCCGTTGGTCGACTTCACTTCCACCACGCCCGCGCCGACTTCCAGCACGGAAATGTCAAACGTGCCCCCGCCAAAGTCGTACACCGCGATCGTCTCGTCGGTCTTCTTATCCAATCCGTATGCCAGCGCCGCCGCTGTCGGCTCGTTGATGATGCGCACGACTTCCAGGCCGGCAATCTCCCCCGCCTGCTTGGTGGCTTGTCGCTGCGCATCGTTGAAATACGCCGGGACCGTGATCACCGCCTTGGTGACCTTTTCACCTAGAAAATCTTCCGCGGCCGTCTTCAGCTTGCCGAGGATCATCGCGGAAATCTCCGGAGGGCTGTACACCTTCCCGAAGATCTCCACGCGCGCGTCATCGTGCGATCCTTTCACCGCCTTATATGGCACGCGCTTCATTTCCTCCGCGACTTCGTCGTAGCGCCGGCCCATGAACCGCTTGATCGAATACACGGTGTTCTCAGGATTCGTCACCGCTTGCCGCTTCGCCACTTGCCCGACCAGCCGCTCGCCAGTCTTCGTGATGGCCACAACGGACGGCGTTGTCCGTGCTCCCTCCTGGTTGGGAATCACCACCGGCTCCCCGCCCTGCATCACGGCCACCACCGAGTTCGTTGTTCCCAGGTCAATTCCAATAATCTTGCTCATTGCTGCCATTCCTCCTGAAATCCTTTGCCAGTCCAATTCGCTCGTATCTCTCTGAAACGAAGGCGAATCCGGCTCAGTTCTCGCGTTCCAAGCCCACCTCGAAGCGCAGTGTACATGTTGAGTGTATGTTTGTCAAGTTTTCTGATAACAATTATAACGTCATCCTATTCAGCAACTTGCACCGGTGTTATTGTTAACTAGAATTCGCATCTCACAACGCTTCCGGTTTCGTCAGCAAGCAACCTTAGGAGAGCTTCGGCGTTGGAGTATCTCTCGGTGCTCCTGTGAACATCAGGTCACGACGACTCTTTCCTTCCCGCCGTTTCGCGGTAGAATTCTGTATCGTCTTCCGCAGGGGAGAATCGCTCGAACCATTTGGAGGAACGCGTGAATCGTCGGCGTATTCTGGCAGGGATTATCAGCGTGGGGTTGCTTGGAGTATGTGCCCTATTCCTACCCTCTTTGCACAAGGCTCCCGAGCCCGCTTCACCATTGGCGCAACCATTAGCGCAGTCGCCGTCAGGGAGTGTTGACTCCCCTGCAGCTTCTGAGCCCCCTATCATTCCTCCGTCTGTGGTCGTGGCGAAAGCCGCCGCGCGTCCGCTTGCGCCGCAGTCAGCGGGTGACCTCCCCGCCGTCGATCCGCATAAGGCCTTCGGCTCGAAGAATGCACCCGTGACGATGGAAGTCTTCAGCGATTATCAATGCCCGGCTTGCAAGACGCTTTTCACCGCCACGAATCGCCGGCTGATGGAGGATTACGTCAGCAGCGGCAAGGTCTACCTGATCCATCGCGATTTCCCGCTCCCCATGCACGCGCACTCTCGTGTAGCCGCGCGCTATGCTCGTGCCGCCGCGCAGATCGGCAAGGTTGAGACCGTGGAACAAGCGCTTTTCCAGAATCAAGAAAAGTGGGAACAGAACGGCGATGTGGACGGCACCGTCTCCGCCGTCCTCTCCGCTGCGGAAATGACGAAAGTTCGCGCGCTGGTTAAGGGCGGCACGCTTGAGCCATTGATTGATAAGGATTACGCACTCGGCCAGACCTACAACGTCAACCAAACGCCCACCACTGTCTTTCATAGCAAAGGCCAGACCTATCCCTATTCCGGCGTCATGACCTACGACATTCTCAAGACGTTTCTCGATCAACTCCTCTCACAGAAATGAACGAATTATTTTTATCAGCGGGAATTGCATCGAGGCGACAGGAAGCAAATTGAGAATCGGAAAGATCGGCAACGGATAAAATCACCAAGCGGGGCAGCAGAATCAAGGCTCATCGCTTCTGAACTTAAGACTGAGAACTGAAGACTCAAGAATGATGCAATCCAGCCCACTCAATCTCCGCCGCGCGATCATCTGGATCGGCCGCCTCGTCCTCGGCGGAATCTTTGTTTACGCTGGCTACGCAAAACTTTTCCTTCCCAACTTTATCCCCTGGCCGCTCTTTGCACTGCGTTTTTCGCTTTCCACCAACCTCTCGAATTTTGCCGTCCAGGTGGAGTCATATAAACTGCTCTCCCAAGTCGGCGTTTCCTTTGTCGCGCACACGCTGCCCTTCGCCGAAATCATACTCGGGCTGCTTCTGTTGATTGGCTGGCAACTGCGTATCTGGGCTTCACTCAGCACTCTGATCATGCTCGGATTCCTGAGCGTTGTTTCGCGTGCCTACCTTTTGCACATGAACATTAATTGCGGCTGCTTTGCGACTCCCGAACCGCTCACCGGCATGACCGTTGCCCGCGACGGCGCGCTCGTCGCTCTGGCGGTCCTCATGACCATCTTCGCCTTCATGGAAGCCCGCCAGCCGCATCCCTGGTCCGCCCCGGAGAAAGTCTCCACCTAGAGTTCTTATGCGTAAATTAAATATCCGCGAAAACGGGAGGGCCAGCAGAAGCAAAAGCGCAACCGAAAGCGTAACCGTTGTCATCCTGAGCGAAGCGAAGGATCTCAACTTCAAGGCGTACGCAATTTCCTTTTCATTGAGCACTCAACCGTATTACTGGTCTTATTCACTCTTACTGAAAACTGATCACTGATTACTGATCATTTCAAAATGAAGACCCTCTCCGAATACCTCGATCTCGCCGCCGTCGCCCACGGCCACCTCTGCGCCGGCCAAGTCCTCGGCGTGCGCCTCGCGATGCTCGGCCTGCGCGAACTCGGCATCGAAGATCCCGTCGCCGAACGCAAACGCATCGTTACGTACGTTGAAATCGACCGCTGCGTCACCGATGCTGTCGCGCTGGTCGCCAACTGCCGTCTCGGCAAGCGCGCCCTGAAATTCCGCGACTGGGGCAAAGTCGCTGCCACTTTCGTCGATTTCCAGACCGGCCGCGCCGTCCGCGTCGCCGCCAGGGAATCCTCCAAGCAAGCCGCCCGCGAAATGTTCCCCGAACTCGGCAAGGATGCCGGCCAGCAGAAAGCTTACGCACAACTCCCCGATGAAATCCTGTTTGACAAGCAACGGGTGAAAGTGGAAGTTCAGCCGGAAGACTTACCCGGCTTCAAAGGTCCCCGCGTCGTCTGCTCCCAATGCAGGGAAGGCGTCAATTTCAGACGCGAAGTCGTAGTGGAAGGCCGCACTCTCTGCCGCTCCTGCTCCGGAGAAAAATATTACGAAACACTGCCCTGACACTTCTGAGTCGAGTATTCGACTTCTGCGATAAAGTATTCTTTCGATGCTGAGTCTGCCACCAATTACATTGCGCTTGCGCGGCTGGAAACTGATTGACCGCGTCGCGCTGACTTTTTTGATTCTTTGCGCGGTTGCGCTGGGCGCGGGCTGCGGCTTGCTCTTTGTTTACGCCAGCGACCTGCCGGAAATACGCGCGCTGGAAACCTACCGCCCCGACGTTGTCACCGAAGTTTACGCCGATGACGGCCAGTTGGCCGGCAGCTTCGCGCTGCAGCGCCGCATCCTGATGACTTACGAGCAGTGTCCCAAAGTGCTCTACAGCGCGGTCACCGCCATCGAAGACCAGCACTTCGAGGAGCACTGGGGCATCGACTTCCCGCGCATGGCCAGCGCCGCTTTTCGCAATCTCGTCAAGCGCCGCATCACCGGCGGCGCCAGCACCATCACCATGCAGCTTGCCGGGAATCTTTTCCTGGACCGAAGCGACCGCAGCTTCCGCCGCAAAATGCAGGAAATTCTCCTGGCGCTGCAGATCGAGCGGCGCTACACCAAGCCGCAAATCTTCACGATGTACGCCAACCAGGTTTACCTCGCGCACGGCAACTACGGTTTCGCCGCCGCGGCGCAATTTTATTTCGGCAAGCCGGTCACTGACCTGAAGCTTCAGGAAGCGGCGCTTCTCGCCGGCATGGTCAACGGCCCGAAGTTTTCGCCGCTCACGAATCCGGAGCTCGCGCTCAACCGCCGCAATCTGGTGATCCATCGCATGGAAGAAGAAGGGAAGATCACACCCACGGAAGAAGCCACCGCCAGGAAATCGCCGCTTGGCCTGCGCATTCAGTATCCGCGCAACGACCTCGCGCCGTACTTCTTCGAAGAGATTCGCAAGTATCTTGAATCCACGTACGGCACCGAGGCCGTCCACGAACGCGGGCTGCGCGTCTACACCACGCTGAACATCAACATGCAGCGCATTGCCAACCAATCTCTTCGCGACGGTCTGCACGGCTACGAACGCCGCCACGGCTGGAAGGGCAATCTTCCCAACGTCCGGCGCGACAATCTCGGCAAGCTCGAAACCTACGAGGACGAGGATTGGCGCCGCGCGATCGAGAAGGGAAGCTACGTTACCGGACTCGTCGTCTCGGTGAGCGACAAAGACGCCATCATCAAAATCGGGACTTACCGCGGAATTCTCTCTTCGAACGAATTCGCCTGGACTGGCCGCAAGAAACCTGGCGATCTTCTGCAAGTGGGTGACCTCGCCCAATTCTCCATTCAGGAATTGCGGGACAATACCGTGCGCGTCCAGCTCGAACAGCAGCCCGGTCCCCAGGGCGCGCTTCTCGCCATCGACAATCCCACCGGTGAAATCAAGGCCATGATTGGCGGTTATAGTTTTGAGGATTCCAAATTCAACCGCGCGACGCAGGCGGTGCGCCAGGTCGGCAGCTCTTTCAAGGTATATGTCTACGCCGATGCGCTGGAAAGAGGCGCGACGCCCTTCGACACCATCGTTGATTTGCCGTTTACCACCATCAGCGGTGGCCAGACCTACTCTCCGCGCAACTACGATGAAAAATTTGAAGGAACCATCACGCTCCGCCGCGCCCTGGCCGGCTCACGCAACGTTCCCGCCGTAAAACTCGCGGAAAAGATCGGCATCAACACCGTCGTGGATATGGCGAAACGGTTCGGCATCACCACGCCGCTTCCGCCGTATCTGCCGCTGGCCCTCGGCGCCGCGGACATGAAGCTTCTCGAACACGTCTCGGCCTTCACCGTTTTTCCCAACGACGGCATCCGCATCGATCCGCACATGATTCGCCGCGTCACCAGTTACGACGGCGCGCTGCTCGAAGAAGCGCATCCCGAGGTGCACGACGTCGTTTCCCCCGACGTCGCGCGCACCATGACCGCCATGCTCGAGGAAGTCATTCGATTCGGCACCGGCATCCAGGCGAAAGCATTGGGCCGCCCGGCGGCCGGGAAGACGGGAACGACACAGGATTACACCGATGCCTGGTTTGTGGGCTACACACCGCAGCTCACCGCCGGGGTGTGGGTGGGCTTCGACGACAAGCAGATTTCACTCGGTAAAAAAGAAACCGGCGCACGCGCCGCACTTCCCATTTGGCTCGAATTCATGCAGGGCGCCGTCGCCGGAACGCCCTTAATGGATTTCACGAACGTCGTTCCGCTCGAGCAACAGGCCGGCGAGCACCACATCAACGTGGACACGCCGGATACCGCTCCCACAGAAGACGAGCCCCCCGCCCCCAAAGAAAAACCGCCGGCCGCTTCGCCGCCAGCAAAAACTGCGGCGACGAATACGACCGGCGCTTCTCGGCACCTTTGATGCTCTACGAATTGCGTCGCGCTGCTCTGAGAAGTTATTTTTTTTAGACACCGTATGTTTAGCGCGGAACTCCGCACCGTGCCGTCAGCCACTTGCGGCGGGTTAACGCCGATGCTGAATTGCCAGATGCCTGTCAGGTGCAGATCTGGCCCGTCTCTAGAGCTTTTTGCGGAAGGGATCCCAGCCGCGGGATATGAGTGGCGTTGCGCGGCCGTTCTCTTCCAGCACCAGCAGCTCTCGCTTTCGGGTGATTTTTCCAATGGGGGTGAGACGCACGCCTCGAAAGGACTTCGGCAGGAGCTTTGCTTTGCGGGGAGGCACGGTGAACACCAGCTCGTAGTCATCCCCGCCGTGCAACGCGAGTTGCAGGGGATCGCGGCCGTGCTTGAGAGCGAGATCAGGGGTTTGCACCCGCGGAATCTTTACCTTTTCCAGTCGCGCACCGACCGCGCTCGCGGCACACAGCCGTGACAGATCGCTCGATAGTCCATCGGAGAGGTCCATCATCGCGGTCGCCAAGTTCGTCTTGACCAACCATTGGCCTAGCGCGAGGCGCGGCTCCGGATAAAGGTGCTTTCTTGTCAGCGTGTTCTTCTTGCTCGCCGCTCCTTCGCTTTGCCGGATGATCCACAGACCCAGTTCCGCTTCCCCCAGCCGCCCACTTACATATAGGATGTCGTCCGCTCGGGCTCCCGATCGCAGCACGGCGCTCCCGACCCGCACTTCGCCCACGACCGTTACATTTACGAGAATCTCATTTCGCCGTGTTGTGTCTCCGCCAGCCAGCGGGCACTGAAACTTGCGAGAAGCGCGACGCAGCCCCCCGAGGAACAGATCGAGCCAGCGGCCGGTGTGCGTTTCCGGCAGGGCCAGACTCAGGAGGAAACAGCGGGGCGCGCCTCCCATCGCTGCTACGTCGCTAACTGCTCTGGCGAGGCACTTCCAACCCACGGCATCCGGCGGATGCTTTTCGCGCAAGAAGTGCGTGCCCTCCAGGAACCAGTCGCAGGTTAGAATGATCTCGTGCCCCGGCTTCGGCCGGAAGAGCGCGGCGTCATCGCCCATTCCCAGAGCGACGGAATGCCCGGCTCCCTGGCCCCGCGAAGATCGGAAACTCCCGGCAATCTTCTTCAGGAGAGAATTTTCATTCTGGCGTTTCGGTGGCATGCGGTTCTCTAGAGGACTCCCATCTGATTGCGGGCGATAGTATAGCCCCTGAGCCTACCGGGCTTTTGCAATTCATCGATTCGAAATTGGGAATTGCGCACTCGTTAAGCGTCCCCCTGTACGTTCGGACAGGGGACAGGTTTGCACTGCCTGACCCTGAAAGCACGAAATACAGGGTTGACGTACCGCTCTACAGAATTTAGTATGTCGGAGGTCGCGGACCAAGGCTCACGGTTCAGATTTTCGTTCAAGTTCAGGTTCCAGCGGACAGCAGAGTAATTTGCCCGCAAGAGTCAATTTTACAGGCCTGTGGGGGCCTTATATTCATGAGGGGTAAGAGCTACACATTTTTTATCGCGTCGTCTCCGGGTAAGCTCCGGAAAGTCATCGTACCCGCATATGTGCTGCACGGTATCGCCGTGCTGGCGCTCATCGGTGCGATCAGCGTGACGGCGGCGGTGGGCTCCTATTCGCGAATGCTCTGGAAAGTCGGCAACTACAACGCTCTTCGGCACGATCAGGAAACCCTCAAGAAGCAATATAAGCAGCTCCAGAGCACCGTCAACGACACCAACCAGCGCCTTGATTCTCTCCAGTCCCTGGCGACGGAAGTGGCCATGACCTACGGGGTGCTCCGTTACCATCCGGCGGCTTTCGACCAGAGCGACAATCCCGTGGATGCTCAGGATGCATTCGACCGTTCCATCGAGCAGTACACTTTCTTGAAGCGCAATGCAGCGGTGATCGCCATCTCCAGCAGCGGGCTCCATTTGCTCTCCCCCATGAGTTTTGCCGACTCCTCGTACACGCCGTCGATCTGGCCGGTGATGGGTCACATTACCGATAGCTTCGGTGAGCGCTTGGACCCGTTCAGCGGTGAAGGCGCATTTCACACCGGAGTGGATGTGGCTTCTGACTATGGCGCTCCGGTTCACGCCACTGCGGATGGAATCATCACCATCGCGGGGAACCATGCCGGCTACGGCCGACTGGTGGTTGTCGATCATGGATTCGGAATCACCACCTGGTACGCGCACCTTTCCGCGTTCTCGGCGGTCTCGGGCGCACGCGTCAAGCGCGGCGAAGTGGTTGGCTACACGGGCATAAGCGGCCGCTCGACCGGTCCGCACGTCCACTACGAAGTCCGGATGAACAATGCGCCCATCAATCCGTGGCGCTACATGAAGTCCACTCCTGCGGCGGGGGACTGATTCCCGATC
The DNA here is from genome assembly GCA_035490055.1 of Candidatus Limnocylindria bacterium. GTDB lineage: Bacteria > Acidobacteriota > Terriglobia > Acidiferrales > UBA7541 > Acidiferrum. The sequence continues at coordinate 59,699 of DATHIB010000158.1, read as the reverse complement.
GAAATACCGTGGGCGGCGGGCCTTGGCCCGCCGGTTTTCTTGCTGGCGACGGTCCTCAGGACCCCGATTTTCCCGAGCTGCTTTTCCTAGATGCGGCCTTTCCTGGGCGCCGGAGCTTTTCCTGGGAGTGCTGGTTTGCTTGGTACCGAGTCCGGCATGACTGGTGGCGCCCTGCGAGCCGCCTCCAGAAATTCCGGCGTGATCTCGAATACCAGCCGGACTGACTTGGTATCCCCGCGGTTGATTTTGGAGACATCCGCGCTCTTCAAGATTTCCAGGTACGCCTCACGTGCCGCCGGATCCAACTGCTGCCTGGTCTTGGCATCATTCAGTCCCAACTGCGCCAGTATGACGACGCCATTCATCAGGTCCACGAGTTGCCGCGCCGTGGCCTCCGCCGTGCATTCTCCCTCGCCGACCACACGCAGCCGATCGTTCTCCGGTTTTCCTGCCAGGGTGATCCACTGCAATTGATCGATCAAAGTGGAGAGTTGCGGAGAGCGAAGACCGCTGGGGGCCTGAGCGGCCAACGCGGCGCCGACCGCGGCGTCTTGCCGGATCACGGCAAAGACCGGCGAGCCCGCTAGACGTTCGAATCGTGCGCGCCAGTCCGCAGCATCCTCAGCACGTTTTCTCGCGTCGAGAAAAAAGGCGAGATTTGAATCGCCAGTCACCGCGATTCGATCGTTCCTCAAAAACGTAAGAGAAATTTTCTTTGCGGTTCCGTTAACCGGAACGGAAAAAATCTCGCGTCCACCGGTTTTTGCGGCCGAGCCGTCTTTCAATGCATAGGCGGAAATTTTCTGCCGATCAAATTTTCCATCCAGAATGGCAAACAGAGTGGAGTCTTGTCCGCGCTTCTCCACCGCAATGGTTACGCGCTCGAGGTCCCGCTCGAAATCGAATCCGGTTTCTTTGAGGAACTGCGCGTAATCCGCGTCCGCGTGCGGTTTCGGCGCCCAGGCATAAAGTCTCGCGACGAATGGTGCTTGCCGGAGTTCATCGAGATCCGCGAAAAGAATTGCGATCGCATCCGTGGGCATCAGCGCCAGCGCCTCCTCGCGCGCAGTGCCGTTCTGTACGCTCCATTTCCGATATCCGAGAACTACGGCCGCGCCCAAGACGGCGACGATGGCCGCCAGCCGAATCCAGGTCCGTTTCTTCATGGCCTCCGCACCATCTGCACCAGTGGTCCAGCATTATTGTCCCATCGGAACGGGCTTCTCGACATTAAAATCCGCGACCGATATACGCTTCGAAGAGCGCTATTTCCGGCTGTTAAATTGGGGCTGCTCCGGCCAGGTGGATTCCATGCTAAACTATAGATGACAGACAGGATAACGGGTGTCCAGGTAATCAAGGGGAAAGCGATTTTCCACAGAGCTGGCCATCCACGTGCAAGATATTCTGCGACACCCCCTTGCAATTCTGATACCCCTTCTGCTATTCTTACCCGGTTTGAGCGGTGCTGGCGTAGCTCAGCTGGTAGAGCATCTGATTTGTAATCAGAGGGTCGGGGGTTCAATTCCCTCCGCCAGCTCCACCAGGAATTTTGCAGGGGAGCGAGGGCGGAGCGAATCCTGACAGGAAAAACGAACGGGCTGGTGTCTCTTGACACGAGTCCTTTTTGTGTTTTTGCACGGGATGACTGCAAGTTGTTGAAGCACAAGTTCGGATCTCGTCAGTTCGCGTTCCAGAGAGTTTTCACGGGACGGGTGGGTGAGTGGCTAAAACCAGCAGACTGTAAATCTGCCGCTCCTTGCGGGCTACGAAGGTTCGAATCCTTCCCCGTCCACCAGGTTCTCGCTGTTAGAGTTGCAGAAAACCGCAGGGCAATCGCATCGAGCGATGTTCGAAAGCGGTCTGATTTGGGGCGTCCACCGATTTGCGGTCGCAACGGAAAAAAAGACGCCGCTCAGGAAAAGTGCGCCGCAAAGGACGATTCTTGAGGGGGACACGGATTCGGCCTGGGTAGCTCAGTTGGTAGAGCGCGTCCTTGGTAAGGACGAGGTCACCGGTTCAATCCCGGTCCCAGGCTCCAGGAATTTACTGGGGGCGGCGCGCGCCGCGACGGGGAAAAGTTTGGAGCAGCACCGGGCGGGGGTAACTCAACGGTAGAGTCTCACTCTTCCAAGGTGATGGTTGCGGGTTCAAATCCCGTCCCCCGCTCCAGATTTTGAAGCGCGCGCGGCCGTTCGTTACCAATGGGCGCAGTTGGGCACTAAGCGGTCAGCAAGGTGAGAGGTTACGGAAACATGGCGAAGGAGAAATTCGAGCGCAGCAAGCCGCACGTGAACATCGGAACCATTGGTCACATCGATCACGGCAAAACGACGTTGACGGCGGCAATCACCAAAGTGCTGAGCAAGCACAACCCGAAGGTGCAGTTTCGCGCGTTCGATTCGATCGATAACGCTCCGGAAGAGCGCGAGCGCGGGATCACCATCGCGGTTTCGCACGTGGAGTATGAAACGGCGAACCGCCACTACGCGCACATGGACTGCCCGGGGCACGCGGACTACATCAAGAACATGATCACCGGCGCGGCGCAGATGGACGGCGCGATCCTGGTCGTGGCAGCCACCGATGGACCGATGCCGCAAACGCGGGAGCACATTCTGCTGGCGCGCCAGGTTGGCGTTCCGGCGGTTGTCGTTTTTCTGAACAAGTGCGACATGGTGGAAGACGCGGAGTTGCTGGAGTTGGTCGAACTGGAAGTTCGCGAACTCTTGAAGAGCTACCAGTATCCGGGCGATTCGATTGCTGTGGTGAAGGGTTCGGCGCTGCAGGCGCTGAACGGCGACGCGAAGTGGGAAAAGACGATCGTAGATTTGATGGAAGCGGTGGACAAGAACGTGCCCTTGCCGGTGCGCGACATCGACAAGCCGTTCGCCATGCCGATCGAGGATATCTTCTCGATTTCCGGCCGCGGCACGGTAGTTACGGGGCGCGTGGAACGCGGCAAAGTGAAGGTTGGCGAAGAAATCGAAATCGTGGGGTTCCGTCCGACGCAGAAGAAGGTGGTGACGGGCGTGGAGATGTTCCGCAAATTGCTGGATGAAGGCCTCGCGGGGGATAACGTCGGTTTGCTCTTGCGCGGCACGGAAAAAGAAGATGTGGAGCGCGGGCAGGTGGTGTGCAAGCCGGGGTCGATCACGCCGCACACGAAGTTCAAAGCCGAAGCGTACGTATTGACGAAGGAAGAAGGCGGGCGCCACACGCCGTTCTTCACGGGGTACCGGCCACAGTTTTATTTCCGCACCACGGACGTGACGGGAGACGTGAAGCTGCCAACGGGCGTGGAAATGGTGATGCCGGGCGACAACGTGAGCTGCGAAGTATCGCTGATCACGCCAGTGGCTTTGGAGAAGGGCTTGCGGTTCGCGATTCGCGAAGGCGGCCACACCGTGGGCGCCGGCGCCGTCACTGAAATCATCGAATAGCGGGCAGAGCGCGAAAGGATTAAACGATGCGCGAAATCATTACGTTGCAGTGCGGGGACTGTAAGAACCGCAACTACACAACGTCGAAAAACAAGAAGAAGCATACCGAGCGGTTGGAAACGAAGAAGTTCTGCAATACGTGCCGCAAACAAACGGCGCACAAGGAAGTGAAGTAACTTTATGTTCTGCAAGTGGCGATTTTGCTGGGGCGAGGGGCAGGCCGGTTTTGAATTTAGGGGAGTCGTCCAACGGCTAGGACTCCGGTCTCCAAAACCGGGTATGGGGGTTCGAGTCCCTCCTCCCCTGCCAGAGTTTTGGCGTTCGCGGGGCGAACGTCGATCAAGCGGACAGACAGGAATGTCCGTCCTACGGGACTGAACGAGGATTCATGACCACGCAGGCGGTCAAAGTGAAGAACGAAGAATCGCAAGGCAGCGCCATCACCGGAGCAGCGTCCGGCATCGGCGAAAAAGTTACCGGCACGATTGCCAACACGCGAGAATTTCTGCACGACGTTCGCGTGGAGATGAAACAAGTGACGTGGCCGAGCCGCGAAGACGTGGTGGCGACCACCTGGGTAGTCATCGCCACGGTGGCGTTCTTTGGCGTGTTTCTCGCGGTGGTCGACAAGCTCGTGCAACTGGGTGTGGCATACGTTTTCAAGAAGTTTGGCGTCTAGAGGGGACCAGAGATCGATGGGCATGCAGTGGTACATCATCCATACCTACTCGGGCTTTGAGAAGAAGGTCAAAGAAAGCCTGGAGAGCCGCGTGGCCGCGTTCAGCCTGCAGGACAAGATTGGCCGCGTGATGATCCCCATGGAGGAAATCCTCGAGGTGCGCGGCGGCAAGAAGGTAGTTTCGTCGCGCATGTCCTATCCCGGTTACGTGCTGGTGGAAATGGACCTGGACGAAAACACCTGGCACACCGTGCGCTCGACGCCGCGCGTCACCGGCTTCGTCGGCTCGGCGACGTCACCGTCGCCGCTGACGGAAACGGAAGTCGACGGCATCATCAATCGCGTGCACACGCCGCAGGACCGCCCCAAGCCGAAGGTGGTCTTCGAGCGCAACGAGCAGGTGCGCATCGTCGATGGGCCGTTTGCGAATTTCAACGGCAACGTCGAAGAGATCGACAACGATCACAGCCGGTTGAAGGTTTCGGTGACGATTTTTGGACGCTCCACGCCGGTGGAACTCGATTTTGCCAGCGTGGAGAAGCTTGGCTAGACACCTGGAGGCTTTGAAGGACGTGGGACGGTTCAAAAGCAAACTGGCGGTTTGGAACCCCGCGACGCCATCGAGCGTAGAAGAGCTGGAACTCTTGGTGGATACCGGTGCTAGCTCTGGCTGGTTCTTGCGGCAGAGGCTACGTTCTACAGGGAAAATGCAATTTTGCACGATTGAGGGCCGAATTCTGGAGTGAGACGTGGCTCCGGTCTTTGTCCGCACGGACGGTCACGTCGGAGGCGACACAATCGTGATGGCTGAGTCCGGGGATGCCGAAGTGTTGGGGGCTCATACATTGGAGTCGTTGGGACTGGCAGCCGACCCGGTTCAGAAAAAGCCGATTCCGACAGTCGGAATGGCTTTTATGGGTCAAGTGAAATTGTAAGCTGCTCCACCGGAATCGTCTCTCGAGAGTTCGGGACGAGTCCGAAGGTAAAGATTGAGGACGAACGGATATGGCAAAGAAGATTCAGACCACCATCAAGCTCCAGTTGCCCGCGGGTAAGGCGACTCCCGCGCCGCCGGTCGGCACCGCGCTCGGCCCGCACGGCTTGAACATCATGGATTTCTGCAAGCAGTTTAACGCCAAGACGGCCAAAGAGCCGGACGGGATGATTTTCCCCGTGCTTGTGACGGTGTACACGGACCGCACCTTCACTTTCATCCTGAAGACGCCGCCGGCGTCGGTCCTGCTGAAGCGTGCGGCGAACATTGCGAAGGGTTCCGCCGAGCCGAACCGCAATAAAGTCGGCAAGGTCACGAAGAAACAAGTCGAGGAAATTGCAAAGATCAAGCTTGTCGATCTTAACACCACCAATCTGGAGTCCGCGGTGCGCACCGTGATGGGTACGGCGCGCAACATGGGGCTGGAAGTCGTGGAAGCTTAGAAGTTCAGGCGCTATGAGGTCGAAGGGGTAGAACCAATGACGAAGAAGGCCGGCAAGAACGTGGAGAAGGCGCGCAAGCTCGTAGAAGTGCGCCCGTACAAGCTCGGCGAAGCGGCCGAACTTTTAAAGAAAACGCATCACACCAAGTTCAACGAAACCGTAGAGCTGGCGATCAATTTGGGCGTTGATCCAAAGCATTCCGACCAGGTCGTCCGCGGCACCGTGGGTTTGCCCAACGGACTCGGCAAAACCGTTCGCGTGCTGGTGATTGCCGGCGGTGAAAAGGTTCGCGAAGCGCAGGAAGCCGGGGCGGACTTCGTCGGCGGCGACGAAATCGTGCAAAAAATCATGGAAGGCTGGACGGACTTCGACGCCGTGATCGCCACGCCGGACATGATGCGCTCCGCCGGAAAGCTCGGTAAAGTGCTCGGCCCCCGCGGCCTTATGCCCAACCCGAAGACCGGCACGGTCACCTTCGAGGTGGCCAAGGCGATCAAGGAAGTGAAGGCCGGTAAAGTGGAATTCCGTGTCGACAAGGCGGGGATCGTTCACTGCCCGATCGGCAAAATTCAGTTTGACGGCGCGAAGCTCGCGGAGAACGCCCACGCGGTAATCGAAGCGGTCGTGAAAGCCAAGCCGGCTGCAGCCAAGGGCAGGTACGTCAAGAAAATCACCATGACTTCGACCATGGGTCCGGGCATCCCCATCGACCTAACCGAAGTGGAAGCCATGGCTGCCGCCGCGTAGTTGCGCAGCGCACGCCAGCGGAGCGAACTTATGAAGAAACGCAGCGAAAAACAGCAGGATCTCGACAAGCTCAAGACCGAGCTCGCGAAAGTATCGACGGTCATTCTCTCGACCTTTCAGGGCATCACGGTCGAAGACGACACCAAACTCCGCCGCGCCGTGCAGGCCGCGGGTGGCAAGTACAAGGTGGTGAAAAACACGCTCGCGGAGCGTGCCGGTGCAGGTACCCCCGCCGAGAACCTGCTCAAGAACCTGAGCGGAACGAATTCGATCGCCTATACCGCGACCGACCCGGTCGCGCTGGCTAAGGCGCTCACCAAGGTTGCCAAAGGCGTCCCGGCGTTTCAGTTCAAGTCCGGTGTGGTCGAGGGCCGCGTCATTTCCATCAGGGAGATTCAGCAGCTTGCGAATCTTCCGTCGAAGGAGGAGTTGATCAGCAAGATCATGTTCCTGCTGAATGCTCCGGCGCAGCGCATCGCCATGGCGCTCAACGCGTTGCCACGCAACCTTGCGGTGACCGTCAGTGAAGCCATCAAGGCCAACAAGTTTGGGTCCGGCGGGGCCAGTGCCGAACCGGCTCCCGAAGCGGCCCAATAAGTTCAATTTCTAGAATTGAGAGGAGAAGAAAGAGTCATGTCGAAAGTCGATACCATCCTGGAAGAAATCAAGGGGCTGACGCTGCTGGAAGCGTCCGACCTCGTGAAAAAGATGGAAGAAACCTTTGGCGTCTCCGCGGCGGCGGCCACGGTTGTGGCGGCAGGCGGCGGGGCGGCGGCGGGCGGCGCGGCACCGGCGGAAGAGAAGACGGAATTCTCCGTCGTGCTCACTGACGTTGGCGGCAATAAGATTAACGTCATTAAAGCGGTCCGCGAAGTCACCAGCCTGGGCCTCAAAGAAGCCAAGGACCTGGTGGATGGCGCTCCGAAGACCGTCAAGGAAGGCGTCAACAAGGACGAAGCCGCTTCGATCAAGAAGAAGTTCGAAGAAGCCGGCGCCAAGGTCGAGATCAAGTAGTTTGCCGGCCCCGGCCTGGCCGGGGTAACGCTTGAATTGTCGCAGTACGGTTTTTCGGGTGGGGGCGCGGTCGAGGAAGCGGGCGGACCGCGCCAAAGGAATTCGCGTACGCAAGTCGAAGCCGGTACTTGTTACAGAACCACGGGCCCTTTTCGGGCCCCCCGCAGCCGTGTGTGCAGCGATCCCGGGCAGGTCGTTTCGCACGGCGGTGAGGTGTCCTTTCTCCGTTTCTCCGTATTTTGCCCAAAAGGGATGAGGTAGATCACGCATGCCGAATAGCAATCAGCACGTCCGGGAACGCCAGCGTTTGGATTTCGCGAAAATCCAGGGCTCGATCCAGATTCCCAACCTGATTGAAGTCCAGATGAAGTCGTATCAGCGCTTCTTGCAGATGGACCTTCTGCCGAGCGAGCGCGATGACGGCGGGCTTCAGTCGGTGTTCACTTCCGTATTTCCGATCAGGGACTTCCGCGAGATGTCGCAACTGGAATTCGTGGACTACTCGATCGGCAACTGGGAGTGCAAGTGCGGCAACCTGAAGGGCCTGCACCACCTCCGCGCGACGTGCCGCAATTGCGGCGCGTCCGTGGTCACCAATCCGTATCAGACCGGCGACGTCATCTGCCACAAGTGCGGCACGTTCAACAAGAACACGCCGACCTTCTGCAACAAGTGCGGCGATCCGGTCGCCATGCAGCTGAAGTATGACGTGAATGAGTGCCAGGAACGCGGCATGACCTACTCCGCGCCTCTCAAGGTCACCATCCGTCTGACCATTTACGACAAGGATCCCGATTCCGGCGCGAAGACCATCCGCGACATCAAGGAGCAGGAAGTTTTCTACGGCGACATTCCACTGATGACGGAGAACGGCACGTTCATCATCAACGGCACCGAGCGTGTGATCGTTTCCCAGTTGCACCGCTCGCCGGGCGTTTTCTTCGAGAGCGCCAACAACCGCAGCTACTTCCTCGGAAAAATCATTCCGTACCGCGGGTCGTGGGTCGAATTCGAATACGACACGAAAAACATTCTATACGTTCGAATCGACCGCAAGCGCAAGTTCCTCGGCTCGATCTTCCTGCGCGCGCTGGGCATGAAGTCTAACGAAGACATCCTGCGCACGTTCTATCAGGTCGAGCGCATCTCGCTGCGCGACAAGGACCTCTTCTGGAACGTTTCACCCGGAATCGTGGACCGCAAGCTGGCCCACGAGATCCGCAATCCAAAATCGGATGAAGTGATCGTCGGCGCGCACAAGCGCATTACCGAAAATCTCTTCAAGGAACTGATCAAGGCGAGAATTTCCCAGGTGCGCGCCGCGCTGGCCGACCTCGAGGGCGCGTACAGCGTCGCCGACGTCGTCAACCGCCAGACTGGCGAAGTGTTGCTCGAGGCCAATAAGCCGCTGACCGCCGATCTCTGGCAGGCGTTTGCCGAAGGTGGCATCACGGAAGTCGACGTGTTCTTCCCCGAGCGCGATGACATCGGCCTGGTGCTCTCGCGCACGCTGGACAAGGACTCCATCCGCTCTTCGAAGGAAGCGCTCATCGAGATCTACCGCAAGCTGCGCCCCGGCGATCCACCGACGCTGGAAACGGCCACGAACCTCTTCCGCGGCATGTTCTTCGACCCGCGCAAGTACGATTTCAGCCGCGTTGGCCGCCTGAAGTTCAACATCAAGATGGGCCTGGACACGCCCCTGGATAACCGCACGCTGGATGCGCCGGACTTCGTTTCGGCCATCAAGTATCTCTTCAAGCTGCGCAAGAACATCGGCGTCGTCGACGACATCGACCATCTCGGCAACCGCCGCGTTCGCGCGGTTGGCGAACTGCTCGAAAACCAGTTCCGCATCGGGCTTGTCCGCATGGAACGCGCCATCAAGGAAAAGATGAGCGTGTACCAGGAAATGTCGACGGCTATGCCGCACGACTTGGTAAACGCCAAGCCGGTTATGGCCGCGATCCGCGAGTTCTTCGGTTCGTCGCAGCTCAGCCAGTTCATGGACCAGACCAACCCGCTCAGCGAAATCACGCATAAGCGGCGTCTCTCGGCCCTTGGGCCGGGCGGTCTGTCGCGCGAGCGTGCCGGATTCGAAGTGCGCGACGTGCACCCGACGCACTACGGCCGTATCTGCCCGATTGAAACGCCGGAAGGCCCGAACATCGGCCTGATCAGCTCCCTGAGCTGCTTTGCGCGCATCAACGACTACGGCTTCATCGAATCGCCCTACCGCAAAGTCAAGGCCGGCCGCATCGTCGACTATGTTCAGATCGTCAATGCCGGTGACAGCGAATTCAAAACCGGTGAAATCGTCGAGAAAGACAAAGTCGAGGATCTCAACGAAGAGCTCAAGCGCCGCAAGGTAGTTTACGAGCCGTATTGCTTCTATCTTTCCGCTTGGGAAGAAGACAAGTACGTCGTCGCGCAGGCCAACGTCTCGCTTGATGAACGACTGAAGATCACCACGGAGCTGGTCAACTGCCGGCAGGCCGGCAACTTCGTTCTCAAGAGCCGCGATGAAGTCGATTACGTCGACGTTTCGCCGAAGCAGCTCGTTTCCGTGGCCGCCAGCTTGATTCCGTTCCTCGAAAACGACGACGCCAACCGCGCGCTCATGGGTTCCAACATGCAGCGCCAGGCCGTGCCGCTCATCAAGGGCGAAGCGCCGCTCGTCGGCACCGGCATGGAACGCGTCACCGCGCGCGATTCCGGCGCGGTGGTGCTCTGCAAACGCGAAGGCATCGTCGATCAGGTCGACTCCGAGCGCATTATCGTGCGCGTGGAGTCCGATCACTCCGGCGTGCTCAGCCGCGAAGTGGGCGCGGACATCTATCAGCTCATCAAGTTCAAGCGTTCGAACCAGAACACTTGCATCAGCCAGAAGCCGCTGGTTCGCGTGGGCGACCGCGTGAAGAAAGGCCAGGTTCTTGCCGACGGCCCGTGCACGGAACGCGGTGAACTCGCTCTCGGCCGCAACGTTCTCGTGGCCTTCCTGCCCTGGCGCGGCTACAACTTCGAAGACGCCATCCTGGTCAGCGAGAAGCTGGTCAAGGACGATTACTACACCTCGATTCACATCGAGGAGTACGAAATCGAAGCGCGCGACACCAAGCTGGGCCCCGAGGAAGTCACTCGCGATATTCCCAACATCAGCGAGTCGTTCCTTCGCAACCTCGACGAAAGCGGAGTCATCCGCATCGGCGCGGTCGTGAAGCCGGGTGACATTCTTGTCGGCAAGGTTACGCCCAAGGGCGAAACCACGCTCACGCCGGAAGAAAAACTGCTCCGCGCCATCTTCGGCGAAAAGGCCGGCGATGTTCGCGACGCTTCTCTCTACTGCCCGCCGGGCATCGAGGGCACCATCGTGGACGTCAAGATCTTCACCCGCAAGGGCGGAGAAAAGGACGAGCGCCACAAGGCCATCGAAGCCACGCAGGTCTTCAAGCTGGAGAAGAACCTCGCCGACGAAATCCGCATCCTCACGGATGAGCGTCTCAAGCGCCTCTCGGATCTTCTCGGCGGAAAAATTCTCCAGGCCGACCTGCACGACGAGAAGACCAACAAGCGGCTGCTGACCAAGGGCGTCGAACTCACGCGCGAGATCATCGAGAAAATCTCCACGCGCAACCTCAAGCGTCTGAAGCTCAATGAAAAGGACCCGCTGCTCATCGAGAAGATCGAGGAAGTCGAGGAGATGACCTCGCGCCAGATCGACGTGCTCCGCAAGATCACCGAGGAGCGCAAGGACAAACTCAAGAAGGGCGATGAGCTGCCCCCGGGCGTCATCAAGCTGGTCAAGGCCTACATCGCCATGAAGCGCAAGCTTTCCATCGGCGACAAGATGGCCGGCCGCCACGGCAACAAGGGCGTCATCGCCCGCATCGTGCCGCAGGAAGACATGCCGTACATGCCGGACGGCACTCCGGTGGAGATCGTTCTCAATCCGCTCGGCGTTCCTTCGCGTATGAACGTTGGACAGGTACTCGAGACGCACCTCGGCTGGGCTTCCAAGGAACTCGGCAACAGCCTCAAGCGGCTTCTCAGCAAGGAAGTGAAGGCCGAGGCGCTGCGCCGCTGGTTCCGGGAAGTGTTTACGGAAACCGCGGTGTGGAAGACACTCGCGAAACTCAGCGACGATGAGTTGCTCGAGTACGCCGAAGGTTTTCGCGAGGGCATTCCCTTCGCCACGCCGGTTTTCGACGGCGCGCGCGAAGCGGAAATCCGCCACCTGCTCGAAGTCGCGGGTCTGCCGCACGCCGGCAAGATCAACCTCTTCGACGGCATGAGCGGCGACCAGTTCGACCAGCCGGTCACCGTCGGCTACATCTACATGCTCAAGCTTTCGCATCTCGTCGACGACAAGATTCACGCGCGCTCCATCGGGCCGTACTCTCTCATCACGCAGCAGCCGCTCGGCGGCAAGGCGCAGTTCGGAGGCCAGCGCTTCGGCGAAATGGAAGTCTGGGCGCTGGAAGCCTATGGCGCAGCGCACATCCTGCAGGAGCTGCTCACGGCGAAGTCGGACGACGTCTATGGCCGTGCGAAGATTTACGAGGCCATCGTCAAGGGAGAACCGGGCATCGAGCCCGGCGTGCCCGAATCGTTCAACGTCCTCGTCCGCGAGTTGCAGTCGCTCTGTTTGGACGTCGAGTTGATGAAGCGGCAGAAGCCGGCAGGGGATAAAGCCGCCGATTAGTTACGCATCGTGCTTGTAGTGGCGCAGCATGCTGCGCCACTACAAGGCAGCCAACTCGAGTTTGTAGTTTTCGGTAGTTGGGTTCTCAGCCGGTTCGGTGCTCTTCAGTTGAGTTTATCGGATCGCGGCCCCGGCGAAAGCTGGGGAGGGAGGAAACAACCTTGTATCGCAGCAGCCCTTATGATCGCGCCAGTTTGATCGCCGATTTCGATTCCATTCGCATCAGCTTGGCGAGCCCGGAAAAAATTCGTTCCTGGTCTCACGGCGAAGTTACCAAGCCGGAGACCATCAACTACCGCACGTTCAAACCCGAACGCGACGGCCTGTTCTGCGCCAAGATTTTTGGCCCCGTCACCGACTGGGAATGCCTGTGCGGCAAGTACAAGCGCATGAAGCACCGCGGCGTTATCTGCGACAAGTGCGGCGTCGAAGTCACCTTGAGCAAGGTCCGCCGCGAGCGCCTTGGCCACATCGAGCTGGCTTCGCCCTGTTCGCACGTGTGGTTCTTCAAGGGACTGCCCAGCCGCATCGGTTACTTGCTGGACATTTCCATGCGCGACCTCGAGCGCATTCTTTACTTTGAGGCTTTCGTCGTCGTGGATCCCGGCGAGGTCGCCGTTCTCCGCGAGCGCGAAGTCCTGCTCGAAGACAAATATCGCGAGCTGCAGAAGGAATACCCGGGCCAGTTCACCGCCAAGATGGGCGCGGAAGCCATCAAGGAGCTTCTCCGCCGCGTCGAAGTGGACAAGCTGTCCGAAGAGCTACGCGAAAAGATGAAGACCGATCCGTCACTCCAGAAGCGGATCAAGTTCGCCAAGCGCCTCAAGGTGCTCGAAGCCTTCCGCAAGAGCGGCAACAAGCCGGAGTGGATGATCCTCGACGTGATTCCGGTTCTTCCGCCGGAGTTGCGCCCGCTGGTGCCTCTGGACGGCGGCCGCTTCGCCACTTCCGATTTGAACGACCTGTATCGCCGCGTCATCAACCGCAACAACCGGTTGAAGAAGCTCATGGAGCTGCGCGCGCCGGACGTCATCGTGCGCAACGAAAAGCGCATGCTTCAGGAAGCCGTCGACGCCTTGTTTGACAACGGCCGCCGTGGCCGCGTTCTGCGCGGAACCAACAACCGCCCGCTCAAGTCCCTCAGCGACACGCTCAAGGGCAAGCAGGGGCGCTTCCGCCAGAACCTTCTCGGCAAGCGCGTGGACTACTCCGGCCGTTCCGTCATCGTCGTCGGCCCAGAGTTGAAGCTGCACCAGTGTGGTCTGCCCAAGAAGATGGCGCTTGAGCTCTTCAAGCCGTTCATCTATCACAAGCTCGAAGCCCAGGGCCATTGCACGACCATCAAGCAAGCCAAGGAAATGGTCGAGCAGCAGGAAGCCGTCGTTTGGGACATTTTGGAAGACGTCATCCGCGAACATCCTGTGATGCTCAACCGCGCCCCTACGCTTCACCGTCTCGGCATTCAGGCGTTCGAACCGGTTCTCGTCGAAGGCAAAGCCATCCGCATCCACCCGCTCGTCTGCACCGCGTTCAACGCGGACTTCGACGGCGACCAGATGGCCGTGCACATCCCGCTTTCACCCGAGTCTCAGGTCGAAGCGTCCGTGCTCATGCTCAGCTCGCGCAATATCCTGTCGCCCGCTCACGGCTTGCCTCTGGCCGTGCCGTCGCAGGACATGGTCCTCGGCATCTACTATCTGACCAAGAACAAGCCCGGAGCCAAGGGCGAAGGCCGCGTTTTCGGCGCCACCGATGAAGTCGTCCTCGCGCTGGAAGCCGGCGAAGTGGAACTGCTCACGCCCATTCGTCTGCGCTACACCGGGGAAGTCATCGACCTCACCACCGCATACGACAACCAGGACGTGCCGCACACCGTGCCCGTGAAGATGGAGCGCCAGTTCATTCAAACGACCGTTGGGCGCGTCATCTTCAATTCGCATCTGCCGGAAAAATTCCCTTATGTGAACGGCCTCCTCAAGAAAAAGGGCGTTCAGCAACTGGTCTATTACGCTTACTTGCGCTTCGGCCTCGAGGACACCGTCGTCCTGCTCGACCACTTGAAGGAACTGGGCTTCACCTACGCCACCAAGTCCGGCATTTCGATCGGCATCGACGACATGCTCATTCCGAGCGACAAGTACAAGCTCGTGGAAAACGCCGAAAAGGAGGTCGTCAAGGTGCAGCAGCAATACCTCGACGGCGCCATCACCAACGGCGAGCGCTACAACAAGGTCATCGCCATCTGGGGCGACATCACTGAGCGCGTGGCCGACGAAATGTTTAAGGCCCTTGAAAACCAGGACAAAGAGGGCAATATCAACCCCGTCTACGTCATGGCGGACTCCGGCGCGCGCGGTTCGAAACAGCAGATCCGCCAGCTTTCCGGCATGCGCGGTCTGATGGCCAAGCCTTCCGGCGAAGTCATCGAAACGCCCATCACTTCCAACTTCCGCGAAGGCCTTACCGTGCTGCAGTACTTCATCTCGACGCACGGGGCTCGCAAGGGCTTGGCCGATACGGCGCTCAAGACCGCCGATTCCGGCTACCTCACCCGCCGCCTCGTCGACGTCGCGCAAGACGTGATCATCAACGAGCGCGATTGCGGCACCAGCGACGGCATCTTCGTCGAACCCATCGTCGAAGCCGGCGTCGAAGTCGAGCCGCTCCGCGACCGCATCGTGGGCCGCGTTTCCCTCGACAAGATCAAGGACTTTGAGGGCACCGTCATCGTCGACGTCAGCCAGGAAATCACCGAAGAGCTCGCCAACCAGGTGCAGGGCGCGGGTATCGAGCGCGTGCGCATCCGTTCCGTGCTCACTTGCGAATCCCGCCGCGGCGTTTGCGCGCTTTGCTATGGCCGCAACCTCGCCACTGGCCGCATGGTTGAGCTTGGCGAAGCCGTCGGCGTCATCGCCGCGCAGTCCATCGGCGAGCCCGGCACGCAGCTGACCATGCGCACCTTCCACATCGGCGGAACCGCCACGCGCGTCTCCGAACGCTCCACGCTCGAAGCGCGCAACAACGGCGTCGTCAAGTTCGTGGACATGAAGTTTGTCGAAGGCCGTGGCGGCACTTCCATCGCCATGAACCGCGCCGGACTGATCGCCATCGTCGATGAAAAGAACCGCGAGAAGGAGCGCTACCACGTCGTTTACGGCGCGCGCCTCCGCGTCAAGGACGGTGAACACGTCACCCACGGCCAGATTCTTGCCGAATGGGATCCCTTCACCTTCTCGATCCTCACCGAAACCGCCGGCTCGGTGAAGTTTGACGACCTGCGCCCCGGCTTGACGATCGAAGAGCAGGTGGACGAAGTGACCGGCCTCTCGCAGGACGTCGTCACTCTGCCTCCGGGCGATGAAAAGCATCAGCCCGCGATTTTGGTCCGCGATTCTTCCGGCAAAGTCCGCAAGAAGTACCTCATGCCTTCCCGCGCCCACTTGATGGTCAAGGATGGCGATGAGGTCCAGGCCGGCGACGTGCTCGCGAAGATCCCGCGCGAAACCACCAAGACCAAGGACATCACCGGCGGTCTCCCGCGCGTTGTCGAACTCTTCGAGACGCGCAAACCCAAGGACCCCGCGGTCATCAGCGAAATCGACGGCAGCGTCCGTTACGGCGATATCGCCAAGGGCATGCGCAAAGTCTACGTCGAAAGCGAGGATGGCAAGACCACCAAGGAATACTCCATTCCCCGCGGCGTGCACATCAACGTTCAGGAAGGCGACCATGTCAAGGCGGGCGAGGCCCTCATCGATGGCCCGCTCAACCTGCACGACTTGCTTGCCGTCCTCGGCGAAAAGTTCACGCAATCGTACCTGGTCAACGCCATTCAGGAGGTTTACCGTCTCCAGGGCGTCAACATCAACGACAAGCACATCGAGACGATCTCGCGCCAGATGATGCGCTGGGTCAAGGTCGAGGACGTGGGTGACACCACGTTCCTCCTCGAGGAGCAGGTGGACAAGTTCCGCTTCCGCGAGGAGAACGATCGCGTCATCGCCGATGGCGGCCGCCCCGCAACGGGCCGTCCGCTCCTCCTCGGTATCACCAAGGCGTCGCTCTCGACCGATTCGTTCATCTCCGCCGCGAGCTTCCAGGAGACCACCCGCGTCCTCACGGAAGCGGCCGTTGCCGGCAAGGTGGACTATCTCCGAGGCCTCAAGGAAAACGTCATCATGGGCCGCCTCATCCCTGCCGGTACGGGCCTCGAGCACTACCGCAGCATTCAATTGCTGACGGAAATGCCCGCCCCTGCTCCCATGGAAGAGATTCCGGAAGCCGCCGAGCTCACCGCGGAAGAAGCGGCCGCGCTCGACTTCCTCCAGAAGGACACCGAAGCGGACGCTGCCACCGAAGGCTAAAGCTCCTTTTTGGCCCGTCCTCAGGCGAGACAAAAAAACCAAATCAGACGGCGCTCCGGCTCGGCCGGGGCGCCGTTGTTGTTTGTGCGCAACTCGTAAAGGTGTCCTTCAGGAACTTCGTGCCGCCGCTTTGATTGCTGAAATCCTGTCGGAATTCTTACAATAGGGGGTATAGCTCGTACCGGCGGATGACTCCCGGCTCTCGAGGGTCCCGTCCACTTTCATGCTCGAAGACAACCAACGCGCCCCCCATAACCCCGGCCGCTCCACTCAGCAGGCTGACCAGCGTGCCGCCATCACTTCCCGTTTCGAGCAGTTCGAAAAGCGGCAGAGCGAGCTTTGGCGGCTCACTTTTGTCGTCCTCTTTGTTCTTGCCGTGTTTTTCGCCTGGACGTCCTGGGGATCCATTCGTTCCTTCGCGCACCGATACGAAGTAGCGCTCCCGGTCCTCTTTGTCGTTCTCATCGTCCTCTTCGGCTGGTACATGTGGAATAAGACGCACGAGATCTCCGAGTTGCGCGGGCTCATGCGCGGCCTCGAACAGCGCGAGGCTGATCCGCCGAGCGGGAAACAGCTCGATCAGCTTTTTCAGATCATCTCCCGTTCGCAGCAGGGCTATCGGGACCTGATCGATTCTTTCGACGACGTTCTGCTAGCCCTCACGCTCGACGGCCAGATCCGCGCCGTCAACCGCAGTTTTTCCGATCTTGTCGCGACGCCCTTCCAGGACCTTATCGGCAAGCCCATCACGGATTTCTTGCAGGAGGGTACCGGGGAGGGATCCGAGCTTTTGCGGCGCGCCATGCCCCGGTTCATGGAACGCCGCCAATGGTCCGGTGTCGTTCAGGTGCGGCTGAAGGGCCAGGGGACGCCCTTTTTCTTCGATTGCGTCGCCCATGCCATGATGCGTGACGGCGAAATCCACGGCATCACCGTTCTTGGGCGCGACGTCTCCGCACTCCGTAAGAACGAAGCGCGCTTCACGGAACTCTTTGAATCGCTCCAGGAAGGCATCTACATCGTCACGCCGGAGGGAACCATTGTGGACGTCAATCCTGCCCTGGCGCGCATGCTGGGCTACGATTCCAAGGAAGAATTGCTGAAAAGAAGGGTTCCGGAAATCTTCGTCGATCAGCCAGAGCGAAAGATTGTCCAGGCCGAGGTCGAGCGGCAGCCCATGATCCAGGGCCGCGAGATCACCTTGATTTGCAAGGACGGCAGATCCATCGTGTGCCTGAACACGGCTGCAGCCGTTCGCGACAATACCGGACGCGTGGTGCGCTATCAGGGCGCGCTTATGGACATCACCGAACGACGCGAGATGGAGCGCCGCCTCCACCAGCAGCAGGAATTTGCCCGCCGTCTTGTCGACAGCTTCCCCGATCTCATCCTCGTGCTCGATACCGAGGCCCACTACAACTTCGTCAGTCCTCGTTGCAAAGAGGTACTCGGCTACGACGTTGAAGACATGCAACACCTGGAATTTGGCGGCCGCTCCCATCCGGAGGATTTGCCTTCCGCCCTGTCGCTCTACAAGGACATCATCGCCGGCACGCAGACCTTTGCCTCTCTCGAAATTCGCGTGCGCCACAAGCTGGGAGATTGGCGCCGGATTCGTTTCAATTTCAGTCCTCTATCCGATGAAAAGGGCAATATCGAGGGCGTAGTTCTCTCCGGCCGCGATGTTACCGAACTCAAGCGGCTGGAGGAACAGCTCATCCAGGCCGAGAAACTTGCCGCCATGGGACAGATGCTCGCCGGCGTCGCCCATGAGCTGAATAATCCCCTTACTGCCATCATCGGCGTTACCGAGCTTCTCCGCGAGCGTGAAGGAACCGATGATTCCACCAGACGCCAACTGGAACTGACGCACCGCCAAGCCCGCCGCGCCGCGCGCATCGTCCAGAATCTTCTCGAATTCTCACGCCCCGCTTCGCCACAGAAAAAGCCCCTCGATCTCAACAACCTTCTCGAGCGCACGCTTCAGTTGCAAGAACACTCTTTGCGCCGCAACAATATCAAGGTGGATTTCCATCCCCAAACCGATCTTCCCGGCGTCATCGGGGACGCCAACCAGCTCATTCAGGTCTTTCTGAACCTGGTCACTAACGCCGAGCAGGCCATCCGCGAAGTCCGCGACACCGGCCGCATCCAGATTCGTGCCGGCCGCATTGTTAACCAACTTACGATCACCGTTCAGGACGACGGCGTCGGCATCCGCTCCGAGGCGCTTCCGCGCATCTTCGATCCCTTTTACACCACCAAGCGTCCCGGCGGCGGCACCGGACTGGGGCTCAGCATCTGCATGTCCATCATTCGTGAACACGGCGGCAACATCGAAGCCGAAGTGCTTCCCGCCGGCGGCTCGGTCTTCACCGTCTATCTCCCGGCTGCGTCCGGCCTGCAGCCCGTGACTCTTCCCGCTCCCTCGGAAGCTGTGGTCGCCTCTTCTGATGCGGTTCGAACGGGGGCCGATTTTCTCAGGGACCGTGCGGTACTCGTTCTCGATGATGAAGAGAGTCTCCGGATGCTTCTTCGGGAAGGCCTCTCTGCCCAGGGTTTGCGCGTGGATTGTGCCGCAACCACCGAGGAGGCTCTCGCCCATCTCAGGCGCTCCAGCTATGACGTGTTTCTCTGCGACCTGCATCTTTCTTCCGGCGGCTACAGGGTGGATGGCCGCGCCGCCGCCAGCCGCATCCTCGAAGCTGCAGGAGAGCAGAAACCTGCGGTGATCTTTATGACTGGCGATTTGGTTGAAATCACTCAGGGAACTGCGAGCCGCGGTGAGCCCTGCTGTCTTCAAAAACCCTTCCGTATCTCTGAGGTACTCGCTCTCTTGAGGGATGTTCTGTCGGATGCTCCAGCGGAAACGCGCGATACCCGGTGATTCGTTTCCCGTTTCTGCCGGCGCGGCCACGAAGGCCGAAGGATGCGCTCGTCTCGGATGGTCCTGTGCGATCCTCTATTTCAGCGTTAGTCTTTCTTTTTTAGCGGGGTCGTTGGCTTCGCGCCCGTCGTCGGGTCCACCCCAAAATCCCACACGAAGAGGTTCATTCCATCCGGTAGTCTCTCCGCCAGCGCATATTCGCCCGGTGGCAGGGGCTCGCTTAGTGTGAAGCGAAAGACGGTAGGCGCAATTTCCCACCGTTGGATCGAAATCGTATTGCGCTTTTCCTCCACCTGTTCTCCGAAAAGACTCTTGATCGATTCCAACTGCCGCTTGTTGCCCTTCACTGTCGCCCGCACGAGTTCTACCTCCGGCCCGGATTCACCCGGCCGGCTGCTTTTTACGATCGGCGTCGTGCGGTCTGGATCCGCTGGTGCTTCTCGCAAATAAAACTCCGTTTGTCCATTTGTCACCCGGATGCTGGCTCGGGTTCCGGGAATTTGTACGTTCCGCTTGCTGGGAACGATGGGAATGGGCGAAAGCACCTGCTTCAGATACTGCTTCTTGTCGGTCTTGATCTCGGAGCCCACCTGCTCCAAAGGCTTCACGGATTTGCCGTCGATAACAAACATCCCCTCTCCAGGCGGCAAGAAGACACCCGGTGACACCTGCAAGCTCGCGTCTACGTCCATAACTGTTTCAATTTTCTGGGCTTGCTCCTGCACGTGGATCTTGTTGGCGAGAGCATCCTCCTCGCCCTTTTCCGCAGCTGCCACCTTTGCCGTCGCGTCCCAATCCACCATTGCGGCGGGAATCTCTTCCCAATCGCCTCGCTCCGCGCTCAGGTAGCGGACCCGCTCCCCGTTCCGTTGATAATCCCGCACCAGTTGAAAGGTACCGTCCTTCAGGACGAGCTTTTTGCCTCGCAGCAAAGCAGAAACTCCAGCCTGCGAATCCGTGCCGCTAGCTGGCTTCCCTGCGGGTGGCTGCCCTTGTTTGGTTGAGGCACCGCTTGCCGATTGAGGGTAACTGGGCGTGCCCGCCAAACTCGCTAGCAGAACGCAATAGACTACGGCAGGTATTCTGGGTGATCGCATCGGTCGTTCCTAGGGGTTGCGAACCATGCGAGCAGGTCCGGTTCGCCCTATCGCGAGCATACCCCTGTGCCTTCCGCACCTGCAACCTACTGTTTTGGAGACCCTAGAAAAACCAATGGCTCCCCGGCCAAGCCAGGGAGCCATGCAAAAAGCCAGATTGATTCTAATGCTTTAGTGCGTACATTTCGGAAACAGGGTCACCAGAACCATCAGATCCGAAAGCGTGAACAGCCATTGATCGGCGCTGATGCCGGCCGCTTCCGCTGCCCGCGCGATAAAGCCGAGGTGCCGGCTCTTGGCAAAATTGTGTACATGCTCGACGCAGATTCCCGTCAAGCTGGCGACCTCTGAATCGGTGAAGATTTTTTGGCTCGACTTCACGGTAACCATGGCCCGCTCCTCTGTCCCGCCCCAACTACTCTTTCATTCTGTTTGATGCTACCGCCATCATATGCGCAGCATTAATTCCTGAGCAATAGTCGTTCCGTTCTGTCAAGAAAAAACTATCCGTCTAGTACTTTCTCCCTAAAGTCCACTAAACCAGGCCTTTTCCTGCACTTTTCCCCAACTAATGTGGGTGGTACGAAGGGAAAGCAAAGGCCAACAGAGTGGTAAAAATGTTCTACTTATGCAAACTTGTTACTGTTTTCGGTAGCGTCCCGGCTATATCTGGCGTCTGTTTCATATGCCGTTTTTCATGCGCGGCGAGGAATTGGAGCCACTGATACGCGTTCAGGCTTCCCAGAAACGAATGCGCCATCCTGTATTTACTGAGGTCGCGGCCCCTGGTCTCTTCGATGAACGCCAGCGTCCGCTCCCGCACTCCGCGCAATTCCGCCAGCATCTCCTCTTTTTCGCGTACCACCTTGGGTTCGAGCGTGACCGGTCGTTTGCGCCGCATGACGCGTGCTTCCACGAACATCATCGGAACATGAAACCGCCTGAAAAAGGGCACGGATTCCGGAGGTTTTTGCAGGAGCTTTCCGGCCCGGCTCAGGATGGCCCTCTCGATCGCACTCACGTGGCCGACCAGTTCGCCAGCAGACCAGCGCCCTTCTTCGGCTGGCCTCGTTTTCCATCGGTCTGCAGGGACGGCATCTGCGGCGCGCAGAAGTTCGCTTTCGCGCGAGCAAGGTCCCCGATAATGGTCGCAAGTGATGGCAAGGTCTCATCCATCCTCGCGCCCATGGCTCAGACAGCGGCTCCGCCGGCCTGCTCGAAAGCATGGGCCAGTTGCAGGACGCGGGCCTCTTGAAAAGCCGCCCCAAAGATTTGCAGGCCCACCGGCAACGTTCCGCCAATCTTCCCACAAGGCACGGAGATCCCCGGGACCCCCGCCAGCGATCCCGTAACTGTATATATATCAGCAAGATACATCTGGAGCGGGTCGTCCGCACGCTCCCCCAATTTGAACGGTGGAACCGGAGAAGTCGGCGTTAGGATCGCATCCACCTTGGCAAACGCATCACGGAAATCTTGGGCTATCAGCGAACGAACCTTCTGCCCCTTCAAGTAGTAGGCGTCATAATAGCCCGCCGAAAGCACGTATGTGCCGAGCACGATGCGACGCTTCACCTCCGCGCCAAATCCGGCACCCCGCGTCTTGCGATACATGGCGAGCAGGGAATCGTCATCCACCCGCAAACCGTAGCGCACGCCGTCGTACCGCGCCAGGTTAGAACTCGCTTCCGCCGTCGCAATAATGTAGTAGGTCGCGATGGCGTAGTCAGTATGTTGCATGCGAATGTCAACCAGTTGACATCCCAGTTTTTTGAAAACTTCGATGCCGGCTTCGATCTTCTTCCGCACTCCCGCATCCATGCCTTCGCCAAAATACTCCTTGGGGATGCCCAGCCGCAGCCCCTTGACGGGTTTTACTAGTTCCGCTCGGTAATCGGGAACTGGCGCCGTCGTCGAAGTCGAATCGTGCGGGTCGCGCCCGGCGATGACTTTCAGGATTGCCGCGACGTCCTGCACATTGGTGGCGAAGGGCCCAATTCGGTCCAGTGAAGACGCAAACGCGATCAGTCCATACCGCGAAACGCGGCCGTAGCTCCCCATCATCGCGGGGATTCCACAAAACGAGCCTGGCTGTCGGATGGAGCCGCCCGTATCCGTCCCGAGAGACGCCACCGCCAGTCCCGCCGCCACCACCGCTGCCGAACCTCCGCTCGATCCTCCCGGCACCCGGTCGGGTGCCAGCGGGTTCTTCACCGGGCCGTAAGCCGAGTTCTCATTCGAGCTTCCCATCGCAAACTCGTCGCAGTTGGTCTTACCCAGGATGACCGCTCCAGCCGCCTCCAGCCGCTCCACCGCAGTCGCATCGTACGGCGGAATATAGTTCCGCAAAATCTTCGAACCACAAGTCGTCTTTATCCCGCGGGTACTGATGACATCCTTGACGGCCACCGGCACGCCCGCCAGCGGCGGCAGCGGCTTGCCTTCGGCCACCAGCGCATCAATTTTGTCGGTCTGCCTCCGGGCCCGCTCCGGCGACAACGTCAGGAAAGCGTTCAGCTCCGGATTCCGCGTTTCGATTCGCTTGTAAAAATCCGCAGCCAGCTCGCGCGCCGAAATCTTCTTCGCCCCCAGCGCCTCTTTGACTCCGTCAATTGTCCAACTCGCAGTCATATGTTCTCTTTGCCCAGTCTTCAGTGGAGCCCCTAAGTGAACTCCGCAGCCACCTCGTACATTCCAATCCCTTACTTCCTTAACGTCCTTTACCTCATCTTTCGATCACTTTCGGCACCCGGAAATACGGCGGCTCGGGATCGGGCGCGTGCTTCAGGACGTCCTCAGCCACCGCACACGGCACGATCAGGTCCTCTCGCAGCGTGGCGTCGGCCGTCTGATCGTCGCTCAGCACCTGCGCCATCGGCTCGACCTTGCCCGTGTCCAGTTCGTTCAGCTTTCCGATGTATTCCAGAATCTCGTCAATTTGTGCGCGGTACGTTTCCAGCTCGGCCTCGCTCAGGTCGAGATAAGCCAGCTCCGCCACCCGCAACACATCTTCCCGGCTGATTTTCATGGGATATCCTTCAACGGCCCGCTGGTGCAACTTCCACTGTCTTTCGCGGATATTTCTTGGCGATGTAGTTGTCGACAAGCGCCTGAAACGCAACGGCAAGCTCATCATAGGTTCCTTCGAGCGTGACGTCTTTTTTGCCGTCGATGTAGACCGGGCAACGCGGCGCTTCGCCCGTGCCCGGCAGGCTGATGCCGATGTTGGCGGCCTTCGATTCGCCCGGGCCGTTCACGATGCAGCCCATCACCGCAAGAGTCATTTCCTCGACGCCCTCATATTGCGTTTTCCATATGGGCATCATGTCCCGGATGTAGCCCTGAACGCTCTCCGCCAGCTCCTGAAACGTGGTGCTCGTGGTGCGCCCGCAGCCGGGGCACGCCGTCACGCTGGGCGCAAACGAACGCAGCCCCAGCGCCTGCAGCAGTTCGCACGCGGCGTAAACTTCTTCGCGGCGATCGCCCCCTGGTTTGGGCGTAAGCGAAATGCGAATCGTATCGCCAATACCTTCGTAGAGCAGCACGCCCAGCGATGCCGCCGACCAAATCTGCCCCTTCATTCCCATCCCTGCTTCCGTAAGGCCCAGATGCAACGGCTGCTCGGTTTTCGCGGAAAGGTCGCGGTACACGGTGATGAGGTCGCGCGGCCGCGAAGTCTTGCAGGAAATAATGATCTGGTCGTGCCGCAGCCCGGACTCCAGCGCCAGTTCCGTGGATTGCAGCGCGGATAGCACCATGCAATCGTTGATAATCTCTTCGGACTCCTTGCCAAGATTCTTGTCCGTGTTCTCCTGCATCTTGCGCATCACCAGCTCTTGATTCAGCGAGCCGCCATTCACGCCGATGCGAACGGGCTTGCCGTTGTCGCGCGCGATTTTGCAGATGGTGGAAAACTGCTCGTCCCGCCGCTGCCCCGCGCCCACATTTCCCGGATTGATGCGGTATTTATCCAGCGCCACGGCGCACCCCGGATACTTCGTCAGCAGCACGTGCCCGTTGTAATGAAAGTCGCCGATGATGGGGGCATCGCAGCCCGCATCGAGCATCCGGCTTTTAATTTCCGGCACCGCCGCCGCGGCTTCCGGCACATTCACGGTCCAACGCACGATCTCCGACCCTGCCTCGGCCAGCTCCAAAGTCTGCTTCAGTGTCGTCTCGATGTCGGCGGTGTCCGTATTCGTCATGGACTGCACGACGATGAGTGCGCCTCCGCCCACGCGCACGTGTCCCACCTTCACGCCATAAGTCTTTCGCCGCGGATGGCGGCTCGCGGCAGCGTCCAATCCTTCAATCTGTGTAAGCATTCCTCTTAATTCTACCGTGATTTGCCACTTCCGCGAAATCGAGTGTGTTCGCGGTCGATGAACAGCCCGTTGCCCTTCGAATCCAATGTGGCCTTCCGGCTCGGCGCAAATGAGAGCTCATCGGCGTGCCGGAGCTCGCCTCGCTCCGCTTGCCAGACAGTTGTCGCCGTCCTTATTTCTCGAAATTGATTTCTCGGAAGCCTTACAGTCCAGCGGCTTCAAAAGCTTGCGGGTGCCAGGGCAGGAACGTCTTTCTGCGGTTTCTCCAGCTCGACGGCCACATGAGCCAGCCGTTCCAATTCACTCCTCAGTTCGACCCAATACTCGGACCCGATCGTCGTGACGAATCGAGCGTGCGCCGCGCGCCAGACGGGCAGGCTGCGCGCGAGCGTGCGCTCTCCCTTGGCCGTAATCGTCAAAAAACGCTGCCTCATCGCCGCGCGATTCGAAGTGGCGACGAGTCCCTCTTTCTGCAAGAGCCGCAAACTCCTCGTCAGTGTCGTGCTGTCCATGACGAGCATGTCCGCGAGGGCCCCCATGGAAACGGGCTGGTTCTTCGCGATGCCCACCAGAATGGCGAACTGCGTTGAGCGAATACCCGTTTCCTGCAGCGCCAGGTCGTACAACCGCGTGACGGCGCGCGCCGTCCGTCGAAAGTTGAACGAGGCGCAGTAGCCCGTTCCGTTCAGGTCCAGCGGGAAGGATTTCTTTTTCATTTTCGGCGTCTCAAGCTTGACTTGTATATACATCTTAAGATATAACTGACCTCAACGGGATGTCAAGCGACGGCATCCATGGCCCGGTCGGGCGCCAATCCGCGAGTGGAATAAGTCGAATGTTGAATCGGTCTAAAGTTGTGAACGAAGGTGATTTCTATGAGTACACAAGTGGTTCCCACGCGCTCGCCGGAACAACACGAAGTTTTGAATAACGCCACAATCGCTCCCGCACGTTACATCTGTTTTGGCGCGTTTCACCTGGACGTAAAAAAAGAAGAACTCTTCAAGGACGGTACGCGCGTAAAGCTGCAAGGCAAGGTCTATCAGGCCCTCCTTGCCCTCCTTCAAAAACCGGGCGAAATCGTGACGCGCGAAGAGCTGCGCATGCAGCTCTGGCCGTCGGACACCCACGTCAACTACGATGCCAACGTGAACACCACGGTGAACAAGCTCCGCCAGGTTCTCGGCGATTCACCGGATCAGCCTGCTTTCGTGGACACGATTCCCCGCAAGGGCTACAGCTTTGTCGGCAAAGTAAGATACGGCGACCAGCCGGTTACGCCCCAGGCGCCGCGGCCGGAAGAACTCTCGCCCGGTGCAACGCCCGGTACAACGCCCGGTACAACGAATGTCGAGCGCGCGGACAGCAGGGCATGGTTTTTTCGGACGGCTATCCTTTCCAAATGGTTTACCGCTGCAGTGGTCGTTCTGGTGATCGCCAGCATGTTGTTCGGCGCGGCACTGGTGTTGTACGCCCATCGCTGATTCCAGCCACCCCTCCTCATGAATCTCAGAGCGAGCCGGGCGCCATCAGAGAGTGCCACGCAGGCCCAGGGCGTCGGCGTGTTCCCGCAGAGCGGCGATGCAGAAGGCGATGTGCTCTTCCAGCGGAACACCGAGTTCCTCGGCGCCTTTGCGCACGTCCTCGCGAGACACGCCCTTGGCGAAGAGTTTGTCTTTCATCCGGCGCTTCACGGAGTCCACTTCCAGATCCAAAATACTTTTCGACGGACGCACGTACGCGCAAGCGGTTAGGAAGCCGGCGAGCTCGTCGCAGGCGAAGAGCGTGTGCTCCAGTGCGGATTGGCGCGGCACGTTGCAATAATCCGCGTGCGAGAGGATCGCGCGGACGATCTCCTCGGAGTAGCCCATTTCGCGCAAAATCTTTGCGCCTTCGGAGGGATGCCCCATTTCGGCGGAGTGCTCCTGATTGGGCCAGCGCTCGTAGTCGAAATCGTGCAGCAGCGCGGCCAGGCCCCAGGCCTCTTCATCGGCGCCGGACTTGCGCGCATAGGCGCGCACGCACGCTTCGACCGCGAGCATATGTTTTCGCAAGCTCTCCGAAGCGGTGTACTCGCACAGCAGTTTCCAGGCGTCGTAGCGTGTCGGCATGCGGCTCCCCCAGTGTAGTGGCCGGTCTTCAGACCGGTTCTTTGGCTCTCCAGGCGTAGAGGCGGGCGGAATTCATCCCGACCCGCTCGGGAGCCCGGCTCTTCGGTTCTTCTGCCCCTAGCGGCACGATACACTTGTCCCGACCTTGTCGGGATCGTGCCCTCTCTTCGACTCTCCCCCAAAATGAGCACGTAGTGTAGCCTGAGAGGCAGGTAGTAATGAAGTGGCGAAATGGAGGGAGCATGGAGCAATACACTTTCGTGCGGCTGCATGCGCGTGAGGGGGAAGAGAGTGCGGTGGAGGAGGCGCTGCGCGAAGTGACAGGGCCAACGCGGGAGGAGGCGGGCTGCCTGAGTTTTCACACGTTCCGATCGATGCGGGACCGTCGGCTCTTCTACATTCATTCGCGGTGGGTAGACGAAGCGGCATTCCACGAGCACGCTCAACGCCACATACGGTGCGATTCCTCAAACGCGTGGATGCGCTGCGCGATCAGCCGCGCGATGTTACGCGGACAGAGATGATTGGCTGAGCCCCACCCCTGTAGTGGCGGGTCTTCGGACCCGCGCTTTTAATCTTTTCGTTCTGGCAGTCGGGTGCCCCTCACGCCGCTTTTGCGTGTAGGATTCTTGTGAAAGGATCTTCGTGTGGGAGCCATTTTCCAACCGGGCCAACTCGTGCGTGTGAACCTAGCCGGCCTGCAGGCCGCGGACGTGATGTTCCAGGCCGCGGTCACCGACGCTGTCGGCCACATTGTGAAGCAGACCTCGGAACAGCCACCCAAGTACCTCGTCAAGCTTCTGTTCTCCTTCCGCGGCGTTACCGAAGTCGAAGTCCCCGCCGACCGCATCCACGCGGACAAGAAAATGGAATAGAAAAAAGAGAGGCAGGAGGGGAGTGCACCACAAGCGGTGTGGTGTTTGGGGAGAGACTACACAAGGCTTCGTGGAAATGGTGGGGCGGGGAGAGACAACTGCCCGAAAGGACAGGCGAAAGCAGGGCGTAACACGGCGAAACGCGGAGAGAAGAAATAAAAATAGTCCAAAAATACTCTTGACAGAAAATGACGACAGTACGATACTGCTCGTGCGCCAGCAACTGCCTTCCCAGCGAACGTTCCAGCGTTCCTCCCCTATCCGCACGCCGGAAAAACAGTCAGCAAGGAGTACCGGTGTCCTTACAATTAGAAAAAGAGATGAGCTCGTTAGAAATGGATCGGGAAGTCATTCGCTGCAAGACATGTGGTCTCGTTCAATACCGGACGCGCACCGGGAATTGCCGCCGCTGTGTGCGCGCATTGCCTCAGCGCTTGGAGTTTCTGATTCCTCCACCGGCACCTCCGGAGGAAGCCGCCGCTGAACCAACGCCAGAGAAGTTCGTCAACCAGGAGACGGTCGAGAATATCGGCCAGCGCATTCGCCAATTGCGAGAATCGCGCGCGATGACCCAGAGCCAACTGCAGTCACGCTCGAAGGTCTCGCGCTCCTACCTCTCGCGCATCGAAAGCGGTCAGATGACGCCGAGCCTCGGCACGCTGGAGAAGATTTCCGAGGCGCTCAACGTCGGCTTGAACCGGTTCTTCATCCCGGAATCTGACGGCGAAGCGTTGCTGGAAGATCCCTTCATCCAAGGATTGCGTCCGTTCCTGCGGCAACTGGATTGGGAACAATGGCAGTCCATCTTGAAGAGGCTGCAGGCCATCAGCGACCACGTTCACACGGCGCCCATCAATCTCCGCCCTATCGGTAATCCGGCGCGGCTGCCGCAGCCCGCGTCGGCGAATGGCAATGGCAACGGCCACATCGGCACAGGCCATTCGAATGGGCTTGCGCTAACGCATGCCCATGGTAATCCGCAGGGCTATCCGCTGCGGCGTCCGGGCGGGCCTGTTTTTCAACGGCCGCTGGCGCGATAAGTTTCTCTCAAGCAGAGCACAAAAAGACGCGGCGTTCCGACTCAGTCGAGACGCCGCGTTTTTTCTTTTGCAGAATGATGCAGTGGACTGGCTTCGGTGGGTTCCTCCCACAGCGCCCTTACATCAGGCGAGGACAACGAAGAGGCTTCACTCTTGGGCTGCCCGCCCATAGGTCTTTTGGACGAAGAGGAGTTTAGAACTATGCCGCCAAGAAATCAGGCGCGCGTATCGCGCCATCTAAGATGTAACCAGAGGGGACAACGTCGCGCCATTTAAGATGTAACCCGAGACAAAGCCGATTTGGGGAGGGTTCATTTGGGGCGCAAGGGGAAATGGGAGTATTTCCGAGTTATTTATGGGCGGTATGGCAAAGCAGATCGTAAGGCGAAACGGGAAATGCTGAACGAATTTTGCTTGACCACGGGCTACCACCGGAAATACGCCATTCGAATTTTGAATGGCCCGGCACCCGGGAAGCGACGCGATCGGCCGGTACGAAAACGCGGGCAGAGCTATGGGCACGAACTGCTGAGCGTGCTGACCAGCGTATGGGAGGCGGCGGGCTATCCCTGGTCGGTGCAGTTGAAAGCGCTGCTGCCGACCTGGATGCCCTGGATCCGCAAGCAAAAACGCCAGCAAGGTGGCTGGCGCTCTCCTGTTCGGGCACAATATTACCCAAGAAATACTGTACGCTGGGACTCTCTTTTTGTCAATAGAAAATTGGAAAAAGGCGGGTGAAGCCCCACCGAAATGGCGTCGGAAAGGGCAAGACCCGTAGCGCTTCGTCACGGTCAACTCAGAAGTAAGGAAAATGTGATAAAGTAAGGAAATGGGAGTGCGGCGATGAAGAAACAGGCGAAGGTCACGAGCAAGGGGCAAATCACCATACCGCGGGAAGTGCGGCGCCGGCTCGGGGTGCGGGCCGGAGACCGATTGCAATTTGAGGAAGATGGAAAGGGCATGCGCGTGACGGCGGTGCGGAAAGAGAGTCCCTTTGCGAAGTACATGGGAATCGGCAATCCAGGAATCGGAAAGGGCAGAAAGGCGGTACAGAAGTGGATGCGTGAACTACGAGGATATGACGAGGAATGACGACTGCGATCGACACAAACGTCATTGTGGCGCTTTGGGATGCGGAAGACACTCTCCATCGCATAGCGCGGGCGGCGTTGGATAAAGCGTCTAACGAAGGCACGCTAGTGATATCGGGAGCAGTGTATGCGGAATTGATGGCGGCGCCGGGGCGGAGAGACGCGTTTGTCGACAGATTCTGCGAAGAAACGGGCATCGCGGTGGAATGGGAGTTGGGGGAGAGAGTCTGGCGCGCAGCGGGAGCGGCTTTTCAGAGTTATGCGGCGCGGCGGCGGAAGCAGAAGGAAGAGGAACCACGGCGCATTCTGGCGGATTTTTTGATTGGGGCGCATGCGTTGGTGAGCGGTTACAAATTACTGACGCTGGATGCGCGGATGTATCAGGCGTCGTTTCCCCGGCTGGCGATCACGACCTTGTGAAGAGAGAACTAGGCGCAAAGTATGCGTTGGATAGCAGGCTCGAAATCAAATTGGTGCGGAGGAAAGGGACGAAGGCGGGGCGCGGGCGAACTGGCGGGAGAAGAGGCAAAACCCATAGCATCTAGACCGAAGGCTGGGGCACCGAGCGCTCAGCGTAAACGGTAGGAGCCGGAGCCGAGGAATTCGAGGAGGCCCAAGTCGCGGAGGACTTGGAGTTGCTGGCGGATTTTTCTGCCGAAGGAGGCGACAGGGTGAGGACGGCGGCGAGGGCTCTCCGAGGGATGCGTGGGCGAACGGAGAAAAAAGGAACGCGGTGGAAAGCGGAGAGGTGTGGGCGGTAGTGGCGCAGCATGCTGCGCCACTACCAGAGGAGAGGGGAGAAGTGCTACGGCTGCGACGGCGCGGCGGAAGCCGGCGCGGCGGAAGCCACGGCGGTGTTGCCGATGGCGTCACCGTTGACGACGAGCTCGACGCGGCGGTTGCGCTGGCGGCCTTCGGCGGTGTCATTGGTGGCGACGGGCTGGTTCTTGCCGAAGCCGCGGGCGGTAATGGAAGAACCGGCGACACCCTGCTCGGCGAGAAAATCGCGGACGGAATCGGCGCGGCGTTCGGAGAGTTGCTGATTGAAATCGTCGCCGCCGATGCTGTCGGTGTGACCTTCGATCTGGAGAGAGAGGCCGGGATGCGCGAGGACGATGCCGGAAATTTTGGCGAGCTTTTCGCGGGCGCCGGACTTGAGCGTGTAGCTGCCAGTGTCAAAGAGCACGTCCGCCATATTGACGATGAGGCCGCGGGCGGAGTCGCGCGTCTGCAAAATGGAATTCAACTGGCTGAGAAGCTGGGCGCGAAGCTGGGCCTTTTCGGACTCGGCTTGCGCGGCGGCGCGGCGCGCCTTTTCGGTTTCGGCCTCGGCGGCACGCTGCTGTGCTTGCGCGGAAGCCCTGTCTCTTGCGGCTTGGTCGGCGGCAGCCTGCGCGGCCTGCTGCTGGACTAAGGCCGCGGCGCTGGCCTTCTCGGCTTCGGCTTTCTGACGCGCGGCGTCCTGGGCGGCTTTCTGCGCTTCCTGCTGCATGCGCACGGCTTCAGCCTTTGCGGTTTCGGCTTGTTGGCGAGCCTGCTCGGCTTCCTGGCGGCGCTGACCTTCAGCTATGGCGTCGGCGCGGGCCTTGGCTTCGCGTTCTTCGGCGGCTCTCTTGTCCGCGGCGATTTTTGCCTGGGCGTCTTCCTCGGCTTTTTGTTTCACGGCCATGACGCGGGCTTCTTCGGCGGTTTCGACAACTTCGCGGGCGGCAGCTATGACGGATTTCTTGTCGCTCTTGCGCGCGTAAACCTCTTCCGCGTTGCGGAGCTGCTGTTCGGCCTTAGCGAGTGTGGGAGCGGCATATTTGTCGGCCAGGGCGATGTGCGCGATGCGCAAGGAGTTGCGCGCTTCAAAAAGTTCAAGCGGGGTCTTGCGGTCGATGCCAAAGATGGCGTTTTCGATTTTGGTGTTGGAGGAAGAGTAGATGCCGCGGCCGACAAGCTCGTAGCTGGCGTCGATGTTTTCGACTTTGCCGAGCGTGGCGGGACCAAAAACGTTTTCCAGCACGACGGTGTTACCGGGTTGATTGACGGCGAAATACGGTTCGGCGGTGACGATCATGCCGAAGGTTTGCATCTCGGAAATGGCTTTCACTTCACCACTGCCATTTTTCAGCACGACCTCGCCGAGGTTTACGGCGCGGCCTCCGGGAGAGACGGCCCAGAGAACGTAGGTCAGATATTCGAGGCCAAATTTGGTGGCCTCATCAAGGCCCGCGAACCTTGCTTCAATCTCCGTACGGCTGCCCTTGTTTTGCACCTTGGCTTCGCCGACGGCTTGCTGCATCAATTCCGTGCCTTGAAAATCGATCTTGGTGGAGCCGCCGGCGCGGCGATAATTCACGGCCTTGGTGGTGCGCGAAACAGTTTTAGGGGGACTGGCAGACAGGGGCGCCTGACCGAGCGCGGGAACAGCCAGAATGCCGAGGATGCCAGTTACAGCGAGAAGTGCCGATCTGATATTCACGTCAACCCCCTTCGAGGCGAAACATGGCGGTGACCACAATGTGGCCACAATATCCATGGTAAGAAGATAGCGACACGCCCCATTTTCAATAGATGGCCGATTATTTTCCACAGCGTGGGGTATGTCGTTTCGTATCTACAGGCTAGCAAAGAAAGAGGCGGAGCAAGGGGGTTCGAAATGGGCCTTTGCGCAAACAATTACCCGGCCGGGCGGGCAGGGTGCGTAGATCGGGGATAAAGTTAGCACGAGCCGTTTAGAGCGAGCGCAAGAATTCGAGGAGGGCCTCCTTTTCGGCGGGATTCAGCTTTTTGAATTTCTTGGTAACGCGAGCGGCCTCGCCGCCATGGCGCAGGATGGCGTCAAAAAGGGTTACGGAATCTCCATCGTGCATGAGACGTGAGTGCAGGCGGACACCCCAAAGCGGAGCGGTGCGGATTTTGTTTGCAGTGTTGTTGTAATCGGGGATGGAGAGGTTTCTCCAGTTGGTCTGGTACATTTTCTTGCCGTAGTGCTCCAGCATGGCCACGACGAAGCCGTCGCCGGTGCCGACATTGTGAAGCAGGAAGTCTCCATAGGGATGAAACTGCTTATCCCCGAGCGCCGCTGGGATGGTGAAGGTGCCGCCGTTGACTGTTGTGCCGGCGGGAGCTGTGGTGAGCGTCTGGACGTGACAAATATCGCAGCCGACCTTAACAAATAAATCGGCACCTAATTTTGCTTTGGGAGTTTGCGCAAGCTGCGAGTCGCGAGCGGGAGTTTCGGTGGCGCGGATGAAGCGCGCGAAACGATCGATGTCCGCGAGGCCGTCGGGGCCGGTGGTGTCGTTGGGTTCGGAGGCGGTGTTGCAAAGATTGCTGACTTCGTCGGGCTGGAGGCGATTGGTGATGCCCATTTCGTTGAGATAAGCGTCGGCGGAAAACGACAGCAGGCTGGCGTGCTGGTCTTTCCAGCCGAAGCGGCCGACCCCGGTCTGGCCGAGAGCCTCGAGGATGGGAACGTAGAGTACCTGGCCGCAAATCTTGTGGTTTTTCCGGCATTGGTCCTTAGCGAGGTCAACAAAAGTCTGATCGGGGACGGCTTCCACGAATCCATCACCGAGAACACTAAGAGAAACTCGGAAGGTACGAATGTTCTCCGAATCTGGAACGCGCTCCTGAATTTCCGTGCTGGGGAAGGCGGCCTTCGGGCAAATGGCGCGGTCGTTCACCAGGGTGCGGCCCTTAATGATCTCCGTACCGCGGGCGATGGGGATCTCGGGATTCTGGAACTTGCCGCCGGGGCCACGGTGACCGACACGCAATTCAGAGACCTGGCTGGAGCCACCGGAAGTGGGATTCTGATGGCACTCGCGGCAGGATTGCGCGTTGTAGAGCGGGCCGAGCCCGTCGGATATTTGCTCGATTTCGTCGAACTTGACTTGATCCGCCATGTGCGTGGCGTCGTCCACCAGCCCGTTGCTCTTGTTGTCGAAGCCCGCAGGCGCCTCGGGAAGCGCCGGAGCGAAGAAGAAAACAGATAGCAAGAGCAAGGGAATAGCGATAAGAATTCTCATGGATACCTCAGAGGCTGGCGCGTAAAAATTTACGCTGAAACGGCTGGAAAACCAAGTCAAAAAACCGTAAAAAATGAGGCTGCTCCTAACGGAGCGTCACTTGACGAATTGGGGTGATTCGCCTTTGGACCAAGGGTCGTAGCTGACGCCCAGGTGGATGCGGTCGGCGACGGTGGGATGATCGAAAAAGAGGAAGACGTTGACAGGATTGGGGTCAGGATCCACGAGAACGGTTTCGCCATAGGTCTGGAAGGAGTGCGCGAAAGCCTGGCCGGCGTCCGGAACGATGCCGTGGGTGACTTCGAGGCTGTAGACGTCGGCCTGGTTCTCCTCATAACGGCTGAAGGTATTGCCGATGACGTCGGCGGCAAAATCGAAGAGAGTAAGAAGCAAGAGAAGCGCAGGAAGCGAGGCCCAATCATCGAGTGAGACGACCCCCCAAGTGGCTCCGAAACGCGCGAGAAGCCAGCCGATGGAGCGGTAGCCGAGGTAGAGAAGAACGAAAATTATTACGGCGGAGAATAGAAACCCCTTCCAGATGTGACCCAGGACGTAGTGACCCATTTCGTGGCCAAAATCCGTGAGCACTTCATCGGTGGTTTCCTCGGCGAGAGTGGTGTCCCAAATGATGATGCGCTTGGAGGCGCCGAAGCCGTTGACGGAGGCGTTGGTGGCGATCGTTTTGTCGCTGGCCTTCATCCAGAACATGCGCTCAGGGGCAATTTCCTGGCCGGCCCGGCGGGTGACGCGCTGGAGTTCGGGGACGAGCTGAGGCGCCTTGGTGGAAAGCGGTTCGTATTTGTTGAACAGCGGGTCGATTACGTAGGGAGAGATGAAAATGCCGAACAGCAAGAGCGGCAGCGAAATGATCCAGAAATACAGCCACCAGCGGCGCGGGCTCCTGCGGATGACGGCGTAGAGAATCCAGGCGAGCAAGCTGCCGATGATGATGGCGAGGAGCTGGGCCTTGGCCCAATCGGCGGTCCAGGATGACCAGGGCTGGACGGAAATTTTGTATAGCTTCGAGACCGATTCGTGAAAGATGTCGATGGGAAGCTGGAGAACGCCGATGGTCAGGACGAGGAGCGGGGTGAAAGCGAGCGCTTGAAGGAAGCCGTGGCGCGAAAACCTTTTGGCCCAGTCGCGATATTTCGCGGAGAGCTTGCGACGCAGGACGAACCAGAGGACCAGAAGGCCGTAGAAAAAGCCGAAGATGCGGGAGGCAAAGCCGACGCGGCCGCGGTTGCGGGCTTTGCGGTAGAGATCGGGCGGGAGGGTATAAGCAGTGATTTTGTTCTTGGGCTGAAATTGCGCGCTCCGTGAAGCGGGTGATTGGGTTGCGGCGCTAGCGCTGGGTTGCTCAGATGTAACGGTACTCGGCGGCGATTGCGGCGAAGCTTGCAGGGAGCCGGCGAAAAAGACGGCGGGAAGAAAAACGAGGATGAAACTTAGCCTGAATCTTGTCACGGCTTCTCCTGGTCGGAATGCGCAGACGTTTTGTAAAACGAAGTATAAATGAACTAGACCGGGCGGAGGATGCCGAGACTGCGCACGCGCTTCAGACTGCTGGATCAGGTTGCGGCACTTCGCGAGGCTCCCTCTCGCGGCGAGCGCTACCTTGCGCGGGGACCAACCACTTGGTACGAAGTTCTTCGGCGCGGCGGATGACGCGTTCGACGAGATCGCCGTAAGGCTGTTTCTTCGCGGCAGCATCCGAAGCGGCGCCGTTGGGAGAAATTTCAAGCAACAGGAGTTTTTCGAAAACGGGTTTCATGGCGCGGTCTGGGTTACGGAAGAATTCGGTGCCGCGGACATGCGTGAAGATCCAGCCCATGCGCTCGAGGACGGACTGGCGGTCCATGTCCTCGGGAAGTTTTTCGAGGGGATGATAGCGGTCGCCATCGCACTCGATGGCAAGTCGGCGGCCGTCACCTTCGACAACCAGGTCGATTCGAAACGCGCCGACTCGCCATTGCGGAGCGACGCGATAACCGGCGGAGCTGAGGCGTTTCATGACTTCGCGTTCGAATGCGGACTGGGTGCGCTTCTCTTTTTCATCGAGCGCGCGCATGAGGCGGCTGGGATCTTGGGCGTGCTCGATCAACTTGCGGCGAAGGTCGTCGGCCTTGAGGTCGTTGTTGGGACTGAGGGAGTGGACAATCCACATCTGGTCGCGGGCGCGGCTTGCTGCGACGTTGAAGCGCTGCTTGAACAATTCTTGGTCGCGGAGGGATAGCGGGCCGTGCTGCGCGGTATCGACTAAAGAGATGAAGATGACGTCGCGTTCGTCGCCTTGGAATTGCGCGGCGTTACCGCAAAGAAGGCGATGGAGTTCATAGCGGTCGGGCGAGAGATGTCCGCGGAGAAGATTGTCAATCTCGATGGCCTGTTCGTCGCCGACCAGAGAGACCACGCCGAAGCTGGTCGGCTGGCCGGCGTCGTTTTTTTTATATTCCGGCTGCTCGATCGCCGCGGCGAGGAGGGAGGCGGTGGCCAGGGCCTCCTGACGATTGATCTTGCCGTCGCGGCTCGAACCGGGGACACGATAGGCAATAGTGTGAGGGCGGAGTTGCACGCGGCTGGCGTCACGCAAAGGCTTGATGCGGTAATCGTAGGAAATCAAGTTGCTGAACTGGATAATCTCCGGGACACAACGGAAATGTTCGACGAGGCAAGTGGTGCCGCCGAAGGATTGGCGTGCTAGGTCGTAGATGGAAATTTGACCATCGTAGAGATCGGAATTGGGAATTCCCGGGAGGTACTGGAAGATGAGGTTCTGGATGAAGCCAAGATCTTGACCGACGGCGGAAGGGCTGACTTGCTCGTGGTCTCCAACGACGAGGACGGTTTTTCCGAGGTAGAGAGCGACGAGGGCCATGACGTCGCTCTGGCTGGCTTCGTCAATGATGACGACGTCGAAGCGAGTGGTGCGCGGGTCGAAATTTTCGACCACGCGTGACAGAGGCATTACCCAGACCGGAACGGCGCTGCGGCATTCGGACATTTTCCTGGCGGCCTCGGCGCGGAGGAGAGCAACGCGGATGCCGTGGCCTTTGCCGATGCGGCGAATGGTGTCCAGCCATCCGACCAGCGCTTGGCGCTGGCGGGAGGAAGTGCGGCGGGCCTGGGCGGCCCAGGCCCGCTTGTCAATGAGGTCGACGGTGACGCGGCGAAGCTGTTCACGAAGTTTTTCGCTTTTGGTCTGGAGCGCCTCAAGAGAAACGCCTGAGCGGCGGTCGAGTTCATCGTTGAGCTGGCGCCAAGTCCAGGCCGCAGCGGGATCGCGCGGCGGCTCACCGCGGCCGTGCGTGCCGGTGCGATTGCGAATGGCGGCGGCCCAGGAAGGCGCGGCGCTTTCGAGCTTGGTGAGCAGGGCGCGGCGGAGATCGAGGTCGGCCTGGCGGCTTTTGAGTTCCAGAAGGCGCTCGTAGGCGTCGCGGTAGTCGTTCGAATCTTCGTCCTTCACGGCGGCGAGGAGCTTGGAAATGACTCTAGAGGATTTGGCGAGGCGAGCAGCCAGTTTGAGGCGATTCTTGAGATCGCGGATCTCTTCCTCGAGCTGAAGCAGCTTCAGCTTCTTGTAACGCGAGTCGAGGATGGAAAGGAGGGATTGATTGACGGCCTTGCCAATGCGCACCAATTCGCCGTCAGCGCCAACGACCGGGGGCTGTTCGGCAAGAAACTTTTCCCAGCGAAAACCGAGATCCTCGAGTTGTTGTTGCAGCGGTAGCCAGGTGTGCTCGTGCCAGCCGACGCAATTCTCGATGGCATCGCAAAACTGCATGAGAGTTTTTTCGACTTCTTCGCCCATTTCAGCGGAAGGCGGCGTGCCGAGAGCGGCCACTTGACGATCCCAGCGGCCGGCGAGGTCCTGGCGCAGGTTCATGAGGCGCGCGAGCTGTCGCAGCGCTTGGAAGTGTTCAGGGAGGCGCGGTCGGGCGTTTTTGACTCTTGTTGCTTCGATGAAGTGGCTCCAGGCCTTGTGAGTGAGCAGCACAAAAGAGCCAAGCTTGCCGCCACCCTCGAGATGGGCGAGGATTTCGCCAGCGATGCGCTCTTGATCTTCGTGCGGAGAATTACCAGAGAGCTGCGGCCCGTACTTGACGAAGGATTCCTGCGCGTTGGCGGCTTCGCGATGAACGAGGCGGACGAAGCTGACCAATTGATCCCAGGGCTGGCGATGCGCGTCTCCGTATTTGCCGGCGTAAACGGCGGCAAGCTTCCACTTATCTTTTCCGGAAAGAGGCTCGACGACATGGGTCAAGCTGGCGGCGAGCGATTCCAGCTCGTCGGGTGGGCCTTGAGACGCGCCGGACTGCCAGAGATCGGAACGCAGATCGAGATCTTCCATACCGAGGTGATTGCGCTCGCTGACGGAGGCCTCGAAGTCTTCGGGCCGAGGCAAATCATGGAGCTCGGGGAGGTGGCCTGAGAGTTCGGCTTCGTCTTCGCGAGAGACGGAAACGTTGGTGCGGTAGAGATCGGCCAATGCACCCGGGGAGAGGGGCAAAGGCGCGACGGCAGCGACTGGGCCGGGAATCCAACCAAGAGTTTCTTTTTGCTGCGCGACATTGCGAGCGGCGTCAGCAGGGGCCCACGCTTTTCCGGCGATGATAATTTCGCGGTACTCGTCGGCACGGGCGTCGGCAAACTGGTTGCGGACATCGTCGAGCTTTTTCAGCAGTTCACCGCGCTCGGCTTCCAATTTCTTCCATTCGATTTCGAGCGAACCCGCATCGGCACGCGACAATCTTTCCGCAATGGAGCCGACCGCGCTTTCCAATTGTTTGCGGCTGTCCAGGTCGCTTTCAAGAAGGCTGACGCACAGAGGACGCAGCTCGGGAACAATGTGATGGCGCACCATGCGCAGCGCTTTTGTGGTATGGCTGGTGACAAGGACGCTTTTCCCTTGGGCCAGCAGGTGACCAATGAGATTTCCGATCGTGTGCGTCTTTCCCGTGCCCGGGGGGCCTTGAACCAAAACGCCACCGTATTCCTCAAGTTGCTTGGCAATGCGAATCTGTTCGGGATTCGCGGGTTTGCTGAGAAGAACTCCCGCATCGGCTTCGCTGTAACGATTGGCCGAAGGATCTGTTTCTCCAGTGTCAGGAAGGGGAGATTCCTCTCCAACGATATTCAAGAGAGACCAGGGCAAGTCTTCGCGCGTTCGAAGGTCCGCCAGGATGCCTTCGATGGCGGCAGCGAAACCCAAGGTGCGGGAGCGCAGGAACAGAAGCGGGTCACGCCCGATTTGTGGATCATTCGCTTCACCGGCAGGTGCGCGGTCCTCGAGCAACTCGCCGCGCGGGGAGAGCTGAACAACGAGGCGCTTGAGAAAACCGGAGGTCGCACCATTGATGAGCGGATGGAAGCCTTCCTGCTCCAACTCTTCGCAACAGCGGCCGATGGCGCGTCCGTCCACGTCGGTCATGGATTGGAAGAGCGCGGAATAAAGTTCGACCGGGTGGTCGGCTTCCGAGAGAGTGAATTCGGGTACGGCGGCATTGAACTGAAGCTGCAGGCGCTGGAGGAGAATGGCATGGTAAATGCTGCCTTCGTCGCGGCGCCAACTGAGGATGCCATCTCCGAGAACCAACTCGACGCGTTCGGCTTCGCGGTCGATGCGGCCATAGAGCGAGTACAGGGTCTCGAAGATCTTCATCGCGGCGCGAGCAGGCTTTTCGTTCTTGGCCCACTCTTCGCGCGCCACCGACCAACGCTGCAAAGCGGCCAGCCTTGCCGGTTCATCGGCGAAATAGACAATGCTAGTTTCGCCTTCCTGATCCGATTCATTCCGGGAAGCACTGACGGAAGGCTCTTTTGACGGGTCATCCCATCCGGCTTCAAGCCACGTAGCGATTGTGCTTGGAGGGTCAGGAGTAGAAGTCAGCGCCGGGCGCTGCGCCTTCAGAACGAATCCGCCGGAACTCGTGTCACTATTCTGAAACTCCGCGGCTTTGCTTTTCGCGGGACCGGATCTAGTGTCGCCTCGTTTGATGGAGGGATGGTCCGGGAGATCGTGCAACCAGAGGCTCCAGAGTTGTTCGCGAACCTGGCGCTTGGCCGGATTGCGATGCTGGTTGAGGGCTTCCAGGTAGCGGAACACACGGGCGAGTTTTTCCCGCGCGACGCGGAGTTTCTCTGGAGTCATGACTCGCTGCCTCTATTCACCACGGGTGTAGAGGCTGGGCACGGCTGGTGAGACGTTCAGGATACCAGTGTTTCTCGACGACCTGTCAATAGAACCCGAAGACTCGCGAAAAGTTGGCGCAGGCGCCGCTAGACCGGGCGGCGGATGCTGAGCTTGCGCATACGAGCCTGGAGCGTGGTGCGCTTCATGCCGAGGAGGACGGCGGCGCCCTTGGGGCCGGCGATGCGCCACTGCGTTTGCTTCAAGGCGCGGAGGATGTGCTGGCGCTCGGCTTCTTCGAGAGTGGAGATCGAGGAGGTGGAGGAGGTGGAGGAGGCGGACGAAGTTAAGGATGTAAAGGATGAGGAGGGATCGGCGCCTGCGCCAGTTGCAAGGGCTGCGGATTTCAATTCAGCGAGGGGGATGCGCAGCTCTTTGCCGGGAGAGAGTAGGACAGCGCGCTCGATGAGGTTTTCGAGTTCGCGGACGTTACCGGGCCAGGAATAATGAGTGAGGGCGTCCATGGCATCTGCGGGAATGTATTCGACATCCTTGTTGAGCTGGCGGCTGAATCTCTGCACGAAATAGCGAACCAGCAGGGGGAGATCTTCGGCACGCTCGCGGAGCGCGGGAATCTGAATAGGGAAAACATTCAGGCGGTAATAGAGGTCGCTGCGAAAGGCGCGCTCGGCAACGCGTTTCGAAAGATCTTGATTCGTGGCGGCGACGACGCGGACGTCCACGCGCTGCGTGCGATTGCCGCCGAGCCGTTCGAATTCCTGCTCTTGCAGCACACGAAGAAGCTTCGGCTGAAGTTCGAGGGGAAGGTCGCCGACTTCGTCGAGGAAGAGCGTGCCGCGGTCGGCGAGTTCGAAGCGGCCGATTTTTTGATTGATGGCCCCGGTGAACGCGCCGCGCTCGTGGCCGAAAAGCTCGGATTCGAGAAGGCCGCTGGGAATGGCGGCGCTATTGATTTTAACGAAGGTGCGATCGCGGCGCGGACTGAGATTATGGATGGCGCGGGCGAAGAGCTCCTTGCCGGTGCCGGTTTCGCCGAGGAGGAGGACGGTAGTGCCAGCGGGCGCGGCGAGCTCCACCTGAGCCAGGGCACGCTTGAGCGCGGGACTCTCGCCGATGATCTCCTCAAAATTGAATTCACTGCGAATTTCTTCCTCAAGGTATAGCTTTTCTTCGGCGAGCTTATTCTTCAGCGCCTCGATTTCCTTGAAGGCCAAAGCGTTTTCAACGGCGATGGCGATCTGCGCGGCGACGGGCTGAAGGAGCTCGACGTCCTCCGGGGTGAAAAAACCGAGCCGCCGGCTTGCGAGATTGAGTGTGCCGAAAGTATGGCCGTGATGGATCAAGGGGATGCAGCAGACGGCTTGCAAGCCTTCGGCGCGAAGCGTGCGGATGATTTCTGTGTCGTAACGGTCGAGTTCGGAGCCCCGCGCGATCAAGGGCTGGCTGGTGGCGATCGCGCGACCTGCTGGAGAGGTGTCGCGCGGGACCAGCGTCTCCGGCTTGAAGATGTTCTGGTTGCCGGGAAAATCGAGGGCGTGAATTTTGAGCAATCCGGTTTGGGAATCGAGGAGCGCGAGGCTGGTGTAGTCATGGTGGATGACGCGCTCGAGAGTGTTGACGATGCCGCGGAAAAGTTCGGGGAGTTCGCGGCTGATGATCAGGAGGTTGTTGATTTCAAGAAGAACCTGGAGGCGGTCGCGCTGGCGCGCGAGTTGCGATTGGTAGGCCTGGGAAGCGGCGAAATTAATGGCATTGTCAACGGCGACGGCAACCTGGCTGGCGACGCGCTCCATAAATTGCAGCTCGGTGTCTGTGATGCGCTGCGGCACCAGTCGGCCGAAACCCATGGCGCCGAGGCGGTGCTGGGCAGTGGTAAGGGGAAGAATCGCGAGCGAGCGGACGTTGTGCTCACGGTAGCGCTTCAGGAACTCCGGAAAACGCGTCTCCTCGTCGGTGTCGCTGACCACGAATGGCTGCTGCGTTTGCCAGACCCAGCCGGCGGGATTTCCCTCGACAGGAGACTCGCTGCCGGCAGCCTTTTCGCCGGGGATGCGTGTGGCGAGAACGTGGAGGCGCATGACGTTGCGAGCGGGGTCGTGGAGGACGAGGGTCAGAAAATCGAATTCGATGACGGAGCGCAAGCGGTCCGAAAGATCGTGAAACAACGCTGGAAGATCGCGCTGCTGGGCAATGGCCTCGCTGACTTCGAGCAAGGCTTCGAGCTGACGCCGGGAGTGTTCGAGCGGGGAGGTGAACGCCACTTCCTGCGGGGAGATGACGGGGTCCGCCATAGAAAGCAGGATAACACTCGCGTCGGCGGGGGCTCAACTTAAGGGATGCGCGCGCGAGGGATGCAGGTCCGCCAATGGCGCTGACGGAGTATTGGCAGAAAAAGGGGTGATAAACCCTGTTCTCGGCAGCCTTGATCCACATTCTCACTAACCGCCGAGTGCCGTGTGATAATCTCTCCGGCACCGTGGTTCCTACTTGGTTGTGAAGGAACAAATGCAAGAAGCTCAAAGCTGGGACTTGCGATCGATGAATCCCTTGGAAGAGATCTACGCCCACCCCGTCTTGTTCATGGTTGTGTTTCTCTTCCTTATTCCTCCCTCCTGCCGGAAAAATCCTTCGGCGTACCGGCCATAACCCTCTCTGGTGCGTTCTCGCCCTCTTTCCCGGCCTAAACCTCGGTGCCTTCTGGTTTTTAGCATTCAAGTCATGGCCCACGGACAACAAGCTCACGAACTAGCAACGAGAAAACTCAAGAGGAAGAAAGTTCACATCAGCAGATATTCACTGGCGACAAATCACTTTCTCACAAGCGATGCCATCGGGTGTATTCGAAGTTTAGAGAAAATCGTTCAAGTCAAACTTGTTGTGTCGTAGGCAGGTGCATGCCGAGCGCCGGTGGCGATGAGGTGCTCGATGGAGTCGACGGACTGGATGCCGCCACGAGCGCCGGCGGCGGTGCAGTTGAGCGCGGCCGCGGCGCAGGCGAAATCGAGCTGCCGCTGCAAGGGCCAGCCCTGCAAGAGCCCGTAGATAAAGCCGGCGTGAAAAATGTCTCCGGCACCGGTGGTGTCAACCGTCTGCACACGAAAAGCGGTGGCGTAGTGGAATTGCGCCCCGTCCCAGGCCAAGACGCCTCCTTCGCCCAGCGTTGCGGCGGTAAGGCGGCAGCCAAATCGTTCCCGCAGCGCCGGCAGGGACTTGCGCAAATCCGGTTCTTCCATGAGCCGCCCCGGAATATCCCGGCTGGTGATGAGGTAGCTGATATTCTTCAGCAGCGCTTCGACGCCAGGATAAATTTCATCCAAATCAGCGATAACCGGGATGCCCGCGGCCCGTGCCCAGCCTGCGGCTACGGCCGCAGCAGCAGTATCGTGCCCATCCACGTGAAGTGCACGTGATTCGGTGATCCATTCGCGCCGGAGTTCCTCCAGGCGAAGGGTCAAGCGAGTGTCGCGTTTCCATAGAACAGTGCGTTCGCCGGCGTCATCCACAAGTATGAACGCTTGCTGACTGGGACACCCGGGAGCCGTGAAGAGATGCGCCTCGACGCCGAGCCGGGCAAATTCCGCGCGGTGCATCGCGGCAGCGCCGTCGTCGCCCAGTTTACCGACGTAACGGGTGCGCAATCCCCATTGCTGGCAAGCAACCACGGCGGTGGCGACCTGGCCGCCGGGCAAGACATTCGCGGATCGAAATTCGACTTTGGACCCGCGCGCGGGATAGTGTGCGACGGGAATCAGCGTGTCGGTGGCATTCAGTCCCACCCCGACGACGTCAACCTTGGAGGATTCGGTCATTTTTGTCTGCGCCACTGTAGACGAAGCGCCGGATTTTGCAAAGGCGGGACGGCTGACTCAGTGAAAACGCGTCGTCCGCCAGAGTTTGAGGCCACAAACGAGAAGAAGGGCCAA
This sequence comes from Candidatus Limnocylindria bacterium, assembly GCA_035490055.1. Taxonomy (GTDB): domain Bacteria; phylum Acidobacteriota; class Terriglobia; order Acidiferrales; family UBA7541; genus Acidiferrum. The sequence continues at coordinate 15,794 of DATHIB010000158.1, read as the reverse complement.
GGTGGCGGCGCTCAAAACGGCGGCGGGCCCCCAATGGAAAGAGAGGCGCGGGGCGCGCGCCATCGTTGCAAAAACCGCGAAGATACCGGTGGCCACGGCAACCACGAACCAGTCCAGCGCGCTCCGTGAGGGTTTTAGTTCACCGGCGGCTTGCCGCCCGTCCATGCGGGCTTCCACGTAGTCTGCCGAAACGCCGTAGCGCTGGGATTCTCGCTGCGCCGCGTCCTTCCAGCGCATTTGTTCCTTACCGATTGCGGAAGAAAAAGCAATTGCGCCAACTCCCAGCATCATCAGGACGGAGCCTCCAATGACTTGCGTGTAGGTCGAGACACCGCGGCCTTGCAACTCACCAAAAACCAAAATGCCCCACAACAGACCCCACAGCTGATTCGAATTGGAGAGCGGAATGCCCCGGCTGATGCCCACGTACTTGGCCGCGTATTGCTGAAAGACATCACCGATCACCCAAACAAAGCCGCCCAGCATTAGCCAGAAAAGAACGTCGCGCGCGCCCGTCAGTTCGCGCCACAGAGGAGCCAGGCCGAGATAGCTGACCGCGAGAGTGGCCATCATGCCCAGCTCCCCGAACGTGAAGAAGGTGACAAACGAAAGCGGATTCATCCCGGTCAAGTAGGCTTTGCGATAGGGGATGTACATCGTCCCCCAGAGGATTCCGGCGCCCAGGGCGGCCCAGACACCGCGCAGGGAATGCGCTGCCGGAGCTGCGGTGGAAGAGGCCGCGGCCAGCAAGGCCGCGCCCGCGCACATTACGAGCGCGCCACCCAACACACCCGTCCAGCGCCGCCAACCCGCCTGGCGCAACTCATTAAAGAAAAGAAAACCCCAAAGAATGCCGAGAAGGCTATTCGAATTCCACAAGGGAAAGGCGATGCTCAAGCCGATGTCGCGGATGGCGAAAATCGTCAGCGTGTTGGCCACGGCCCAAAGACATCCGGCAAGAAGCGCCCAGATGATCAGGTGAGGCGCCCGGCGGACATCGGCGCGGACAGACGAGGTGCCGAGAATCAGGGCGGGCAAGCTCCAGCGCGCGAGAAAAACTCCGATGACCATGATGAGCGAAATAACCATCGGCGAGATGCCGATGGAAACGAGCTTGGTAGGCGCTTCCGCGGCGCCGAGCCAGGCTCCCGCAGTGAAGCCGCAGAGGATGCCCAGCAGTTGGAGCTTTTTCGAACGCGACGCGTCTGGGACTGCGGAGCCGATCTGGGTATACACGGCAGGCGGCATTTTGCTCCGATCCGAAACTCAGCGAATAAATCGAAGTAGAAGCAATCCACCCATCAAGACGGCGACGGGGACCCAAAAATGGATATCGCTGAGAACACTGGTCCACCAGTCGCGGGTGTTCGGGTCCGGTTCAGTTGCTTTCATATTCCATCCCAAATGAGCCCAAGAACGAAGAGGCTCATTTCTTTTTGAGCTCAGCCGGCCAATGCACTACTAGCGTGATGGCCGCGCTGGGTTGTCCGGCTTCGTACGGAATAGCAAATCGCTGACCATCGGCGGAGACATCGAACCGGCCGAAAACCCCGTAGGGTCGAGTTCCAAAAAGTGCATGAGTGGCGCCAACTTCAAAACTGGACCCGCTGGCCTTCACTTCAGTAGCCATCATTTTGTTGTCCGAGGAAAGATAGAAAATCTCCTTACCGTCACGCCGCCAGCGTGGGCCGCAGCCTCCTGTGGGAGAAACTTGCCACTTCCCGCCCGGGCCGGGGAAGGGCACGACGTAAACTTTATAGTCACCCGATTCATTGGAACAGTACGACACCCACTTGGCGTCCGGTGAAAAACTGGCTTCGCGTTCGGCGAATTGGGATTTGTGCAAAAGGAAGGGTTTGCGTTCGCCGTCGAGCGGGAGCATCCAGATCGCCCAACCGCCCTGCGCCCCTTCGATGTAGGTAAGAAACTTGCCGTCCGGGGACCAGTCTGTCGGGAATCTGATCCGGTCTACTGTTTCCAAGAGAGGCTCTTCAGTGCCGGACCCATCAGAAGCCTTCAGATAAAGACCATACTTTCCGTTGCGATAGGAGGTGTAAATAATCCGGCGGCCGTCGGGTGACCACACTGGATAAAGGTTTCCCTGTCCCGAACCCGCGCCAAATGAAAGTGCGGTCTTGACGCCGCGCGCGATGTCGAAGCTCCAGATGTCGTAGCCGGCAGAATCAAGATAGTAAGCAAGCCTTTTTCCGTCCGGCGAGATGCGCACGCCGGCATATGCATCCGCGCCTGGAACCGCCCCCATTTCCTTTCCGTCCCGGTCAAACCACTCAAGTTGCCGGTCTGCACCACTCGCTCCTTCCACATAGGTTAGCAATCCGTTCTCGGAGGCGGAGAATACGCCTTTGGCAACGCTTCGGCCCTCCTGAACCGGATCGGCGATGGGAACCGCATCGCCGGTGAGCTGCAGGCTCGTGGTGTCGAACGGCTGAGCCATGAGTGTGAATTGCCGCATGAACAGAATATGACCGGAAGCGTAGATGGCGTTGGTGTGAGAATGAAGCAAGAGCTTGCTTTCCTTCGAATCGAGCGAACCCAACAGGACGGAGTTCGTAAGGGTTTCCCTTGGAGAAAAAACACTGCCTGTAAAGTAAAGGAAGTGACGGCCATCCGGCAGGAAGTAGGGCCACCGGTGAGTCGTTTCATTTTTCGACGGGTCCAGAGTGGTCACGGGAATGAGCGGGCCGCCGGAGGAGGAGACGCGGAATAAGGTGGTGTTGACGGCGGGAGTCAGAAGAATGTCTCCATCCCTATTCCATGTTCCGCCGCGCCCATCGGAAGCATCGCAGATGGTAAACGGCGGGCCGCCAGAGGATTCGATTTTCTTGAGTTTGCCTCCGGCAAAAAATGCGATGAAGCGGCTGTCCGGCGACCAGAAGGGATAGGTGGCGCCATCCGTGCCCGGCAGGGGCTGGGCCTGCAAGAAATCGATGGGACGAAGCCATAAAACGGATTTCCCGTCCGGCGTGGAGGCCACATATGCGAGAAGACGACCGTCGGGCGAGAGCGCAAATCCCGCCGCCGTCCCGGAGAAGATGAAACTCGAATTGACCATCGGCTTAATGTATGCGCGAGCGACAGGGGCATCGGTCGCAGGCCGTCTGGCGTACAGAACTCCCAGAGTCACTGCGGCGGCAGCAGTAACGACCAACGCAGCCATCATTAACCATTCGGAATTTCTGCGGTCTTTCACCGGAGTCGCCGCGCTGGATTGCGAACCTGCTTCCGCGATCCACTTCAGTTCGAGTGCAACGTCGCGGGCGGTTTGCCAGCGCTCTTCGGGGTCCTTCGCAAGGCAGCGGCGGATGGCGTGATCGAGCGCGGGCGGAGTCATCGGTTTCACGGTGCTGATCGGGGCGGCCTCCTTTTCCAGGATCGCCGAGGCCACGCTCAGTTGACTCTTGCCTTGGAAAGCGCGCTGACCCGTCAACATTTCATAAAGCACTGCGCCTAACGAAAAAATGTCGCTGCGGCCGTCCAATTCTTTGCCTTCGATCTGCTCCGGCGACATGTATTGAAAGGTGCCGAGAATGGTGCCTTGCTCGGTCACCGGTGATTGCTTCGATGCAGCGGTGAGCGTTACGCCGGTAGCAAGAGGGGCGGCGGGTTTTGCGAGGCCAAAATCGAGGAGCTTCGCGCCGGTCGGCGTCAGCATGATGTTTCCGGGCTTTAGGTCACGATGCACGACGCCGCTGCGGTGCGCTTTATCGAGCGCGTCCGCGATCTGCGCGCCAATTTTCAATACCTGCTCCAGCGGCAGCGCGCCTTTCTCTAGCCGCTTCGCAAGCGTCTCGCCTTCCACGCATTCCATGACCAGATAGTCGATGCCGTCCTGATGGCCGACATCATACAGCACGCAGATGTGTGGATGATTCAGGCTGGAAATCGTTTTGGCTTCACGCTCGAAGCGCTGCTTTCGAACCGCATCATTCGAAAGCTGCGGCGGCAGGATCTTGATCGCCACCGTGCGTTCTAGCCGCGTATCCCGCGCGCGATACACTTCGCCCATGCCGCCAGCGCCCAGCGGCGACACGATCTCATATGGACCAAGCCTGTTCCCGGCGGATAGACTCACGATTGGCGCGAATTATAGCCTTAAAACTTATCTTTGTCCGCGCGGCCAAGCCTCCTCGGTTCCTCGCAAATTCTTGCCTGACCAATTTGCTCGTGCGAACGCGCGTCGCTTGCGGGGCTTTCCTGTGCCGCGCGGAGTGGACTTGACGGTCTGTTATCCCGGGCCGTAAGCTCCACGAAATTCCGCAATTGAATCTGAATCTCGCGCGAAGGGAAGGATGGCCAGGAAGAAATGGGCAGCACTTTGGCAAAGATCTATGTCGTGTTGAGCGGAGCAATTTTGGTGGTGGTCGGTGTGGTGGGATTCTTTCGCCACGAAATGTTCAACCTCACATTTCCTCCCGCCCATAATGTGTTTCACCTCGTCAGCGGCTTGATCGCTCTTTGGGCAGGGCTCGGTAAGAGTGCGGATGGACCGCGGCGGTTTGGTCTGATTTTTGGAGCGATCTACACCGTGGTGGCCATTGCGGGCTTCGCCGGTATGCGCGACCTCGGTCCCATCCAACTGCATTTGAACATTCATTTCAATTTCATCCACCTCGGAGTTGGTCTCCTCAGTCTGGCGGCCGGCTTTGCCAGCGCAAAGCCCGTCGTGGCCTGACAGATCGGAGCGCCATTCTCAGGCAAACGGCGAGCGGTTCAACTAAATTGCGAATGAAGGGATTCACGTCGTCAGGCGATCCGGGGAGATGGGGCGCAACTGCCAAGCCTCGAGTGAAATGAGCGCAGGCAGATCGTTGTCGCTGACGCGAGCACGGAGGAGTCCGTCCGGCTTGCGATAAAGGCGCGTTGTGAGGACGTGCCGGCGGTCGCAGATGAGCTCGGCAACGGAAGCGTCCAAGAAAAGATGGAACTCGATTTCGTGTTTTGGCCCCAGGGGCACTTCCAGCGCAAACCCATTGACCGTGAGTGTCACCGCGGCTGTGCCCTTCGGCTCAAGCTTGGCGGACCACCACGGGCCGCTGCGGTCCTCCAGGGTAAACGCGGAGCGGGACGATTTGGTTTTCCAGGCCATCTCTCCGGCAAGATTCTCGATTTGGATTTCTTCCATCGCGTGGCCCAGCTGGGACAAGTCCGCATGTCGTTGAGGAAAAACGAACGATTTCGCGCGCAGCGCCTGTGTTACCGGCGCAACCTGCATCTCGAGGCCGCCATCAGAAGTGAGCGATAGGACTCTGGGCAGAGCCATGCAGCCGGCCCAACCGGCGGCGCTGAATTCGGCTTCGGGGCGCGTTTCCGGAATCCAGCCCCACAGGATGCGATTGCCCTTGGCGTCGAGTTGCGTTTTCTGCGCGTAGTAGGCGCCGTGATCGAGGATGCCGCGCCTTTCAGAATGGAAGACGAGTTCGCTGCGATCGAGCTCGCCAGATTCCCAAATCACCTGACCCGCAGTCGAATAAAGAAGGACGTGCTGCTTTCCCAGCGGGAAAAAGTCCGGGCACTCCCACATCTCGCCAGAGTCCACGGGATTGACCGATTCCCTTTCCGTCCACTTTCCGGAGGCCAGGGGGTGCAAGTATTCCCACTGGCGTAGGTCCTTCGAGCGATAGAGAAGCACGCGGCCGCCTTGCTTGAAGAGACCCGAGCCGACACCGAGATGCCAATTTTTATCTTCGCGCCAAAGAAAAGGATCGCGGAATCCCGCCAAACGAGGGTCTTTTGGCGGCTGGAGCACGGGCCGATTCCATTTGGTCCAGGTGAGAAGCTGCGGATCGGAAGAAGTAGCAAGGCACTGTACCTCGCGAAAGTTGTGGACGCCGTCGCGGAGAGTCGCTTGTTCAGGGGCGGCGGTCTTCACACCTGTATAGAGAATCGTCGCGGTGCCGCGATCGTTCACCGCGCTTCCGGTGAAACACCCATCGGCGTCGTCCCAGCCGGGAGTCGGAGCAAGCGCAATCGGCAAATGGCGCCAGTGAATCATGTCCTCGCTTACCGCGTGAGCCCAGTGCATATCGCCCCACACAGCTGCGTTCGGGTTGTATTGGAAAAACATGTGGTACCGGCCATTCCAATGAATGGGGCCGTTGGGATCATTCATCCAATTTCTCGCGGGGAGCAGATGATATTGCGGACGGAGGGGATCGGCAGCGAGACGCTCACGCAAATTCTGGGGCCGACTCTTCCAGAAAGACGGCGGCAAAGTAGCGCACGCGCCGGAAGCGCCGAGAGCCCGCACGAATTCGCGCCGCAGAATGCGCATGGCAATTATCCCTGTAGTTTAGATCGGCCGGTCCATGCGATTCATTCACGGAATACGGGCCCGCCTCCGCAGTGAATGCTCGGCTATTTTTTCTCGTGCTTGGAGTGCGCTGCCTCTTGTTCGTTTTTGTAAGCTTTCCAGGCTTGGTCGATAACGTAGGCGTGAACCGCATCCGCCTCAGCGACCGTCATGTGTGCTTTGGGGAAGGCAAACTTCGGCGGATCCGCAAGACCGGGCATGCCTTTCGACCAGTGGCTGCCGCCCAAGACGATGCCATACCAATCCTTATGCACTTCAGGCGGGGCGTAACGCAGATCGGGGATCGCGCCGTCCTCCACCCAAGCGCCGCTGCCGTCGATGAAAGGAGAGTGGCATCCTTCGCAGTAAAACGACACGTAAAGTTTTTCGCCCTTGCGAATGATTTCCTCGCTCACTTTTTGCTCCGGAGGTTTCGGCACGGGCGGAACTTCAATGTGCGGAGCCGGAAAGGGAACCTTGCCGCCGAGTTTGAAGGCATACAGCCGATTTGGGCCGCGCTTGGATTCGGGAGTGGCCATCGTGCGCGCGGGAGCAAAGAGGCGCGATCCGGAACCCCATCCCACGGAAGTAATCACGTATTGTTCGCTGTTCACAGAAAACGTGACGGGTATGGAATCGATCGCGGACTTGGTCTGGATGGACCAGAGTTTTTTCCCGGTGTCGGCAGCATAGGCGGCAAATTCGCCGGTACCTTGTCCCTGAAAAACCAGGTTGCCGGCCGTCGAGAGCACGCCGCCGTTGACGGAGATCTGCTCCTCGATGGACCAGCGCGTGGTTTCCGCAATCGGGTCCCATGCGATCAGCCGCCCAAATAGCCCCTGGCCGCCTTCTCCCGCTTCCACCGCGGTTTTTGTGTCGGAGCGCCGGTCCGTTGATGGAATGTAGACGAGTCCCGTCAGCGAGCTATAACTCATGGGCCACCAGTTGTGGACCGTCCACTGTCGGCCGCCGCCCTGCGACGCGGGGATCAGGACGGGGCGTCCCGCTTGCGGGTCGTAAGAAGTGGCCCAAGTGGTTTTGACGAGCGGCTTGGCGGAAAGAAGCCTGCCGGTTTTGGCGTCCAGGATATAGAAGAAGCCATTCTTGGGGGCGGTCATCGCCACGTGACGCTTTTCCCCGTTGATTGTGAGGTCGGCCATCATGATCTGGTTGTTTTCCGAGTGCACGCCCTCGGTGCCAGTCTGGAAGTGCCAGACGTATTCTCCGGTGTCCGCCTTCACCGCGATGATGCATTGGGAGAAGAGCTTTTCTCCGGTAATTTTGACTCCGGTCATTTCACCGTAGCCGACGTCCGCGCCGGCGGTGCCAAAAATCACGAGGCCGGTGGCGTCGTCATAAGTGATGGCGTGCCATACATCGCCTCCGCCGATTTTCCACGAGCCTTCGCCGAACCAGGTTTTCGAGGCCATCTCCAGTTCTTTTGTTTCGAAGCCTTTCGAGGGATCGCCCGGAACGGTCCAGAAGCGCCAAACTTCCTTGCCGGTCTCGGAGTCATAGGCCGCAAGAGCGCCGCGGACGCCATCATCCGAGCCGTTGTAGCCCATTAGGATTTTTCCTTTGGCAACACGGGGCGCGCCGGTGATGCCAGTTTGCAGGGGCTCGCAGACGGTGGCCTCCCAGATCTTCTTTGCTGTGGCAGCATCGATGGCAATCAGGCGGCAGTCGCCGGTGCCCACATAAACTTTTCCATTCCAGACGGCCACGCCTCCATTAGTGCGCGCAGAGTAAGAGCCGTTCAGCGCCTGGTCGAGCCGGATTTGGGGATCGTACTTCCAGAGGAGTTTTCCCGTGGATGCTTCCACGGCATAAATCTTGGAGAGCGGGGCGCTGACGTAAATAACGCCATCCACAACAATCGCCTCGGAGACAATGCCCATTGCGCCGTCGTAATCCAGATACCAGGCGAGGCCCAAATTGCCGGCGTTCTGATCGTTAATCTGTTTGAGCGGGCTGAAATGTTTCGAATCGTTGGTGCGGCCGTTCACCAGCCAGTTGTTCCCGGTGGCGGCATCGGACATGACGCGCGCCTCGTTCACGTCGCCGGGCTTCGCCGTGCTATCCGCCGAAGAGCGAAGCGCAATAGCAACTCCGATCGCGACAATGACCAGTGTCAGACCCAGAATGCGCCGTGTTTTCATGCCCGACCGCCTTTCGAATAAGCCCCTGAACGTCCACCGCACCGCTGCGAGATCGCTTGCCCGAACGTGATTGACGCGGAATTTCCTTGTGCCATGTTAGGTGCGCGGCGGAAAGAAAGTCAACGCGTGAGAAGTTGCGCTTTGCGGTGCGCGAGCCCGCGAATTTCGCTCCAGAGAACGAATACGAAATAGACGGAGAGCAGAAGAAGTTCGGGCTCGATGGCGTGGCGGTATTTTGCGACGGGATAGACGAAATAATAAGGAACGGGATAAACGAGGAGAGCGGCAGCGAAGAGCAGCCACCCGCGCGGGAGTCGCGTGAAAACGAAAAGAAGCCCGAGACAGCGGCCAGAATTCCCAGGGCTGCCACCATCCCAGAACCACCAGGCGATGGAGCGTCAGGTCGAGAAATTCGGAAGGATGCTCGCGGACAAAACGCAGGCCATCTTCCTTGCAGTAGTCGAGGAAACCCATCTCTCCGATGCCCGCATATTTTTTGAATACCGCGGCATTGGCCCCGGGATGCTTGCCGCTGAAACCCAAGCCGTTGCTGAAGTGGTAGTTGCCCAGGTGAAAGTCAAACCAGAAGTTGCTGCGAAAAAGAACCGGCCGCCCGAAGACGCGTTCGTTGCGGATCAGCCAGGGTGAAACCAGCGCCGCGAAGAGCACACCGGCAAACGCGGCGGAAGCGAACCACGCCCTGAAGGAGCGGTGGTTCACAAAGGCCGCGTAGAGAAAGGTAAACGGCATGACGCTGAGCAAAGCGGGATTGGTGAGCGCGATCACCGCCCAGAGCGCGCCGAGCGATAGCCAGAGCTTCCGCGTATTTTCTCCGCGACATCGAGCGTAACGATGAAGGCCGAGGAAAGAAGAAAGGCGCTGGCGGTAAAATCCCAAATCCAGGAAACTGGCCAGCGGAAAAAAGGGGCTGAGCGCCCAGATCCACGCGGCGCAGAATCCGTGCGCCGAAGGTGCGGCGGCCCAGAGCGTGGATGGTGATGCCGGTGGAGGCCGCGATGATGCACTGAATGCCAAGGAGCACGGTCGCGGATGCCACGGAATAGCTGCCCAAGAGCCGGAAGACCAAGGCAACTAAATAGGGATAGACCGGCGCGATCCAGGCGGTCGGTCCAGTGTCCTGGTGGAATGGCGAACTGAAACCCTGCCCGCGAACAATGTGGTCCGCAATGCTGCAAATTTCCTCGCCGAAAGGAATGTTATCGTTTGGGGAGCCGATGTAGGTTTTTTTCCAGAGCACGAATCCGAAACGCAGGATAAATCCGCACACGAGAAGCACGATGTACAGGTTGCGATACCAGGAGGTCTCCGGCGGCGAATCGGGATTTGTGGGAGCTTCCGGGGCAGCGACAGACATACCATTTATTGTGGGAGACGGTCTCGCCTAGCGGCAAGGTGGAGTTGGAATTTGAATTCTTATGCGGCATTGGGAAGGAGGATGAGCAGTTCAAAAAAGCAAGTCAACGCGAAGAAAAAAAGGGCGACGGGTTGGACGTAAGAACAACCCCAGTCCGGAGTAGTACGCGGCTGAATGGTTCGCAAGGTAAACTCAAAGCAGAAAATCAGGAAGAAGCAAACATCAAGTTTCGAAACAAGCAACTCGATCCAACAAGGTGACGGGCTAGACGAGATGAAAGCGCGGCTACAGGTGATGAAATTCGGCGGCACGTCGGTCGGCGATGCGGCTTGCATCGCCAGGACGGCGCAGATTATCGCGAAGGCGGCGAAGGAGAGCGGCTGCATCACCGTGGTTTCCGCGATGAGCGGGGTCACAAACCGATTGATCGAGGCCGCAAAAAAGGCGCAGGAAGGGAACACGGGAGAGGCTGCGGCCGTCGTCGATACGCTGCGAAAGCAGCACGAGGCCGCGCTAACGACCTTGATCCATCACGAAAACGAGCGCGCGCGGATCAGGCAGCGCCTGGAAGACGTGCTTGCGGAGGGGCGGCGTCTCTGCGAAGGAACGGCACTGCTGCGGGAACTCACGCCCCGCACCCTCGACGCGATTTCGAGCCTGGGTGAAAGGCTTTCCGCACCGCTGGTGGCTGCAGCAGTCAGAGAGCTGGGGCTGCCAAGCGAAGCGATCGAAGCCACGGAGCTGATCGTGACCGACGCGTTTCACGGCGGCGCGGAACCGCAGATGGAATTGACGCGAGCGAAATCGCAAGCGTGGCTGCGGCCGCTGTTGGAGAAAGGAATCGCGCCGGTCGTAACCGGCTTCATCGGAGCCACGGCTGCGGGGCAACTAACGACGCTCGGGCGAGGAGGCTCCGACTATTCGGCGACGATCCTGGGCGCGGCCATGGACGCGGATGAAGTCATCATCTGGACCGACGTCGACGGTGTGCTGACGGCGGACCCGCGGCTGGTGGCGGAGGCGCGCACGATTCCGGTCATCTCCTACCGCGAAGCAGCGGAGCTGGCTTATTTTGGAGCGAAAGTCCTGCACCCGAAAACGCTGAACCCCGTGGTGCAGGCGGCGATTCCCGTGTGGATTCGAAACAGTTTTGCGCCCGAGCGCCCGGGCACCAAGATCACACCGGAGGGACGCAGCATCGGGGGTGGGGTAAAAGCGCTGACGGCGATTCGCGACGTAACATTAATCAGCGTAGGTGGGCCTGGAATTGTGGGTTTGCCGGATGTGTTGGGGCGGACGTTTTCCACGACCGCAGAAGTGCGCGCGAACGTGCTCCTCATTTCGCAATCGTCCTCGCAAAACGATATCTGCTTCATCGTTGCCACCGTGGATGCTCAGCGGACGGTGGAAGCGCTGCGCAAGGAATTTGCGCAAGACCTGGCGCACCACAAGGTGGAGCACATCACCGTGGATTCGAATGTCGCGATCGTCGCCGTGGTTGGCGAAAACATGCGCGGAACCCCCGGCATCGCCGGAAAAACATTCAACGCACTGGGCCGCGAAAACGTGAATCTAATCGCCATTGCCCAGGGATCTTCCGAATGCAACATTTCCTTCGTCATCGAAGAGCAAGCCGTGAAAACAGCCCTGAATACGACTCACCGCGAGTTCGGCCTGGACGTATCGCCAAACTGAAGAAATGGTAGGCCCGTGGGGACTCGAACCCCAGACCTCTACCGTGTCAAAGCGGGGACATCAAGTACTCACAACAACTTCCAAGGCTGTTGGGGACAGCCAAGTACTTGATAATACCCAGTAGTCGGACACATCTCGGGTTGGCCTTCGGGTTGAAAAAAGGGTAAGAAGGTTGAAATATCGCATCCAGTCGTGATGGGATGTTGCATGGTAGTGCGGTATGTCGGCTAGCACCTTCTCGTAAGGCAAATCCGCCAACATGGCAACGGGACAGACACCGCATTCGATCGCTATGGTGCCGTCTGTGATTGGCCTTTGCTTTACCATTCGCATAGATGTCCATCCTAATTCAAGAACAGTAGGCGATGTGTAATTAGCGTACGCGGATCAAGGGATGATTGAAGGACGGATCCGACCATGAATCCTGTAGACTGAGAAGTCTTTCTTGTCCACGGTGAATATTTTCCGGATACCTTCTCGCTCGGCAATCCGGACAAGCGCTGCGTCTGCAAGATCCATCGGACGATCGGCATATTTGCGCAGAAGTTCACGGATGCGAGGCAAGTCGCCCAAGCCAAGCGGCAGCAGCTCCACCGCCTTCCTAACCAACATCTCCCATAAGGCTTCCTGGGCCGCCGGCAGATCGTTTAGCAGGTACATCGCTTCCGTTAGCGGCGGCCACACCGTTGCCAGAGGTTCTTGCAAACTCTTAAGAGTCGACACGCATTGCTCATGGTATTGATCATCGGCATCCACGAGAGCCACGAGAGGCCCCGCATCCACCAAGATCACCGGGAGCCCCGTCGGCTCTTTAGCAGGACAGCAAACTGACGGCCCGCTCCCGCCGAGCGTTTTCGGTTTCCGCCGTGGACAACTCCAATCAAATCCGAAACCATTTCATAAGGCGATCCGGCTGGTTCCTGTTCTTCGATCCATGTCTCGATCGCCTGGCGAATCACCTCCGACGCGGACACTTGCTTGCGGCGCGCAATGCGGGCGATACGCTGCCTGGTTTCCTTATCCACCCTCAATGTCACTGGAGATGGCATAACATTACCTCGGATTATTAGCTTACTGTATTACGAACTGTAATACAAGAAGCTTGTGGGAGAGAGAAGAGTGGGGTGGTGTTTCTCCCCTGGGCCGTGCCGCAGAAGGACTCGGATTGGGTATTCGCTTCCGCGAAAGAAAAGGGACGGATTCCAAGATCAGCATCGACGTGCGGGAAGGACTATCTTCGTCCGGCTGCCGTCGCTGCTGGGGTCATCGGTGAGGGCGGTAACTCGCGGTTTGGCTGGCACAATTTGCGGCACAGCTTAGCCACGTTCTTTGGCTCGAACGATGTCCACCCTTCAGTGATCCAGACTGTGCTCCGTCATACAAGGCAGCAAACAACTTCGCGCTACATTCATTCGGTGAACGACAAGCAGCTAGAAGCTCAGGGTTGTACTTGAATGCAATCAAAATCCGCAGAAAGGACCCCCAACCTTCGGCCAGGCGCCGGCTTCGGGTTGAACCTCGGGTTGGAGAAAAATCGCCGAATATGTAACTGCTTGAAAAATATGGTAGGCCCGTGGGGACTCGAACCCCAGCCCTCTACCGTGTCAAAAATCCGAGAACGGAATGCCTATGACGCAGGACGTAAGCGAACTTCTGAAGAAGGCACTCACTCTTCCTGTTGCCGAACGCGCTGAACTGGCAGGCTCCTTGATCGAGAGTCTGGATCGCACAGAGGATGAATCGGTCGAAGCGGCCTGGGACGAAGAGATCGGCCGCCGGATGGCGAATCTTGACTGGGGCAGGGTTCAACCGGTCTCTGCGGAAGAGGCTCCCTCGCAGGGGACTGTCCTCCGCGATCGAATGACGGCTAGGCAACTCTCCTTCCATCCAGACGCGATCGACGAAGCGGAGGCCGCGGCTCGCTGGTATCGTCAGCGTAGTGCCCGTGTGGCCGGAAGATTCGTTGATGAACTCAACTGCCGTTGACCGAATTGTGGATGCACCACAACGCTGGCCTCTTGGACCACGCGGCACTCGCAAGGTCAAGCTGCCCTGTTTTCCCATCCTCGTTATTTATCGACAGATTGACACTGCGATTCAGATTCTTGCGATTGCGCACGGTCGACGACGACCGCATTACTGGAAAACCAGGCTCTAGCATCTTTGCGTATTCTACTGTTTTGCTTCCCACACTTGCGAACAGCCCGTGTTTGAGTGGGTTTAAAGAAGACCGGGGGGCAACATTGTTACATGCGTCCTGCGGGAGCCGGACGAGGTTTTCGGTAGGCACAATCACGGGTTCGAATCCCTCACGTCCAGCAAACATGAAACACAAGAGTCCGAGGGACCGATATAGCTTGTCGAATGGGCTCACGGATAGCGCCAGCAACGCACTGCAAAAATGTAATCAGCAATCGGCCCAATCTTCCATTTCCGTCTAGAAACGGATGAATAGTTTCGAATTGCACGCGCACGAGCGCCGCCTTCACCAATATGGGCAAGTCTTCCTGCTCCCGATGAAGGAACTTTTCCAGCGCGTCCAGGCATTCCATCGTTTTTTCTGGTTTTCCTCGTGTTGGACCGTGTAGCCGGCCGCAGACTCGTACCACCCCCACTCGCTGCCAGCAGTTTTATGCGCCTGGTCTACCAGTCCTTGCGTCTGTTCTGATCGCCGTCAGCGCTGTGCTTTCGCTGATGCTGATCACGATAATCTCGATCTACCGCGAGGGTGGTTCATGTTCCATTGTTCTCTTTCACGATTGCGCTGCTGATCAGCACTTGGAGCATCCTGTCGATCGGTTTGTCATCACCAGCATCGTTCCCACAGCGCGCTTTGCGCAGCCGATCGGCGCTATTATTCTGTACCCGATGATCGCTGTCTCGGGGCTCTTCGTGCCCGTAGAATCGCTGCCGCCAGTGCTTCATGCGGTGGCGCGAGTGCTGCCGCTGACCTGCGCGGTGCCTCTACTCCAGGGAATCTGGAACGGCGACGCATGGTCGGCCCACCTGGGCGACCTAGCGGCACTGGCCGTATTGTTTGTCGTTTGCACAGCGCTCTCGCGAGGGTTTTTCGTTGGGAGTAGCAAGATTGCTCGATGTCCTATTCAACACAGCGTAAGTCACGTTTTTGCCAGTTGCCTCAGGCAATGCGATAGGTGGCAAAGCGTAAAAAACCTCGGCCCAGCTCCGGTCCTGCTGACGTCTCAACTAGCGGCGGCTTCCGCAGATGTGGTTGCCTGCGCCTCCGTTGTCGTACCGACAGACTTGGCCGTAATATCGAGCCCGTTCTTGTTCATGTCAAATCTTTGTTTCCTGTCCAAGCCTTTGACAAACTCCCGCGCCGACCTACCGACCGCTCCATGAAGACTCGACGCCTCCACTTTGATCGTCGATTCCACCGTTTCTTCATTTCGATCTCGACAGCGAAACTGCACCTCAAACGTTTTCATGCTCTAGCCTCCCTTTCCTGACGATGAAACAGAAACCGGTTTACGCATTCCAAACCACGTGCGGGCCTTAAAGTTGCCGTGACCTTTAGCTCCGACGACGCTTTCGACCCGCAGCTTTTTTTGCGGAGCTCTTCGTTTTCAGGGCTTTAATCTCTGCCTTAAACTTTTCGTTCTCTTTCGTCAAGGCATCGCGGGTGGCTGTCATTGTTTCGAGATCGTTTTCCAATTGGCCGTTCTCTTTCTGAAGTTCCGCCACATGGGCCTTCAACTGCTCGTTCTGTTGCAGAGTTTTTGTATCCTTGCAGGCAGTCAAGGGGAAACTCAGTACTATTGCCACAGCGAGTCTCGCCCAGGTGTTCTTGCGCATCATACGTCATCCTTCGTTGACAGGAATTTGAATTGCAACAGGAACAACCGATAGCGGGTGAGGAGGGAAGCCACTGCTGGCAACTGGGCCAGCGTAATGGAGTTTCTTAGATCGCGCAAGCCCGCCCCAGTTACTGGAGAAGTGGAATTGACTCCTGGGCAGATGTGCAGCCAGTGGCATCCTTTCCCGCATCTCGGGGCAGCAGCACCAAGACAACCCATGTCGCTTCTACCACAATACTCAAACGCACATGCTATCTGCAAGAAGGCTCGCAAAAGGAAACTAATACGGCGCGCAGTGCCTTCCATGAGAAGGCCGGTATGAGTCAAGCATGTTTTTCTGTTTTTTCTCTTTATTCTTCCTGTGGATTCCTTCCGTTCAAGCCGGGCCGCCTCTGTCGCCATCCTTCCATCCGCACTCTTGGTTGAGCGATTTTCGC
>DATHIB010000157.1:0-6053 GCA_035490055.1 Candidatus Limnocylindria bacterium | reverse complement strand
GCCTGGAACCAAAACCCCAAGCCGTTCATCTGGAGCGCCACGGTTGAGGACATCATCAAAAAGATCGATCGCGCGCGGGCCAAGATGGAGCAGATCAAACCAGGATCCACCCAGCCCAGGGGAAAAAAGAAGGGCGCTGTTTTGTAAAGTTATATACGGGACATACCACTAGCCTCCCTCTCAGAGGCAGGCGGGAACGATCTGCAAAAACTGACAAACAGGCCCCTTCCCCCTCGCTTGTCTCTTTTCACATCTCGTCATTTCAAACGCGCCCACGCAACCCTCTAATGCACGGCTCCCGCCAATGCAGAGTTCCTCCCGGAATTAGATAAGCATCTTATTATCTTAAGTTTAGCTTTGTAGAGAACTCCTCTACGCGCTCCAAATCGGTACTCCTAGTCCAATTCGGAACGGTCTCCAGACTGAATCGGGAACGGCCTCTCTTCATCGCAGTCGGGCGCACCCTTGCCACCTGGTTCCAGGACCCTGGTAACAAGACTTTCGAACTCGCGGGGCTATCGGTTTTTTCCCACACTCTCCGCAGAATACTCCCATGCGCTGGCTCTTCAGCAAACTCTTCTCGTGGCGGCGTCCCCTCTGCAGACTATATCTCCTCGGAATCACCCTTCTGGCCTGTTCGCTCGCGCTCCTCGCGGACACACCTGCGTTACTGCAGAGTGTTCCGGCAGGCGGGTGCTACTGCCATTGTGCGGAATCGCGCCTGCGAGGCGGCTGCGTGAAGATGTGCGATTCGAAGCGGTACGTCTCGCGCTGGCGGGCAACAAAGTGCGCGAAACCCCACATGCAGACGCCAACCCATAATTCGCACGCCGGCCCACGGTTCCCGCATCCGGGCAGCGCCGAGCATGCCCAGCTCTGAAAGCAGTTCTAAGTTGTAAGTATTTAGTTCCACCACGGAACCGGCTAGAGAGTGTGCGTTGCTACCGGCGCTGGCGTGCGAGAACGGGGCTCGGCGCCAGGCTCACCGAGAAGCTTCGCCAGAATCTCGGGGATTTCGAAAACGGCGCTGTTCTCTTGCGCTTCCACGTTCCTTCGAAACGCGGCGAGTGACGCAGGATCGAGCATCCGCTTCACACTCTCCGCCACATCTTCGAAGCTTTTCAATACGATGCCTACACCTTTCTCCTGCACCCACTCTGCGTTGTACCGTTCCTGCGGGAGCGTCCAGGCGTTGCATTCGATCAACACCGGGAGCTTGCGAACCATAGCTTCCGCGATGCTGCCGGGGCCGGGCTTGCCGATCAGAAAATCAGCTGCACGCATCAGCCGATGCACTTCCTTCGTGAAGCCCACGACATGGTTGGGCAACTTCCACTGGCGAGCGCGCAGCTTGGCCGCTAGCTCTTCGTTCCGGCCACAAATCAAAATCAGTTGCAGCGGCAAGCCCGCCGCGTTCAATCGCTCGGTGATGTCGTACATCACTTTCGAACCGTGGCCGCCGAAGAGAACAATCGCCGTTGGCAAGTCGGGGCGCAAACCCATTTCTTTCCGCAGTTCCAGCGGATCGGAATTGTCTTCCAAATAAAAATCTGGTCGTAGGATCATTCCCGAAGTCAGAAAAATGTGAGCGTCGTCATGTCCCATCGAGCGCGCTTGATCGGCGGCTTTTTCCGTACCCGCGATGACATATTGATCTTTGATCGGCTCGATCCAGAATCGCGGCGGAAAATCGGCCAGGTCGGTGATGATGGTGACAAAAGGGCGGGCGGGATAAACCTTGGTCCAGCTTTCACAAATCTGCCGGTTGAAATGGGGAATCACGGAAATGAGCAGATCCGCCGGCTTCTCACGCCAAAATCTTTCGAGCAGATTCACTAACGGCATGTGAAACAAGCGGATAGTCGCCTGAAGCACGCGGAGGAGATAGGTGCTGCCCAGGGTCCAGCCGTTTTGCAGGAGGATGTTGTATTGCTGCTGGATGCGTATGCCGGTCAGCTTGCGCAGGACGTCCAGCCGGTCAGTAAGGTCCTGAAACTGGATGAGTTCGATCTGCCAGTCGCGCTGTTGCTGGCCAATGACCGTTTGCAGAGCGACGGCGGCGTTGCGATGTCCCCCTCCGCCATCATGGAAGAGGACGTGAACTTTTTTCATTGCGCCGATTGTGCCACACGATGGAGGCGTCGCACCAGAGCACACTCCATGCCATGTGGATAAGTCAATAAACCACTTGTGTTCAATGAGCTCCATGGACACGTTCACGCAGATTTCGCGACCTCTTTACAGGCTGTTCATATCCACAGCCGACAATTGCACCATGCGCTGCGACCTTCACGTTCACTCGATCGCATCCGGAATGTTCACCGTTCCCGGGCTGAATCGCATCTGCCGGGAGTCCTACAACGATCCCGCCGAAGTCTATGACCGGCTGAAGCGGATGAGCATGTCCATCGTCACCATAACGGACCATGACTCCATAGACGGCGCGGAAGCCTTGCGGCGCCACCCGGACTTCTTCCTGAGCGAGGAGGTTACCGTTCGGATGCCCAGCGGCACCCAGATGCACATGGGCGTCTATGGCATCACGGAACGCGACCATGCTGAAATTCAGCGCCGTAGTAACGATTTTATTGCGCTACTGATGTACCTCACGGAGCGTAAGCTGTTTTTCAGCGCCAATCACGTTTTCTCCGGTTTGACGGGCCGCCGGAAAGAGGAAGATTTTCATTGGTTTGAATCCTATGTTCCGGCGTTTGAGACGCGCAACGGGCAGATGTGGCCGGCGGCCAATGACAGTGCCGCACGGTTGGCGGCGCGGCTGGGGAAAATCGGGATTGCCGGCAGCGACTCGCACACGATCGCCGGTGTGGGACATACCTTCACGGAAGTGCCTGGTGCGCGGACAGCGGATGAGTTTTTCGCCGGGCTGCGGGCAGGATGCGGAGGCGTACACGGCGTGCATGGGAGCTGCGGCAAGCTTACGGCAGACGTGTTCAGCATCGTCAGATCGCTTTTCCGGGACAAACCGTGGACGCTGGCACTGTCGCCGCTCGCGGTGCTGGTACCGGCTCTTACTGTGGGGCACTGGATGAACGAGATTCGTTTTTGCCGGAAATGGTCCTCGGCCGTCGAGCGCGGTGGGAAGCGCAAACGGATGCTTTGGGATATGGATTCGAACTTCGAGGCCAACTGGGCAAGTTGCGATGCGCGTGAGCAAGACCTCCAATCCGTCGATGCAAGCAAGGCGAAGGGCTTTGCCTGCGCACGCGATTTGCATGCGAGAAATCTTCTCGCCTATTTGTGCATCTTTCTTATTGAAAGCGCTTGTCTGTTTCCAGCCGTCTGGGTGAGGTAAGGCGATGGCAGTCGCACGCAACCTCTGGGGATATATCGATCGGCGCGATCACCGGCTGATGCGGCGGATGAATCGCTGGCGCGCCCCGCGCTGGTTTCGCATCTGGATGATCGCGGCCACGCGCATGGGCGATGGCTGGATCTGGTACGGTCTGGGGCTGATGTTGCTCACCTATGGAGGCCCGCAGCGATTTTCGGCCATCGGCGCTGCGGGGTCAGCGGCGGTTCTGGGCATTTTTGTATTCAAAGCCTTGAAGAGACTGAGCCAGCGGCCGAGGCCTTGCCAGATCGAGCCGCACTGCTGGTCGAAGGTGCTGCCGCCGGACAAGTTTTCGTTTCCGTCGGGCCACACGATGACCGCGTTTTCGATCGCGCTGGTCGTCAGCTACTTTTATCCCTCGCTCGAAGGGGTGCTTTTATTCCTGGCGCTAAGCATTGCGGTATCTCGCATCGTGCTGGGTATGCACTTTCTGAGCGATGTCCTGGCGGGTGTGGTCATGGGCGTTGCCCTGGGCTGTGCATCGATCACGGCGTTCGCCTCATTCGGTCTCATCTAGCGTCCGCGCGTTTAGCTGCCCGTCGGCCTCCTTATCACCTACTTGTTCTGCGAAGAATTTGAAACGGGCGAAACGATTCATCATCACATCGTGCCAGTTTGAATACCCAGGCCCAGCCTGAATCGCGTTATATTGGGCCAGATGGCCGAAGCCGCCCAAACCTCTCCAAATACCTCCGTCCGTCAACGATCTCATTCTTATCTGGTTTTCTTGTTGCAGGTTTCCCGGCCTGGGCTGTGGAGCACAACAGCCCTTTTTTATCTTATGCCGCTCGGCCATGCAGATTTCTTACATTCCGGCAAACTCTGGTTGGGATTGTTTTTCGTGCTTTTCCCACTCGGGCTCGTGCTTTATGGCGTCAACGACATTGTTGACGCGGAAACCGATGCGCTGAACCCGCGCAAAGGCACGTTCCTGTTTGGTGCGCGGGGCGCGCGCGAACAGCTTGCCGTCTTGAAATGGCACATCGCTGGGGTGCAACTTCCGTTTGCGGCGCTGTTCTACTACTTCGTTGGTCCGCGTATTTTGTGGTGGTATGCCCTGCTTCTACTGGCCGTCGGCGTCTACAACGCGCCTGGCATCGCCTGGAAAGGCCGCCCTCCGTTCGACGTGCTGATTCAAGCGAGCTACCTGCTCGTTTTCGTGTTGAGCAGGTGGTTGAACAACACTCCGCAACTTCCATGGCAGACTTTCTTATTTGGCGCGTTGTTTGCCATGCACTCTCATATTTTCGGTGAGGTGATGGACATCGAGCCCGACCGCTTGAGCGGCCGGCGAACAACTGCAACCTCGATCGGGAGAGTGCGCGCTAAATTCTTGATTGCAGCCTTTTTGTGTGTTGAAACCACGCTGGTGCGAATCTATTTTCGCGACTGGATCATCACGGGCTTCCTCGCTTTCGGTGCCCTCTGGTTTTTAATCGATGCGATTCTACTGTGGAAAAACCGCGCTTATCGTCCAAATGAAATGCGTTTCTTCTTGTGGGGTTGGAACGCCGCCGCGCTGCTGGGAATGTTCTGGAATTGGACTCACGGCACGCTCACTCATGTTGTCTCTGCCGCGGGACTTCGCACATGAACCAGAAATTCCTGCTCGAAATCAGTGTCGAGACGCTTGAAGCGGCGCTGGCAGCGGAGCGCGGCGGCGCGGACCGCATCGAACTCTGCGGTGATTTGTCTTGCGGCGGAATTACACCCGGCGATGATCTCGTTCGTACTGTGCACGAACAGGTTCGCATCCCCATTTTTGTAATGATCCGGCCACGCGCGGGAGATTTCGTCTATTCGACTGCGGAGTTCGCGGAGATGAAGCGTTCCATTGTTGGCGCCAAAGAATCTGGAATGGATGGCGTCGTACTGGGCGTCTTGACGAAAGACCATCGAGTCGACGTCGAGCGAACGAGGGAACTCGTCGAGCTTGTGAGGCCGTTGCCGGTGACATATCACCGCGCGTTCGACGAACCTGCCGACTTACACCAAGCGCTCGAAGATGTGATACAAAGCGGCGCGAAAAGAATCCTGACGTCTGGCGGCGCGAAAAGCGCGCAAGAGGGAGCCGCGGTGCTCGCCAAACTTATCGAAGCCGCAGGGGAATGGATCGTCATTCTCCCAGGAGCAGGAATCAGCGCCCGCAATATCGAGCAAGTCGCGCGGCGAACGAGGGCGCGCGAGTTTCACTCTGGCCTGAGTGCGGCTCTTCCCTATGGCAGCAAGAAGTACACGAGGTTCGAAGAGGAAGTGCGCAAATTGGCGGAGCAAATTATGCGAATCAGTCTGGCCCAAACCACGCGAATTGAAGAAAATCGATTCTAGTTAACCGTAACACCCCACCCCCTATGTTTTTCATAAGTGTTAATTCTAAATGAAGTTAACTTGGTGTTCTACTCGAAACGCCAGTTCGGAGGCTCAGAGCATGTGCTCCGTTATCTGGGCCGTTACACTCATCGCGTGGCCATCTCCAACCATCGACTGGTCGCGTTTGCTGATGGGAAGGTCACGTTTCGTTGGCGCGATTCCGCCCACAGCAACGAACAGAAGTTAATGACCGAGGGTGTAAAAAAGATTGTGTAAACGGTCATCGGGGATAGAGCAGACTCAGACAAGGAGAACTGATGACCATAGATCCAAAGCTACTTGATGAATTGCTGGTGGATTACAAGAGGCCGGAAGACATTATCGGCGAGAA
>DATHIB010000156.1:0-19141 GCA_035490055.1 Candidatus Limnocylindria bacterium | reverse complement strand
CAAGGTCCCCGGCCGTCATGGAATGAGTTACACAGAGGAAGACTGGGTGGATGACGAGGCAACTTCACGCCGCGGTCCCGACGAGTGAAACACCAGGGTGCAGACTGCAAAGGCAGAACATTCAAATGAGGGATCTATGTCATCCATTGAATTTTTGCGGAGCACAGGAGGAGAAATCATGTCGATCATTAACAAGCCGCCAGAAATGGTAAGACGCGAATACGAACTGCAGGAGCCGATCGCAATTGCCGTCGAGAAGTACGCGACCTTCATCCAGAGCACGCCGGATCACGTCGTCAATTCCGCACTGAAGATCGTGATTGGGAGAGATGTGGAGTTCCGCCGCTGGCACGGACCCCCGGAAAAGGGCAGAACTTTCTCTCGCGGTTTTCTATGCAACTCCGAAGCTTTTGGAGAGTGAGTGGTTTGTGTTAGCGTTCCGACGATTGCGGAGGTCCCTCGTTTCTTGAATATGAGGGAGGATGGAGCTGCGTTCCATCCTCCCCCTCACGTTAGCGCAGATTACTGGACATTCACGAGGTATCCGGTTACGGTGACGAAAATTGAGTATGGATTGCTCGTTGTGTCGGATGCGGATACTTCCGCATGCACGGTAGCGTTTGTGCCTTCGTATATCCGTGTCTGCTGGCCGACCTTGTACTCGTCCAATGGAATCCCATTAATGTTTGTTGTTCCTTGGAACGTTGTGACGAAGTCAATGTCTGTATATCCATTGCCTAGACTTGTCCTGATTCCAAACTCTAAAGGTTTGGTGCCCGTCGGTACGTCCGCCTCCCCGCTGACGAATTCAATGACCAGCCGTTTTCCGGCGGGAACAGAAGAAAAATTAGATGTGGGGGAAATAAAACTGATATCACAGGACACGAAGCCGTTCACCGGGGACAGATTGATTGCGTCGCAGCTCCCGAAGACGGGCTGACGCACAGGATTGTCCACGTCGCGTGTAAAAAGCGGTGTGGCGGTTGTATTGGAAAAGAAGACAGGCTGCGGCGCTCCGTTAAAGTTGACGCTTTGTATTGCGGGGAAGTTGCTGACGGTTACAGGAAGCGGCGTGTTCGTGACCTTAACGGGCACAACGGGAGGTGGAAACTGTGCAGTCGTCGGCCTGCTGGTCAAAAAGCCTATCAGTACAGTCACGAGGCCAAACCCAAGAGTAATGAGCATGATTTTCAGGAATTTCTTCATAGGTCTTTCTCCTAGCGAACTTTACAGGGTCGAATAATGTACCCCAGGAATGAAGGAGACCTTGTTTGAGACTGGAAGATACAGGTCTACTCATTCAGTTCGAAAAACTCTTAAATTTTCCGAGATGGAGCCGTTCGGCTCTGTTTGGGAACGCGGTGACATTACGCGCGGTCTCGCAAAGTTGTCAAGTGAAATTTTGCGTAATCCGTGGAGCGACGCCGGGCCAAGCAAGAAGGTGGACGACAGGCCGGGTTGCGGTATCAAATTTTTTTCGAAAATAACCTGCCATATAACCTTCGTGGGCCGTTTGAGAGGTTCCACCGAGTTGCCCAGGAGTTTGCCCTGTAAATCGTGTGCCCATGATTTTTATCCTATAGATATGGTTCTCAGCGACGAGGCAATAAATCAAGTCGATCATTAATAGACCGCCGGAGATGGTGAATCGCGAATACGAACTGCAGGAGCCAATCGCGGTTGCCGTCGACAAGTACGCGACCTTCATCCAGAGCACGCCGGATCACGTCGTCGATTCCGCACTGAAGATCGTGATCGGAGAGATGTGGAGTTCCGTCGCTGGCTCGGGCCCCCGGAAAAGGGCAGAACTTTCTCTCGCGGTTGGCGAGGTACATCAATCCGCAAGCAAATGCCCTCAGAAACACCGCGCTGGCTGGTCATCCCGGAACGAGACCTTTTCACGGGCATCGCGATCGTGGGTGCTGTACCTCTGAAAAATCGAAACCGGAGTTATGCCGGATCGGCATTACCTGAGGACTACGCACGCCGGACTGTCACCAAAGCCCAAGCTCAATTGACCCAGTCGAATTGCCCAAGCGCCACCGAGAATTTGAACGCCGTCGCCCGACGAAGAGTTTCGGACCGAAAGGAATTGAGCGTACTCCTCCCGCTTTGATGCGTTTCTTCATGGACGGCGCAAACAAACCCAACCAAGTTGCGATACCGAAGGTGGAACTCCCCCTCGATCGCCACGCGAACGGCACAGCGGGTACCGACACTCCATTGCCAGACGGTCCATTTTTGCGGGACAATGTCGCCTGCGACACCAGAAAGCGGGCACGGACAAGGAAGTCCATGTCACGTCGATCTAGTCAGAATGGTTATATCGAAAAGAGTGGTAACTGGTATGTAGTTCGGTGGCGGATGGATGTCGAGGGCCAAGACGAGTGGCGGTATCTACGGGAGAAAATTTGCCCACTCTCTGGCCCCGGCAAGTTGTCCGCATCCGAACGGGAACGCAAGGCGAAAGTAATTGTCGAGCGTTCCGGTGCCAACTCGGAACAGCATTTTAACCGTGTGGTTTTGGGTGAAACGACGTTCCGAGAACAAGCGAGGGTCTACTTGCAGTGGGCTGTTACACGGGACCGGGAACCCATCAAGGATGCGGCCAGTATCAAAGCCGCCCTCCATAAATGGATACTTCCGGCCATTGGTGACATGCCATTAGGAAGTCTCAACAACATTACGGTCAAACCGGTAGTTGACAAGATGAAGAAATCAAAGTCCCTGTCGGCCCGAACCGTGAATAAATATGTTGAGTACATCAAGCAGGTAGTCGCATCCCTCAAGGATGGCGAGACGGGTGAGCCCATTCAAAAACGAACGTGGGATAGCAGCGTCATGGACTTGCCTATGGTCAATCAGAAAGAGCAGCGGCGTCCTTCGCTCAAGGCTAAGGCAGTTACTCAACTCGTTGAGGAAAGTGAGGGCGAAGAGCAGGCGTTGTATGTTTTGCTTGCGGCAACCGGGATGCGAATCTCGGAGGCACTTGCCCTTGAAACAAAACACGTTACGGACGCTGGACGCACTATTGAAGTTCGGCAGCAAGTCGAGCGCGACACACCCCGCATCATCACATGCTTAAAGACAAATGCGGCTTATCGAGATGTCGACTTGCACCCGGACGTTGCGGAGTTCCTGCAACGTTATATTGGCGACAAACCCGGTCTATTGTTCGCTACCCGGAATGGCACGCCACACTTGCACAACAACATCGAGGATCGCTGGCTAACGGAACGGCTCAGGGCGATTTG
Source organism: Candidatus Limnocylindria bacterium (assembly GCA_035490055.1). Taxonomy (GTDB): domain Bacteria; phylum Acidobacteriota; class Terriglobia; order Acidiferrales; family UBA7541; genus Acidiferrum. The sequence goes on along the minus strand of DATHIB010000156.1, from coordinate 15,887 downwards.
ATTAGACGAGCCGGGTATGGGTTGGCACGCTTTCCGTCGTTTCCGCAAAACGTGGCTGCGTGGTAAGCGGTGCCAAGAGGACATCAACATTTTTTGGATGGGTCACAAGCCAAAAACCATGTCAGAGATTTACTCGCATCTGTTCGAGGAGATTGACATGCGTTTGGCTGAGGCCGAGGCCGTTGGATTTGGTTTCGATCTTCCCAAAAATCCATCCGAAAAGGCCGTTGTTGCACCGATTGCACCGAGATTTAAAACTGAAGTTTTCCAAGAAGTAGCTGTAAGTGCTTGATGGTAAAATAGATTGCACCGTGCGCCCGTAGCTCAGTTGGATAGAGCGTCTGCCTTCGAAGCGGGAAATCAAACTTACCAAATCTTGCCGGAGCCGACGCAACCCGCTAAAAAGGAGCAAGTTGCAACAAATCGAGGCAAGCCGTTTTCTCCTTCATTCTTCGCCTTTTGTATGCAGTTTGTCAGAACTTTCCAGCATTTGTACTACGCATTTACTACGTTCGAATGGCGCCGGCCGAGCCCGCCGACCCGACCTTCTAGTTCGTAGCCGTACCATTAAATCCTATAAGCTGATGAATCGGCGTCACATGCCTGTTTCAAACCCTCTCTCAATTGGGCTACAAATTGGGCTACGTGCGTGTCCAAGTTAGACATGAAGCCACCCTCACCGAAAGGAAGAGGGCCCGGATTCCTAATTTCTAGTTCGGGCTTTCTCGCTACTCGATCGACGGCAGCGGCGGGAATCGGCCCTGTCGTTAATAAATACTTCCGCCTTTTTCGGGACTAGTAGTCGAGGACACTTTCTTCCACCGCGACCGCGCGCGGGCCCGGAAGCACGCTTCACGAGAAGCGCGCGAGTCGGCAGAAATCCGTCGCAAGCAGTGTCCCACGCAACTTACCTTGCGGTCTCCCTGGGCGCTCCAGGTTACCTACTCTCCCGTAGCATCTACTTCTTGACCGAGCAATCGAACTTCTCGAGCGCGTCCTTGAACCATGCAGCCGAACCCTCCTCGCTGAATCCCTCCTGCATGTACCGCACAATGTCGACTGGCCCAACGATCCAACTAATGTGGGATTCTATTAGCGGTTCAGGCGGTTCCGACTATAGTCGTAGGCGAGCTAGGCTGGGAAAGTGTAGCCGCGCTGTTAAGGAAGCCCTCGACAATGCCAGGATTTTCATCGAGGTTGAACGTGAGAATGATCGAATATGATCGAATGATCGCGACATCGCGACTACGCAACTTCTCGTGCAGCTTCTGCAAATGAGGTAACTCCGCCTGGCAGAGACCACACCAAGTGACCAGCCCGAGCCCTGGTCGTCGAACAACTGCCAAGTCTACTCGGTCGAAGGAGCCGACGCCGTCATCTAATTAGCCTCAGTCGGTGATTGCCGCCAGCCATTCCTTCTCTTTAGTGCGGTATGGAGAACAACCCGTAGGGGAGGTATTCACATACCGACCCTCTGGCTTGAGGAGTTTCAGCGTAGCGCTGTTTGCGTTGATCCAGTCTTTCCAAGTGGAAATCTGGGCCAGTTGGGGTGACATTTGAGCAATCGCCGGTGGCGGGCTCGGGAGCGGGGGATCCTTGACCAGTTTGGGTAAGATCATGAGCGCCAAATTGCTGGGCGGCACCAAAACCGCATCCGGGGCAACACTCTTCCAGTATCTCCGAGGCACCTTCCTCCATCTGTCATCTTCCTCGAACTGTCGCTCAAGAACCGAGATGGAAAACCAGCCTCCGATCTTGGTTAGATCATTCTCTATTGCATTCTGTTTGATGAGTGGATATTGACTTTGGACACGGCAGTAGCTCTCTTGGAGGGCATCTTTATCCCCTAGTTTTGCTAGCGAGATCCGGATCAACCAGGGGATATCGCCATGTTTGGTCTTGAGTGATTTTTGAAGGGCCCTCAAGTCCCCGATGAAGATAGGATCGTAAGTATCTCCCGCCTTGGCAATTGCGTCGGCCTCCCCCTTCTGGACCTGACTTCTTAGGCGAGCAATATCTTCTGCCGGTCCGGGCATGGGCGCTTGTGGTCGCGCGAGCCTAGGGCAAGCGAGTAAAAGCGCGCCGAGCAACACGATTGTCCGGCAGGTGCTACTCATGGTGTTGAGGCGTTGTCGTTGGACGTTGGATTTATGAGTTTCCATTGACTCCTCGGTATTCTGCAAGGTTGCGAACCGTCTGCGAACTCGTACATGAGGTCAAGCTTGTCGGTCGAGTTGAAACCAATGCCCAGGGTGTGCCCTAATTCGTGCGCCGTCTTTTGGACCTGACCATTGGTAGCTTGATCTTCCAGGAAACCAGCGCCGGGACCTGCAAATCCCTGAGTGGTTGTGGGGTTGATTTCGTGCACATAAAACACCCATTTTTCATTCACAGCGGGGATCTTAGGAATAGCGAGCATGTAGTTGATGATTGCGTCCGCTTCCGGGCCCTGTGTGCTCCTTCCCGCGTAGTTTAGGCGCCTATTGTTATCCAGATCGTAGGGAATTTGTAGATTTGAAGGCGCCGGGGTGACACTGAAAAAGATATTTGCTTGTTTCCCATAAGCACTGTTGAGGTACTGCGAAAGGTTCCCAGCGTCAGGAATATTAGTTGGTGCAACACCGGAATTCTTTTCCGTAACCCCGAATAGACTTACTATCCAGGACGTTTTTGGCTTGACGGATACTCTTAGGGTTGCCTTCACAGAGCTGGGATTATTGGAATCTACGGCTGTGATATCAACCACTCCAACTTTGGAGCCGGTAAGTGTCAGGACCGTCGTGTTATCGGTCGGGCGGTCAGGTGAGATAGTTACAGTCGAGGGATCCGCGCTCTTCAACAGCACGTTCTCCCACCCCCTTTTCACTTTCAGCAGAACAGTATTACTTCCCGAAGCATCATTGTCTAAGAGCGGCACCATCAGCCAGCGGGGGTCTAGGTTCTTAGTATCATCCAGTCCTGTGCAATGGGCTGAGAGGACAGCCGGCGCGCTGGGATTGGGCTCAAATTTGACGCCTTTTGGCTCGGCCCTCTGCCCTTGCTCATTGCCTCTGCTTTGCGAGTACGCATCTGCGTTGCCCACAATAGGGCCGGTAATGGCGGCGAGGGTGCCATCGTTTTGAAAAGTGTGCCAGGTGCCGAGGGTCCAATAGGAGGGCAGGAGCGGGGATGCGAGGTGCGTGATCACAGGGCCAGCATCGGAGCCGTCGGCGGGGTTGGCGAAAAGCGGGGACACCTGCCCAGTCGAACTGGCGATCGCAAAATGTTGAGAGAAGTCACTGGTCGGGTAATACTGAAAAGCTAGAGAGCCGTCCGAGGTGACCAGGCCGAGGTTTGAATAGGCCCCGGGAGTAACCGCGGTCCACTTCACCGCACCACTGTTGGTGTCGATGGCCTCGACGGTATCGGCGAATGAAGCAGACGCATCGGAGCTCGAAGCGACCAGGTAGGCGGTGCTGTCTTGGCCCAACAACATGGTGTCGTCGGTGATAATCGAATTAAGCTCTCCTGGTGGTACAGGAGTGAAGGGCAGGTTGAATTTTAGCGTTCCGGAAGCGGACGAGTGGTAGAGGGTTCCGGTGGGAGAAGATGCAGAGGAAGATACCACAAGCAGAATGCCGCCCTGACCGTCAGGAATGGCGCGGCCTGGAGCACCTACTGGTATGGAATCCAACTGTTGCGTAGTGTAGCTGCCGTCGGACTGTATGACCATCATTTGAAGGTCAACATTTGTGCTAAAGGGAAGATAGAGGCTGCCGTCAGAGGAAATGGACATGCTCCCGAGCGAGGAATTGCCCGGCGTAGGGATGCTGAACTTAATCTGGCCGGTCGTGGGGTCAAGAGCGACAACGGCAGTCGTGGGCGTGGCCTGGAAGTCGGGCTCAACCAGAAAGATAGTTCCATCGGGGTGGATCGCATAGTCGTCCTGGCAATTCGATGCCTGATATTGCCAAGTTTCGTTCCCATTCTGATCGACGCGACCGTAGTAACAGTAGGTGTCAAATGGACCAGGGGTATTCTGGCTAACGAGGTAAAAAGCTCCACCTTGATCGTCAGCGGCGATAAGGAGGGGGAACTGGTCCGACGGAGCGGAGGGCCAAATCCATTTTTGCTGGCCATCGACTGTGAGGGCCCGGATGGATCCATTTCCGCCACGAGCGCCGTCGTCCTCGACGTACAAATCCGGAGTATTGTCGTCCACACGCAAGGACTGGACGCTCTTAGAGATACCAAACGAACCCAAAGACGGCAGTGACCACTGGACGGTTCCAATTGGGAAGGAAGTCCCTGCCGCCAAAACGGAAATAGTGGCGACGCCCGTGCGGTCGCCATAACTGGCGGTGAGAGTCGTGGTGCCCACGGCGTCGGCTTGTAAAAGTGTGGGGGCGCCGGGATTCTGCGGGGGAATGACTTCGACAATGGAACTGTTGTCAAATGACCAAGTGGGGTTGCTGATGAGTGCGCCGTTTTCGTCAAGCAATTGAATAGCCCGAGTATTTCCGACAAGCAAAGTTGCCCGGTTGGGCGTAACGAATAGTGGCTTAGTCACAGTAAATTGGACACCGTTGCTGGCCAATTGGTTCACGCTTACGTTTACGGTAGCTGTTCCTGGATTCAACCCGCTCGGCACTCGCGCCGTGAGGTTGCCGTCGCTCCAATTCGTGACACGGGCGGCAATACCGTTAAACATGACTGTGCTGCCATTCTGGGTTGAGCCGAAGTAGCTCCCCACGAGCGTAAACGTGGCGCCGATTCCACCCGTTGACGGCGAGATGCTGACAATGGAGGGCGTAGAATTGAGAAGGGAGAAGTTCACGGCATTGCTGGCGATGCCAGCGGCGGTCACAACCACAGGCCCCGTGCTGGCGCCGTTCGGCACTGGCACGGCGATCTGCGAGTCGCTCCAACTGGCAGGAGTTGCCTGTGTGCCGTTAAAAGTAACGGTGCTTGAGCCTTGCGTTAAGCCAAAAGTTGTTCCCGTGATGGTCAACGTTGTACCGAATGGTCCCGAAGGCGGCGACAAACTGGTGATATTCGGGACTACGGTGAAGTTTACGCTGTTGCTGGCCATCCCTCCCGCGGTCACAACGAGGGGACCCGTCGATGCTCCATTTGGGATTGGCAGGACGATTTGGGTGTTGCTCCAACTTGCGGGTGTGGCTGCCGTCCCATTGAAAGTGAGATTCCCTACGGCCGCGCCGAAATAATTACCGACAATCGCAATTGACGAACCTACGCCAGCGCGGACGGGATTCGTATAGGAAATGGTTGGGGGCGTCCCGACGATGAAGTTCACGTGATTGCTGGCCATCCCTCCGGCGGTCACGACAAGCGGACCTGTCGAAGCTCCATTTGGGACTGGCACGACGATTTGGGTGTTATTCCAACTTGCGGGTGTGGCTGCCGTCCCATTGAAAGTGAGATTCCCTACGGCCGCGCCGAAATAATTGCCAACGATGGTTATTGAGGTCCCTGCGGGCCCATCGATTGGATTTGTGTAGGAAATTGTGGGTGGGGTTCCGACGATGAAATTCACGTGATTGCTGGCCATAGCTCCGACAGATACAACCACCGGGCCAGTTACCGCACCAGTCGGGACAGCGGCGATGATTTGACTGTTGCTCCAGCTTGTGGGGGTGGTCGGAGTCCCGTTGAAAGTGATTGTGCTGCTGCCCTGTGTTGAGCCGAAGTAGTTCCCAACGACTGTCACCGTGGTGCCGACGGGACCATCAATCGGGTTGGTGTAGGAGATTGTGGGCGGAGTGCCAACCGTGAAATTCACGTGATTGCTGGCCACGCCTCCGACGGTCACAATCACCGGGCCCGTGGTCGCGCCGCTTGGCACTGGCACGACAATCTGTGTGTTGCTCCAACTCGTCGGCGTTGCTGCTGTCCCGTTGAAGGCAATCGTGCTACTGCCCTGGGTCGAACCGAAATAAGTCCCAACAATTGTCACTGAGGTGCCAGCTGGTCCGTTCACCGGATTAGTGTAGGAAATTGTTGGAGGTGTGCCAACCGTGAAATTTACATGATTGCTGGCCACGCCCCCGACGGTCACAACGATTGGCCCCGACGTCGCCCCAGCAGGCACCGGCGCCACAATTTGGGTGTTGCTCCAGCTCGTGGGAGTCGCGGTCGTACCGCTGAATGCGATTGTGCTGCTGCTCTGGGTCGAGCCGAAGTTGTTGCCTACGATCTTGATGGACGTGCCGACGGGGCCGTTGACGGGAGTCGTATAGGAGATCGTTGGCGCAGACTGGGCGTGGCTAGTACCTGAGAAAAAGATTGAAGACAGTAGAGCGAATGTACAGAGAAGGTTTTTACGCATGTGGAGTGAGTAATCTCCCAGGCAGCTCGCTGCGGAGCGGCACAATTTGTGAGAAAATATCCAGGTGCTGATGTTTTCTAGAGAGAAATAGGCAGCAGTGATTTTATAGAGAGTATTGAAGCAAATGTCAATACAAATATAAGTTAAACTGAAAGAGGCCAGCGTGGGTTGTGGAAAACCCAAGAGATGAACTAAGCCATGCTTCTTCTGTCGCTTCCATAACAGCCTCAAAACAAAGGCGAATAGCCCTCATTCCCAAGCACAATCACCTGTCTCGATTCCGCAGAATGATCGGGCACGATGCGCAATCCACCTAATCCACCCACAGTAGAAAACGAAACGACAAAATCGCTCCTGCGGTTTGTCTCCGATGAACCGGTGCTGGTCGCGACCGGGTTCTCGATCTTCTTCGGCAGTGCCAAGCCGCCGTCAAGGTCAAGGGTAACGGTAAGAGGCCGCGTAGTGGTCATGGCACTTGGCGGCGGCAAGGGCAGGAGGGAAGAGGATCTATCTGTTGACGCTGTGACCTTCTGCCTGCGTATGCTCGTGCACCTGGCTTCGTGCGGACGACGGTCTGATCTGGCGCGCTGAGGACATGGATTCACGGCCCGGTTCCATCGCGGATCGGTGGGACACATCGCGCGCGAGCTGCTCGGCAAGATGGCCCTTGTTGTTTGTATAGAGATGGGCATCATAACGCCCCCGCGACACCGCGACGTACGCGAACCGGCGGTTTACCAGTTTTTCTCCCGCCCGTTCAGTGTCTATGTGAACGAGAACGCGGTCGGCGGTTTGCCCTTGGCTGCTGTGGCTCGTCACCGCATAGCCGTAGTCGAGATGCGGATTCTCTTTGATATTGAAGGCGACTGCCCGGCCTGAGTCGAGGCGCAGTTGCAGGTTGCCGCCATTGTCGATCTTTTCGATGGTGCCTAGCTCTCGGTTGGCGATGTATCGCTCCCGATTCGGAGCTGTAAATTGCACACGGTCGCCTTGCGCGAATGCACGTTCTGTTTCTCGGTAGAGCGTCACACCTTGCAGTCGGCGCGGATCGTAGCTGATCTGCTCACCACTTTCGCGTCTAACCGTGAGCAGGTTCTCTTTTGCGTCGACACGTTCGACTCGTGCGTATTCTCCGGCGTCGATACCATGCGTCTTGCTGCCTTTCGTGTAGCGCACGATGTTGCCCGGTTCATACTGCTCAGCCCATTGGCGGTCTGCGCCGGTGATCTCCTGCCGGGCGACGAGCACTCTCACGTTTCTCTCCCTGTGGTCCACTTGTCCGGTCTTTTGCATTTCGGTGTGGATCATCAGGTTGATTTCCATGCGCGACTGGTTGTCGGGCGAAACAACGAGGGTTCCTTCCGGCTGCTTTGCGTATTCATGGGAGATTGCTTTGAGCCGTTCGTTAGGGTCTGCAATTTCATGGACGCGGCTCTGCGCATCGAGCTTCTCGATTGCCTCCTTTACCTCGCCGCGTGAGAGATGCTCCACGACCTCCTTGAGGGCCGGGTCTTTCTGCCGAATGATTTCGTCGAGCCGAGCAGTTTGGATTCCGGCTTCTTGTAGTTGCTCAAACGGTGTTCCGGCTTCCACTGCCTGGTGCTGGCGCGTATCACCAACCAGCAAAACGCGGTCGCTATCTTTGAGCCTGTGCAGAAACTCGTTCATCTGCTTTGTACTTGCGAGGCTCGATTCGTCCAGAACGTACAGGTGTTTTTGTACGCCAGTCTGGTCATTGCCTTGCGCGAGATGCCTTTGGAGCGTGCTCGATTCGATTCCGGCCTCTGCGAGCTTTTGTGCTGCCCGTGAGGTTGGCGCCAATCCCTCCACTTTGTAACCCTCTCGCTCGGCAGCTTCGCGAACCACAGCTAAGGAAGTCGTTTTCCCCGCGCCTGCGACACCCTCCAGCGCCATGACTTGATCCCGGCTTGCCAGGATTTGCTCGACGGCTACGCGTTGGCTCTGGCTTAAATGAGGATGATGGTTGTCGATTTCTCGCCGCGTTTCGAAGTTGGCTAACGCCGGGTATTCGTTCTGTCCCTCCCGCATCATCTGGATGGTTTCTCGCTCGTATCCGATCATCTCTTCGGTCGTAAACGCGCGGCTCGGCCCACTTGACTGTTTCTCGACTTCGATGAATTCGCCCGCGCCAACGCGCTTTTCAAACTCCGTGCGAAGCTCTGTGAATGTCGCGTCTCCCATCGAACGTCTCAACGCATCTCGCAATAGCTCACGTTCATCCACGACGGCCTCGCGTTCCAGATTCCGCTCCCTCGAGAATGTCATCGCCGATTGAACGATTCGGTGAGGCGCTTCCTGCTCGATGTCGCGCGCCGTTTCTTTGCTAGCCCGGACTACGCGATCCGGCTGATTGCCGAAAGCCTCCGCTATCTCTCGATGCCGCTGTTGCACCTCGTCGTGCGACAGATTGAGCTTGCTCTGACGTGTCTTGTGCGCCGCAATTTGCGCAGCGTCTGCTCCTCGCTGTTTCTCTTTCTCAAGGTGCTCCTCGATCTGCCGGCGACGCGGGCTCGATGCCGCAAGGTATTCTTCACTGTAGCCTCTGATTTCTGGCTGTCCGTTCTTGCCGCGTTCGGTCTCGTAACCGAGTGTTTTGAGCCGCACAGCTAGTTCAGAGCGGTACACCGCCGTCGCATATTGCTGCGTTTTGTAGAGTTCACGTGGTTGTAGGGCATGGGCTTCGCCGTCTTCGGTCTCCGTGAGATTGAAGAAGACGACATGCGTATGCAGCTGCGGTGCGGCATAACCGTCTACCGGTCTCGCGCTGTCGTGCGCGAATTTTGCAGCTACCCATTTGCTGGTTGTTTCTGCGGGAAGATTCCCGCCGATGCGGGCCTGGACATATCGCTCTAGCTCGTCAAGAGCAACGCCGACGCTTTCTCGATGCGCCTCTCGTACTCGTTCGTCTCCGCCGACGAGGGCCGTCAGCGACACGCTCTTCGGTGCCGAAAACGTCGCATCCCACCCCGCGCGGTGCTCCATCGGACTTACCTTCTCACCGCGCTTGTTTATGTATTCCCGCGCTGTTTGATGGCGCACGAGTTGCTCGCCAGTTATCGGGTGTTGGCCCTCAGAGAGTCGCTGGAAGTGTTCCTCGCGCACTTCTCCGCGCAATCCCCATTTCTCGGCGAGCCTGCCGTGCCATTCACCGCGTATCTGGTCGCCTTGCGTGTAGTAGTTTTCGCGCGCGTTGGAAAACTCCTCCGCGTGATACGCCTGGGCTTGGCTCGCACTCAGTGGATTGGAGATGGTTAGCATCGTGCCGTTGGCCTACCGGAAGAAGTGTCCTGGTTCTGCTCGGTTGCGCCGTAATTCTTGCTCAGGGGACTGCTTCCCATCCTGCGACGCGAGTTTCTGTTCTAAAGTGCCGTTTGCTCCCGCCGCTGCCGCCGTAGTCTTGCGCTCTGCTTTTTGTGGCATCTCCATCGGCCGTTCCATGAATGCCGGATGGCTGTCCGGCAGTTCAACGAAGCAGAAACTCATCCGCACAACGAGATTCCTGTGTTTCAGATAGCCATGCAGTGGCTGGAGCCCGGTGATCTCGCTCGGTATCACCAGCGGTTCACGTTGACGTTGGAGATTCTGGCTCTCTGAGTTCCGGCTTTGCCCCCATTGCCCGCTCGACCGGCTCTCGGTCAACCGCTCCGTCTCAATCTCGCCAATAGCGTCCGAAATCCATCGCGCGGCGTTCGGTTCGCTCGTAGCAAGAAAGATTTTCGTCGCGGGCTGCGAGAGCATGGCCTCGGCTTCGTGGCCGTAGCGCGTCTCTAGCTGGCTGCGTCCCTGAAAGCCAAGTACAACGGGATTATTCGATTTACGGTTTTCCGTCACGGCAGTGTGTAGTTGCGGGAGTCTTTGTAAGCTCGCGAGTTCATCCAAGACGAACCATACGGGATGAGGACCTCTCTGGCCATAATTCATCAGCCGCAACACCAGCGTGTCCAGCCACAAGCTCGTGAGGGGAACGAGCCGTTCCCGCGTCGCCGGCGTGCTGGTAAGGAAGAGCCACCCCTTGCGCTCGTTCGCCCACGCCGCCGCGCTCCAACGCTTCGTCGTATCTGCCTCTCGTGGGAGCAGCTTCAGACCGTCCGCTACCATGTTTAGCGACGCCAGCACGCCGCTGCGCTGTGCCGGGGCCTGCCGATTGATCATGGCCGCGTACTCCGTGCCTTTTACTCTCCGGTCGATCTCTCCTTCGTGGCATATCCACCAAACCAACTCCTCGGGTGTTGGCCTAAAAGTCAGCAGGTGCGCGAAGATTTTCCTCGGGCCTTCCGTGAAGAAAGCATTCTCGTTGGGCCGATGGGGGAACAATGAAGCGGCCAGCGTGGAAGACTCCGTAATGTGTGTCAGCTCGTCGGAGGGGCTCCAGTAGGGCATACGCTGGTCAATGGGATTCAGGATGATGTCACCCCGCTCCGGCTTGTAGAACTTCGGCGTGTATTCGAGTGCCGGATCGTAGACGATAGCGGTGTCGCCACGCGCTTCTACTTGCAGAAGGATTTGCCGTATCAGTGTGCTCTTGCCCATCCCTGTATCGCCCATGATAAGGATGTGGCTCGATTCAACGGCACGGGGCAGAACCAGCCGCTGCACCTTGCCGAATACTTTCTGGATCAATGTTTGTTCTGTCAGCTCAAAAGCGATTCCATCGGAACGATTCCTGCGGTTAAATTTTCGCGCGGTCACAAGTTCTGGTCCCTTGAGCCTTCGTCCTTCTTTGCGCTCGCGGGCTCGCTGGGAATCCTTCGGGATTGCCAACGCAAGAGCCACAAGGAAAACAACGATGCCTCCCAGCAGGCCTGGCTTTATGAAGTCCAGGAAGGTTTCGTCTCGATAGATCCACTGGCCCAAGAAGTCATGCAACCTTGCGTTGTCCCACAGCACCTTTTGTATGACAAGCCGCACATCGCCGATCTCCACAGCTTCAGGCGTGAGGGCAAGCACGGTCCCGCCGGTCCCGGTCTTTACTTCGATGACCTCCTCGTCGAGCGCCCAATGGCTTCCTTTCTTGCCCACCGCACTCACCGTCCAATAGCTGTCGGTCCTTGAGAACTTCACCACGCTTCGGAAGCCGCTGCGGATGTAGGTCATCACATAGAAGCGTTCTAAGGGTGTCCACACTTCGGCATAGCGGTAGACGCAAATTCCCACCATGCTGGCCACCGCCAAAAACACCGCCGTCCACGTCCACACAGACCTACGATTCTGCCACTCGCCCGCGTACGAGTTTCGGCCCCATTGTTGCTTCACGACCTACCTCCAGTTCGTACTTCAGCAAGCCGTTCCTGCGCCCTCTCGTATCGCTCGCCATCGGCCCGCTCGATCAACCGGTCCAGTTCCTCGGTTGTGAGCACTGCCCCCTGAGCGAGCTTAAACAGTGCATTCAACAAGATCATTCGCAACGCCATCACTTCCGCTAGTAGGGTCTGTTCGGTGGCAATGGGCCTTGTCCCTTCAGTGGTGCTTGCTTGCGACAACAGCACCGCTCGACACCACTCGCCCAGCGTCAAACCGTCACGCTCGGCCACAGTGACAAGTTTTTCGTACTCGCTCTCCGTCATCTTCGAACCAACGGTTCGATTCCGCAGTTGATCGGCAGACATGACGACGACCCCCTAGGAACTGACTTTGAAGAAAAGCATTCGTTCAAACCTCGACGAACAAAATAAAGAAGTTAACGCAGAGCGCCGGAAGCTAACCCGGGAGCACGCGCAATTCGCTAACTCACGCCGCGTGAGCACGTTAACCAACAGCGCCGCGCGGCGCTCTGCAGCACCCAACATGGGGTGGCGTGTCCAGTCCAACTCCCGGTGCCGAAGGCACCGCTCTTCTCTTGGTCGGCCAAAAGCCGGCGACGCCGCCCTCGGCGGGGCCGCATCCGGCTACCATGACGATGCTGAAGAGCATCACAGCTCACCGTACTCCAGGGTCAGCGAGTCCCATGACATGCGGATTTCTGGCAGCTCCCACGCCTCACGAAACAGCGCTTGGACCGACTTCCACTCCTTCTCGGAGAGGCCGAACGTGATGCCATTCTGGTGAGCGCGGAACCAATAGTCCTTCCCCTTGCCCTCTTCGGACGCCGCGACATAGCCGAGGAAGTGCCCGCCCTCCCACCGGCGGGTCGGGTTGTCCGGGGCAAGTGCGGCCAGCATGGCGCGAAATTCTGTAATCTTCGGATAGCCACTGACTGGGTACATCGGCCCGCGTGGACCAGGGAAACTTAAGAGCAAGTAAAGGTCGTTGCTCTCTCCCCGATTGAATGAGAGCGTGAAGTCGCCTTCTTTGATGGATGGAATCGGCGGCTGATAGAAGGAATCCTGGCTCGTGGACTTCGCTCGGAGCGACTTTTGCGTGAGGCAGTAGTGGCCGCGCGCGGCCAGCCGCCACAGAATCGGGAAGAAGGGGCGAAGGGCACGATTCACAGAGTCAGCTGCGGGGAGCTTTTCGTCCTCGAGCAGGATAAGCAGGTTTCGTCCCGCCAGAAACGTGTCCCACTTTACTGCCGGATCGCTGAGCCGCTTGCGGGTCTCGGCTACTGTCCGGCGAACCGTCTCTGAAGTCACACGCTCCGAATCGTCTGCTCCCTTCACTTTCGGAGGACGGCACTCGGACGGCAGATTGCTCATGTAATACGGGTCCCGCAAGGAAGCACGTTCCGTCCGCAGTTCATAAACGGCCAGGAACGCATCCAGTACGGCGATGAGTGACTCGTTGGAGACCGGATTGGGTGTCCGTTCGGTATAGGCTTCGAGCCCCTTCTGCACAAAGTGCGAGAGCAGTATCCACTCGGCTCGCGACAGAATATGCTGCGCTTCCCCCTTCCTGCGAATCTCGAGAAGTGTCTCTGTCGGTTTGGCCATCATGTCCGCAACTTCAAAGCGGTCCTCGCGAGCAGACTCGAGGAGCTGCTTGGCGACCTCCGAAGTCGAAACACTGTCGCCCTTTTTCGAGGACATGAGCTGCTTGGCCCGCTCCAGGCGAGCAAAGAGAGCGTCACTGATTCGAAGGGAGAGAGTTTGCCCCTGTGATGGCTTCTCGGGCTTTTGCGGTTTTTCGGGCATCTGGTACGCCTCCTCGTTTCGTCCGTAAGATGCAATCCTTTCGGCGAAAGATGCATCTTGACAAGACGTTTGCAAACAAAGTACGATGTTGTGGACAGGATGTCAAGTGGAAAATAGCAACCGGGGGAACCAAGGAAAAGAGGCAATGAAACACCGCAACACCCAATTCGGCGTGCGCAAGAACCCAGACTCGCCAAGAGCGCATGGATTGCGCCTCTCAGTAGATTCGTCGTTAAGATCTGGAAATCACACTGGCAATTCCTCCGAGGGCAAGCAATCGCCGCAAGCCGAGAGATTTGGTTTGCCTGCAGCTGGAGACGATGACCTATGAGCGACGCGAGAGACCTCACCAAAAAAATCCAGCACGACGATCCGGTCCTCGTTGCATGTGTGGTGTTTCAAACGCAGGCACCTGAGCACCTTATTCAGAAGATCCGTGAGGCGATCACTGCAATTTCTGCTCAGACGTTGGCCTGCCCAAATATTCCGGAGATCACTTTGCCTCGATCGGTCTCGGAGGACCCATGGCTGAGGCAAACGGAGGCTGCCAATTATCTTGGTATCTCTAAGAGCACGCTCTACCAATACGCATGTCAGCACAAGATCGAGTGCCGCAAGTTGGGCGGCCGCCTCGAATACCGTCGTTCCACCCTCGACCGATTCAAGGATCTGCAAATCCGTCGCACCCACGAGTGGTTTGCCCAGAAGAGTATAATCACCACGGCGCTCGGCTCCGGCAAGTGAGAGGAGCGCCAATGGGACTATACAAAAGGAAAGACTCGCGGCTCTGGTGGATGGGCTACACGGTGAATGGTGAACAACGGTGCGAATCGACCAAGACAGTCAGCAAAGATCTCGCAACGAAAATCTGGAAGAAACGCGAAGGCGAGATCGCGCTGGGGCTGTTTCAAGTCGGTTGGCCTGGTGAGCGAATGACCTTCGGAGAGTTGTCCGAATTGTTCTTCCGATCACACAGTTCAACGCTTTCTCCAAAGAGCCAGATCAACCACCAAATGTTTTTGAAGAATCTGCGAGCGTATTTTGGAGACCGTAAATTAACGGAGATTGATGAGCGGACCGTCGTGGAGTATCGCAACTATCGGCGCCGCCAGCCGTTGAAGCGGGATCCAAAGCGAACGGTGAAAGGGGCTACCGTCAACCGAGAATTGGCATGCCTGCACTGCATCTTCCAGTTCGCGCTCAAGCGAAAGTACATCGGAGAAAATCCTGCCTCCGGTGTGAAGCATTTCGATGAGCGCCACGAGAGGCCATCCAAGAGAATGCTCACTGTTGAAGAAGAACATCGGATTCTTGAAGCAGCACCAGCGCACCTCCGGGTGGCGATCGTGTTGCTGGTTCAGACCGGTGGTCGAACCTACAGTGAGGGGCTGTCGCTTAGGTGGGACCAAGTGGATCTCGTCCACGGCGTCCTTCACCTTGACGGCAGCTTGAAGACTACCGACTCGGCTCAACCGCTACCGTTGAGCCGGTTGGCTTGTGATGTTCTCAAGGAGTGGAAGAAGGAACAGAGCTCGGATGGCCCGTACGTGTTTCCGAGTCCTCGTAAGCCCGGCAAACCAATTCGGAGTGTCAAACGGGCCTGGCGGACCGCTCTGAAGAAAGCTGGTGTATCGTATTTCCCGATTTACAATCTGCGTCACGTATTCTGCACGCGTCTCAGTTGGGTCGCTCCAGATGCGGTGGTGCAGCGGGCGATGCGGCACAGCAGTCCAGAGACGAAGCGCCATTATCAACTGGGGATGGTTGACCAAGTTCGTGAGGGCATCGAGCGGGCCAACGAACGGGCCTATCAGGACAAGGAAGTACTACGTTCTTACTACGGTGGGCCCAAGTCAGAGAAGGTGGCTGATCAGAAGTCTGTAAGTAGTTAGAATAGAAGGAGAAATACGACGCGCCCGTAGCTCAGTTGGATAGAGCGTCTGCCTTCGAAGCAGAGGGTCGGGAGTTCGAGTCTCCCCGGGCGCGCCACTTATCTCTCTTGAATCAAGCACTTGCATCCATTTCCAAAACAACTTCGTTTTCGATTTTCGGTCCATTCGGTCCAACAACGGACTTTTCAGACGGAAGCTCGAAGCCCAGACCGAGACGCGTGGTCCAATCTTGGCGAAATTCCACGTCCTCTTTCAGCTTGGAGTAGATGTCCCCGATCTCTTCGTCGTCATGCCCCATCCAAAAACGTTCGAGGTCCTTCGGAACCGCGTGTTTACGGATGTGGGTGAGGCGAAAACGCCGGAAAGCATGCGCTCCGCACTTCGGCTGATTGAGTATTGCTTGGATTGGATGCAGCCAACGGCGCAGTATGTTGGATTGGCTCAGTGGTTTGCCGGTTCTCGAACGGAACAAGAGACCGCCTCGCCTTTCGCCAATGAAGTTCCTAAGCATCGCCGCAACCGTAGGATGTAGATCGATCTCTCGTTTACCGTTGTCGGTCTTCAAGAAATCGTGAAGCT
>DATHIB010000155.1:0-11402 GCA_035490055.1 Candidatus Limnocylindria bacterium | reverse complement strand
GCCTATCTTCGAGGCAGACTTCTGCACGAACTCCTACGGATTCCGCCCCCGGCGCTCACCACACCGCGCATTAGCGGAAGTCAGACGCAGTGTGTTGCGGCTCATGTCTACGGTGATAGATGTTGATCTATCACGCTATTTTGACACGATCCGGCAATCGGTGCTGCTAGACAAGATCGCGAAGCGAGTCCAGGATCCAGAAGTGCTGCACCTCGTAAAGCAGATTCTCAAGGTCGGAGGAAAGGTCGGCGTCCCACAAGGGGGCCCGTTCAGTCCGCTGGCGGCGAATATCTACTTGAACGAGCTGGACTGGACCTTCGACGCGATACGACGCAAGACGGCAGAAGAACCCTACGAGGAGGTGAACTATCATCGGTTCGCCGATGATATCGTCATCACCATCAATGGCCACCACTCTAAGCGAGGTTGGGCTGAACGGGCCCAGCAACGGCTCCAAGAACAGCTCGTACCGCTTGGGGTAGAGCTGAACAAGGAGAAAACCAAGGTAGTGGATCTATTGAAGGGAGAAGCCTTTGGGTTCTTGGGGTTTGATCTGCGCCGCACCCGGAAGCGTAAGGGAAACGGCCACTATCTCCAGATGACTCCGAAGAAGAAGGCCCGCAAAGCCATCAAGGCGAAGATACGTGACATCATCCGACATGGTGGAGCAACGCCCCTGCCGAAGATGATCGAGCAGATCAATGCCTCGCTGGCCGGCTGGGTCGCATACTTCCGAGTCGGCAACTCGAGCCGCGCCTTCAGTGAAGTGCGCGACTACACGGAGATGAAGGTTCGCAACCTGCTCACGCGAAGGAAGCGGCGGAAAAAGACGAGTATCGGATGGCGGCGATGGACTAATGAATATCTCCACGGCGTACTCGGATTGTACTGGGACTGGAAGGTCCAGCCACTACCCGGGGCGAAGAGACTGACGTGAAAGTCCCTGCTACCCGACCCGACACATAACCCTTTCGACGAAACCTACTGGGTGAGCTGCTTGCGGGAAAACCGCACGAGCAGTTCTTATGGGGAGGGGCTGGAAACGGACCGAGGGCAACCTTGACATCGCGCCAGTCCTTCACCCGACAGAACAGTTGTCACTACATCATCGACTGGAACTATGATGAAGACCGCAGTCGCATCCGCACCGGTCACGGCCCGGAAAATATGACCCGGCTTCGCCGTTTCGCCATCAGTGTGATCAAATCCAAAGGCTCAGGAAGTGGGGCGCAGAAAATGAGACAACTCACGCGCAACGTGCGCTTGGTCTTCGACTACCTGCGGATGACTGAAAACTCTTGTGTCTGCCACAGTGGCTAGGCGTCCGCACCGGACCATTGCAACTTGTTCTTCCCTGACCGCTGGCCGAGGGCAGAGCCAAATTCTGCGATGCTGAAGACCTGTGTGCGGCTGACGGTCCAAATCATCGCCATCCACGCGCCGTGGTGCCCCGAACTCTCCCAATCCATCATAATTCTGCGGCCATCCGTTAGAACAAATTTATCGTGCGTCGTAACCTGTCGAACTCTATGCGAGTTTGCCCAGAAACAAGATGATTCTTGAAGATATTTCTTCGCCGGCCCGCGAACCTATTTAGCTAGGTAGCCTTCTTGCAAGTGTTGCGCGCCTCCTGCGATGGTCCGTAATTGACGGACGGGGGCGGGTCCTGTGGACTGACGAATCACAAACTCGGGCTCAATGGCGATTTCCGGAACATACTCGCCGCGTCCTTCGATTAGATCAACGACAGTTTGCGCGGCGATTTGCCCCATCTTTATGAGTGGCTGCCTCACCGTGGTCAAGCCGGGATTGGCGTAAGCTGCTCCGGGAATATCATCGAAGCCGACAATAGAAATATCTTCCGGCACACGCAGGCCTGCTTCGTGGAAGGCCCAAATCGAGCCGATGGCCGCAATGTCGTTGTAAGCAAAAAGTGCCGTGAAAGGATGTTTCCTAGCCAGGAGTTGCTTGGTGAAGGAAAATCCAATGCCGGGCGTCGAATCGAAGCCCTCTAGTTGGATGGTCAGCTCGGGACGAATGCGGATGCCGAGTTGCTGCGCCACCTCGCAGATCGCGTTCCAACGCACGGTGGAATCCGAACTCATGGTCTGTCCTTTAATGAAGGCGATATCCTCGTGACCAAGATCGCGAAGATGTTCGAGGGCCAGCCTGGCGGCACGCGTGTGGTCCAGGATGATGTTGGTCAAGCCATCGACACGCTGATGCCCCGCCACGGCGACGGTAGGCAGAGCAAGCTTTTCCGTGAGGGACGTATCCGTGGTGATGAAGCCCTCCACGCCGCGTGTCAAAAGCATTTGCGCGTAGGTTTGCAGGAGCTTCGGATCATGCCGGTGGATCACCGTAAGGAAAAAATAATTGTTTTTGCGCAAGTATTCTTCGATGCCGCTGATCACCATCGAGCCGTACGCGTCGCCAATTTCCTCGGCGATGACGCCGATGGTATAGGTTCGTTTGAGGCGCAGGGTGCGGGCAAAAAAGTTAGGCCGGTAATTGAGCGCTTGCGCCGCCTGGATGATGCGATTTTTCGTATGCTCGGGAATGGAGCGTGCCGCGGGAGAATTGTTCAGGGCGGCTGAGACCGTTCCCGGGGTCAGCCCGAGATGCTCCGCAATGGTCTTTAAGGTGACCTTATCCTCGTTGCGCGGGACAGACTTCTTTCTCGGCGGTGGCGTCATTTACAGAAACCTTCGAGCATCTTCCAAAATTGGGATATGGGAAATGGCGTGCCCGAGCGTGAGAATACATCCTGCCAGGTTCGCCCGACGTCCCGTAAGTCGCGATTCTAGCTCAACTTGGCCTTTGTCAGACGAGTATTCTACGCCCCATGCCAGCGCGAGGTTTCTCCTGAGGGCCAGCATGGTCCTACATTTGTACGGATAAAAAAGGTGCCCCTGGCGACTCTCTCCAAGAGAGGAGGGCTTCCCTACCCTCCATTCTTCCCAGCGCAAGAATATCATTGTTTTTCTTTAGAATATCATTATTTCTGATTCACAAGCCCGGGTGAAACGGCCAAAGAACTTAATGGGGAGCGATCGGTGACTACGACTTCGACGGCTGGCCGGACCTGTAGTCAACCTGCCTCGCCAGGAACAAAGAACAACCAACTCGCGATCGGCATGAGAGTCAAGGTAATCGCAAGGGGAATGGCGCAAAGTGACGAGGTCCACAGCGGCGGCAGTTATTTGTCGCAGAACGAACTTCGTTTACATTTCGCGTTGAGCACCCCGCCAAAGTCGATCGCGTCGATATTCGCTGGCCCTCTGGAAAACTGGACACACTCACGGATTTTCCCGTCGACCAGTTCCATTCCATTCCATTCCATTCCGTTATGGAAGGGACCCGCGTCGTTCCGCCTGAAGGTTTCTGCCCCAATCCTGCGGCTAAGTCCAAACTCGCAGCAAGCCCCGCAATCGTTGTCCCAACTGGCCCGCGGGCCGTCCGTGGCGGCCAACCTCCCTTGCAATGAATCTTGCGCATCTCCTCTTTTTCCCAAAGAGTTAAGATATCCACCGAGGGGCCATTTGCGCTGAAGAAACGCTTGTTGCACTTTCTGTTTGCTGCGACCCCGCCCCATGTATCGTTAGCAGGGGGTCCATAGAGGGGCTTCGAACCGCCATGAAAAAGTTGCGCTTTTTGGTTTCCCTGACGACGAACGACAATGACTACCAGATCGAACAGGCGCTATCCGCCGAGCAGATGGCCCGCAGACTAGGCACGGAAGTCCAAATTGTTTATGCGGATAACGACGCGATTACGCAGAGCACCCAGATCCTGAAAGCCATCCAGGCTGTTGAGGATAAGAGGCCGGATGCTGTTGTTTTTGAGCCTGTCGGTGGCACCGCTTTACCCCAAGTCGCCCGGGCGGCCGCATCCGCCGGTATCGGTTGGGCCGTGCTGAATCGCGACGCCGCCTACATCCCGGAATTACGCAAATCATCGTCTGCTCCTGTTTTCGGCGTGAGCTCCAACCATTTCGAAATTGGCCGGATTCAGGGCCGTCAATTTGCCGCTCTGCTGCCCCATGGCGGCGCGATCCTCTATATTCAAGGGCCGGCGGAGAATTCCGCGGCCAAAGAACGCGCCTTGGGGATGCGGGAGACGAAACCGTCCAATATTCACGTCACCGTGCTCAGAGCGCAATGGACCGAGGAGAGCGCTCAGCGAGCCCTCCGTTCTTGGCTGAAACTGAGTACCTCGCAAAGGGCAGCCCTGGATTTGGTTGGCGCGCAGGATGATTCCATGGCCGTCGGGGCCAGGAAGGCCTTTGAAGAATTGGCGAACGAATCGGAGCGGGAACGCTGGCTGAAACTGCCCTTTACCGGCTGTGACGGCTTGCCCAAGACCGGCCAATCCTGGGTGCGCACCGGGCTCTTGGCCGCGACCATCTATGTTCCTCCCAATACCGGGCAGGCCATCGAGATGCTCGTCCAGGCATTGCAGCACAAGAATCCACAGCCGGAGCGCGCGCTGACCGTTGCTGTTTCCATCCCCTCGCTGGCAGAGTTAAAGCCTCGCTAACCGCAAGCCCTGGTCTCTCACTCCTTGCCTGCCCGCGCTTTCTGGGTTCCAGATGAATTCCCTTGGAAGAACGATTTACTTGCTTGTCCGGAGCGTGCGCCGTCGTATAATGCGTCGGACTCGCTGGTGCTTACTCTAATGCTGCGTTCATCGAGGAGACGCGCATGAAGAAACAACCCAAGGACTCCGCCATCGGCCGGAGAGAGTTTCTGGCTGCCACGGGCGGTCTGCTCGCGGCTGCAGTCCCCGGGGGTGAAACAATCGCACATGCGGCAAATTCCGAAGCCTCGCTTTTAGGCTTTCCCGCAGCCAAGGCTTCCGGTAGCTTGCGCAAGATTCCTATTGGCGTGTTTGATCCGGTCTATGACCATCTCTCCCTCGACACCATGCTGGACAAGATCACCACCCTTGGTCTCGAAGCCATGGAGATCGGCACAGGAGGCTATCCGAACAACCGTCATTGTCCTCTCGATGAACTCATCGCCGACCGCAGCAAAGCCAAAGCCTGGCAGAAAAAATTCGAAGACCGCGGAATTCGCGTCGCCACTCTCAGTTGTCATGGCAACCCCATTCATCCCGATCCCAAGCATGCCCAGAAAGACATCGATACCTTCCGCAAGACGGTCCTCCTCGCCGAAATCCTCGACGTAAAAGTCATCGTCGGTTTTTCCGGCTGTCCGGGCGGTACTCCGCAGGATACCCAGCCGAATTGGATCACCTATCGCTGGCCCCCCGAATACGCCCACATGCAGGACTGGCAGTGGAAAGAAAAAGTCATCCCCTATTGGAAGGAAGCAGCCAAATACGCGCGCGATCACGGCGTCAAACGTCTTGCTTTCGAAATGCATCCGAACTTTGTTGTCTATAATCCCCGAACATTGATGAAACTGCGCGAGGCCGTCGGCGAAGAAATTGGCGCGAACTGCGATTTGAGCCATCTCTTCTGGCAGGGCTGCGATGCGGTCGAAGTCATCCACTTTCTCGGTAAACAGGGCGCCCTTTTCCACGCGCATATGAAAGACACCGTTTTCTTTCCAGAGAACGTCAATAAGTATGGAGTGCTGAACTTTGCGTTTGAAACCAGCGAACTTGACCTAGCCTCGGAGACGTTCCGCGCTGTCGGCTATGGCCACAGCGCCAGCCTTTGGAAGTCGATCGTCAAGGCTTATATGGACGTCGGCTTCGAAGGCATTCTCAGCATTGAAAATGAAGACCCTATTCTCGCCGGAGAAGTCGGGGTCGAACGCGCCGCTTACGTTTTGAAAAACGTGCGCAAAGAACTTTTGGGTGAATGACCCGGGTTGCCGGCGAGTTTTTTAACACGCGCGCCCCTCGTGCTGAGGCATTCGAATCGTGCAGTAAAGTCAGGGAGGAATTATGCAGCGGCGTGAAGCGTTGAGGTTGCTCATGGCTGGCGGTGTTTTGCCCGCACTGCCCACGAATCTTTTTGTTTTTTTCAAAGGAGCGCACCCCGCATCCGGATACACGCTGCGCACGCTCAACCCGCACCAGAACGACACGGTTGTCGCGATGATCGATCAGATCATTCCCGCAACGGATACTCCCGGCGCCAAAGGTGCGCGCGTCAATGAATTCATTGACGTCATCCTCACAGAATGGGCCGACGCCGAAGAACGCAGGAATTTTCTCGACGGTCTCGCCGGAGTGGACAAGCAAACTAACGACCTCTTCGGAAAGGATTTCGTGGATGCTTCGCCCGCCCAGCAAGTCACATTGCTCCGTTCCATGGACGAATCCGTCGCCGCACAACGCACTCGCAGGATGCGCCATGGCAACACCATCCCGGAAGAGCGCGATAAACAGTTGCGCGGCGAATTTTTCAACGTCTTTAAAGGCATTACCGTTCACGGATACTACACTTCCGAGATCGGCTTCTCACAAGAATTGAATCTGCAAATCATTCCGGGCGCGCACCATGGCTGCTTGCCTTTGCCCGCAGAGAAAAAGGCATAGGGGAGATCCACATGGCTACCAATACTTACGACGCAATCGTCGTCGGCTCGGGCATCACCGGCGGCTGGGCGGCAAAAGAGCTCACCGAAAAAGGTCTGAACACTCTCGTCCTTGAAGCGGGGCGCTCCATCGTTCCGGAGCAGGATTACGTCGAGCACGTTCCCATCTATGACCTGAAATACCGCGGCTGGGATGACCGCGCCGAACGCCAGCGCACGCAACCTATCCAGCGCGAGGTTTATTACGCTTGCGATGAGTACTCCAACAAATTTTTCGTCAGCGATAAGGAAAATCCTTATACCTACGATCCCGGCAAAAAGTTTTCGTGGATTCGCGGCCGCCAGGTCGGCGGAAAATCCATCACTTGGGGGCGCCAGAGTTATCGCTGGAGCGATCTCGATTTCGAAGCGAATTCGAAAGACGGAATCGCCGTGGATTGGCCGATCCGCTACGCGGACGTTGCGCCGTGGTACGACTACGTGGAAGAGTTCGCCGGCATCAGCGGCCAGGCCGAAGGCTTGTCGCAATTACCCGACGGCAAATTTCTCCCGCCCATGGAAATGACCTGCGTCGAACAGGATTTCCGTGCCGCGCTCGCGAAAAATTTCGATGATCGCATCATGACCATCGGCCGCTCGGCCGTGCTCACGCGCGTGCACAAAGGCCGCGCTGCCTGCCACTACTGCGGCGTTTGCCACCGCGGCTGCATCACGCAATCGTATTTCAGCAGCCTGAATTCCACTCTTCCCGCCGCGCAAAAAACCGGCCGGTTCACCATTCGCCCGTACAGTGTTGTGCACAGCATGGTCTTCGATCCGCAAACGCGCCGCGTCAGCGGCGTTCGCGTGATTGACGCGCAAACCAAAAACGCGCTGGAATTCAAGGCACGCGTCTTTTTCATTTGCGCTTCCACGCTCGAATCCACGCGCATTCTGCTGAATTCCGCAACGCCGGAATTTCCCGACGGCCTCGCCAACTCCAGCGGCGAACTCGGCCACAACCTGATGGATCACCACATGGGCGCGGGCGCCGGCGGTGAAATGCCCGGTCATGAAGACAAAATACCTTTTGGCAACCGCCCCAACGGCATCTACATCCCTCGGTTCCGCAACGTCAAAACAAAGCAAAAAGAATTTATCCGCGGCTATGGTTACCAGGGCGGAGGAAGCCGCGACGGCTTGTCAGCAGCCGCCTCCCGTGCCGGAATCGGCGTGGACTTCAAAAACTCTCTCAAGATGCCGGGCCCCTGGCGCATGGGAATGGGCGGATTCGGCGAGTGCTTGCCCTATCACAGCAATTACGTGGAAGTGGATAAAGAAAAGCTCGACGCCTGGGGGATCCCCACTTTGCAGATTCACTTTGAGTGGCGCGATAACGAACACGCCATGTCGAAAGACATTGCAGTGCAGGCCGCGGAAATGCTCGCGGCGGCCGGCGGCAAGGAAATTTTTGTCTATCAGGAAATTTCCACGCCCGGTCTTGGAATTCACGAAATGGGCACCGCGCGGATGGGCCGCGATCCCAAAACGTCTGTTTTGAACGAGCACAATCAGGCCCATGACGCGAAGAATCTCTTCCTGCCCGATGGCGCGTGCATGACCTCCGCATCGTGCGTGAACCCTTCGCTCACGTATATGGCGTTGACGGCGCGCGCTTGCGATTTCGCGGTTTCCGAAATCAAGAAGAACAATCTGTAGGGAGATAGCATCGCATGGCTCAAGTGACCCGTTCTCCAAAGCGGTACGACGTTTGCATTATCGGCTCCGGCGCCGGCGGCGGCATGGCGGCAAAAGTTCTCACCGAAGGCGGCCTCAATTGCGTGCTGCTCGAAGCCGGGCCAAACCTAAATCCCGAAAAAGATTTCAAGATGCTCATGTGGCCGTACGAATCGCTGCACCGCGGCGCGGGCGTGGGCGGCCACGCCCGCGAAAATTTTGGCGAGTTCCTTGCGCCCAACGGGGCCTGGCAGATTGAGGGCGAGCCTTATACTTCGGCGCCGGGCGCGAATTTCCAGTGGTTTCGTTCGCGCATCGTGGGCGGCCGCACCAACCACTGGGGCCGCATCGCGCTCCGCTTCGCTCCCATCGATTTCAAGTCGGCAACGCGCGATGGCCTCGGCGACGATTGGCCCATCACCTACGAAGACCTCGCGCCATACTACGACAAGACCGAAGCTTACATCGGCGTCTTCGGAACGAAAGAAAACGTTTCAAGCGCGCCCGACGGCGTCTTCCTTCCTCCTCCCAAACCGCGTTGCACCGAATTGATGGTCAAGAAGGCCTGCGACAAGCTCAACATCATCTGCATTCCCTCGCGCCTCGCGATCATCACGCGCTCGCTTAACGGCCGCCTGCCTTGCCACTATTGCGGCCAGTGCGGCCGCGGCTGCATCACGGCATCAAATTTCAGCTCCAGCCAGGTTCTGCTGCCCCCGGCGATGAAAACGGGAAAGCTGACGCTGATTACCGGCGCGATGGCCCGCGAAATTGTCGTCGGCAAAGAAGGCAAAGCGGAAGGTGTCTCCTACGTTGATAAAGCGACGCGCACGGAAAAACGAATCAGCGCGCGCGCCGTCGTGGTGGCCGCCAGCGCCTGCGAATCCGCTCGGCTGCTGCTGAACTCCAAATCCTCCGCCTTTCCAGGCGGCATCGCCAACTCTTCCGGGACGGTCGGCAGATATCTCACCGACTCCGTCGGGAGCGCCGGTTCTGGCTACTTCCCGCAGTTGGAGAAGACGCCGCCCCACAATCACGATGGCGTCGGCGGAATGCACATGTACATGCCCTGGTGGAAATTCGACCGCAAGAATGATTTTCCCCGCGGCTATCACATCGAATTTGGCGGCGGACGCGAAATGCCCGGCGTCGGCATGTTCCATGGCTTGTGTCACGATGAAGAAGGCTATGGCGCCCATTTGAAGCAGCGCGCCCGCCAGGTCTACGGCACCCACATCGGCTTCGCCGGCCGCGGCGAGATGCTTCCCAATGCGGACACCTACTGCGAGATCGATCCCGACGTCGTCGATCAGTGGGGCATCCCCGCTTTGCGCTTCCACTTCAAGTGGTCGGATTACGAGCTGCTCCAGGCCAAGGACATGCAGGAGACGTTTCGCGCCATCGTCGAGACCATGGGCGGCGAATATAGGACCAAAACTTCCATCCACGGCCAGTATCCCTTCGGGATTGAAGAAGGCGGCAAGATTATTCACGAGGTGGGCACCGCGCGCATGGGCGCCGATCCGAAAACCTCCGTGCTCAATGGCTTCTGCCAGGCGCACGATGTGAAGAATCTGTTCGTCACCGATGGCGCGCCGCTGGTCACCAACCCAGACAAGAATCCGACGCTCACGATCATGGCGCTCTCCTGGCGCACCTCCGAATATCTTCTCGACGAAGCCAAGAAAGGCAACCTCTAGTATGCCGCGCGTAAGCGCATTGCCGCGGGTCTGTAGGGGCGGGGCTTGCCCCGCCCGTCTGGCTCTTTTCTCCGTCTTCTCCGTGATCTCTGTGTCCTCCGTGAACTCTGTGTTAAATCCTTCCGTCCTTTGTCGTGAGGCCCATCATGGCGAATGAAAGTATAAGTAGGCGTGACATATTAAGGACGCTGGCTCTGGGCGCAGCCGGCGGCTCCGTACTACGGGTCATCCCCGCGGAAGCCGCCGAGTACATCCACCAGATGGTGCACAAGGAGAAAGCTGTAGCCCCGGCGGGGAAGTACGCTCCCAAATATTTTTCCGCCTCGCAGTACGCGGCGGTGACATTCCTGTGCGACGCCATCATTCCGAAAGACGAAAAATCCGGCGGCGCAGTCGAGGCCGGCGCGCCGGAATTCATCGATCTGCTCACCAGCGAAAACCCCGAATATCAATTAAAGCTCGGCGGCGGCCTCTTCTGGCTCGACGCCGCTTGCACGGATCGTTACGGCAATGTCTTTATGGAGTGCACCCCGGAGCAGAAAAAAGAAATCATGGACCTCATCGCCTTCCGCAAAAATGCCAAGCAGGATGCCTCGCTCAGCCAGGGTGTGGCCTTCTTTGCGTTTCTGCGCAATCTCACCACCGACGGCTTCTACACCAGCAAAATCGGCATCGCCGACCTTCAATATATAGGTAACACCTCCCTGCGCGATTTCCCCGGCTGCCCGACCCTGCCGGAATCCTGATCCGTCTTGTAGGGCCCGTCTTCTTAGGTGGGCCCCTCAATCTGCCATAATTAGACTCTAGGAGAGTCAATTGGGTCGCCGGAAATCTCAACGTTGGGCAACCGTCCAGCAGTCCGGCCTGCTGAAGTACGCGCCAAACGCTGGACGGGCTCACGGCCACCACGTCGGCGTCCAGCATCATGAACGTCAGTCGCCGATAGCCTTCCAGAGGATGTTCTCCGTGGAAGCCGATGATCGCTTGCTTCTCCCACGGCGCCAGCCAAAAATCGCGGGGAATCCAACCGTTGTGTTCATTGACGCGTCCGTAGCGCTCTCGCCAGTGCGAAAAGCTGCAGCCGCACGACGGCCGTCTGGCCATCGCTCTCGGAGAACTCGGCAGAATCACCATGGGCCTGCAGAACTTCACCGAAGCAGATGCCCTCTTCCACCGGCAGCTGAAGGTCAGTGAGGAAGTCTACGGCGCCCAATCTCCCATGCTCAGTGATCCGCTTCAGAATCTCGGTATGATGGCTGCCTATCAGCACGACTCTGTTGCCGCGCAGAGCTACCTCAACCACGCTCTCGAGCTGAATGAAAAGACCTACGGGGAAAACAGCCCAGGCGTGGCCACCAGCCTCCGCATGATGGCAACTCCCTACTTTATTGAGAACGATTTTGCGAAAGCGGAACCTCTCATGCTCCGCGCCGTCAAAATCGACCAAACGCTCTACGGTCCCGATGGTGCCGAA
>DATHIB010000154.1:0-66199 GCA_035490055.1 Candidatus Limnocylindria bacterium | reverse complement strand
CCATCCCGAACGCTTCGTCCGCCAGGCACCAAAACCAACTGCGGTCCCAACCGAGGTCTGGATCAACAAACCGCTCAACACAGATGAAAAAACTCACTAAATTCCATGAACACTGGTCTCAAACTCGTTGACACGCGCCGGGGCTCGGTACAACGTAATTATCAAATAGATAGCGAGTGCACAAGAGGCTCTGATCGCATGAAACGTTTTAGTCTCCCATTCACGTTGTCTCTATCGATTGCTGTGACGGCTTTGGGGCAAACGGCTCCGCTCCCTCGTATCGAAGATCATGCTGGTGTGCAGCAGATGTTCGTCGATGACAAGCCATTCATTATGCTGGCGGGTGAGTTGCACAACTCAAGTGCTTCAAGCATTGAGTACATGAAGCCCATATGGAATAAGCTGCCAGCCCTCCACCTCAATACTGTGATCGGTACTGTGAGCTGGGAGCTTACTGAGCCTCAAGAGGGAAGATTTGACTTTACGAGTGTTGATGCGCAAATCAGCGAAGCACGTGCCAGGGGCCTTCGGCTGGTCCTGATCTGGTTCGGCACATGGAAAAACGCCAGTTCGATGTATGTACCCTCTTGGGTAAAGGCGGATCAAAAACGTTTCCCACCAGTGAAGCTCAGAGTGCGATCTGATGCTGGACTGATAACGTTTTATGCCAACTACCTCGCGCAGCGGGGAGAGGTGCCGCTAAGCCCCTTCGGTCGGGAGACTCGAAAAGCCGACGCACGCGCATTCACGGCACTGATGCAGCACATCGGGAACACCGACCCGGGGCACACTGTGATCATGATGCAGGTCGAGAATGAGGTTGGCACTGTTGGCGATAGCCGTGATCGGTCCCCTTTGGCAGAGGCAGCTTGGGCGCGACCTGTCCCGGCAGGTTTGCTGGATTACCTCGTAACCCACAAGAGCTCGCTCGCGCCTGAACTGCAGCAAGTCTGGAGTCAGCATGGCTTTCGGACTAGCGGAACCTGGCAAGAGGTTTTCGGCCAGAGCGAAATGGCTGATCAAGTATTCATGGCCTACTACATGGCTTCCTTCATCAACGACGTCGCAAAAGCCGGGAAAAGCCAGCTGGATCTACCAATGTATGTGAACGCTTGGTTAGGTCCTCAGCCCGACGCGGACGTTGCAGGAAAATGGCCGAGTGGAGGGCCTGTGGCGCAAGTCTTCGATGTGTACCGGGCGGCCGCACCTACTCTTAGTCTTTTTGCTCCAGACATATATGTTTCTGATTTCGAGGGAACGTGCGTTCTTTATAGGCGGCCTGACAATCCGTTGTTTGTTCCAGAAGCCAAAGACGAAGTAGGAAATCTTTTTCTGGCACTTGGGAAATATGCCGCTCTAGGATGGTCCCCCTTCGGTGTAGAAGATCTCGATACGCATGGGCAGGTCGCGAAAGCGTATGAACTCCTGTCTGAGTTTTTGCCGCAACTCGCCGAGTGGCAGGCCGCCCACAAGGTAGGTGCCATCCTTATCAAAGACAATCAGTCTTCGCTAGCGGTTGTGCTGGACGGTTACAGGATCACAATTTCTCCAACGCAAGGCAAGATCTCGCAACTTACAGAAGTTCAGCCGGATCTCGCGGGTGGTGTGGCAACTGCCTCACGGGCACTCCCGCCCGATAGACGACCGTTCGCGCTCGTTATCAATACAGCGCCGAACGAGTTCATTTTCATCGGTGGTAATGGCGACCCTAATTTCGCTACGGCAACCGGGACGGGCAAAGCAGTGATCGTGGCGAAGGAAGAGGGCCACTTCTCCCATGGACTATGGATCGCAGGCCGACGTATCAACGGTGATGAAGACTTCGCACCTGGTCTTCCCACCGCTTCCGTTGGGATGTTGAAAATAAAATTGATACGTCGCGACTAGCTATCCTGACACTCCTCCGTGCTTCTCAAGACTCTCGTGAGCACGGGCCAGAAGCTCGTCAACGCTCTTCGCAGATCTAGCCACCCCGATAATCGGCATATCGAAGTGACCGCGCTTTATCATTGCTTGAAGAGCCGGGAATATCTTTTTGGACGCGAGATCCCCCGTGGCGCCAAAGAACACAAACGCGTCCGAATTGAGATTCTCCATTTCTAAACGTACCTCCTCGTATCAATTTCCCGGCGGGCGAGTGCGCTCGACCATTTTGTCCGGATCTTTCAGTTTAAGAATTAAATTTCGTCACACTCCCACCGTGTTCATTTTTTGTTCCCTTCTACTCGTTTCTCCCTAACCCCAATTCGAGTTTCACTCAATTCCTACCATGTAATCTCGACCTTCCCAGCGATTCTCGACCGCCCAATAAAAAGTGAAGCGAATCGGCGCTTGTTGCGCGGCAGAGATTGGAATATCGACAAAGTGAAATCCTAGAACTGGGGGCGATGAGGGGTTATCTTCCACAGACTGCCATTCGTTGGCCGACCAGTGAAGGCGGAAGGGAACTGGAACCTGAATGCGAAGAGTGTAGCCTCGTTTGACGGTGCGAGCCTGTCGATTGGGCTTCCAGATCTCGAATAATTGACGAGCCTTGCGATCTCCAAGGTAGCGCTCTGCAACTTCAGGGATCATGTCGAAAACGCGATTATCGGACACAGACCTGAGTAGCTTGATGTACTCCGCGTGAGCCCACATCAGAGGCATGGCCGAGCCCGTCGGTCGACCAAGAATCATATAAGCCGCCGGTCGGTCCGGTTCATCCCATACCTGCTCGGGTAATAAACCTGTCGTCGAGGCGAAACCTTCAATCGCTCGTATGAACGGTTTCACGTCTCGCCCTGCAGAGAGTTCGAAATGCCCCCGTTCTCCCGTCAGAAGAGGCCACGCGCGACCTTTGCCCCACCCGACGAACGGACCGCCATCCTCTCGCTGACCGTAACCATCGTGATTGTAACGACGCCAAACCGGCCCGACTGGAGTGTTCACCTTCAATACCGCATCAATGACCTTCAAAGAGTCCACGATCACTGGATCATCGGGCCGTCTTATCCCATAACGCGCGAGCTGAAGAAAGCCGGCATCAACGATATCTCTTGCTGAGAATGAATCTTGCGACCCAGCCGGCTGGTTCTTGATCTGTAGAACTTTTGAATTTGGGTCCTCCAGGGGATTGGCGTTGTCGACATCCTCCGGCAGAATTCGTATGTAGTGCCGCTGAATCCCAGGGACAAGTGCGCCCTCTGTTGTGACGGTCCAAGCTTCGATATGACATTCCAGAAAATCAGCGTATTCCTCTAACATTGTTGCAACGGCATAATCCCCTCGCTCACGCGCAAACCATGCCGCCCCAATCAGAGCAGCAATGTTGGAAGCGAGCGTCGAAGGAGAGTAGCCACTGGCTTCTTCCCAGCGCTCTTGCTCGGTGACAGGTCCATGACGAATTAAATAAGCAGCTGCCTTCAGGATCATCGGGTACGGGTCAAAATTTTGAAGAGCGCTCTCCCTTTGGAGCTGCCAGGCCAAAAGAATCGGAAGGGCCACTTCGTCAAGCTGGATTCCCCGCCAGTATGGCCCGCCATCAATCCAGAAATTCTGTGCAAAACCTCCGTCTTCCTGCTGTGAAACCGCCAAATAAATCAGTGCGCGCAGAGGTATGACACGATTGCCGGCAGCAAGCATGGCAGAGGCACTGCCCACCAGATCACGGGTCCAGACAAGGTGATATCCGCCGTTGTCGGCATCACCCCTTGCTTCTCCCCAAGGAATCGAGAGAGAAGCAATCAAGGCACCCGGATAAGACTTGTCTTCATGGCTGAGAAGCAAACTGTAGCTGCTGTGGTAAAGGCTGCCGTTGTCACTTGAAACTTTTTCCAAAGGAAGCCGGTGCGCGGAGGTGCGGTCCCATTGGTCCGTGTAGCGCTTCAAATGTTCTTTGAACGGAATGCCAAGCGCCTGAAAGAGGGTCGTTATCGCACAGTGCTCCGTGTCACCGAACGCCAGTCCCGTGGTGAACTCGCGCTTGCCACCGAGGTCAACTTCCCCCATCAGGGCAATGTTTCCGTCAGAGGCCTGATCGAACTCCCAGTCCATTTGAAAGTTACCGGCGAGATCGGTCCAGCCGTCACTCCGACCAACGTAGCCACAGGAAGCTCGAGAAAATTGGAGTGTGCCCCCGAGTGCCAACCATACCCCTGCCTTCTCTGCCATCAGGATCTTCCGGCCCGCTACCTGGATCACATAGCCGTTGTTACTCCATCCGCCGACTTGAAGATGGGGCGCACAAAGCATGTAGAGGTGCAACTTCGAGATAAACGCTTCATCACCGACGAGTTGAACGTGCTGGAGAATGCAGGCAAGATGCGGATTCGTGATGATTTCCTTAACGATGGAGTACCGGCTCTCGGAATCGGTGTTGGTGTAGCGGTAGCTAAGTGAATTACCTGAAAGACGCTCGCAGATGGATTTCAGGTCGCGCTTTTCTTCATGGAAAAATGTCTTTCCATCCGTAATGAGACACTGCAGGTCTCGAATCTGCGGGTGATCCACTGTCGGATAATAGACTTCAGTGATGATGCCATTCCACAATGTGAACCAAATTCGGCTCGCAGCTGCATACGCTGTCCCCACGCCGTCTTTGTCGCCGTGAGTCCATCGGGGCTCGATGCCCGGTCGCCCGAAAGCTTTGACTTTCTGCCTAGATTGACTTCTGAGGTTCGAATGCCCCTCGAGCGCTCCCGGAACAGTCACTTGTAACGACTCTTCCACTTTCAAGTCGGGACCTTCTTCCCAGCACGCATGTTCTCTCCCTACGGCCCGCCAGTACAGATGACAGCGACACCATCGCTTCCATTACGACTCTCATGCTGGAACCTCCTTGCCTTCCTAACAATGGTCTCTTTATACCTTCGACAGAAACGCCTGTTACATCGACGTGATCCAGTTTTACATGACAGGATAATCCAACCTCAAAACGAGGAGGAAGGTATGGCTCAACAGATGAGGAAACCTAAGCGGATCTTAGTAGGTTTGAAAACCCTAGAAAACGCTGTGGAACTAACGACGTTGGCTTGCCGCCTGGGCTTGCGGGGAGCATCACTCGTTCTGGTTCATGTAATAGAACTTCCCGACAACACGGCTCTCGACGCCGAAGTACCTGATCTGGAGGCAGCAGCGCAGAAAATCTTGCGCGCCGGCGAGCGAGTGGCCCGCCGCAGCCATTTGAAGGCAAGGACGCTAGTTTTACGGGCACACTCCGCCAGCTACGCGCTGCTTGATGAATTAAAGGAAAAGAAAAGCGATCTAGCCGTCCTCGGCTATCACCACGGACGTACGCTAGGCGAGATAGTATTTGGCACGACGGCTAAACACGTGGCCGAACATTCACCCTGCTATGTAGTGTTCGGTATTCCGCCGCGAAAATAAGCGATGAAACTGTTTTCCATCGATTCGAGAGGCAGAAGCAGCACTCTATTGAATTGAGCCAATCCAGTTCAAGACTGTCTTATCCGTCTAGGACCAGATATATGATGAATAACTGCTTCGAAGCCAGCGCTGTACATTAGCCGGCGGCAGGGCCGGTTCCCCGGAGACAAGAAAGATCGAACAGATGTATCCAATTGTCCGCTGGAGACTCTTTCCTAGTGGAGAGGGTCTCCAAAGGTCGTCTGACTAGCGGTTGAATGCGCGTAGTCGGCATCGAGCCCTTGTTCGAATACCTTTTGGCATCTGTTACAGGCGTCTCTTTCCCCGGTATGAACGAACCATTGTGACAAATGCGAAACACCTCCAGGATGAGGATCGCCATGAAGAATAAGGATCACCGTTGTTCCCAGGCCATGCAGGGGTACCACAGAAAATTATAAAAGGAGTTACACAAATGAAGAGTTCAAGCGTTTTAGTTCTGTCCGCGGTTGCTTTACTCGGTTCGCTTGGTTTCGCTTCCGAGTGTGTTGCACAACAGCCTCCGAGCGACGCGAATATCGGCGCAATCGTTCTGGCTGCAAATCAGATTGACATCGACTACGGCAAACTCGCATTGACCAAGTCGAAGAACAAGGAAGTTCGAGGTTTTGCGCAACAGATGGTAACCGATCACGGGGCGGTCCAAGAGTCCGTCATTGAACTGGCGGGCAAGCTTCACCTAAACCCAGTCGAAAACGACACGAGCAACAGTCTCAAAGCGAAGTCCGTGGAAGTTACGGCAAAGCTGAACAGCCTGCGCGGCAAGGCCTTTGACAAATTCTACATCGACAACGAGGTGGCCTATCACAAGCAGGTTACGGATGCGATCGCTGGTGTCTTGATTCCGAACGCACAGAACGCGGAACTCAAAGCCGCTCTACAGGGCGCTCAGACTCTCTTTTTAGGCCATCTGGAGCATGCACGAAACGTGCAAGCCACCGTTGATCCCGCCGCCGCACATGATGCAAAGAACCCCAAGTAAGAGCTGGCGTTACAACCAAGGAGATATAGCAATGAACCCGACCCACTCGAGCATGCGATCCGTAGCTTCAACATTAGTAGCGACAGCCGCGTTGTTACTGGTTTCGTGCTCGCTGGGCACGCAAGGACCTGCGGGCGGATTCGTGCTGGCCGCTGTTCCTAAAGGCCCGCAAACGCACACGGTCGTCATCCGTGAACTTAAGTTTCAACCCGCCGTGCTCACTGTAAAGGTTGGCGATACGGTTGAATGGAAGAACGACGACATCGTCCCGCACACCGCAACGTCGACAAAACCGACGAAATTTGATTCCGGCATTCTTCCTGTTGGCAGTTCCTGGGAATATGTGGTCACTAAAAGGGGAACCTACTTCTATGACTGTACTTTGCACCCGAATATGAAAGCTGAGTTAATCGTGCGGTGAGTTCTTCATCACCAGCACTTGCAACCCAGTTGAACGGAAATCGTTTCATGTGATTTCTTGTTGTGGGGACAAAAGCGATGCCCAAAATATTTAGGCGCGGCGACCACGTTGAATGGAATTCAGAAGCTGGGAGGGTTCGCGGCGTCATCATCAAGAAAGTCGTTTCTAATATACGGATCAAAGGCTATGTGCACCACGCTTCGAAAGAGGAACCTCAATACCTGATCGAAAGTGACAAGACCGATCATGTGGCGATACACAAAGGGAAAGCATTGAGACACATTCGGGCTAAAGCGAAGAAGAAATCCAAAAAACAAAAATGAAGCGATCGCGAAGATCCCGGCGGTCTTTCGCAATCCTCACGAGAGCCGTGGCTAAGTGATCCGCGCTCGTAGTATAAAAG
Source organism: Candidatus Limnocylindria bacterium (assembly GCA_035490055.1). Taxonomy (GTDB): domain Bacteria; phylum Acidobacteriota; class Terriglobia; order Acidiferrales; family UBA7541; genus Acidiferrum. The sequence goes on along the minus strand of DATHIB010000154.1, from coordinate 58,990 downwards.
AAAGGCCCTGATCGGTGTCCATGCCTCAAGATGCAAGACACTCACCCCGCACCGTCCAAGTTGCGCGCACTGTCGCGCTACGGTTTCGCAATCGCCGTTGTATCGCTGGCTTTATTCTTATCGCTCGTTCTGCAAGTTCCGTTCGGAGACCCGTTCTGGTTCTTCTTTCCCGTTGCGGTGATTGCCAGTACATGGTATGGCGGAAAGGGCCCCGGCTGGGTCGCAGTTGGCTTCAGCACTCTCACGGTTTTATATTTCTTCATTCCGCCTGTCCGTACGTGGATTTTGAAGCCAAGCGAGGTCCCGTTTTTTCTCACCTTCGTTAGTTGTCAAGTGGCTGCAAGTCTGTTGAGCTCCTGGCGAAGGCAAACAGAAGATTCCCTTAGGCACGCCCGCGACGAACTTGAAGTAAAGGTCGGAGAGCGTACCGCTGAACTCAAGAACGCAAACGAGACACTTCTCAACCAGATTGCGGAACAGAGGCGTACCGAAGAGTCGCTCGAAATAACACGTACGGAACTGGCTCGTGTGGCTCGCATAACTACAATAGGCGAGCTCACGGCATCCATTGCCCATGAGGTTAATCAACCGCTCGCCGCAGTCGTGTCCAACGCGGACGCCTGTGTGGCTTGGCTCTCTCATCAAAATCCAAATCTTGGCGAAGCGCGCGCGGCGGCCGAGCGCACCGTTCACGGCGCGACACGCGCATCCGACGTCATCGTCCAAATCCGTTCGCTTATCAACAAGACGACTCCGGAGAGAAAGCGAGTTCACATCAATGAAATCATCGAGGACACTGTCGCGCTAGTCAACCTTCAAGGGATGAGGAATAACGTCTCCGTCGCAATCGAACTCACGTCAGATCTGCCTGTGGTTTTCGGCGATAGAATTCAGTTACAACAGGTAGTCTTGAATCTAATGATGAATGGAATCGAAGCCATGACGGCCGTTACCGACCGGCCGCGGAAGCTGCTAATCCGGTCCCAAATGCAAGATGCCGGCCAGGTCCATGTCTCCGTCCAGGACTCCGGGATCGGAGTGAGTGCGGAGGTCATGGCCCGGCTCTTCGAGCCATTCTTTACAACTCGATCTAAGGGCATAGGGATGGGATTGCCCATTAGCCGTTCGATCATTGAAGCGCATGGCGGCAGACTATGGGCTGAATCGACTGTTTCTCAAGGCTCCATCTTTCAGTTCATGCTGCCCAGCGCTGACGGGCCTGTTGCATGAAGGAACCGGACCCGATTGTATTCGTTATCGATGATGACCGCATGATTCGCGAAGGACTGCAGAGCCTCATCAGGTCCGTGGGCCTTCGCGTCGAGACTTTTGCGTCAGCACAAGACTTCCTGATTGCGAAGCGCCAGGATGCGCCGGCCTGTCTTGTCCTCGACGTGAGGATGCCGGGCTTGAGCGGCCTTGATCTTCAACTCAAATTGAACGATGCGAACGTCCACATTCCGATCATTTTCATTACAGGCCATGGCGACATTCCCATGTCTGTGCGCGCCATGAAAGAAGGGGCGCACGAGTTCTTGACCAAGCCAGTTCGTGGTCAGGACTTGCTGGATGCGGTTCAGAAAGCAATTGCCAGCGACCGCGTACTCCGGAAAGAACGTGCGGAAGTGAGCGAAATTCGCACGCGGTTCGATTCGCTCACCCCCCGCGAAAAAGAAGTCTTGGACTTTGTCGTTGCCGGACTTCTGAACAAGCAGATCGCAGATGAAATGGGAACCAGCGAACTGACCGTCAAGACCCACCGCGCGCACGTCATGGAAAAAACACACGCTGATTCCCTTGCCCACCTGGTCCGCATGGCTGAGAAGCTAAAAGCCACCCTTCGAAAGTAAGTACCCGTCTCCTCCTAAAGCAGGATAGCTTTCGATGCTCCCAGATTGTTAGTCTCCGTGTTGTCGGGAGTTTTATCGAGCGGCAGATCGGACGAATACAAGGGGACGACATTCAACGTAAGACCGGTATTATCGCCATTGTTGATGATGATGAACCCCTTCGCGAGGCGCTGGGGAGCGTCATGAGGGCCGCAGGCTTTTTGACAGATACGTTTGCCTCCGCGGAAGACTACCTCTACTCCGCCAAGCGGCAAGACACGATGTGTTTGATCCTCGACGTGCGTTTGCCAGGGATGAGCGGCATCGAGTTGCAGAAACGGCTGCGAGATGCCAACAGCCAAGTCCCAATCATTTTCATCACCGCCCATGGTGATGCATCCCTTCGCGATTTGGCGATGAAAGCCGGGGCAGCCTGTTTCTTGAACAAGCCCGTACGGAGCGACACCTTGCTAAAGGAAATTCACGCAGCGCTGGAAAATACGGCAAGAGATAGACACCCCAGATGAATGTTGCAAGGAGGCGAGACATGAGCGCCATAGGCGTGTTTAGCCCGAACGGGTTGAACGAGAACACAGTCATCGCGGCGGCAAAGCGCGGGCAAACTGCGGCATTCGATGAACTCTGGCAATCTCATACGAAGAGAATTCTTCGGACCACATACCGCATCACCAGAAACCGCGAAGACGCGGAAGACGCTCTGCAAGATTCGTTTTTGAGGGCCTTCCTTCACATCAAGGATTTTGACGGCAGGTCAAGTTTCTCAACCTGGCTAACACGCATTGCGATCAATTCGGCGCTGATGATTCTTCGGAAAAAGCGCTCCGCACTCGAACTTTCCACAGACGATCCTGGCAATCATGAAGGGAATCCGGCGTTTCCAGATGTTCCGGACCGCGCTCCGGATCCCGAAGCTCATTGTGCACAGCGCGAGCGAGAAGGAATTCTCCGAAGCGCGATCCGCGCGCTGCGCCCGACCATTCGGCAGGCTATCGAGCTGCACAAGCTACAAGAACATTCCCTCGAGGAAACGGCAAAGATGATGGGGCTCTCCGTGGGCGCCGCAAAAACAAGACTCCATCACGGCAAAGCGGCACTCCGCAAATCATTGAAACCGGAAACCGTTCATCGTACTCGCGCGATCCGCCAGTTTCGGTTTTTGCCGGCTGCATGATGGTCGACGCGAATTCATCGACGACCAATTGACTTCGCGCTGTTAACGGCGCGACACAGCGATGCCTCACTACGCGGGTCGCAGAGAGTAAAAGTTCATGTGGAATGTTCGAAAATCGGGTGACGGCGAATTCGGATCCACAGGCGGCGCTGGCCAGGGTCCGAAGCGCAGGACGACTGTCTGGATATGGACCGAACGTCTGTTGCTGGCATCCGGCCTTGCGCTTCTCGCCGTTTACGGCGCGGCTCGAATCGAAAGCATCCTCGGCTCGCGGGCTGCTCGCGAGAAGTTCGCTGCCCTCAACTCATATGCCGCTACCGCCAGTCGAAACGATGGTGGTTGGGTACACCCATCGCAGGAGTTCGATCATGCTGGAACTTGAGCTCTTTAGTCTACTGGAGGGAACGTCGGACGCCGCTTTTACGGTCACCGAAATGGGTGAGATTCGTTCCTGGAACAAAGCCGCACAGAAATTGTTTGAATACAGCGCGGCGGAAGCTCTCAACAGCACGTGCCATCAGATTTTGCAGGGACGTGGAGCCTTGGGCACCGAGGTCTGTGGCGAGAATTGCAGCATCAGGGATTGCGCCGCCAAGCACCTTGAGATCCCCAACTTTGATCTGGAAGCGAAGGCACGATCCGGGCGTCGCGTGTGGGTGAGTGTGTCTACCTTAGTGTTCGAAAACCCCCGGAACCATCAGCGTCTGATTGTGCACCTCGCCCACGACATCACCGAGCGGAAAAAGAACGAGGAACTCTTACGCACAATGATCGACGTTTCGCGTCAACTCGTCGCCATACCAGACGTTGTGGCGAGTCCATCACCGATCCTCCCTCTTTCTGAACAGGAGATAGAAATCCTGCGGTCGTTCTCCGTTGGCAACAACTCGGGGGTCATTGCGCGTAAGCTGAAGATAACCTTGCAAACCCTGCGCAACCATTTACACCACATTAATCAGAAACTCCACACGCATAACCGCCTGGAAGCGGTCACCCATGCCATGCAGCGCAAACTTCTCTAGTCTTCTTGAATTGCGACCTCTTGCAGAGGATCTCACTCCAAACGAGCTTCACGGACTGCTTCCATTGTTTGCCGCAATCGCACCAGCGCTCAAACTCAAGGTAGGCAACGGCATAGGTAGTCGCTTCGTCAGTAATAAATTAACGAATTACTGTCGTCTGACTGTATTTGACGAAATTACTCATCTTCCGAAGACAGTACAGAGGTTTCTCCTGAAGTTATAAACGACCCATTGTCACAAATTGAGCAGAGTTCGAGAATGAAACCGTCATGCAATCGATTTCATCACCAAGACAAAGGGTACCACGCGACACCGCTGCCACCAGCGTCGCACGGTCCGCTGTCTGGCAGATGGTCTTTTCAGCAGTTCGAGATGTGAGCAACAGGGGCTGCATCTTACTCAGGGACCATCGGCAATTGAAATGGGTTTTGGCTGTGTTGGCGACCTTCATATCCTTCCAGAGTTATTTTGTGCGTGAGCTGCTTGCGGCGCTTTTCTTCTTCACGATTCTCTATGCGATTGTGGCAGCCCTAGTAGCCCTGTACCTTCTCATCTGCGATGCCATGTACTCTGGAATTTTTTGGGTTGCCTCCTTCGGACGCTCGTTCTATCCGTTTCTGCACAACCACCTTGCGTCGCCTAGCCGAGTGCTGAGCTTGCCAAACGGTCGAGCGTCAGATGGTGATCAGAGATTAGGCCGTGCGCTTACGTCTGCGGTGACGATCTTGCTTCCTAAGACCCCGCCTGGAACTTCGTTAGCACTTGAATCGGTACTTCAAGTTGGGAGGTCACCTTGTTCCGAGTTGCACTACCTCGGCGGAAGAAAAGCAAAAGGAGACGAAAAATGAAAGAACAATCAGCACCACGGCGGCGCGAAGCCACTACGCCAGTGAAGCTTGTTGCCGCTGACGTTCTGCTTAACCGAAAAAACGAAATACAAAACGTGATTGCTCGCCGCGCCTATGAGCTGTTCGAAGGCCATGGCAGCGTCAATGGCCACGACATCGATGATTGGATCGAAGCCGAAGTCGAAGTCGTGCGTGCGTATCGGCACGATTTGAAGGAATCGGCCGAGGCCATCGTCTTTAAGGCCGAATTGCCGTGCTCTTTTACAGCTGATCAACTCAACGTCAGTGTTGAGCCCCGTCGCTTGATGGTCAACGGTGGAAGAGAGCTGGACGTGATTTGCGGGGGTGACACTCCTGCGCACATGGAGAAGAGAGCACAACGGATCTTCGGAGTGGAGGAGTTGCCCGTGGATGTAGACCCGTCTCGAGCCACGGCGAAACTCAAGGGTGACATGCTTGAAATCGTGATGCCCAAGGTCGCCGCTGACAACAAGTCCAGTGGAAAATCGAAAGCGGCGTCCTCAGGACGATAGCCTGGGGCTGCGCAGGCGACACCCGACGCCTTGACCGCGTTACTCGAGTTCGAAGAGGAACGATGCGCGATAACAGAACGAGGCCGCGAATTGCGCCTGGGAACTAAAGGAAGGTGAAGAATGTTCCGCCATACAATCCCGTTGGGGCGAATCTTCGGTATCGCTGTCGATCTCGACTATTCCTGGTTCTTGGTGTTTGGCTTGCTCACATGGATGTTGGCTATCAGCTACTTCCCAAGTGAGTTCAAAAACTGGAACACCCCTGAGTATTGGTTCATGGGTGCACTCACCGCGGTCATGTTCTTTCTGAGCGTGTTACTCCACGAGCTTGGACATTCGCTTGTGGCCATGCGCTTCAAGGTTCAAGTGCCCCGCATCACTTTGTTTATTTTCGGAGGGGTCTCACAAATCGCAGGAGAACCTCCAAGCGCTGGCGCTGAGTTCTGGATCGCGGTTGCGGGGCCCATTGTCAGCTTTGCCCTGGCGGCATTCTTTCTCGTGCTGCAGCCTTTGGTAACGCCTATCAGTCCGCTACTGGCCACCGCCAAATACCTGGCTCTCATGAATGGCATGCTTGCCATCTTTAATCTCATTCCCGGATTCCCGTTGGACGGCGGACGGGTTTTTCGCGCGATTGTGTGGGGAATTTCTCACAATTTCCGGAGAGCAACCCTGATTGCGGCCGACACCGGACGTTTCATCGGCTTCCTTTTCATAGCTTTCGGGGTATGGCTTGCTTTGCAGGGAAACTTTTTTAACGGTCTGTGGATAGCCTTCATCGGCTGGTTTCTCGAAAGCGCCGCCGCAGCGCAAGTTCAGCAGCAGGTAATGCAGGGATTGTTGGCCGGACACAAGGTATCAGAGGCGATGGGCCGCGATTACGCCACCATCCCTGCCAACACAACGCTCGAAAAAGTAGTGCACGACCACATCTTAACCAGCGGGCGTACGAGCTTTGTGATCATGCGCGATTCTGAGGTCGTCGGGCTGCTGACTCTACCAGCCATCCGAAAGGTGCCGCGCGCCCAATGGCCAACCACAACCGCTCTCCAAGCCGTGATACCGGCGGAACAAATGCAATGGATCAGACCTGATGCAGAGTTGTGCACAGCATTGGAGCAGATGGGCAGAAATGGCGTCGCCCAACTTCCCGTGATGACAGATAAAACGATATTGGGGATGCTCTCGCGAGATGATCTCATTCATTATCTGGGGCTCTTGCAGGCGCTCAAGGCATAGGAAGACGCGCTGCCTTTGAGGTTAAGGAAATTTTCAATATGTCCCACGATAAGCTGAAAGAGCAAATACAGAAGATACTCTCTGTGGCGGACATAAGAGTCAGCGGGGATCGCCAATGGGATATAAGCGTCAACAACGATCAATTCTATCCTCGCGTCCTTCGGCTCGGGTCACTCGGCCTCGGCAATCCCACATGGATGGCTGGTGGGAATAACTTCTAATGGCGGCCATTTACCGGCGTGTCGCACACCGAGCAGAACTCCTGCGGAGAAAATCTCGACGCTTAGCGAGGCCATAACATGACGCGCGCAACTCGATTGGCTGAAACGAATGTGATGGCTGCTCACTTGGCAGCAAGTCGTTTCTCGCGCTGGACGGCTGTGTTGGCCGATTATTGGACGCTGACCAAGCCCGAGGTGAACTTCCTGATTCTTATCACAACCTTCGCCGGATTCTACCTGGCCTCACCTGCTTCTCACTGGCGGATTCTGCTGCTCTTCAACACCCTTGTGGGCACGATGCTCGTGGCAAGTGGCACGGGAACGCTGAATCAGTATATTGAAAGGCGTTTCGATGCCCAGATGCGGCGAACGGCGGGGCGTCCGCTGCCCGCCGGGAGGATTCATCCCTCTCGCGCGCTGTGGTTTGGCGTGGCGCTCTCGGTGGCTGGCAGTTTTTACTTGGCTGTTCTCGTGAATCTCCTGGCGAGCGTGCTGGCCTTACTGACGTTGAGCACCTACTTGCTCTTGTACACGCCGCTGAAGCGGAAGACTCCGTTATGCACCCTGGTCGGAGCATTTCCGGGCGCCGTGCCGCCCTTGATCGGGTGGGCTGGAGCCTGCGGAAGCCTGAGTGCGGACGCGTGGCTTCTCTACGCCATTCTCTTTCTCTGGCAGTTTCCGCATTTCATGGCCATTGCATGGATGTATCGCGAGGACTATGCACGCGCGGGGTATCGGACATTACCTCTTGGTGTGAGGCAGGGGCGCTTCATGGCGTGGCAAACCAGCGTATTTTCGCTCGCCCTCATACCCGTCAGCCTCATTCCGGCCGTGCCGCAGCGGGCCGGGTTGGTTTACTTCGTCGCGGTTCTTGTCTTGAGCTCGGGCTTTTTCTACTACGCTGCCCGTTTGGCCTTTTGTAGAACGAACGCGACGGCTCGTCGCCTGCTCTTCGCCTCTATCGTTTATCTTCCACTGGTTTTTGCTCTGATGATGTTTGGTAAGACTTAGTTGTGATGGCAAGCGTCGATGATCCCGCGGTCTTGCAAAGCCATCGGCGCGAGACGCGAGTTCTCTGACGCTTTGACCGCCAAAGCTGGACACGACGTGCGCGTTGTCTATGGATGGGTGCCTTCGACAAAAGCGTACGAGCGGCACGTCGACCACATGCTCCGAGAGGAACCACACTTCCAATTCGTTCGTGACGATTACGTCGCTCACGAGCAGATCGTTTGTCCCATTATCTCCGGCTTGGTCGGCTTGCCGAGACTCGTGCTGCTGTATTTGGACAAGGGTCTCGCGTACGGGAGGGTATTGTTCGTTGCTCAAGACTGAGCGATTGCCCCCTTACCTCTTTCCGTCAGCATGTAAAAGTCACTACCGCACGCGTCCAGCATACCTGCGCCGGTCAATTCATCAATGGCGTCGAGCACGTCTTGCCGTTCGGCCGGTTCGTTGCCCGCCGCCTCAAATAGCACATGGAGGTCCAGCCGATCCTTCCCCAGTTCTCCGAATAACCGCAGAACACGCAAAGAAAGTGGCTTCATTTGTGGGCCTCACTGGATTACCTCGACCAAGCCTCGCCCTCCCGCGCCAGGAACGAAGAAAAGAGCTTCATCTCCGCGATCCCAACTGGAACCAACAGGCAGCCAAGAAGCCCCAGCTCTCGCGGTTCCGCATGCCGGAACCCCTCGGCCAGGAGCATGACCGTCGCCAGGAGCAACAACACGAGAGAAATTCCCCGGTGGAAACGGCGGAGTTCCGATTCCAGCCAGGAGTCCAGACTGGTCTCCAGGCGGCGTCCGTCATTGGAATCGGTGCAGTTGTTCTTGAGAGAGCATGCGTTGCACGCCTCCGCTGGAGCGCGATAGTGAACAATGCGCCGCTGGTAATCCGTTTCGATTCGCAGCAATTGCCGACCCACAGGACATTCCCAGAGATCCATTTTCTGCCGGTAAACGAAGCCAGCGTTTCGGTACACCTCGGAGCGCGTGTGAGAATGACGCGCCAGGAGCTCAAGCACAAATGCCACTCCCACCAAAAAGGCCGCATAGCCGAACGCGAGGAGCACCTCGTCGTGGACGCCAGCAATCATGCCTCAGACCTTTTCGATTCCACAATCTCAGTGAACAACACGTCACTCGGAGCTTCAAGGCTAGTCTGAGGCTTCATGTAGCGGACACCGAGCCAGCAAAGGTACAGGACGGGGAAGGTCCCACCAAGAATGAAAAGTGTATCCCCGGGAAGGCGTAGCCACTCGAGCAACGCATTTGTGCGATTCGAAAGGAAATTCAACGACCGCGCGTCGAAATACCCCACACTGACCGAGTGATAGAGCTGCAGGACGCCCAGCGGGAAGAGCGTGGCAAACACCATCCAGGCGAGCCCGATGTTCAGCGACCAGAAACTAATCTTGGCCGCTCGGTCGCTCCACTGCTTTTCCGGAATCATGTACCGCAAGCAAAAAAGAGCCAGCCCCACGGCTAGCATCCCGTACACTCCCATCATCGCCGCGTGTGCGTGGTTCGCCGTCAGGGCCGTGCCAATCTCGTAGTAAGACACGACGGGAAGGTTAACCAAGAAACCGAAAATTCCTGCGCCAAGAAAGTTCCAGAAACCCACGGCAGCCAGAAACATCACCGCCCAGAAATGAGGAAACGGCGTGCGTGCGTTCGAACCCTGTTGCGCTCCAAGCTGGAGAAAGCTCCAGGCTTCGAGGGTCAGGAACGTCAGAGGAATCACCTCTGCTGCGGAAAAGAATGCCCCCAGTGCCATGTGAATCGAGGGCTCACCGGAGAAATAAACGTGATGCATCGTCCCGACGACGCCACCCGCAGAATAGAGCAGGATGTCCAGATAAACTACCTTAAGGGCCACTCGTTCATGCACGACGCCAAGAAGCACAAAGATGTAGGCAACCATGATGGTCGTAAACAGCTCCAGGAAGTCCTCCACCCATAGATGGACTACCCAAAAGCGCCAGAAATCTGTCGTCGTAAAGTGAGCGTTCGTCCGGGCAAGCAAACCTACGGCATAGAATGCAGGAATCGAAAGCGCGGAGAAAAAGAACAGCCACGGCATATTTCCCACATGGTCCGAGCCCAGCCGGCCTCGCAGACCGCGAAGAAGAATGATCACCCAGAAGACCAGACCAACCGTCAACAGAATTTGCCAGAAGCGGCCCAGATCAAGATACTCGAAACCCTGGCTGCCGAACCAGGACCAACCCCGCTGAATCCAGCCGTGAATCCCGGCATATTCGCCGGCCAGACTTCCGAAAACGACGATCACCAACGCGACCAGGAGCGCACAGGAAAGCCAGTTCTGTCGCCGGGGCTCTCGTCCCGTAATCATCGGGGCGAGGAAAATACCGGCGGCAAGAAAAGACGTGGAAACCCAAAAAATCGCAAGTTGAAGATGCCACGTGCGCGCGATGTTAAAAGGGAGAATACGCGCCAGGTCGAAGCCGAAAAAGTTCGCAATTTCAGCACGATAGTGCTGTGTGGCACCTCCCAGAAGCGCTTGCAAAGTAAATAGGAGTGCCATGACTAAGAAAAACCAAGCACACGATCGTTGCGCGGGCGTCAGAGCGACCTCGTCAGGAGGACGAAACGAAACGCGCTGGTCCTCTCGACCGTGCCAACCCAGGAAATTCCAACGGCCAAAAGCAGCAAGCAAGAGCCCGATACCGCCCAGGAGAGCAATCAAGGAGAGTACGCTCCACACAACCGCATCTGCAGTGACGTGATTTGCGACCAGCGGCTCAGGAGGCCAATTGTTCGTATAGGAGTACCTGAGATTCGGGCGGAAAGTCGAAGCCGTCCAAGCCGACCAGCTAAAAAAGGCGGTCAGTTGTTTGATCTGTGGAGCTTCAGTGATCGCCGAGGGCCGCAATCCATATTTCGTCGTGGGGTTTCCAAAGAACTCGCCGTAGTAAAGATCGAGCTTCTCGAACGCTTCCACCTGCGCTGCCGTATACGTGAGCACCCCCGTGACACTGTCATAACGATTGGTCTTGAAGTCCGCTATGGTCTGCTGCTTGGCGGCTGCCGGAGACGAGCCAGCATAGTGCTCGGTAACGATGAGAGCGGCGCGATGGAGATAGTCTGCCGTGAAGTCGGGACCGAGATAGGCGCCGTGTCCGAAGATCGAGCCGTATTCCATCAGTCCGTTACGGAGAAACACTTCTTGGCCGGCAAGCACATCCGCTCCCGTGAACAGGACTTGTCCGTTCGGATCGACGACCTGCGAAGGAATGGGCGGCTCATCCGTATAGGTTCGATAGGCGAGCATCCCGAGAATCAAAAAGCCGCACAACATCACAATCACAACCGCTTGTATCCAGCCCTTCGAGATCAGCAACTTGCGTTGTGCCAGCTCAGTCATCATGTTCTCCTCACGCCAAGGGGTCGGTATCTCCACCACTGGCTTCACCTTGAACAAGGGGCTAGAAAAGAACTGCGCTTCAGAGCGTTTATGTCGGTCCGACTTCCGTGGCCTCTAGTTCCACCGCTCGCGGGAAGAGGATGTTGTTTTCCAGATGCAGGTGCTGATGAAGATCCGCCTCGAAGTGGCGCAAGTCCTGGTACAAGGCCTGATAACTAGTGCACGCGTCTGCCGGTGTATTGTACCCGTCACTCGCTTTGTGAATCTGCTTTATCAGATCGCCCACGGCGTCATGCTCTTTCATCATGGCGTGAACCGGATTCCTCACGGTCTGAAAAAACGGAGGCTCCACCGAGCCGTTGCCATCGGCCGAACGCTCCAGCGCCTCGATGTAGGGGAACAGGATTTGCTCCTCCTTCTGCATGTGCGCGATCATCTCGCGGCCAACATCTCCGAATAGTTTTTCGATCTCTTCGATCTCGCGGTGCCTTACTCCGTGTTTTCCTCGCACCTTCGCCAATAGTGCGCGGAGACGCGGGATTGCCTCACGAACGTACCGGTGATGCCGCTCACGAATGTGGCCGGTCAGATCTCGGAGTGGTGACGAAATCCACACTCTTTCGTCGGGTCCCGCCTGTGCCTTATTCTCGCGTAGTCTCTTCAAAATCTCTTCCGCGGGTACCTCCGCATGCAGGCACGCCTCGTGCAGAGTCTCGCCACCGCCGCAACAATAGTCAACCCCGGCATCTTCGAGAATTTGCTTTGCCCCTGGATATGACAGGGCAATCTCTTTCACTTTGGTTTCCTTGCTGAGTTCCATAGCTACCTACCTCAAAATCCAGATTTTGAACGGCCACTCGCAACGACGCAGTGATTAAAGTCACTACGTCGGCCCACATCTGCAAGCCATCGGTCGCTTCCGGCTCTGCGTTTGATTCAAGACATAAATCCACGCGGCCCACGCAACTGCCTCAGGGTTCGTGCCGTTGCTGCTCCTCGTTGATCGTGGTGAGCGATATTGCCGAATGCGCGTAGGCACCACCGGCTCGCATCTCGGCGGCGACCCAGATCGCCTCCATGATTTCCTTTGGGTTTGCTCCGTGCTTTAGCGCCGCTTTGGTATGGCCCTGGATGCAATAGGGACACTGCGTGATGTGGGCGGCCGCGACTGCGATAAGCTGCTTTGTCTTGGCTGGCAGCGCACCGTCGGCGAACACGAGTTCGCTGAACGCGTGGAACGCGGCCTGGATGGCGGGTGTGAGTTCCCGACGCTTGCGAGCGAGATCCTGCGATGCTGGCGGATATATTGACTCTGACATGACGTTCTCTCCTTCGGGTCTCCTAAATCTTCAACGAAGCCCAGATTTCTCAATGCTCGGACCACAGCCGCAAGTCGCGCATCGCGGAAGCCTGTAAATCCTAGGACGCGCGGGCCAGGCTTTCTTCGCCGTGGCTGCTCGGGCGGGTTCTGCGTCATTCAACGGCCCAAACACAGAACCCTTTGCCACGGCGAAGGAGTTCTTCTGACAAATCGTGGCTCAATAACTCGTGAAACCAGGAAACCGACTGCCGGCCGACAACGACCGTACGACAACGTCGTCCCCGGGCCATGTGGAGAATCGCGTCAGCCGCGCCTCTGCCTTCTCCCGGTTCACAGAACGCGGCTTTCACCGTTCTTGCCGAAATTCCAGCTTTCCGCAGGACTACACGATCTTCGTGCAACCCCTTCTGGGAGGCTTTTTTGGCGGCCGAAATCCAGCGATGCTGTTCAAGCTTCAGGTCAGCCTCCAGCTGTGCCTCCTTCGCAGGGTCCTCAGAGCCGCCGTGTTCCAGGAGTTCCGGCGGTAATGGCGGCAGAACATGAACCAGACAAATGCGAAACGCCCTTCGCTTGCCCACAAATTTGCCTACGTACTTGACCGCCCGTCTCGACGCAACCGAATCATCAAGCACGACAAGGAGTCTTGTATTCACCATTGGATTGCCTCACGTCTCGTCAACTCGGAAAGCTCGGATTCGAACCGCTCGAGATTCCTTGAGGCTTTCTAGAGTTCGCGACCATACTCCGCCGCTTGCCATCCGTACTCAATGGGTCGCATGTCCCGGCCAGCATTACGCATGTCACTGGAGGACTGAAGTCGTCTTCTCCGGCCGACACCGACCCTCGAAACGCTCAAGCAGACGTTTATCCAACACGGAGTTTGCCGGTCGCCGTCAACGATTCCATCAACATATGAAAATAGATAAATCCCGCATACGGCTGCCAACGGTCCACGGTTCGTTGCACACTTGCGTAGTCCATCGGCTCGGAACGATGTAGCCACTTGGCCAGACGATTCCGTGCACCGACGTCATCCCCTGGAAAGACATCGAGCCGTCCCAACCCTCGCAACAATACGTACTCCGCTGTCCACCGCCCGACACCTCGCAATTCAAGCAGAAAATTGGTCGCATCTTCATTCTTGCGATTGATCAGGGTATCCAAGGCCAGAGGCTCGGCCACAAGTTTCCTGCTCAACTCGCGGAAAGCCTTAGTCTTCTGGCCGCTGAACCCAAGACTGCGGAACGCGCGCGGTGAAACGCACAATAGGTCTGATGGTTCCGGAAACCCGAACACCATCCCTGCTTGCGTCTTGATGCCAACACTTCCTCTTCTTACGAGCTGATTTAACAATTGAAGCCCGGCGGCGATTGTGAATTGCTGGCACGCGAACGCGTTTGCCAAAGTCTCGAAGACAGTCGGAAATCTACCTGGTTTCAGGCCTCGATATCTATCGGCCAGTTCTCGAAGTTTCGGTTCGCGCGACGCCATCCGATAAAAGGGCTTCAAGTCCACTTCCAGACCAAGCAAGGGAGTTAACAAGGCCCTGACCTCGGCCTCGGCTCCCGCATGAACCCACTCCCCGATCACGTTCACTTCCAAACGCGGAGCTTCGCGGGATCCTAGCTCGCTGACACGGACTTCCGCAGGTCGCCCACGGATGGAGATCACGCGTTGATAGGTGGTGCCATCCCAGCGATCCACTTGATTCTGGGGACGGCGCCGCAATCCCCAGACGGTAAATTCCAAACAGAACGGAGCGATCGGTGATAGCTCAAACGTCAGCCGACGTTCCACGAAAGGTCCCCGAGTGTTTGAATCATCCGAACGGTTACCAACCGCATTCGGCGGCATTCCTTCGTACTTCGCGTCTGCCCACGCCATAAGACACCATCACCCTACTCACTGCCAGAAACGCGGCTAAAATGAAGTACATCCTCAACAGCAAAGATTTCGACCTCACTCCTCATGAAATGCCAGAGTTGTGACCTAATACTCGGTAAAATGCCTCTCCCCCTTTTCCGGCCAAGCGATGGTCAACAGAAAAGCGCTGTCCTCCAGAGCCTTCACGTCATGAGGGACCGCGCGATCGAGCGCCAGGAGATGTCCCGTGGGCAAGTCAAAAACCTTGTCCTGGACGTGCATCTGAATGTGGCCCGAAAGCACGTGTACGGAGATTCTGCCGGTCGCTTTGTGCTCGTGAAGAAGCGCATTCGCTTTCAGTACTGTCAGGACGATTCGGAAATCCTCATTCTTCACAAGCGTCTTGGAGTCTCGCCCACCCTGCCAGGAGTTTTCTTCGCGTAGCCGCTTTATCTCACCGTTCAGATCAAATGTGAGCATCGGGTCTCCGAGCGGGCCCGGCGTGCGAACCGCGCCGGAACGGGACGGGCGCTCTGCTGTGTTTGTCATGTCTCACTCCTTGCAATTACAAAGGCGCTGCAAATTCATTGATCACAATTCGTGTACTTGCGGGGCGACACTCGAGCCCCGATAAATCGAAAGGACCCGGGAATACAACTCTTCACGCCGCCGCTTTACCGTGGCGCAGTCGTTCTGCTGTCCCGCTCCCTTTCCATTTGGTTTCTAGAAATTCCTTTAACGCCACAGCGTTGTTGTGTTCCTCGTTATGCGAACTGTAGACAAGCGTGACCCTCCCCCGTGCGGCGACTCTCTCGATCGGTTTGCAGGCCCCGATGTTTTTCTCGAGCTCCTGAAAGTACCGACGGCGGAATTCGTCCCATCTCTTCGGGTCATGCCCGAACCATTGCCGCAGAGAAGTGCTTGGCCCAAGCTCTTTCAGCCAGGCGTCAATGCCCAGCGCGGATTTCTTAATTCCACGGGGCCAAAGCCGCTCGACGAGAAAACGCGTGCCATCTTCCGGAGCTGCCTTGTCGTAAACACGCTTGAGTTGGATCATCTTCGTTCTCCTCTCCGAGTCTTCGGCGAACACGTACCGTTTTGTCGTGGCAGGCCCGGGCGGATAGGTGATCCGTGTTCCTTCGACGTGAGCCCACGGAGTTAACAAATGAGGACGTGTTCGTGTCGTGCTCTGGATCTCTTCGACCGGAAAGCCCCGAATGAGGAGCGCGTCGGCAATCAGCGAACGATGGCACCGCCAAGGCACAGCTTCCGCACACATCAATGCAACTCGCTTCTGCCTGGCATGCGCGACCAGCTTCGCCAGAGCCACTTGAAAATTCGACGTCTGCATGTAGTCTGCATATCCGCGAAAGCTCTTGTTCCGCCAGCCAGTGTTGATCGAGTCCCGCTGGGAATGTCGCAGACCGCCAAGCCCGGCCATATGCCGATAGCCGATGCCGGTACGCCGCAAGGCGCGCGACAATACCGCGCGGTTGAACTGCGGATTGTGGCGGGAACGCGGAATCGTTCGCACGTCGATCAGCTGTTTCACGCCATTTGCTCGGAGTAAATCGATGAATTCCTGTCGCGCTCGCGTGGAATGGCCCACCGTCAGAATCAGTGGCCTCCCTCTTCGGTGGCGCGTGGAAAGCGATGCTGCATGATTGGCACTCCGGTCCGCCATCACTGACTCCTGGTGACGTCACTTCCATGCTTTGATCCCGATTCGCGACTTGCCGTAGTAACGGCTCTTCGATGTTCCGCTCGCTGATAGGTGCCCGGAACAGAACGGAAGCTGATCGCCAGCCGATTCCAACCGTTAATCGCGATGATAGCCAGCGTCAGATCCACGAGTTCCTTCTCACCGAAATGCTGATGAGCACCCTCGTAGACTTCTTCGGGGACGTGCTCCTGGCTCACCTGAGTTACCGCTTCCGTCCAAGCCAGCATGGCGCGTTCTCGTTCGGTAAAGAATGGCGTTTCGCGCCAGGCGACGACCGCGTAGAGGCGCTGCTCTGACTCACCTTCCGCTCGCGCGTCCTTCGTGTGCATATCGATACAGTAGGCACATCCGTTGATTTGTGAGGCTCTCAGCTTCACCAATTCCAGAAGCCCAGGTTCCAGACCGCTCTGCCGCACGTAGTTCTCTAGGCCGGACAGTGCGGAGATCCCATCCGGCGCGGTTTTCCGATAGTCGATTCTCGGCTTCATTGTTCCCGCCTTTTCTTCCTGCACGCTTCTAACGGACATAACGTTGTCCCTGCGTGATAGCCCGATCGAATTCCTCGGCATGGCTCCGCTCCTGCTCGAAAATTCCTCTCTTTGTCACGGTCGTCATCGACACCCCAGGACAGCGCACTCCGCGCACGGCAACGCAATCATGCTTGCCGATTGCCTTCACAATGCAGCCGGAGGGCTTCACTACGGACATGAACGCATCGGCGATGCTCGACACCAGCTCCTCCTGAACTATCGGTCGAGCAGCCAAGGCGTGAACCAGTCGCGGGATTTTTGATACACCCACGATTTGACCGTCGGGTATGTAGCCGAAATGAATCTTTCCTCCGTACACCAGGAGATGATGGGGACAGAGAGAAAAGAAATCGATAGCCGAAACCACCACGAGCTCGCGGGCCTCGGAATGAAACGTTTTCAGGATTCTTTCGGGTCTTACACAGAACCCGCTCGTAAACTCTCGATAGAATCGGGCCACTCTTTCCGGCGTCTCGCGAAAGTGTTGATTGGCAACGTCCACTCCCAATTCCACCAGCAACAGTTTCACGATCTCCGCCAATCGATCGCCGTGGGGAGCCCCCGTCTCACGGCGGACAACGGGATGGATTTCTTCTGGCACCACCTCGAGCGCACCTTCTAATGTCGCGACGGGGCTAAAATCCTGTTTTCCATTTCCGTTTCTCACGCTAATTTCGTTCCGTCTCCGCGTTAGCCCTTGTAGGTTACGACCCGTCCCCAGAGACTTGATGTTCCCCATATTCCGGAGCGCAGGCATTCCAGCTGCACGATCTGACTGTGGTCCACGAATAGATTCACTTCCGGACCGTAGTTCTTGATGTACCAGGCAAAGACTTCCGGATCGGCCGCTTCGAACATCACTTTATCCAGACCCAAGGCGTTGATGATCTTCGGGGGCACGTCCGTTCGCCAGGTTTTCACGCTTTCCGTGATTCCTTCCGACTCGATCATGACCATGTACGCCCCGGCGGCGATAAACCGTTTTGCCAGAAGGATTGCCCACTCGGGATCACGCGTCCCTTCGGCCTCAAGTTCCTCGGGTCTTGTTGCGCCACCGGCCCCAAATTGAATGCCTACTTCCGGTTTGGCTTTCAGTCCGGCCTTCTGAACTTTCTCCACCACACGCAGCCAGTCGTCAGCCGGAAGCGTGATGAATCCGCTCGATACTTCGACGATGTCGAAGTCGACTTCTTTACACTCCGTGATGTAGCGGTTTACGGCGTCCGACCCCTGCGTGAGAACATGTTCGAGAAACCCACCCGTGGACACCAACACATGGTGCTCGTGGCACAGAGAAATCAGTTCTTTCAATACCTGTCGGGGCATCAAGCTGAACGATCCACCTGCGAACTTCAGAGCGTCCACATAGCTCCCCATCGTCTCGAAAAGGTCTTCCAGGTACCGTTTGCCGAGCGCTGAGTAGTAGGGACCTCGTATCTCGGTTATCCCGTGTTTCCGCGGTTTGGAACCCCGGTCGTTTGTTCTGAGGAAACCAAACGCCCGTTCGTCGATCACCTGTTGAGTGCGCCCGGCCATCACAGCCCCTTCACGCGGTGCACAGCCTTCGGCTCGCCCTTTCTATGGTGTCCTTCGACGTCGTGGAGAAGCCGCGTCAGGTCTCTCACTGGAATCAATTCCAGGTTCTTCACGGCATCCGCAATCGACCGTTGCGAAGAACCAGTCGTAAACGGCCCGGTGAGCCGCTCGAACTTCTCGAACGCCATTTCCCATGACATGGGGTTGGTGACAAAACCCCGATAATCATGCATTTCCTTACTCAGCACACGCTCCCCCCGGAGGGTAATCGCCAGTCGGCAAGGCATCTCGTCCGGAAAGCGACTGGAAAACTTATCCGTCGGATGGATCGACACCTTATGCAGCAATTCCTGGACATCGCGGCGGTTGATTCTTTCCGTCGTGTACTGCTCGGGCATCACCTGCCCGTCTAGCAGCGCAACGCTAATCAAGTACGGGAGGCTGTGGTCTGCTTCCTCCTTCGTGGCCACCAGAGTCTTGTCTCCCTCATCCCCTCCTCCGATAATGTTGTAAGCGACATCGAAGATTTCCAAGTCGATCTGCTCTATCTCCGCGGCAGTGAATTTCTCCTGCCTTCTCAATTGCAAGGCACACTCAATCGCCGTTTGGGAGTGAACTTCCGCGTTGTATTTCTTGAGAACGGTGACTGTTACGCGTTCAAGAGTCTCCTGAGACCAATCGATCCGAAAGCACCCGGCGATCGCATCCATGAAACCTTTGTCGCCTTCAAAGACTTCGAGTGGTCCCGTCACACCTCGCATCGCCAGAAACGTCGCAAACGTGCAAGCGGCCGCGGTGTTCGCGTAGGCCAACCCCTTCCAGTGAGAGAGCTTGCCCGTGCGGGTGACCCGCAAGGCATTGAAAGCGGTGCCGCAGATGCCGATGGCGTTGGCGGTCTTCACGGCATTGAGCGCGAGCGCTTTCGAAACTCCGGCTGCCACGGCGTACGACCCTTGCGTCGTGTGGTCGAAACCTGCGGCCCGCACAGGGGCCACATCGCTGAGGCGGCACTGCACTTGGTAGCAGATCGCGAGAGCGGTCATGAGTTCACGGCCGGTGCCGTTCGAGTATTCGACCGCGGCGAGCACGGGAGCCAGATTGTCGCTCGGATGGCAGGTCTCTCCCTTCCCGAGATAGCTGTCGTTGAAGTCCAGGTAACGCACCAGCGCCCCGTTGTAGAAAGAAGCACGGTCGGCGGCGGCCCTCCCGCCTCCGATTAACGTGCAACTCCCCCCGCCGTCGAACTCTTCCACCTGATCTCGCAGCAGCGCGACGGGGTCGCCGCCCATCGCACCGATGGCACAGCCGAGGGCATCGAGGACACGAATCTTGAGTTGTAGACGAGCGGCGTTTGAGATGTCATCGAAAGATGCCCGATTCACAAATCCAGCGAGTTGTTCGGCACACGTCATGTTTACCTCCTGTGCCCCACAGGACAGACAAGGATGATCCTTATTCTTCATAGCAATTCTCATGTTGGAGTTGTTTGGGACTTGTCACAATGGTTCGTTTATACCTGCGAGAGAGCCGCCTGTAACAGTTGCTCGAAGGAGGAGATCCCCGCGGAAATCGTGACGATGGCGAAGGCTCTCACAGCTTCCATCGGAGAGGACATCGCTAGCCTCCCCTCGCGACCTCCCACATCAAGTCTTTCGCCTCAGACGGTGCTCTAATCAGGTTCACTCCGTCCCTGTGCCAAATGCGTATGCTTCTTCCGTAACCACTGGGGTCACTTCGAAATTTTCAGCGGGGGGCGGTGAAGCAGTCGTCCACTCGAGTCCCTTGGCTCCCCACGGATTGGGGCCAGCCACCGGACCGTATCGGGCTGACCAGATCAAATAGATGAGGGGGATAAGATAACCAACGGCCAGGATGGATGCGCCTGCCGAGGACAACACATTCAATGGCTGAAACTCTGGTGGGTATACAGCGTAGCGTCTGGGCATTCCCAGATAGCCGAGGATGAATTGAGGGCCAAAAGTGAGGATAAACCCGACAAATACGAGCACCGCTGCAATCCTGGCCCATCGCTCCGAGTACATCCGTCCCGTCATCTTAGGCCACCAATAATGGATGCCGCCGAGGTACCCCATTACCGCGCCGCCCACCATGATGAAATGAAAATGAGCGACGATGAAGTAGGTGTCATGGACGTGTACATCGATCGCCAGCGTGGCCAGAAACAGGCCGGTCAATCCTCCCATCGTAAAAAGACCGATGAAGCCCAGCGCATAAAGCATGGGGGCATCAAACGAGATCGATCCTTTATATAGAGTGGCCGTCCAGTTGAATACCTTGACAGCGGAAGGAATCGCGACGGCGAAACTGAAGAATGAAAAAACCAGGCCGGAATAAAGGGATTCGCCACTGACGAACATGTGGTGCCCCCAAACGAGGAAGGAAAGGGCCGCGATCGCCACGCTCGAAAATGCTACAAAACTGTAGCCGAAGACTCGCTTTCTCGAGAATGTGGCGATCAGTTCGCTGATCACTCCCATCGCCGGCAAGACCAGGACGTATACCTCGGGGTGTCCGAAGAACCAGAACAAATGCTGGAAGAGAATGGGATCCCCACCCAATGCGGGGTCAAAGAAACCAAAATGAAGGAACCGCTCAAGCATTAGCAGGACCATGGTGATCGCGATAACCGGCATGGCGAGAATGAAGATGATGCTGGTCGCATACATGGACCACAGGAAAAGCGGCAGACGAAACCAGGTCAGCCCCGGAGCCCGCATCGTCTGGATGGTTACGATGAAATTAAGGCCCGTCAGAATCGAGGAAAAACCCGAAATGAACACTCCCATTGCCGCTGACATGACATTGGAGTTTGCGTATGTCGAGCTGAGCGGCGTGTAAAACGTCCAGCCGGTGTCCACGCCGCCGGCAAGGACGGAATACAGGAAGACCGTCCCCCCGGTCATGAAGATGTACCAGCTGAGCAGATTCAGTTTCGGAAAGGCGACGTCTTTCGCGCCAATCATCAAAGGAATAAGAAAGTTGCCGAGTACCGCCGGTATCGAAGGCGCCAGAAAAAAGAAGATCATCACCAGGCCATGCAGGGTGAACATCCTGTTGTACGTGGACGGTTCGATGAGAGAGCCCTGCGGTTCGATCAGGTTCAAGCGCATGAGAGTTGCCGCCGCGCCGCCGACGAAGAAAAAGAAGGTAATCGCAGCAAGGTACAGCCAGGCGATCCTTTTGTGATCCGTGGTGAAAAGCCAGGATTTCCATCCGTAACTGGCGTTTAGATAATGGACCCGCGGCAAAACGCCAACTTCTTGCACTGCTTGACTCATGGCATCGCCGCCTTTCGTCCTTCACTTTCGGGTTTTGCAAGTGACTTGATGTAGGCGATGAGCTGCAGAATTTGTTCTTCGCTCAACTGTCCCTGGAACGTCGGCATGAGGGGTGTGTAGCCGGCAACAATCTTCGCCGACGGGTTCAGTATCGATTCGCGAACGTAAGCATCATCGGCCTTCACGGTCTGGCCGCTGCTCAGTTTGACGGTCGAGCCGTACACACCGACGAATGACGGCCCTCGCCCTGTGTCGTGGCAGGTGCTGCAAGCGTACTGCTTGTACAGAACCGCTCCTGCCTCGGCCAACGATTTCCCGCCACCGCCTCCGGGTCCGCTCAGCCATTGCGCATATTGTGCCGGTTCCATGACCGTGGCCCAGCCGACCATGGCCGAGTGCGAGGTCCCGCAATACTGATCGCAATACAGGTGATACCTTCCCGTCCTCGTCGCCATAAACCAAAGTGTCGTGTAGTGGCCGGGCACAACATCCTTCTTGATCCGGAAGGCGGGAATCGCGAAATCGTGGATCACATCCTCGGAAGCCATCGTGAGTTTTATGGGAACGCCCACCGGTACGTGGAGTTCGTTGATGTCACGCCTTCCATCCGGATACTGGATCTTCCACATCCATTGCTTTCCTACCACGAAGATTTCAGTCGCTGCATCCGGTGGAAGCCCGTTGCGAATGAAAAGTGCGGCGCCCCACACGAACATCACAACGCAGATGGCCGCAGGTACTAGGGTCCAGGTGACCTCAAGGGGAAGATGATCCTTGGTTGGTGGGGGCGCTTCATTTCCTGGACGACGACGGTATTTGACCGCAAAATACAGGATTAGGCTGAAAATCAAGACACTGAAAAAGATGAAAATCCCCACTTCGAAATAAAACAGCGTTTCCCAGTCGTTTGCCCAACTGGAAGCCTGGGTGAAGTTGCTGGAGGGCTCAAGCGGCATGATCTTTCTGTACTGCTCCTCACTCTTCCGGAAAAACTACCCAGAACTTGCGGTTCAGGCCGCCACGCGCTTGCGAACGCGGGACATTGCAAAGATCAGGACGGCCAGCGAGAGAACGGTTGCTGCGGCAGCGATTTTGAGCACGTGGGAAACGATCACGCTGTACTTTCCGGTTGCGGGGTCGTACTGCGAGCAGTACAACAGAACCTCATCCACCGGCGAGCCGATCCTTCCCTCTGAGGCCTCGACCAATCCAAGACGCAGATTCCCGCTTGGGTATTGAATTCCGTAGAGATATCTCGCGAGACGGCCTCCCGGGGTCAGCACCATGATTCCCGTGGCGTGAAAGTATTGTTTGGTTTGCGGATCGTAGTTGTACCGGAAGCCCACGGCCTGTGTCAGTTGATGAATGGAAGTCTCGTCACCGGTGAGAAAGTGCCAGCCTGCGCCTGCGTTCGGCCGGCCATAGAGCCCGACATAAATTGCCTTCTTTGCGGCAGCAAGTGAGGGTTTCTCGGTGGGATCGAAACTGACGGTCACGATTTCAAACTCTCGGCCGATGTTGTATTTCAGCTCTTTCACGCTGTGCAGCACGCCGTTCAGCACAATCGTGCAAAGCATCGGACAATCGTAATAGGCGAGCACCAAGAGCACCGGCTTCTGTCCGAAATACTGTCCGAGCCTCACGTCATTCCCGGCTTCATCCCGAAACATGAGATCCAACGGAATTTGGTTGTTCAGCTTCTGATCGATTCCGACTTCGCGGAGCAGAGGCGGAAGATTGCTCTGAGTCGCCGCAGGTACAGGGACTTCCGCCCCGAGCCGTGTTGGAAGCGCGCAAACGAACAAGACCAGCGCGCTTGAAAGAAAACAAAGAATCCGTCTCATGCCACTAAACTCCCTAAAACATCCGTTCGAATAAACAGGACCCCATGGAAGTGATGAGCGCCGGAGTGGATCGCCACTGTCGTAACCTGCAGCCGCCCTTGGCTAACAGGCTTCTACCTGCCGGAACTGTCTCCATTCTCATTTCGACTGGCATCGTGAGACCAAGTTGTCGTGATGACAATGGTCCGTTTGTAGCCGCCAATGGAACGTTTGTCATCGTCCTGCTAGGACGATTGCAACTCGCGATCGAGCCTGGGACGATGCCCCGTTAAAACTCGCCCGATTGCAACGCTCGGTTGACGACCCATCGCAGTTCTCCGGTGCGGAAGGGATAGCGCAGACAATCAAATGCACCCAGGCGTATGGCTTCCAGGTATTGATCCCAGTCTGCGAGCCGTGAGAAGACCACCACCGGAATATGGCCTCCCACATCGCGAGAAACTCTTAAGACTTCCCTGTAATTGCCGTCGAGGAGAACCTCTTCACAAACCAGTACCGAGGTGCCCGACTTTCGGATACAGGACTGCAATTCGGCGATCGTGGAAAGCAATACTGGCTCGAAGCCGCATCGCTCGAGTACTTCACCGATACATTCGGAGGCACCAGGATCGACGGCGAGCATCAGGGCTTTTCGACCTTCCTTCCTGCCATGTGCGAGCGCCGTGTTTGAAGAATGCGTCGCCTGATCTCCCGGGTAAAACAGCGTCGGTTCTTTCATGTTTTCCTCCGTACTTTTTTCCTTCAACTCTCTCTCGCATGCTCTAGTCACAACATCTCTTTTAGGCGGCGTGGTTGGATCACGACAATTAGAAAATAAAGTACGGAATCAATGGTTTGAACGAATTGATGTCTAGCGGATAAAAAATCCGGAGGTCGCCAGGTCTGCGGCCAACAGTGCTGCCACCCTACTTCTGCTTGCCCTCTGCAACGCGGTCACGTCCGCTTTTGCCCATCTTCATTAGGCTCTTAACCAATCGCCCTTTGTGTTGGCCTGGTAACGGTAGTCGCAGCCTTCGACCCCACAACACCAATCGGCGCCCGGTTTGGCAGCAACATTCTCGCGCCGGTACAACCAGCAGCCGTGTCTGGGACACGTCATGGTATTTACACCAGGCTCGTCGACAGGGTTCGCGTGGTCAGGCATTCCGATCAGCATGTAGTATCCGTCGACCAAATTGTATCGAACGCTGCAGCCCATGAAGCCGCAATGGTACGCCGCTTGGTTCCCGGCGTTGTTTGACGTGGAGCCGCTGGATTCGTACTTCATTACATGGTCGTCCCGTGAGCAAAGCGGCCTAAGATGACGGCCCAAAATATCTGCTGATGCGAAAGTCATAGAAATTCTCCCGACCAACGGAACTCCTCCATCTGCGCGAGGGGGAGTTACTTCCTTGGAACGCGCTGCGCGTCAAAGGTTCTTAGCCAGAAGGTTTACCAAGTTGCGGCACCGACACGAAAAACCCCACTCATTGTCGTACCATGCCACGACCTTAACGCAGTTCGTTCCCACCACGTGGGTATATGGAACATCTACGATCGCGGAATTCGAATTCCCGCGGAAGTCGATCGAGACGAGTTCCTCTTCACTTAGCGCCAGGATGCCTTTCATCGGACCTTCGGCCGCCGTGCGGAAAGCAGCAGTGACACTTTCCGCTGTCGTCGGCTTCACCGTCATCACCGTCAGATCCACAATGCTGACGTCCGGTGTTGGCACGCGCAGCGAGTAGCCGTAAAGCCTGCCCTCCAACTCGGGAATCACCAGATGCAGAGCCTTGGCTGCCCCCGTAGACGTGGGAATGATGGAAAGCGCTGCCGCGCGGGCGCGCCGCAAGTCCTTGTGCGGCAGATCGAGGAGCCGCTGATCGTTCGTATAAGAGTGGACAGTCGTCATCATGCCGCTGTCGATTCCGAAGTTGTCTTGGAGAACCTTGGCGACGGGGGCCAAACAGTTTGTAGTACACGAGGCGATCGAGATCACATTGTGCTTCACCGGATCGTATGCCTTGTCGTTAACTCCCAGCACAACCGTCAGGTCAGGTTCACTCGATGGCGCCGAAATGATGACCTTTTTCGCAGTGCCGCGCAGGTGCGCGCGCGCACCCGCGCCTTTAGTGAAATGCCCCGTGGCTTCAATCACGATCTGCGCGCCGACCGATGACCAGTTAATCTCGGCTGGATCGCTCTTCTTGAAAACCTTGGTCGACTTGCCATCGACATGAATCGAGTCCACACCCGCCGTCACAGCGTTCGGCAGGTTTCCTAGAATCGAGTCGTATTTCAGAAGATGCGTCAGGGTTTCAGGATCGGTGATGTCGTTCACCGCCACAATTTCAATGGAAGAGTCTCCGAGCGAGGCTCGAAAAATGTTCCGACCGATTCGACCGAACCCGTTGATCCCGATCTTGACTGACATTTTTGCTCCCCGATGCTTATGAGCCTGGAATTACCTTCTCGGTAGAACCAAAGCCTGCTTACACGACGGTGGTGACAGTAAAACCGAACTTCTCCGCCACAAGCCGCAATCAATACCCACCGAATTCCTCCGTGCGGATATCGTCTTCTTCGACCCCTGCATTTGTGAGCATTTCTCGCATTGCCGCAACCATGGCGGGAGGGCCCGCGACGTAATAGATCGGTCCCTTTAGGCTGTCCACGTGCCGCAAAAGCATTTCGCGGTCGATAAAGCCGCGCTCGTTCGGCCAGTCAAGCTTTGATTGCTCCATCTCGCTCATCGAAGGAATGAAAATGAAATTCGGATTCAATTTGGAGAGAATCTCCAAATCGTTGAGAAATGCGGCATCCTTGGGGTGCCGGTTGGAATAGAAGAGATAAAGCCGCTGAGGGAGTTTTTCCTCGGCGGCCTGGCGCAATATGGATAGAAAAGGTGTAATGCCAATTCCGCCGGCCAGGAAGACCGCGGCCGTCACGCGGTTCGTGTGGAGGGTGAAAGAACCCATCGGACCCTCAAGCTTGACTTCGGTTCCGAGCGGAAGGATTGCCAGGACCCGTTTGAAGGCACTCTTGCGCATTCGCGTTACAACAAGGAGTTGGTCCTCATAGGGTGCGCTCGCAATGGAGAAGCTCCTGACATTGCCCTCCGAATCCGTCTCGGGTGGATTGATCAGCGATATGTCTACATATTGCCCGGCCTTGAACTGGAAGCCCGCGGGCTTTTCCAGATGGAAGGCCATTGTGCCTTCGGCAACTTCTTCACGGCCCCTGAGTCGACTCTGGTAGGTCGTCATAGAAAAAACCCTTCCAACCGGACCCGCCGCTGCAATTCTTGTCCGTAGCTTTCGCGGACTGAGCGCCGCATCCGATATCGTCTTGGTCTGATAACACCAGTGCTAGAATGATTCGAACGGTCTCTTGGCTCAATAATCCGTTTGTACCGCCAATGAAGACAACCGTCATGGGAGCTCGACGATGTTGGAGATTGAGCTATTCAATCTGCTGGAGGGAACGTCTGACGCCGCTTTCGCGGTCACCGATCAGGGTGAGATCTGTTCGTGGAATAAGGCCGCAGAAAAATTGTTCGGCTATACGGCCAAGGAAGCTATCAACAAGACCTGCGGCAGTGTCTTGCAAGGACTGGGGCCTTTGGGCAACGAGATGTGTGGTGAGAATTGCAGCTTCTGTCATCGCGCTGAAAAGCACCTGGAAATCCCCAATTTTGATTTGCAAGTGAAGATCCGTTCCGGGCGACGCCTGTGGGTGAGTGTCTCTATCCTAGTTTTTGAAAACCCTCGGAATCATCGGCGTCTCATCGTGCATCTCGCACACGACATCACCGAACGCAAGAAGAACGAAGTCCTTCTGCACAAAATGATTGATGTTTCGCGTCAACTGACCAACATACAAGAAGTGGCGTTGAACCCAGTGCCAATCACTCCTCTTTCCGAACACGAGATAGAGATTTTGCGCATGTTTTCGACAGGCAAGAACGCGGCGGAGATTGCGCGCAGGCTGAAAATAACATTGCAAACCCTGCGCAACCATTTGCACCACATCAATCAGAAACTCCACACCCACAACCGCCTCGAGGCAGTCACGCACGCCATGCAGCGCAAACTTCTCTAATCGTTTTGAATTCCTGCGGTCGAGCCTCTTTTCAAACCACCACCTGAATCAGCCTCCGATATTTGCCGCAATCACCCGGCGCAGTAGTTCCGCCGGCAAAGAATCAACAGATGATTGTTGGCGGAACTTACCTAGCGAAACCCTTCATCATCTCAGGGCATTACAGCGGTCTCTCTTGAGGGTATAAACGACCCATTGTCACCGGCGGTGTGCCGTTCAAAATAACAACTGTCATGGAGAAACCATCAGAGCGTGGCAATCCTCTGCCGGGTTCGGTCGCCATGGGAGCCGTCTTTTCGGTCATGCAGTTCGCGACGAAGAAGCTGCTCGGGGCAAGAAGAGCAAAAGGAGGTGGACCATGAGAGAACAATCCGTAGCGGACCGGCATGAACCCAGGGCGCCGGTGAATCGTGTTCCTGGGCATGTGGTGCAAGCCGCCCAACTTGGAAGGTCCGCTCCAAAGCCCGGCGTTCAGCGCAAAATCAAACCGGCATTTGAGTTTGCAAAGGCCGTTCTTCTCGAAGAAAACCACATCAAGACTGGCTCGCGAACGCTGAGTGGCGCAATCGCGGTGTTGCTGCACGTGGGAGTCATCGCCGGAGTAATCCTCGCTGGTCTTTATTTTGCAGACCCTCTCAACATCAAACAATTTGCGTCGACGATGCTGGTTGCACCACCACCACCACCTCCCCCTCCGCCGCCTGCGACCGGCGCAGTGATCAAGTCGAAGGTTGTCCACCACACGCTTATGAATGCGGGGAAACTCTTGGCACCGACGGTGATCCCGAAGCACATTGCGGAGATCAAGGAAGCACCTCTGGAACCGGATAGTTTTGGTGGAGTAGCCGGCGGTGTGCCGGGCGGTGTGCCCGGTGGGCAAATGGGTGGAGTGCTCGGCGGAGTGATTGGTGGAGTGCTGAATACCGCGGCCAGGCCCGTTCCCCCGCCCCCCTCCGTTAAACCGAAAGGTCCCATACGCGTTGGCGGGCACGTACGACCGCCGAAAATAATCGCAAAAGTGCAACCCGAATATCCGCCACTCGCGCGGCAAGTGCACATTCAGGGTCAGGTGCAGATCGACGCAGTCTTGGATGAACAAGGGAACGTCATAGAGATGAAGGTCGTCTCCGGACCGCCCCTCCTGTATCAAGCCGCACTCGATGCGTTGAAGAAATGGAAGTATGAGCCGACGTATTTGAACGATCAGCCGATCGCCGTCCAAATGATCGTGACGATCACCTTCCAGCTGGGACAGCAGCAATAACAAGTTCGGATGGAAAGGGTGGAGCATCGGAGGAACGGGTTAATTGCAAGTTGCTGACGCGACCGGTCGCAGCCCGAGTCACAAACCAGTGGGCTGGCTCTAGCGCACCATCGCGGCCCACAGGGGTCGATAGGATTCGTTCGGTTGGGCACCCACCGTGGTCGCCACAACCTGGAAGGATAGATGCATGCGATCCAAAGGAGAACCAAGTCACATGGCTGGACAGATAGAGAAGGTCGCAACGAATCAGGTACCTGAAGCCGAGTTGAGAATCGTGGAGGTCACGGCTTCGAGCGGTACGATCGTAAGGCTGCAGGGCGTCTCGGTAGCGACAGCGCCACGCACGGGCGAGAAGATTGAACTAAAGGCGGGTAAGTTCAAGGTGGTTGAAGTGAGTCATGAGTTCTCCGGTTCGCCCCTGAAGCACGTGCTGGTAGTTGCCGTAGAGAAGCCCCAAGCTACAGTGGCGGAGTAAAGCTTTCATTGGCCGAAAGAAAGATGCCCTGTCCGAGCTTGAGCGACAATGAATCGGCAGGTCGCCTCTGCGAACTGCTCTAGAGCTGTGGCGAACCGGTGTTTACGTCTTCGATCTGTTGAGTGGCGAGAAGAAAGATAAAGAGTGCAGCGCCATGGACAAACATCTTGGTCCCGGACTCCGGAACGGGTTCGCGTTCACGTGGTCTCGCAACGTTTCGGCATAAGCAGTCGAACAATGGGACATGCCGTAAGGTTGCTCCGGTTGTTGGATTGTCACAGCAAACCGTAGAGGGAGAATGCGATGTCGGATCTTGTTCCGGTTCCTGGCTTACGGCCGGTGTGGCTGGACGACAAAACGAAATCGATCATGGACCGAGCCATCGCGAGGGAGCAGTCGCTCTCGCGTTTATTGATGACCTTCATCGTCACCGGCTTGATCTTTATGTTGCTGCCGGGAACCTTTCTTGGCGTGTGGAATCTCATCAAGATTAGCAGCCGCGAAGCGGTCAACTCCGTTTCCCCGGCCTGGATTCAGGCCCATGGCCACGCGCAATTGTTCGGGTGGGTCGGCACGTTCATCCTGGGAATCGGCTTCTACTCCATTCCGAAGCTGCGGAAGCTGAAGCCGTTTGCACTCCGGGAGGCCTGGCTGTGTTTGGCCCTGTGGGTCGTTGGTGTGACCTCCCGCTGGTTTGCCAATATTTACCCCTGGCACTGGCGCGTCCTATTGCCTCTCTCGGCGGCATTCGAACTCCTTGCCTTCCTCATTTTCTTTAGAGCCGTCGCAAGTCACCGGCCGGCGAGCGGAGCGCCGAAGCCGTGGGAGCCCTGGATTTTCGTAGTAATCGCGGCCACGATGGGCTTGCTGACATCGTTGATGCTCAATCTGGGTGCATCGATTCAACTGGCACGCAACGCAGCGTCACCGGCCTTTTCACACGAATTCGATCAGCGCTATTTGATTGTTTCGACCTGGGGCTTTCTGGTTCCCATGGTCTGGGGCTTCAGTTCGCGTTGGCTTCCAGTATTCATGGGGCTCAGACCTCTGCGGAAGCACCTACTCCTGGCAGGGCTCGGCTTGAATACGTTGGGTGTCGTAGCCGGGTTCTTCGAACGTTTCACCGCGGCCGGAATTCTTCTACTCGGGGGAGCGGCAACGGCGATTGCGGCGATCCGCTTCTTTGAGCCCGCGACGAAGCCAGCGAAGACCATAAACGTCCACGCAAGTTTCCCGATGTTCATCCGGATTGCCTACGGTTGGCTCTTGGTCGCTGCGGTACTCAGCGTGTGGGCGTCACTGGCAGGAGAGGCCGCCGGAATCTGGGGAGCATCCCGGCACGCTCTGACGGTTGGATTCATAGCAGCGATGGTCTTCTGTGTGGGGCAGAGAGTGCTCCCGTCGTTTTGCGGGATGCGCGTGTTGTGGAGCCCGATGCTCATGCTGTGGATGCTGATACTGTTGATGACCGGCTGCACGCTTCGAGTCGGGTCGGAAATCCTAGCGTACCAGGGTTATGCGGGTTGGGCTTGGAGCGGCTTGCCCGTTTCTGCGTTTATGGAACTCACCGCAGTGTTTCTGTTCGCCGTCAATCTCACAGTCACCTTCCTGCGTCCGCCAATTGTCGTCACCACGCCGTTAAACATGACCACCGAGACTGATTCCAAGTCTCCCAACCTAAGGAGCGAACCATGAAGATCTTTCTTGACACCGCCAACCTAGACGAAATCCAACAGGCATCAGACTTCGGCTTGCTCGACGGCATCACCACGAATCCTACGCTGGCCGCCAGGGAAGGCCGGCCGTTCCGCGCGCTGATTCTCAAGGCTTGCGAAATCGTGAAGGATGGGGTCGTAAACGCCGAAGTGGTATCCACGGACACGGAAGGGATGCTGCGCGAAGGGCGTGAACTGGCGAGCTGGCACTCGAACATTGTCGTGAAGGTACCGATGACGCCAGCCGGGGTGCGCGCACTCCACGTGCTTCACAGCGAAGGTATCCGGATCAATGTAACGTTGGTTTTTTCCGCGGCACAAGCGCTTCTCGTGGCGAAAGCGGGAGCCTATTTCGTCAGCCCGTTCCTCGGGCGATTGGACGACACGGCGCAGGATGGATTGCATGTGCTCAGCGAAATCATGGATATCTACCATGCCTATCAATTCTCCACGCAGGTATTGGCTGCCAGCCTGCGCGGCCCGCTGCATGTTGTCGCGGCGGCACGAATGGGCGTGGACATTGGCACCATGCCGTTCAAGGTTTTCGAGCAGCTTTTCAAGCACCCGCTGACGGATGTCGGTCTGGCATCGTTCGTGAAGGATTGGGAAAAGGCACGGAAGGTACTCGGCGACATCGTCACGAGGACGGGTGCACGAACCGCTGGACAGTGAGGTCCGCGAAAGATCGCCTGGGCAGACGGAAGCCGTTGTTGCTTCGCCTATCCTGCCGACGGTCGGAGAACCACACGGAGAGAAATGAAACAACAGAACGAGTTCGAACTACGGCCGTGTGAATTCATGGGGTCACACATCACTTGGAGCGTAGATGTAGTTGTCGCCAGCACAATTGAAGCCATTTCCCCGGTGGTGGATCACCTGATGCAGTCGCTCAAGACTAGTTGCTGTCCGCCAGAACAAGAAATTGCCGTCGAGATGGCCCTCCGCGAAGCACTGGCAAATGCCATCGTTCATGGAAATCACGAGGATCTACACAAGAAGGTGCGTGTCTGTTGCGCTTGCGATGCAAAACGCGGAACGCTCATTGTCGTGAAGGACCAGGGGGAGGGATTCGACACATCCAAGATTCCGAGCCCACTCGCTGGCAAGAGTATTCTCTCCGAACACGGGCGAGGGATCTTCCTCATCAATTTGCTCATGGACGAGGTTCAATTCCAAAAGCGTGGCACTGAAATCCGCATGCGCAAGTATCCTCATGCAACCCCCTAGAAAAGGCATCACCAGCCATGCAAAGTGAAACGGGACTCGATTGCCAGGCAACCAAGGAGAATCCGTTCGGCTGTGTGGAATTGTGGGCCGGCAATGAACTTGCGCACCGCCACGTCGAGTTAGTTGGCCTGGAAGGGGATGTCATCGCGCTTCCTTCGGGTAGCAAGGAGGGAGGAGATCTCTACGCTCTCTTTTCTTGCGGGGCCGACCATGCGGCGCGCATCGTCCTTGCTGACTGTGTTGGTCACGGATTCGCTGCCAGCCTCATCGCCGCCCACGTTCACCGTTTGATTCACCAGTTTCGCGGCGTGCGCGACAGTTCCGGCCTGCTTGCGGCGCTCAATGATGAGTTCACACTGGCCGGGCAGCCGTCATGCTCACCAGTGCGCTTGACGACGGTCATCACCGCTACATTTGATCGAGAGACTGGGGAACTCAACTATGCCTACGCCGCTCACCCGCGCATGATCTTATGGCGCGCACGGGAACGACACTGGTATCGGCTTGGAGACGGGCTTGAGGGGCTGCCCATCGGGTTTATTGCTGGCGCGTTCTATACGCAACAGAGCATCCGCCTCGAACCAGGAGATATCCTGCTCATCTTCTCCGACGGGGCCACCAATGTATTCTCACCGGATGGACGATTCCTGGGAGCAGAAGGCTTCTTGGAGCTTGCCAACCAGACCGTGACTTTGCTCCCTCCGAATGGTTCTCTCCACTCTTTTGCGGAATCTCTCGTCGACGCGATCCGTCGCTTTCAAGGTTGTGAAGCCTTCGCGGACGATCTGACGTTGTTAACACTTCGACGGTCGCAGCTTTCAGCTACCTAGGAGTGCCGCCCGCTTGGATTTCGCATTTCAACTCCAAGCTCGGCTCTAGCCAGCCGGAAACTGCCTCACATAGTGCCCGCCTTTGTTTTGCACATTACAGTTGTTTCTTCAGAGAGTATGAACGACTCATTGTCGAAAAATGAGGACCATTCAAGAATAGGGCTGCAATGCAATCGAATTCGCATTCTTCGTCAAGAACCAACTTACAAGATCAGGTAGCGGTCATGCGCGTTGAACGGCTGGTTTTCTGGGAATCACTGTGTTCCGCTACTCGGCTCGTGTGCCGAAAATGGATAGCCCTCCTCGACGACTGCCGGAAACAAAAATGGATTTGGGTGATCCTACTCGCATTCGCATCGTACAAAAGTTATTTTGTACGCGCGCTGCTTGCGGCCCTCTTCTTCTTCACCATTCTCTATGTGGTTTTGGTAGCGCTGACCGCACTGTACGTTCTCATGGCCCACGCCCTCTACTGCGGAATCCTTTGGGCTGCTTCGGTTGGAGACTCGTTCCATTCTTTGTTGCAACACCATGTTGCATCGCCTGCCCGAGTACCGGGCCTGTCAGAAGGTCAACAGAGTGCTCGGATCGCTAAGCGCAACGCATCGCCCAACTAGATCAAGGAGGAAGTGATGGACCACATCTTGCCGGGGTACTCCGCGCCGAGTTCAGAACGAATAAGTCCCCGCCGGTTATCCGCGGACAGTCCGAATCTCGAGGCCCGCTGGGTATTGGCGGCTCAGGCTGGCTACACCCTGGCTTTTGACGAGCTCGTTGCCCGCAGTCAGGACAGAATTTATCGCCTTGCCGCAGACATCACGCGAAATCCAAGCGACGCCGAAGCCGCGGTGCGCGCCACTTTCATGAAAGCGCGCGAGCACCTGCAGGGGTTTCGAATCCATTCCCGTTTCTCGGCCTGGCTTTGTCGCATCGGCGCCATCGAAGCATTGCTCAGGCTACGTGCCAGATACCCACGCGAAGCCGCCTTCGATCAATGCGCGGAGACAGAAAGCGAGCTGATGGGCAACGAATTGCCGTACTGTGCGGACAACGCTTACGAACGCTACACACAAGCCGAACTCAGGCAGCTAGCCACCGGGACCACCAATGTTCTCAAGCCCATATGCCGGATTATTTTCTTTCTCTGTGATGTAGAGAAGTGGTCGGTTGGCGAAACTGCTGATTTTCTGGGCCTGCCCGTATCTGCGGTAACGGCGAGCCTGCCGCGAACTCGCCAGGAGATTTCCGAACACTTGATCCCCACTCTAGGGAGTTGAATCACCTCCTTCCGAGGTGCACTGCACCTCCTGGAGGGAACTCAAAGGAGATCGCTCATGAGAGAACAATCAGCAGTACGGCAGCGTGAAGCCGCCATACCAGTCCAGTTAGTCACCGCAGACATCTTGCATAACCGAAAACCCGAACTAGACTTGATGATTGCTCGTCGCGCCTTTGAACTGTTCGAGGGCCGCGGCGGGGGCCATGGTCACGACGCCGATGATTGGATCACGGCCGAACTGGAACTCCTGCGTCCCTATTGGCACGATTTGAAAGAATCGGCCGAGGCTCTCGTCTTCCACGCCGGGTTACCGTGTTCCTTCACGCCAGACCAACTCAACATCAGTGTTGAACCCCGTCGTTTGACAATCAGCGGTGAAAGAGAATTGGAAGTGACATGCGTGGGAGATGTGCCCACGCTCGTGGAGAAGCGAACAGAACGCATCTTCCAAATGAAAGAGTTACCCGTGGATGTCGATCCATCCCGGACCACAGCGACACTGAAGGGCGAACTGCTTGAAATTACGATGCCCAAGGTCGTTGCCGTCAGTACGTCACGCGAAAAGGCGCAAGCAGCATCTTCGGGGCGCTAGGCTCGGACACTCATGAATATTCTCCTCGCATTCAACGGCTCTAAGCTTTCAGAAGCGGCCTTGCACGCCGTCATCACTCAGCGCCGGCCCGAGAACACGAAAGTGAAGGTCCTGAAAGTGATTCCGTTGGATGTCACGGAGGAAGAAGTTCGTCAGGCACAAGCGTCTCTCGACCTGACCGTGCAAGCTCTACGGACTGCTGGTTTTAAAACGGAAAGTACGGTTCTGAAAGACATAGTTATCGAATCCATTGTAGGCGTAGCCGAAGAATGGGATGCCGACCTGATCGTGCTTGGCTGGCACGGACGGACAACAGTGAAGCGTTTCTTGTTTGGTAGCGTGGCGACCGCGGTGATACATGCTGCTCCGTGCTCCGTCGAACTTGTGAGGTTTCGTCCTGAACGTTGCGAGTCGGAAACATGCCGCCTTGCCGAACGAGGTGAATCATGAGAATTCTACTGGCGATTGATGACTCCAAATTCTCGGAGGCCGCCGTCGAGACGGTGATCGAGCAAGCTCGACCGCACGATACCGAGGTGCGGATTTTGCACGTCGTGGAATCGCCGCCACTCTTGATCGCCCGTGAACTGGGAGGATATGAGCCGGCCCTCGAAAACGTTTTGCAGTCTCAGAAACAGCATGCCGAGGCGCTCGTCGCGAAGGCCGCGGAATTGCTCCGTGCCCGAGGCCTGAAGGTGGCTGGGGCTCTCGAGATGGGCGACCCGAAGTCAACAATCCTCGACGTCGCCGAAGAGTGGCATGCCGACTTGATCGTACTTGGCTCGCACGGACGAAAGGGTCTGAACCGTTTTCTGATGGGCGGTGTATCCGACGCGGTAGCGCGGCACGCCTGCTGTTCGGTGGAGATCGTCAGGATTTGTCCTGCAAACGCTAAGAACTGAAGACAGGCATGGGAACGATTCAAGGACCGACCGGGTCAAGCTTCATAAGTGGGCGCATGTGACCTCGCTCGGCCAACACCTTTCCAAACCGGAACCGGCGACAAACCTTCGCCGCTTCCATGCCTCCAACAATAGTTAGGTTTGTCCTAACTGTAGGTGCC
Source organism: Candidatus Limnocylindria bacterium (assembly GCA_035490055.1). Taxonomy (GTDB): domain Bacteria; phylum Acidobacteriota; class Terriglobia; order Acidiferrales; family UBA7541; genus Acidiferrum. The sequence goes on along the minus strand of DATHIB010000154.1, from coordinate 23,079 downwards.
ATATTTTCTACTAGCTCTAAGCGTTCAACGGTCGTACAAAGGTGATGCAGGATAACGGAGAAGCCAAATGGACGCAGATATTCGCATCTTGAGCACAGACTTGACCGAGGCTTTGCAGTCCTACATCGAGCGACGGCTGCATTTTTCCCTGGGCCGTTTCGGCGGACGAGTCGGCCGCGTGAGAGTCCGCATCACGGACGTCAATGGTCCCCGTGGCGGACCGGACAAGTCGTGCCATATCTCGGCGGAGCTCCTGCCCTCCGGCATGACGCTGCTTCAACAGACAGCGGACGCGAATCTCTACACCGCCATCGGCCGAGCTACGGAAGGCATCGGCCGCTCGTTCGCCCGGGCCCTTGGACGGAATCGCGAGCGTAAGCGGAAACGCCAGACGGCGCGGTTTTCCCGGCAGCGCCAATCGTAAGTGCGAAGGCGAGTGCCGGGCGGGAGGGGTCCTGAGATCCCATTCTCTGGACCCCCAGGGTTATGCCGGTGGAAATTCGAGGAACGGAAATGAACGAGAAAGTGATTCAGGTGACACAAGGCGACATGGAGCAGCTGATGGCTTTGCTTGCCTCTCGCTTGAAATTACGAACGCGGGACCGGGAACACCTGGAGATGCTGGCGCAGGAACTCGACCGTGCGGAAGTCGTGCAGGCAAAGGATATCCCTGCCGACACCGTCACCATGCATTCCCACGTGCTGGTCAGGGACCTCGACACCGGCGGAGAGTCCACCTACACCTTGGTTTATCCGTCCGACGCTGACATTGCGAAAGGCAAGATTTCGATTCTCGCTCCGATAGCTACTGCCCTGCTTGGCTACCGCGAGGGCGACGAGATCGAATGGCCGACTCCCGGCGGACGGCGGCGGCTCAACGTGATTCAGGTGCTGTACCAGCCCGAGGCCGCTGGCGACGAGCCGGGCTGTTCCGTGGCCATGCGGCGCGATTCGGAGAACGTCGAACAATTTCAGCTGCAGGCGGTATGCCCAGCGGAAGAAGATTCATTTTCAGTCGTATCACCATGAAGGAGGAACAGACACATGATCAACATCGGAGTAGAAGATAGCAATCGGAGGGAGGTCACCCGGGTTCTCAACAACTTGCTGTCGGATGAGTACCTTCTCTCGACGAAAACGAAGAATTACCACTGGAATGTGACCGGGCCCCATTTCCACGATCTGCACACACTATTTGGTAACCAATACGCCAAGCTGGATGTGTTGATCGACGAGGTTGGGGAACGCGTCCGCGCGCTGGGTGGCAACGCTTTCGGCACGATGACGGAGTTCCTGAGATGCACGCGCCTCCAAGAGCGTCCGGAAGTGCATCCGAGCGAGCTGGCGATGGTCGAAGATCTGTACGACGACCATGAGATCTTGCTTCGCTCCTTTCGGGGCTCTCTGGCAGGTAATGCCAGCCTGCGCGGCGATATTCGGACAACCGAACTTCTCACCAGGGCCATACAGGAACACGAAAGGATTGCCTCGATGCTGCAATCCGTTCTCGGGAAGCACGACCAGTTGAAGGAATGGTTGAAGGCGCAGGACGCCATCCAAAGAGAGATTGGGATCGAAGTGCTGGCCCCGGCTGGTTCTGCGACGTAGGTGCGCATCCGCACCTTTGCTGCAAGAAAGGAGTACACGAACATGATCTGTTCGTATTGTGGTCACACCCTGAGTTTTCTAACGGAGGTTCTGGCGCTCACACAAACCGGAGCGCAATGCCCGAACTGCTGGAACCACTTGTCGCACGGGCGGGGCATGCCGGCAAATTCCTCGCTTCCAAGGCCAGTGCGATTGGAGTCGAAGACACGCGTTCACAGGATCGCGGCTAAGAGGGCGGCCCGTTCAAGTAGATGAGAATGCTTCGCGCCAGAAGGCTGAGTTTTCTGGTGCTTCGCCTTCCGAGGAAAGCCCTCTTGAGACGGCACGGGAGTACGGTGAGGTCAACCTATCTCATGCAAAGACTTCACGCCGGGCGGTTTCACAAATCGCGATAACTCCGGGATGCCGTAGCTTCCGTTCCGCAGAGATTGCGTAGAAACGGCCAAATACGTTCCGTGCAATCCCCAGCCGGATCACCTTGTCCTGATTGTGAAATTGCTTTTCAAGGGTTGTGGGAACGGGAAGGAGCCCGGCACCTGCCTGCCCAAAAACCCGGAGAAACGCGAAGTCTTCAAATTCTCCAATCACTTTCGGTTCGATCTCCAACCCAGCGAACCACTGGTCTAATTTCCGGCGTATGGCAGTGTCATCGGTGGGAAGCAAAACGGGTGCGCCGTTCAGCGATTTCGGAAACCCTTTGCGGTAAAGCTTCGCCAAGCGTGGCGGCGCCATCCATACGACGCCGCAATCTCCCAGGTAGTGACTATAGACGCGCATATTGAGGCTCGGAGTCACCGGAGAATCGGATAACACTACATCGATCTCGTGCAACGCCAGTTCCGCAACTAAGCGTTCCAAGTTCGCTTCGTGACACACCAGCCGCACCGGCATCTCCAATCGTAGTGCCGGCTCAATGAGCCGGTATGCAATCTCCTTCGGTACAACGTCATCCAAACCAACCACTAGGCGCAATGGCCGATGCGTCGGCCGTTGTTTCACCGTGTCCATGATTTCCCGGCCGATGGAAAAAATCTCTTCCGCTTGGCGGTACACCGCAAGGCCGATTTCCGTCGGCACCAGGTTTCGTCCGGAACGCTTCAGCAGCTTCTCGCCCAGCTGGTCCTCGAGACTTCGCAATTGCGCGCTCACGGTCGGAGGCGCCAACCGCAGTTCCTCGCACGCTCTCGTTATGCTGCCCAGGCGGACAACGGTCCAGAAGTAAAACAGGTGGTGATAATTCAACCATTCCATGAAGGCATCATACTGCGAAATTCTCTAATTGAAAGAGACGAAGTTTCTAATTGTCCGAATGGAGCGATAGCCCTATAACGAATGAAGGGAGCAAGGTGAAAGGACGAATTGTAAATAGCAGGGCAGCTTTTGGTGAATCAAAGCAGGAGGAAAAAACAATGGAACCAGCTACTGTTGCGGTACTCGCCATAACGGCAGTCTGTTTGGGATTCTGCGTGTGGATTGAGCGCCACTCGAGACGACAGGCGAGCGCTCCCGAACGATCAGAGTCGGTGGATGTCCCGACGGAGGTTCTGGAAGTGTCCCAAGGGAGACGGAAACAGAGCAGAAACCGATGAAGGGAAGTTCCAACAAAGCCGTCTCCGCCTGCGTTCCCTGCGGGATTACTATTTTTCGCACGTGGGAAAACGATGTTGGACCTCGAACGTCGGCAATCGGAACATCGGGTCCACGTGGCACTCTCGCGATTGCGCAAAGATGACGAGCTATTCGGAAGTTAAGGTCAGTTGTGGATTGGTACCCAGAAACGCCCTTGTTTGACTGGTCTGGCCACTTCCGGGCGACACGTCGGAAGATCGCAAATCCGCAAGACGCTCCATCGTTAGCGCTCGTGACGGGCGTACATCGGCATGATAAACGGTTGAAATTCTGGTTGCGCAATAGTTGCAGAAATGCTTCCGAACACCAGTCTGTGAAACGGGGAAACCGTTGTAGGCGTCACGTGCCGGCGTCCACCCGCTGCACATGCCTTCAAAGTGAGCATCTAGGATCGAACAAATTAGCAAGGTTTCCGTAGCCGACTTTGGATGTTTCATGCGAGTCGCGCATCGGAAGGCCCCGGATTACGGGATCTATGGCCTACTCGAACTTTTGGCAAATTTTTGGCAAAACGAGTTTTTGATGACAAGTCCCCGAAAGGGCAAAAGTGAGAATAGCCGCGTATGCATGAATGGGGGGACGACGGGACTCGAACCCGCGACCCCCTGCGTGACAGGCAGGCGTTCTAACCAACTGAACTACGCCCTCAAAAACTGACCAAAAATGCCTTCCCGCTCCTTCCACGACCTTGCAGTGTCTTGCACTGCCTTGCACGTCCTTCGACCTGACAGGGCGGCATTCTCGACATAGCCTAATCGATGCGAGCTGTTCTGCCTTCACCCGAAGGGTCTTAACGCCCCTGAGTGTAGTGCCATCCGGCCAATCCTAAAGTTGGCAAATAGTTGGCAAATTGCTCTTTTGGGAGATATTCCCCGAAAGGGGAAAAGTGAGAATAGCCGCGTATTTACTGGTGATTTGAATGGTGGGCCTGGGTGGACTTGAACCACCGACCTCGCCCTTATCAGGGGCTTTTATGGTGCTATACGCATAGTAGTTTAGCTTATCGCTTGCGCTTTTGACTCCATCTTCCATTATTGCCAATGCGGGCTTGACAGTCTCTGTCGCGTCGAGTGAACTAATCCTGCTAGCAAACCTCTAAGATATGGGCGAAATCGCAGTTCTCGATCGCACGACATTGGTCCGTCATGGACGGCGGCTGGAATACTTCACCATCGTCTGGAACGCCATTGAGGGTTTAGTGGCGGTCGTCACTGGCTTGATTGCCGGCAGCATTTCGCTCGTCGGCTTCGGAATCGATAGTTTCATCGAAGTGACATCGGGATCGGTCTTGCTGTGGCGGATGTCGGTTGACGCCAATGTGCGGGAACGCGAACGGAATGAGAAACGTGCACTGAAAGTAGTCGGAATCTGTTTCCTGGGGCTCGCTGCCTACATCGCCTACGAATCCGCGACCGACTTGTGGTCTAAGCGACCGTCCGAGCACAGCATTCCGGGCATCATTCTCGCCTGCGTTTCCCTTGTTGTGATGCCACTCCTTTCGCGTGCGAAGCGACGAGTGGGGCACGCGCTCGGCAGTGCGGCGATGAACGCGGACGCGAGGCAAACCGAGTTCTGTACCTATCTTTCGGCAATACTCCTGGCCGGTCTTCTTCTGAACGCGGTCTTCGGCCTGTGGTGGGCCGACCCGGTGGCGGGCCTGATCATGGTTCCCATCATCGCGAAAGAGGGAGTGGATGGCTTACTGGGCAAAGCCTGTGAGGATTGCTGCGCAGGGTAATCACTTCTTTGAAAGATCGTCGGCTATGGTGGGAGCATCGCCCGTCTGGTGATCGACGATTTGAAAGAGCAGGAAGGCGTGGACTGCATCCGTGGTTTCCGGACTGGCTGTGACCAGCCGAACCCTCGCCCCGCGCTCTGTTTCCGAGATTTCGTAGCGAATCTGTTCCTTGAGTCTGGTCATCGTCGCGGTGCCTGGCGGGTTCGTGTCGTGAATGAGCATCGGCGCGTTGAAATTCCCCGAGGAAAACATCTTGGCGATATGTCCAAGGTGGGTGCGGATCTGTTCGATGCTGGCCTTGTCGTTCGGATCTTTCGCCGTGACCGCGATTTCGCCACCGTCCTTAAATAGCCGGAAGTGATGCGTCGTTGCCTCGTGGGAAAAGCCCATGACATGCTCTCCACGTTTGACGACATCCTCGGAACGCTTGTCCTGGTCCGGTGGTGGATTCTGTTGAGCGTTTACCACACCTGGAAGGATGGCGAGCAAGAAAAGTAGCGGTATCGTGCGCATGATGGATCGTCCTTTCTTCTTTCGGAATGTCGATGGACCGGAAATACCTTGGGTGTTCTCTCTTGGCGGCACGGTCTCGAGCAACCGTGCAACTTGGCCGGGTTTTATCAGCCGCAACCGTTTGTCCCACTCCCTCGACAAGCGATTCATTGCGGCTCGCAAGGAAACCAAGTTCTTGATCTGCTGGCTTAGGTCGTGGATCCTCGAACGCAGCAAGCCGCGGACGCCGCGGCAAGGTGCTCCGCCGTTATCGCGTACCGCCAGAATGGTCTTCAATTCCGGGAGGGAAAAACCAATGGTTAACGCGCGTTGAATCAATTCCACCCTCTGCGGGGATGTTGGTGGATACTCCCGGTAATTTCCTGCCGTACGCTGAGGCAGGGGCAAGAGTCCAAGACGCTCGTAGTGCCGCAACGTGTCGGTGCTTACGCCCGTTTGACGGGCCAATTGTCCCGAACGCATAAGTTGTTCTCCGCGAAAAGAGTCTAAACGCTGGAACGGATTCCAGGGTCAAGTGGAAACTGCTGGTTATTTCGACGCGGCGACTTCCTGAACGGACAGCGTGTCGCCCTTCAGAGTTCCCTTGGCCGTGACTTTCTGGCCAGCGAGCTTGGCGAGTTCCGCTTCGTGTCGTTCCAAGGTGTAGACCTTTTTCTCCACGGCCAGAGCGTACTTCATGCCGTCTTTCACGCACAATTGGGTGCATTCGGCGGGAGTCTTGTCCTTGGCCATATGCGTTGCACCGCACATCGAGTCCGTGACGACTCCGGTGAACGATTGTTGCTGCGCGACGACCGCAAACGCACCCGCGAGCGCCAGCATGAGTGCTGCAGCCAGCTTCGTTTTTGTTTTCATTTCTGCTTCTCCTTGTAATTTGGTCTTCTTCATCGAACAACCCGGCAACCTGGAATATCTTCTGTCACCGCGTTGTCAATCTTTTGCCGCACTCTCGCCCTGCGCGCGAAGCGTCCCGCGACGAAGTGCGCGTTCCTTCATAAGCGCGAAGAACACCGGCACTAGAATCAGGACGTGAATCGTGGAGGTAATCATGCCGCCGACGAGAGGAGCGGCAATGGGTTTCATCACATCTGCGCCGACACCTGTTTCCCACAGGATCGGAATCAGGCTGGCGAGAACAACGCAGACGGTCATTAGTTTTGGCCTCAGGCGGTGGACAGCCCCTTCGATGACCGCTTCTTCGATGTCTTCATGGCGCAGAGGAACACCAGACTTGAGCCGGTGATCCAGGGCTTCATGTAGATACACAACCATCACGACGCCTGTTTCAACGGCAATGCCGAAGAGAGCGATGTAGCCGACCCATACCGCTACGCTGAAGTTATAGCCGAGCAGCTTCTGCAGAATGAGGCCGCCTGTCAACGCATAGATCGTCGGGAAAATGAGGACAGCCGCTTCGGTGACGGAATGAAACACCACGTAGAGCAACATAAAGATGACAAAAAAGACGATCGGCAGAATGAGTTGCAGCCGCTCTTTGGCCCGGAGTTCGAACTCGTACTCGCCGGACCATTTGTAAGTAAAGCCGGGAGGCAAGTTGAGTTTTTGCTTGAGCAAATTAGTCGAGTGTGTGACGAAGCCGCCGTAGTCTTTGGTGTTCAGATCGATGTACACGTAGCCGGTCAGCGCCCCGTCTTCATCGCGGATCATGGAGGGTCCCCGGGAGAAAGAGATTTTCGCGACGTCGGAAACTGGAATCTGTGCGCCAGAGGGCGTGCCAATCAGGACGCGCCGCAATTCCTCGATGTTGTCCCTGAAGTCACGGCTGTACCGGACATTCACTGGATACCTCTCGCGGCCCTCGACATTCTCGGCGACCATTTCGCCGCCGATTCCCGAAGTTACCGCCTGTTGCACATCAGCAATAGTCAGACCGTAGCGAGCCGCTTCTGCACGGTTCACTTCGACGTTGAGATAAAAACCTTGCGAAACGCGTTCAGCGAAGATGGAGCGCATCTCCGGAATCGCTGAGAGGATCTGCTGTACCTGCGCGCCAACTTGCTGGATGCCCTCCAGATTCGGTCCCTGAATCTTCAAGCCGAGAGGCGTCTTGATACCCGTTAGTTCCATATCGAGGCGGTTTTCGACCGGCATGGTCCAAGTGTTGGACAACCCAGGAAACTGGAGTTTCGCGTCCATTTCTTGAATGAGCTTTTCGTAGGTCATCCCCGGCCGCCATTGATTGCGCGGTTTGAGCATGAGCGTCGTGTCATACATATCGAGGGGAGCATTATCAGTCGCGCTGTCGGATCGCCCGATGGAACCGAAGACGGTCTCGACTTCCGGGAACGTGCGAATGATCCGATCCTGTTCTTGGAGCAATTGCGATGCCTGCCCGATGGAGATTCCGGGCAAGGCTGTCGGCATGTAGAGCGCCGAACCTTCAAAGAGTGGCGGCATGAATTGGCTGCCGATGTGAAGCGCGAGCGGAAGTGTGACGATCAGAAAAACCAAATTGAGCAGCAAGGTGGTTTTGCGGAACCGCAAGCAGAGCCGTAGAACCGGCAAATAGAGAGCCTGGGTGATTCTTGAAATGGGGTTCCGTGATTCCGGTATCAGCCGTCCGCGGATGAATAGGATCATGAGTACGGGCACAAGCGTGATAGCCAAGACGGAGGAAAAGCCAACGGACAGCGTCTTCGTCCACGCCAATGGACGAAACATGCGTCCTTCCTGTGCCTCCAGTAAAAAGACAGGCAGGAAGGAAACCACAATGATTACCAGCGAAAAGAAAATAGCGGGACCCACCTGTTTCGCGGAATCCAAGAGGATTTTCCGCCTCTGTGACTCAGAAAGAGGACCGGCTTCGGAGGATTGGTGTTCCGAAAGTTGCCGGTATCCGTTTTCGACCATGACGATGGCGGCGTCCACGAGGACGCCAATCGCCAGCGCCAAACCGCCAAGCGACATGATGTTCGAGGTGACATGGAGGTAGTACATCGGGATGAAGGCTGCGAGCACGGCGATCGGTAGGGTCAGAATCGGAATCAACGCCGAACGGAAGTGGAATAAGAAGATGATGATGACTACGCTGACGATGGCGGCCTCTTCGAGCAGGTCGCGTTGCAGTGTTTCGATGGACGCATGAATCAATCCAGAGCGGTCATAACCGGAGACTACCTCGACGCCTGGAGGCAATGATGGTTTGATCTCAGCGAGCTTTTTCTTGACGCCATCAATGACGGTCAGAGCGTTCATGCCATCGCGCATCACGACAATCCCGCCGACGGTTTCGCCTTCCCCTTGCCACTCGGCAACACCTTCCCGAATGTCCGGCCCGAACGTAACTGTCCCCAAATCTCGGACGAGCACCGGCGTGCCGTTCTTGGTTGCTACAGGAACGGTTTCGAGGTCGCTCAGCGAATGCAAATAGCCGAGGCCACGAATCATGTATTCCGCCCCGCCCATTTCAAGCAGCCGTCCCCCCACTTCGTTCGTACTGGCTCGAACTCTTTCGATGACCGTTGAGAGAGGGACGCCATAGGCACGAAGTTTGTCCGGGTCCACGTTGACCTGATACTGGCGAACGAACCCGCCAATCGTGGCTACCTCGGCCACTCCGGGAACCGTTTCGAGCTGGTAACGCAGGTACCAATCTTGAAGGCTGCGCAAATCCGCCAAACTGCGTTGATGGCTGTGGTCCACGAGCGCGTATTCATAGACCCAACCTGCGCCAGTCGCATCCGGCCCGATGACGGGATGCACGCCCGAGGGCAAGCGACCCGTGATCTGTTGCATGTACTCGAGAACGCGCGAACGTGCCCAGTACAAATCAGTTCCATCTTCGAAGACGACGAAGACGTAGGAATCGCCAAACATGGTTTGCGCTCGGACGGCCTTTACATGCGGTGCCGCAAGAAGGGTCGTGACGATGGGGTAAGTGACCTGGTCTTCGATCAGGCTAGGAGGCTGACCCGCCCAAGGCGTGTGGATAATCACTTCCACATCGGAAATGTCCGGTAACGCGTCGAGGGGAATATGGCGCAGAGCCCAGATTCCCGTGAGCACCAACAGGACTGTTCCCATGAAAACGAGGAAACGATTTTGGGCGCACCAATCAATCCACCGTGAGATCACGTTACATGCCTCCCGTGGCATTCAGGCTCAATTGCTTGGTCGCGATGAGTTGCCCATTCTTTTTTGCGAGGATGGTGACTTGCCATGTTCCGCCGCTATCAAGCTGTCCCGAACCTTCATAGAGACCGTTGCCCTTGTCGCTGAGAGTGACGGGTGTACGCATCGATGCCATGCCCATCGCGGGCATCGCCGGCATGAAAAATGTCACGCTGACTTCCGCGCCGGAGATAAGTGCTCCACTCGCATCTGTGAGTTTCACGCGGAATACGTTGCTTCCTTTCCGCGGTGTGGTCGGATCAGAGCTTAATTCGACAATTCCTTGCGGTGCGTTGGTAGTTGACGCCGCACCCGCGCCGGGTGGAGGTGGAACGAATGAACCGAGTGCAGCCTGAAGCTGGCTCTCGGAGTCGATCAGAAAGTTTGCGGAAGTAACAATTTGCTCGCCCGCTTTTAACCCCTTCAGCACGATAAGGTCGTCACCCACGCGGGAGCCCAACTGCACCTCGCGCGGTTCGATGTAACCGTCGCTACGCTCGACAAAAGCAATGGCGCGCGTGCCGGACTGCAGCACGCCGCTTGCGGGGATAACAATTTGGCTTCCCATCGGGACCTTCAGACTCACATTGACGAACATTCCCGGTTTGAGTTGCAGTCCAGCGTTGGAAAAGACAACGCGCACTTTGGCCGTCCGCGTATCCATATCCACTTGCGGATAGATAAAGTCGACGCGGCCCGCAAACGTCCGGCCCGGATAGGTATTCACGGTGAGCATTGCGGGAGCGCCGATCTTTATGCGTTCGAGATCGTTCTGGAAAACTTGCGCCTGAACCCAAACGGTCGAAAGGTCGGCGATGGTGTAGAGGCGCATTTCCGGCTGAACGGCAACGCTGGGCAGAGCATTGCGTTCGGTGATGTAGCCGGAGACCGGCGAATCGACTTCCAGTTCCTGCTGCACTTGGCCGGTGGATTCGAGGCGAGTGATTTCTTTTTGCGGAACGCCCCACTGCTTGAGACGCTCCGCAGCCGCGTCGAGCAGCGATGCTGCGCTGAGGGCGACACCTTGCACCGTACTCTGCGCCACTTGCTGCTGATTCTGTTTGGCCACTAAATATTCACGTTCGGTGGCCACTAGATCCGGGCTGTAAACTGTGAATAGCGGTTGTCCCTTGCGCACGTATTGGTAGGTGGCATCGGCAAACACTCTCTGGATATAGCCAGAAAACCGTACTTGGACGTAGGCCAGTCGCCTTTCGTCCACAGCGACACTGCCGGTGGTGCGAATCTCGTCTGCGACTAATTTCCGTTCGACATTGCCGGTTTTCACACCGATGCTCTGCAACCGTTGCGGAGAGATCTGCACCGGAACCAGCGGCGCTTCTGTCGATGCAGGGGGTGTGGCCATCGAATTGGTCATGGAATCCGGCGCGGCTGAAGTTTCCTTCCTGGTTTCCATATCCGCCATTGGCTTCACGTCGCGATAGTGGAACCACAATCCAAGAAGGACAGCAGCGAGGAGCAGGTTTCCAACAAGTGCCAGCAAGAATCCTGTGCGATAGGTCTTCATCTCTTCGCTCCTTCTTCATGTAATGTCAGTCCAGTGAGTTGTTCGAGCCGCGCGATGGCAGTCTCGTATTCGGCCATGTTCTGCCAGTAATCCTCGTCAAGATGCAGGACATCGAGAAACGCCGTTAGCAGCGCCTGAAAATCCTGTTTGTTGGATTGGTAGGCCGCGAGCCCCGCTTGAAATTCGGAACGCGCCTGCGGGGACAGTCCTTCGCGGTGAATCTTGAGCAGCTCGGAGGTCTGCTGCGCGATCACGTATTGCGAGCGCAAATCCCCAGCGAGTTGTTGCGACTGTACCTGGAGTTCGCTTCGCGCACGAAGCTGCTCCGATTCGGCCTGGGCAAGTTCGGGGCGCTGCTTGCGACTGCGATAGATCGGGACCTTGATGCCGACGCTCAGCATGTAATAGGCGCGGAACTGGGTGGGGTCGGTGCGTTGCCACATGTACTGCACGTTGAAGTCGGGATAAAAGTCTTTGCGCGCGAGGTCCACCTGCAATGACTGCCTTTCGATCATCTTCTGTGCGCCAGCGATTTCCGGATTCTGAACTTGCGCTGCGGCCAAGAGTTCGGCGTATGTTTGCACAAGAGGTGTTTCGAGGAGATCGGCCGACTCAATGTCCGGTGATTCCTGTGAACGGTTGAGGAGTTGTTTGAGCTGGGCTTCGAGCTTGCCGACCTGAAGATGATGCATGGCGATTTCGCGAAGTAGCTTGGTCTTTTGCAGTTGCGCCTGGAGTACGTCCTGCTGTGTTCCCAAGCCGGAACGGTAGCGGGCGTCGGTGGCCTGTTCTACTTGCTTGAGCAGCTCGCCGTCCTGTTCGAGGATCGTGAGTGTTTTGGAAAGATAGGCGAGCTGGAAATATATTCCCTTGAGCTCAGCGAGGACGGCGCGGCGCACGGATTCGATTTGTTGCCGCGAAACGTCCGCTTCGCGTTTTGCTATCTCACCCTTCAGGCGAAGCTTGCCTGGGTACGGAATGTCTTGTGATACGCCGAGGCCAAGATAGGCGAAGTCGCTGTTCGTGTAACCGGCAAAGGGACGTGGGCTGCCGACGCTGACATGTTGCAAATTGAATTGCGGGTCGGGCAGCGTCGAGACCTGCGTCGGAACTTGCTTGGCCGCTTGCCAACCTTGCCGTGCCGCTTCAATCTGCGGATTGTTCTTCTCCGCTTCCTCAAGCAACTCGGAGAGTGGAGTGATCGACCCCGTGTGCGATGTCGGAGACTCCTGCGCAAAAGCATGCGCGGCTAAAACAGCAGAAAGCAAAATCACAGAAGTACTTCGACTAAGAGCTGGGCACGACAAACGCGCAGCGAAATTCGTTCTCGCTATCGAAAACATCTTTTTCTCCTAAACGTGTGGATCGAAGCCGCGGACCGTCGGTGAGTCACCCAAAAGGGTCTCGGCCGAAACACGTCAGCGGGTCAGAGGGACAGTGGAGACACAAAAAGAGACAAGCCGGTGCGGAGTGGCACCGTTGAGCAGCGGATCAGATCAGGAGAGAAGCGTGAAGGGTGTACAGCTCGGGAGGCGAATGCTGGGGAGCCTCGAAATCCAAGCGAGATGCTTCGGGGTACCTCATTACCTGCGGCGAAGCGAGAATATCGGTCACGACCATCACGGGCGCATGGAGGGTAACGTGAGCGACGGGCAACACGCTGGGAGACTGAGACGAAACCATTCTCTTACAGCAATCGTGACTCTGATTGGACGGATCGCAGGGCATGGAACCGCAACACTTCATGCTCTGCTGGTCTTGCGTCATCGCGGACATGCAGTCCGCAAATTGCAGGCCCAACAGGGCGACCACGGCCAAAACTACGAATAGTCTCTTGCCCATCATTCTAGTTCAACTCTAGGTGGATTAGACGTGCGAGTCAACGAAAGGATACATAGTCAGCCGTTGCTTGGTTAGTGTCCAACCGTTGTCGTGCGAGGCGAGCCGCCCTAGCTTATTGTTCTTGCTGCCGAGGCATTTCGGGGGACTAAGCTCCCGCGCCATGCTCGTAAGGATTGCGCCGTGTCGGAACGACCCGGAAAATGGCCGACTCGTCCTACGCTACTTTTGGCAAATTTTTGGCAAAACGGCTTTTAATGATGAATCACCGTAGACTGGGAAAGTGTGAATAGCCGCATATTTACTGGTGATTTGAATGGTGGGCCTGGGTGGACTTGAACCACCGACCTCGCCCTTATCAGGGGCTTTTATGGTGCTATACGCATAGAAGTGTGGCGATGATTATCCTGCTGACGACCTCACTCATGGTCACGTCATGGCATAATTGTGGTTCCAGGTTGCCCGTTCCGTCCAGAGTGGAGATCACTTCCTACAAGCCGACTTGTACCGATCCGCAGCTCTCAATCTGGATTCCTTCCGGATAGCGACAATACGTCCGGAATGTGAACTCGGCTTGGGGTCCATGTACTCCAGCCCCTCCGCCCGCTTCTCGGCGCTCCACACATTTCAAGCCTTTGGGAATTCTGAAAAGCCCCCACGCAACTACGGCTTGCGGGGCGCCCTCGCGGTCGAGTGACCTCAACGGTCAGGGCCGCCCGCCTTTGCAAGGGGGAGAAGGATTAAACGTCGTATAATCTCGCGCGCGCAACTGGGGAGCAGAACATATGAACGTACAAGAACAAATCAAGAAGTATATTACCAGCCAACCGGAGCCAAAACGCAGTGACATGCGAGAGTCGCATCGGCTCACACTTCAAGTGTCACCAGAATGCAAATTATGGTTCTTCGATGGTAGAGACAGCAAAAATCATACTGTTTCCAACCCTACGATAGGATATGGATTTCACACAATAAAATATGCCAATGGAAAAAGTAGAGAGTTTTTTCAAATTGGTGTGAGCGGAAACAAAACCGGAATCTCTGTCTATATTCTTGGTCTCAAAGATAAGAAGTACTTAGCCAAAACGTATGGAAAAAAACTGGGCAAGGCGAGCGTGACCGGATATTGCATTCGGTTTAAAGCTCTAAAGGATATAAACATCGATACGCTTGAAGCGGCAATACGATATGGGCTTGCAGCTCAGAATGAAAAAGGCAAGCTGATGAAATAATTCTACTGTTAAAGGCAAGCAGTTATCGATGTAAAGACGCTCCAGTATACGACCCCTACAGCCCTGACCCGCGCCACAAAGCTATTCTCTATAAAGCGGGTCTCCCGCAATAGTCGTGTGGCTCTCTGTCAGCGCTCCTTGCCTTTCTCTGTTTGCCGTTGCCCACTGCGGAAGTATCACGGACTAACAGGAAGTTATCCCGAGTCATAAGTCCGCCTGTGGGAAGTCTGTGAGCGGTGAACGAACCACATCTTGCGGGGTGGGCGCGAGTGTAGCAATGTTACGCCATGACACGGCGTAGCAGGAAAACGCGGGCGGTATACGGAGTGCGAGCTTTACAGACCCGGGGAGGCTGCGCGGTTCAAAGCCTCGCTTCGCGCCGCCTGGCGGAGCTTCCACTTGTCAGGCAGCCAAGCATCCAGTTCGCGCAACTTCGTCTGCGGCAGGTTCATCAACAGCTGGGTGAGATACAGTTGCGGATCAAGCTGGTGCCGGCGGCAAGTGCTGGTCAGGCTGGCCAGAATTGCCGCAGTGCGACCGCCACGGGGGTTGCCGACGAACAAAGAATTCTTTCTGTTCAACACCACACGTTTCATTTCGCGCTCACTTGTGTTGTTATCGATGGGGACCGCGCCGTCCGAGCAGAAAACGCTCAGCTCCGTCCAGTGATTCAAGATGTAGTTCACCGCATCGGCCATGGGATGCTGCGGGATCAGTTGCTCCTTCCAAACCAGCAACTTCTGCCGCAGTTCGGCCAACACGGGCACCGATTGCCTCTGACGGATTTCCAGGCGCTCAGGGACAGACGCTTCCCTGGCCTGGTTCTCTATGGCAAACAGGGTACGCAGCAAGGCCACGACCTCGCGCGCGATTTCCGGTGCCGTTTTTTCGGCGTCGACAACCTTTCGTCTGGCATGACTCCAACAGCCCGCACGGGTGATGGCGTTGCCGGCCACTACGCCGTCGTAGCCGCCGTAGGCATCGGCCAGCAAGACCTGTGTGTAATCCTTCAGAAACTGTTTCGGCCCATCGCGCCCTCGGTCGAGCGTGAAGTCGAATACGTTGTAGGGATGATCCGGGTCCCCTACATAGACCCACATGCGCGCCCGCTTGGTCTTGCCCGGGCTCAGCATCGGCAGGATGGTGTCGTCGGTAGCCACCACATGCGACTTTCGCACCAGCTCTGCCATTCGCCGATACAACGGCTCGACCAAGTCGGCCACATCGCCACACCACACCGACTGGGTGGCCCGCGAAATCTCAAAGCCCTGCCGGGCAAAAACGGCCTCCAACCGGTACAGCGGAAGGTACTCGGCGAACTTGCTGGCCACGATGAAGGCCAGCAGTCCCGGCCCGGCCATTCCCTTATCGATGGGCGATTCCGGCCGGGCGGCCACGGTCATCTGCGGCGTTTCCCCGGAACGCTCGCACTTCACGCAGGCATATTTCTTACGCACATGGTGGATGCGTTCGAAGTGCCCGGGAATGTACTCGATCTGCCAACTCTCCTCGGTACCGCTCTCCTGGCGCACCACTTCACAGGTCGGACAGATTCGCTCTTCCGCACTCAACTCGTAGACCTGTGTGGTGACTGGAAGATTTTCGAAGTTGGCCAGAGAGCGCCGCCCCTTACGCCGCTTCACGCGCCGCAATTCGTACTCCGGCTCGCTCGCAGGGGGAACATCGTCCGGATGAATCGGCCGTTGCTCGAGCTCCTGGCCGAAATCCAGCAGCACCTGTGTCAACTCACTGGTCGAATTCAGCCGGTCTGCTCGCGGTCCGTAGTACCACTTCTTGTAGCGTTCCAGCTCGAGTTGCAAACGCAGATTCTGAATGTGCAGATCGTCGGCACGTTGCTTCTCGCGGTCACGCTCGGCAAGCAGAGAACGCAGCATCGCTTTCAGCGATGTGCTGTCCTCAGGCAAGTTGGGTAGGTTCTTCTCCGCGGTGGCCATACCTCCTTAGACGTATTACCTCTAGATTAGTTTAATTCTCTGCTAATTTATGTGACGATTTTTTCTTTGCTGGATTTTTCTTCGCCGCTTCGCACCGGGCGTTCATACCGAGGCACGCGCTTTAGCTTTGACACATCAATCCCCTCCAGGATCATGGCTAACTCGCTCGCTCGCAATTCCACTGTGCGCGCTCCCTCTCGCGGCCGTGGCAGTTTGAATTTACCTTCCTCCAAACGCTTGTACCATAATGCGAAGCCGTCGCGGTCCCAGTGCAGAATCTTCATCCGCTCACCACGCCGCGAATGGAACACGAACCAATGCCCACTCAGCGGATCCTCACCAATCACTGCTCGCACCCGCTCCGCCAGCCGGTCGAACCCACAGCGCATGTCCATGGCCTCGCTCGCCAGCCAGATCCGCGTTTCCTGCGCGCGGTCCATCGCCTGCAGACTCGGCAACCCGATCACGACGCCGACTCCACCACCGCCAGTAACGCCCGCACATGCTCGGCATCGAACCCTCGCCCCACCACCAGGCTCCGGCCATTCGACAGGCGGATTTCAACACGCGTGTCCCTCACCGCGCTCGGCGTGGTCTCTCTCAGTTGCACTTCCAGAAATTGAGTGGTGGTATCTTCACCCAGGCGTTTCTTCCAGACGAAGAAATAAGGCCTACATAGCCCGCGCTCACGGCAGAACGCAGTTACCGTCTGCCCGCTACGCGCCTGTTCGGAAATCAGCTCCCGCCATTTCGTCCAAGCCTTCTTTGTGCGCCGTGTCATGGCGCAACATTGCTACACTCGGGCCCACCCCGCAAGATGTGGTTCGTTAATCGCTCACGGAAGTCTCACCAGATAGGTACCGAGAAACGCGCGTGTATTGACTGGTCTGGCCACCTGGCCCAGCGTGCCGTCTGAGCGGCCTGACACCGTGTGAAATTGGCGGGAGCGGCGGGACTCGAACCCGCGACCTCCTGCGGGACAGGCAGGTGTTCTAACCAACTGAACTACGCCCGTTTCACCGGTCTGATCGATGCGTTATGGCGGTTTTGTCTATTCCGCCTTTTCATGCCTAAACCATTGGCGCGTTCTGCAAGTAGATTGGCGCGCTCGGCTAGTGCCTCGACCTAGCCCGTGAATCTAAAGTGGTGTCGGTAAGGAGGATCAGACCATGAATGAAGCCACTCAAAAGGTTGCACTCGATCAACATGAACGCCTAACGGGGCTGGAAGGACAAACAATGCAAAAGCGCAAACTGGGAAAGAGCAATCTGGAAGTCTCGGCCCTTGGGTTCGGCTGCATGAGTATCAGCGCCAACTACGGACCCGCCGCTGATAAAAATCAGGGCATTAAGGTCATCCGCGCCGCTCGCGAAAAGGGCGTCACGTTCTTCGATACAGCCGAAGTTTACGGCCCCTATACAAACGAAGAGCTTGTCGGAGAAGCACTCGCGCCTTTCCGCGACAAGGTCGTTATCGCAACGAAGTTCGGCTTCGACAACGAGAAGGGCGGCGCTCTTAACAGCCAGCCAAAGCATATCCGGAAAGTAGTCGAGGAATCGCTGAAGCGCCTCAGAACCGACCGCATTGATCTCTACTACCAGCACCGGGTCGATCCGAATGTGCCCATCGAGGATGTAGCACACACCGTCAAAGAGCTGATTAAAGAAGGAAAGGTTTTACACTTCGGCCTGTCCGAGGCGAGCGCCAAAACCATCCGCCGGGCGCACGCTGTCCAACCTGTGACGGCGATCCAGACCGAATATTCGGTGATGCAAAGAGACCCTGAAAAGAATGGTGTGCTCGCGACTTGTGAAGAGCTGGGGATCGGCTTCGTCCCCTGGGGGCCGGTCGGGCAGGGGTATCTCACGCGAAAAATAGACGCTGCAACGAAGTTCGACCCCCAAAAGGACATGCGATCCGGCTTTCCCCGTTTTTCACCTGAAAACATCACAGCGAATGCGCCGATTATTGATTTGCTCGGGCGGATTGCCGAGCAGAAGAAGGCAACAGAGGCTCAAATTTCCCTGGCGTGGTTGCTTGCGCAAAACCCGTGGCTTGTTCCCATCCCTGGCACACGCAGTCTCGATCACCTGAACGAGAATCTGGGAGCGATCCATGTCAAGCTTACGCCCGCTGATCTTCGCGAGATTGAAACTGCTCTCTCTCAAATCACGGTGCACGGCGGCCGGATGAATGAAGCACAAATGAAAGTGGTTGACCAAACAATGTAACGTGTTTCGGGAATCCGGCTGTGAGGTAATGGCCGCTTCTCAAATGAAGGTGCAAACATGAAAAAGCTGCTTTCCTTGATTCCTCTGCTCTTTGCGATGACCGCAATTTCCGGTTCGGTGTCTGGCAGCCAGGATCGCAACGGAAATCAGGGAGTTAAGGATCGGTTCGTTGGAGCGTGGCGGCTCGTGTCGCTCGAGGCGCCGAACCCGGACGGGACAATTCATAAAGCCGACTCCACCGGGATGTTTGTCTTTACACGCGACGGGCACGCTTCGGTACAGGTGATGGAGCGCCATCCGCCGCCGCAGGCTGCGGCGGGACCTGAGCAGTACTCGCACGGCGGCTATGAAGCCACTTTTGGTACATACGAAGTTGATGAGACCGCTCGCACATTCACTTTTCACGTCGAAGGTGCGTTAGTGCGCAGCCTGATCGGCAAAGACTTGCCGCGCTCCTTCGAGTTCTCGGGGAATCAACTCATCGTGAAATCGACCCGCCCGGAGGAACACTGGAGAGTCACTTGGGAGCACTACTAGGCCGGCGCGAAACGTCATTGCACGCATACTTTATCTAAAGGATCGAAAACAATGCAAAAACGCAAACTCGGAAAAAACAATTTTGAAGTTTCAGCCCTCGGTTTTGGCTGCATGGGGATGAGCTGGTCCTACGGGCCCCCAAAAGACAAACAGGAGATGATTTCGCTGCTGCATGCCGCAGTGGACAGAGGTGTCACATTCTTCGATACCGCCGAGGTCTACGGCCCACTCGTCAACGAAGAACTGGTGGGGGAGGGACTTGCTCCCTTTCGCGGGAAAGTCGTAATCGCGACGAAGTTCGGCTGGGAGGCCAATCCCAATGATGGAGGCAAGTGGAACGCGCTCAATAGCCGGCCGGAGCACATCAAACAAGTCGCAGAGGGATCGCTCAAGCGATTGAGGGTCGATGCCATCGATCTGTTCTATCAGCACCGGGTCGATCTGAATGTTCCGATTGAGGAGGTTGCCGGCGCTGTAAAGGATCTAATTCAGGAAGGCAAGGTGAAGCATTTCGGTCTCTCTGAAGCCAGCGCACAAACAATCCGACGCGCCCACGCAGTTCAGCCCGTGGCGGCGCTGCAGAGCGAGTACTCACTTTTCTGGCGGGAGCCCGAAGAGACGGTGATTCCGACATTAGAGGAGCTGGGAATCGGCTTCGTGCCGTTCAGCCCTCTGGGTAAAGGCTTCCTGACGGGCAAGATCGATTCCGACACGAAGTTCGACAGCACCGACTTCCGCAACAGCGTCCCACGATTCAGTGAGGAAAATCGCAAAGCGAACCAGGCCTTGGTCGATGTGATCAGCTCATTCGCGAAGCAGAAAAAGACGACTCCCGCGCAGATTGCACTCGCGTGGTTGCTTGCCAAGAAGCCTTGGATCGTTCCGATTCCGGGCACGACGAAGCTGGAACGCCTGGAAGAGAACCTGGGAGCGGCAGTGATTGAACTAACGACCGGCGACGTAATCGCGCTGGAAGAAGCCTCCTCAAAAATCAAGCTGGAAGGGGCCAGATACCCCGCGTTTCACGCGAGTCTGGTGGGTAGGTGAACTATGAGCACCTGGCCGAAAGGCGAACTGAACAAAATCGCGGGAACGGATGACCTGCACATCTCACCGTTTCGGGATGACGGGAAGACCTATGGCACACCGACGTGGATCTGGTCCGTGGTCGTCGATGGGGCGCTTTATGTGCGCGCGTACAACGGACATAAGTCTCAGTGGTATCAGGCCGCCTTGCGGCAGAAGGCCGGCCGAATCAGCGCGGCGGGCATCACGAGGGATGTGTCATTCGAGCCGGTCGAAGGCGTGATTCTTGAACCCATCGACAACGCTTACAAGGCGAAGTACAAGAGCAGCGAGTATCTAGGCGCAATGATCGGTACGCGTGCACGCGCCGCGACAATCAACATCGTCCCGCGGGCGAGCAAGAATTAAAGACCAGGGGAAAGCGATGCCGCATGTGATTGTGAAGTTGTGGCCCGGTAAGTCCGAAGGGCAGAAAAACCGACTGGCCGAGGCGATCACTAAAAACGTCATGGACATTCTTAATTACGGAGAAGAGTCAGTGTCGGTGGCGATGGAAGAAATCAAACCCGGGGATTGGGTCGCGAGGGTATATAGACCTGACATCAAGAATAAGCCGGACAATCTCTATAAGAAGCCCGGATACGACGAGAGCGACCTGTGAGCGCACAACATGCGAGGAAACCGATGCAAACCGTAAACGACAGCAGGACCGTGGCCCCGGCGCTGGAAAAATACGTGAAAGGCACGCTCGCCGATCTCTGGAAACGAGCAGAGCTAAATCCACGGGACCGCAGCATCGTAACCGTCGCCGCCCTAATCGCGCGCAACCAGACGATTGAGATGCCGCATTATTTTAGCCTGGCGCTTGATAACGGGGTTGAACCGCGTGAGATTTCCGAAATCGTCACGCATCTTGCTTTTTATTCCGGCTGGGCCAATGCAACGTCGGCAGTCGCTGCAGCTAAGGATGTTTTCGCCGCACGCGAGATAGGCGCTGACCAGCTTCCTGCCGCTTCACCGGCGCTGCTCCCGCTCGACAACGACGCGGAGGCAAAACGCGCAGCGAACGTGGAACAACTATTCGGCAAGGTCGCTCCCGGCCTCGTGCAGAATACGACAGACGTTTTGTTCCGTGATTTGTGGCTGCGGCCGGACCTTGCGCCCAGGGATCGGAGCCTGGTCACGGTCAGTGCGCTAATTGCTTCCGGCCAGGTCGCGCAGATCACATACCACCTCAACCGGGCGATGGACAACGGCCTGACGCAACAGCAAGCCGGGGAGGTTGTCACGCATCTGGCGTTCTACGCCGGCTGGCCGAATGCCTTCTCCGCGTTACTGGTCCTGAAGGATGTCTTCGAGAAACGTCCTCACTAGCACAACTAGGGGTCTGCGGCTGTACGGCAGGTTATGCCGCTGAAAGTTTTTAGGTTTATGCTGTTGGGTGAGCGATGACAAACCAATTTCGAGTCTCGACCACGCTGCCACGGAAGCTCGAAGAACTTCGCCTTTCTCCCGAGACGGTGCTGCGGCAAGCTGGTCTGCCGATGGGGTTGTTCAACCAGGAGAAGATTCTGGTGAGCACCGAGGAGTTCTTCGCGCTTTACCGCGGGATTGCGGAAGCCAGCAACGATCCGGGCTTTGGCCTGAAGGTGGGGACGGAGGAGCGTATCGAGCATTACGACCCGATTAAAATCGCCGCGCTCTCCGCCCGGTCGTTTCGGGATGCGGTACAGCGACTAGCGCGGTACAAACGACTCACCTGTCCAGAGGAAATCCGTCTGGTCGAACGGGGAAATGAATGCGCAGTCCAGTTCGTTTGGCTTCTCGCGCATGAGAAAGAGCCGCCGTTACTGGTGGACGTCTGTTTCGCATGGATTGTCAGCATCGGACGGCGAGGCACTCGTCGCCCGGTCAACCCCAAGCGAGTCGAGCTTCAGAGAGCCTCGGCGCACCGAGACATCTATGAGGCCCATTTCCGCTGCCCCATAAAGTTCAAGGCTAACCAGAATGCCTTGGTATTCAGCAAGGCGGATATGGATCTGGCCTTTGTAACTCACAACGCTGATTTGCTCGCGATTGTCGCGCCACAGCTTGAGGCGGAGTTGACGCAACAGCTCGCGCAGAAAACTTTCAGCGAACAAGCAAAAGCCATTCTGAAGCAGCTACTCGCGGGTCAGCGCCCGGGGATACAGGATCTCGCAAGAGAGCTACACCTGAGCACTCGGACGTTGCAGCGGAGGCTCACCGAGCATGGGATTACGTTTCAGCGTTTGCTGGAAGAAGCACGTCGTGAGTTGGCCCGGCATTACCTTCTTCACTCGTCCCGGGAGCTGAATGAAACTGCCTATCTGTTGGGCTACGAAGACGCCAATTCCTTCTTCCGAGCTTTCCACCACTGGGAAGGGACTTCGCCCGGGCAATGGCGAGTGCTTCAAAGGAAGTCTCAGCCGACGACACAAGCGCAAGTTGGCGCAGCGTGATCCGTCGCAAACACCGCGCCAGAACCCCCGAGGCCGCACAGTCCAAAGAAAAGGATCAAGCGCAGCCTGAGTCACCGTCGAAAACGTCGAGCCGTCCTGAGTAGCCAACGTGTTGCGGCATCGTTATCGAGAACCACTGGCAGGTTCAATCAGTTTCGTGACCGGAAGCCTTAACAGAAGCGCCTGCGTCAAAAGCACATTGTCCTGCTGTGTCAGAACTGTGTCAAAACCCTGGGGTAGAAGGTGTCGGTCGTGACAGTGTGGGATTCTAACGATTGACGGGGCAGCGTTCTAATCAACTGAACTACGCCCCCGCAAAACTGACTAAAAAGGACTTCCCGCTCCTTGCATAGTCTTGCAGTGCCTTGCACTGCCTTCCACATCCTTCGACGTGACCGGGCAGCGTTCTCGACATAGCCTATTCGAAGCGAGCCGTTCGGCCTTCAGCCGAGAAGGTCTTAACGCCCCGAGTGTAGTGCCATCCGGCCAATCCTAAAGTTGGCAAATAGTTGGCAAATTGCTTTTTCGAGAGATATTCCCCGAAAGGGAAAAAGTGAGAATAGCCGCATATTTATTGGTGATTTGAATGGTGGGCCTGGGTGGACTTGAACCACCGACCTCGCCCTTATCAG